>JBDZUK010000002.1:0-104044 GCA_040255165.1 Nitrospiraceae bacterium | reverse complement strand
GCGCTACACGCGCCTTCTCTCATTTCACCCGCCAACCCCGGCGCTACACGCGCCTTCCCCGGTGCGGCGTTTTCGGTCGCACGTGTTCCCTGCGACGCCGCCGTGCTTTCTGCGACCTGAATGGAATTTGTGAGCGTCCTGCTTGAGATGCAGCGTTTGCAGAGGGCAACGTTTTACCTTGCTGCTTCGCCCAACGCCCGCATCTTGTCGAGCCATCCCGCCCGCTGTTCGTCGCTTTGGCCTTCCACCATGCCGATGAGGCTCGTTCGGATCGGGCGGATGCCGGCGAACCTGAGAATGTTGCGCTCCAGACTTTTCAGGCTGTGCGCGGAGAACACCCAGCGGTACACAAAGGCCGGCATCGCCATCGTGACGACGATGCGGGCTGATTTGCCCGTCAGGCGCTTCTTCGGCAGTCCTCTTCCCTCGGCGTACTGAAATGCAAAGCCGGGACGAAACACCTGTTCGAAAAACGCCTTCAGGAGAGCCGGCATGGTGCCGAGCCAGAGGGGATAGAGAATCACCAGATGATTCGCCCAGGCGATCGCCTCCTGCGCCTCTTCGATCGATTTCGGCACCGCGCCGTGCTCGAACTCTTCCTTCGTGCGGAGCAGAGGAAATTCCATCTGCGCCACCTCGATGCGGCGCACGGTATGTCCGCCGTCTTCCGCTCCCTTGGCATATTCGTCGGCCAAGGCGTGACCCAAGTGACGCCCCTGCGCGTCCGGATTGCCTTGAATGATCGTGATGCGGCTGGTCATGTCCCTCTCCCGCCGTCGGATGCCAGGGTGTGAGGCCGGAATGTTCGGGAGAATGCGACCAGACTAGGACGTGCGGGCATCCCTGTCAATGAGCAGATGAGGCGTGACGATGATGGCGATTGCCTTGCCGGCACGAGACCGGGCAGGCGGCGGGCGCCTATGGCGCCCCACCGCCCGGGTCATGCCGACTGGAGGTGCATCAACGTGACGAACGCGCTTCCGGTTCCGCCGCGGCTCGCTTCGGCGGTTGGTCCGATCGCATCGGACGCGGCGTGCGGGTCTCCACCGGCAACAGTCCGGTCGCATTCGCCGTGCCTTCCAACAGCACATCCGCGACCACGGCGTCCCCCGTCGAATAGGCCCTGGCCGCTTCCTGGCGGCTGAACAACAGGTCCATCGTCAGGCCTCCGGATTTATGCTGTCCGCTCATGGCGCTTTTCATATCGCCGAGCCGCTGGGACAGGTCGAACTTCACGGCCTCCCGCATTGGCTCCCGCAGCTCCTGATCGACTCTCTGCCAGTACCCCGTTTTGATGTCGTCCAACGCGGCCCTGGACTCCGTTGCCATCTGGAGATCGGGGAGCGTTATCATGTCACCGTCGTCCTCCAGCGTCGGCGTGCCCCAGTAATAGATGGTCCCTTTCACGTCGCCGCTGGTTTCGACGGCCAACAACACCCGCCCATTCGCGTCCGAGGCGGTGACACGTTCGATCCGCAGGCGGTCGTCGACGAACGCGGACGGCAGTTTGGCTTCGCTGTGAAACAATGTGTCATTGAGCTGCTGATTGAGTACGGCATAGGGGATGGGCACGGACAGCAGCACCTTGTACGGCCGCACCTCGGTAGTCGCGGCCGGCGACGTGGGCTCCATCTTCACGAGGACCGGAGCGATGGCGGGCGTTTGACACGCCGCTTCGTACAGCGCCGTGGGGGTTTGCCGCGCGACACCCGAGATTGTCGTCTGCTGCGCCGTTCCCTTGAGAGACCCCACGGTGACGTCCCGCACTTTGCCGTACAGGCACAGTTGCTGGTTCGCCTGCGCCAGGCTCACCGCCACGGGACCGTGGAGCCGTTCCCATACGAAGTGGATCGGAATCGTGAACCCGGCGCGATTCACGGCGTCGACGACGTCCTGCTTGATGGCATCCTGCCGGAAGAGTTCCGCCAATTGCTCCTTCACCGGCACGTTGAACATATTGCACTTGCCGTCGCTTTCGGGCTTCAGGCTCATCGATGCCAATGAGTCGGTCATGGTGACGACCAGGTCTTCGTCCTGCTGCTGCAGCATGAGCCGGCCCGTCCCCTCAAGCACCGGATAGAGAGGATCCAGCCGGCACGCACGCGCGGCCTGGGATTCGATGTCGCCGCGATAGACCGCCCGGTAGCGCACCAGTCCGTCCTGGATGAAAACCTGCGGCTCTCCTTCTCTGACAAACCGCCATCGATAGTCTTTGGACAGCGGGTGGCCGCTGTCCTCAATCCGCTCGGGAACAGCCCGTTGGATGACGCGCTGCAGCGGAGAGAGATCCGCGTTCAGCGTCACGGGCACCGCCGATTCCGGTGCCTGCGTCTGCTTCCGCCCGGCGTCCAGGGCGCGATGGCCGGCGTCGCCCCGCCCAACTGCGGCGGTGGTGTGGGTTTCATCTCGCTATCGGGAATCGTATGGCTGCATCCGACCAGGAACAGCAACGGCGTCAGTAGCCCTAGGGTTATTTTGATCTGCGGCATGAGTCGCCTCCTTTCTTGGGGGCAAGCTCCGCCCGGTGCAAGGCATGTACCGGTGCGGCGCCGCATGGCGGCATCACACGTTACGGATGGAGCCTGGCTCGGGACCAACTCACTCCCGACAATGTGTCCGTCCCGTCGGACAGATCTTCTCACCGGCCTCCTGGGGCACCGCCTTGTTCTCCCCATGGGAATCCCCGGAATTCCCAAGAAGCGCATTCGATTCCAACCGGCGCGATATCAGTGATTCATTGACTGCACCCCTGCGCTCGTCTAGATGACTACCTTAGGCCATTCTTCGCAGTGGCGCAGGCGGATGGAGGAACCCTATGAAAAAATTACTCGTGACGGCGCTCATCATCGGCGCTCCCGTCTGGTGGTTTTGGGGACGCACGTTCGAAGCCGGCAAGGTGGTGGAATCGCACATCGAAGCCATCGGCAAGCAGGATTACGAACGAGCGTACAGCTACTTGTCCTCGAAAGCCAAGAGCAAGATGCCCCTTCCTGTTTTCATCGAAGAGATTCAGAAGAACCCGGTGGTCGCCAGCAACTATGCCAGCGAGTTTCTTTCGCGCAAAGTAGAGGGAAGCCGCGCCGTCTTCACCGGTCACATCCGCGCTTTGGGATCTCAATCGACGCCCGCCACCTACGTCGTCGTCAAAGAAGGCGGGCGGTGGTACATCCAAGAATTTCGTTTTTAGGTCGCCTCGCTCTTCCGGCGCCCCGTCTACACCCACTGGGGCGCATGTGCTTTTGCCGCTTCCTTTTCCGCCAGCCACCAGTACAGGGCCGGCAACACCACGAGCGTCAACATCGTGGAGGTGAACACTCCTCCGATCACCACCGTCGCAAGCGGGCGTTGGACGTCCGCGCCGATTCCCTGGGCCAGGGCCAGCGGCAAGAGGCCGAGGAGGGTGGTCATCATGGTCATCACCACGGGGCGAAGCCGCAGCGTGCATCCGGCGACAATGGCCTCCTCCGTCTTCTTGCCTTCGTTCCGCAGCTGGTTGATGTAGGACACGAGCACGATCCCGTTTCCCACCGCCAGGCCGAACAACTCGATGAAGCCGATCGACGCCGGCACGCTCAAATACTGATCGGTCAGCCATAAGGACACGATGCCCCCGATCAGCGCGAAGGGCAGGTTCAGCATGATCAACACGGCGTAGCGCCAGGAATGGAAGGCGAGGAAGAGCAAGAACACAATCAGCCCCAGCGTGATGGGCACGACGACGAGCAGCCGCGCGTTCGCCCGTTCCATGCTTTCAAACGTCCCCCCCCAGGTCACGCTGTAGCCTTCGGGCAGCTGCAGGTCGGCGGCCAGTCGCCGCCGCCCTTCGTCCACGACGCTCCCGATGTCCCGATCCACCACGTTGAAGCCGATGTAGATGCGCCGCTTGATCTGTTCGCGGCTGATCCGCGCGGGGCCCTCCTGCATGTCGATGGTGGCCAAGTCACTGAGCGGGATCGGTGCGCGGCCTGTACCTCCCATGACACGAATGTCACCGATGGCCGCAACACTGTTTCGATAACGTTCGGGGAGCCGGACAATCAGCTGAAAGCGCCGTTCGCCCTCGTAAATGGTCGTCACCGCACGGCCGCCGACGGCGGTGGCGATGATATCCTGGACGTCGGCGACATTGAGGGCATAGCGGGCAATCTTCCACCGATCGATGTCCACGGTCAGATACGGCTGGCCGGCGATCGGCTCTACTTTCACGTCCTTCACGCCCCGCACGGTGCGCATGATGCCGGCAATCTCGTCGGCCTTCTCTTGAAGTACACTCAAGTCGTCGCCAAAGAGCTTGATGGCGCATTCCGTCCGAATGCCGGAGATCAATTCGTCCACCCGCTCTTGAATCGGTTGGCTCATGAGGACGGCAATCCCGGGAATCTCCGCCAGCCGCCGCCGAATAGCGTCGACCAAGCCGGCTTTCGTGCCGGCCGTGGTCCATTGGTCCCGCGGCGCCAGAAGAACGATCGGATCGCTCTCGTTCGGCTCTTCCGGCGTGTACGCGATGTCGGAGCGGCCGATCTTGCTCAACACGAGCCGCACCTCCGGAAACTCCAACATGGCCTCTTGCACTTCCCTCTCGATTGCGATGGAATCCGGCAGCGAAACGCTGGGCAGCCGCACCACCTGGGGGGTGAGGGCTCCTTCGTCCAGCGTCGGGATGAATTCCCGCCCGATGGACGGCAGCATCAGCAGGCTGGCTCCCAGCAGCAGAAGGGAGCCCGTCAGCACAAGGCTCCGATGCTTCAAGGCCCACCCAAGCACCGGCTGATAGCCGACCCGCATCCATCGAGTGGCCCTGGTGTCGTCCGTCTGGTGACCCCGCAACACCACCGAGGACAGCACCGGCGAGAGGGTCAGGGTCACGACCACCGAGGCCAAGAGCGCGATGACGAGCGTGTAGGCGAGCGGGGCGAACATCTTGCCCTCAATCCCATGGAGCGTCATCAACGGTAGAAAAACGACCGTGATGATCAGAATCCCGAACAAGATCGGCCTGCCCACCTCCTTGGTGGCATGGAGGATCACGTCCGACTTGCTACGGACGGGGTTGTGATTTTGCGCCAGATGGCGGTAGACGTTCTCGACCACGACGAGGGATCCGTCGGCAATCTCGCCGATCGCGATGGCCAGCCCGCCGAGCGTCATCAGATTGGCCGAAAGCCCGACGCGCTGCATGACGATGAAGGTCACGAGCGGGGTGACCAGCAGCGCCGCCATGACGACGAGCACGCTTCGCACGTTGCCCAGGAACACGAAGAAGACGAGCGCAACGAGAACGATGCCTTCGATCAACGCATTCTGCACGGTCCGGATCGCCGCGTGGACCAACTCGATCCGATCGTAAAAGGGAATAATCCGGTGGCCGGGCAGTATATTCCCAAGGTGAATGGCTTCCACCTTTTCCTTGACCGCCTGCACCACCTCACGAGCGTTCCCCCCGCGAAGCATCAACACGATCCCAGCCACGACTTCCCGCTCCCCGTTCAGGACGGCCGCCCCGTGGCGCACGGCATGGCCGATGCGCACTTCGGCGACGTCCCGGACGTAGACCGGTGTCCCGCCGGCTTCTTTCAGAAGAATGCGCTCGATGTCGTCCACGGACTTGATCAGACCGACGCCGCGGACGATGGCCCGCTCCGAATGCCGCTCCAGCACATTCCCACCGACATTGGCGTTGTTTTTCGCGACCGCCGCGTACACCTCCTGCAACGCCAGGTCGTATTTGCGAAGTGCGGCCGGGTCCACGAGGACCTGGTACTGCTTCACGAAGCCGCCCAGCGAGTTTACGTCGATGACGCCCGGGACGCTTTTAAATAGCGGACGCAGCACCCAATCCTGGAGCGTCCGATGCTCCGTCAATTCGGCTTCGACTACGAGAGGATCTGTCGAGCCCGCGTTCGGCCCTTCCAGATAATATTGGTAGATCTCTCCGAGCCCGGTCGCCACCGGTGCCAGGACGGGTTCGACGCCGGGAGGCAGGCGGTCTTTGACCGCGATGAGCCGCTCGAGCACGAGTTGGCGTGCAAAGTACAGGTCCATCTCGTCGTGAAACACGACCGTGATCTGCGACAGGGCGAATTTTGAGAGCGAGCGGATTTCGGTCAGCCCCGGCAACCCCGTCATCTGAAGCTCGATCGGGTAGGTAATAAAGCGCTCCACCTCGATGGGCGCGAGCCCGGACGCCTCGGTCAAAATCTGCACCTGGATATTCGTCACGTCGGGGAAGGCGTCGATGGGAATCGACTTGAAGGCGAAGACACCGGCCACCGCGAGCAGGCATGTCACACCGATCACCAACGCCCGTTGGCGGAGCACGAACTCCAGAACGGGGACGATCATCGCGTTTCCTCGATCTTGTGCCTCTCCGCCTCCGACTTGAGCCTAAAAGCGCCCGTGGTCACGATCTGCTCTCCTTCATCCAGCCCGGCCAGTACGGCAACCCGTTCGCCGCTCTCTTCTCCCAGCGTCACGAGCCGCGGCTCGAATTCGTCCGGTGCCCGCCGGACGAATACGAGCTTGCCGGCCGCGGTGCTCTGAACAGCTTGGAGCGGCACGGTCAGCACATCGGTCCTCGGCGCACCATAGACGCGGACGATGGCGAACATCTCCGGCTTGAGCAGCGTGCTGGGATTCGGCACCGTGACCCGCAGACGCATGGTTCGCGTGGCGGGATCGAGCACGTCGCCGACGTACGTGATCCGGCCGGTGATGAGCGCATGGGGATAGGCTGCGACGACCACCTCGGCGGGTTCGTCCTTGCGGATGAACTGGACATCCTTTTCGGGCACGTTGCCGACGACCCAGACCTCCGAGAGATCGGCGACGGTGAACAATTTTTGATTCGTCTCGACGACTTCTCCTCTAGTGAGATTTCGCATGATTACGCGCCCGTCGAAGGGGGCGCTGAGGGGCACGTCGGCCTTGATGGAGTGTTCCCGGTCCAGCCGCTGGATCTCCTGAGCGGGCACGCCGAGCAGCTCCAGACGGTTTTTGGCTTGTTCCGCTTCGGCGCGCGCCGTTTTCATCTCCGCCTCGCGGCGCTGATACACTGCCAGGCTGATGGCCTTTTGTTCGTAGAGATTGCGTGCCCTTCGATACGCCAGGTCGGCTTCGTACAGCATGGCCTTGGCTTTGAGATAGGCCCCCTCGGCGAGTCCAAGATCGGTGCTGTGCAGCAACGCCAACAGTTCTCCTCGCCTGACGTCCTGTCCCACGTCCACCGCCACCCGGACCACCCGCCCGCGGATCAAGGCCGTCACTTCGGCCAGTTCATTTTCGTTGGCTTGTACGGTCGCAGGAAATTCGCGGTACACCCGGAACGAGGTGAGGGTCGCCGGTTCGACTTGAATGCCGGCTCGCGCGACTTCAGCCGGCGTGAGACGGAGGAATCCGGGTGGATTCGGATCGGGCGTCGGTTTCGACGAATCCGCGGGTCGCCCCTCGCAGCCGGCCGTACTGAGCACCGCCAGCAGCATCCATGCGGCCCGCTTGACGTGCGACAATAGGATCCGTCCCAGAGATCACCTCCGCCTTTTCCATCCGAGCATTGAGCGTGCCCGCTGAAATGCCGCCCTTACATGGGCATTAGAGGAGTTTTGCCACGGTTTGCCGAAACGATCCACTCCAGGTCGTGGTGAAATGCCACAGAGGCATAATCAAGTGCAATGCGAAAGATGACTGCGAACCCGAGTTGACAGACGCGGGTAGAGTTCTTACTCTCTGCCTTCTTTCATCCATGGCACCGACCATTCTCTTAAGCTGCGAATCCATCACGAAACGGTACGGCGTGAACGCTCTCTTTGAGGGTCTTTCGCTGGCGATCTGCGAGGAGGATCGCATCGGCCTCGTCGGCCCAAACGGGTCCGGCAAATCCACGCTGCTCAAGATCCTGGCCGGCCTCGAGGAGCCCGACGGCGGCACGCGATCCGTGCGCCGGCAATTGCGCCTGGGATACGTCCCTCAGGATCCCGCCTTCGACGAGACCGACACGGTCGACGGCGTGCTGGCGCGGACGCTCAAGGCCGAAGGATTCGATCCGCACGAAGAAGCGGGGTCGATCGCGAAGGCCTTGAGTCTCGGGGAATTCGTGTCGTCGGATCACACGGTCGCCGCGCTGTCCGGCGGATGGCGCAAGCGACTCGCCGTCGCCCGCGCGCTGATGCTGGAACCGGACGTGCTGCTGATGGATGAGCCCACGAATCATCTCGACGTGGACGGCATCCTCTGGCTCGAGCGGCTGCTCACGTCGGAGCCTCGGGCGTTTCTTGTCATCAGTCACGACCGGCGGTTCTTGGAATCGGTCGCCACGCGCGTCATCGAGTTGAACCGGTGCTATCCAACCGGCGCCTTCGAGGCCAAGGGACGGTACAGCGATTTTCTGGAGCAGCGGGAAGCCGCGCTGCAAGCGCAAGCGGATGAACGGGCCTCGCTCGCCAATCGCGTGCGGCGCGAGGTCGAATGGCTCCGGCGCGGCCCGAAAGCCAGGACCACCAAAGCCAAGGCCCGAGTGGACTCCGCGGAGCAACTCATCGAAGACCTGCGGGAAGCCGAGGCTCGCGGCGCTTCGGCCACGGCCGGCATCGATTTCGTTGCCTCCGGCCGCAAGTCGAAGCGGCTGCTCGCCGCGACTCGGCTGAGCAAATCGATGGCCGGCCGCCCGATCATACAGGACTTGGATTTCCTGCTGAGCCCGGGCCAACGGCTCGGGCTCCTGGGGCCCAACGGCAGCGGCAAGACCACGTTGCTCAAGCTCCTGGCCGGCACACTGGAGCCCGACGCCGGCACCATCCTCCGGGCCGAGGGACTGCGCATCGTGACCTTTGAGCAACATCGCGAGTCGTTGGATCAAACCGCTTCGCTCCGGCGCGCGCTGGCGCCGGCGGGCGATCTCGTGATCTATCGAGACCGGCCCGTGCACCTTGCTTCCTGGGCCAAGCGATTCCTGTTTCGCCCCGAGCAACTCGATCTTCCGGTCTCGCGACTGTCCGGCGGCGAGCAGGGCAGGCTGTTGATCGCGCGGCTGATGCTCCAGCCGGCCGATGTCTTGATTCTCGACGAACCGACGAACGATCTCGACATCCCGACGCTCGACGTCCTGGAAGAAAACCTGCTGGAGTTTCCCGGCGCGCTGGTGTTGGTCACCCACGATCGATGGCTGCTGGATCGGGTGTCCACCGTCCTCCTCGCATTGGACGGCGCCGGCCGCGCCGAGTGGTACGCGGATTACGCGCAATGGGAAGCGGCGCAGGAGCGCCGGACCGCACGGCATGCGGACCCCGGCCCCGACGGAAAAGCTCGTGCGGAATCCAGACCGGAGCGGCGGGGCCGGAAAGGTCTGTCCTACCGGGAGCAGCAGGAATGGTCCACGATCGAGGAGCGAATCGTGGCGGCGGAGGCGGCGGCCGCGACGTGCGAAGCCGCGCTCCACGACCCTGCCGTGCGGTCCGACGCGGCGGCGTTGCATGAGCGCTGCGCCGCGCTCGACGCGGCCCGCGCTGAAGTCGACCGCCTCTATGCGCGCTGGAGCGAGTTGGACGCGAAGCGCGCCCTTACGTCAACCCCCGCTGTTTCTTGAACAGCTCGGTCACGGTGTGAATCGTGTCCGCCAGATCTGGTCCTTTGTCCGGCCGAAAGCGTTTCACGCGGGCGAACCGGAGTGCCAGGCCGGCCGGATACCGGGGAGACTCCTGAATGTCGCTGAACGCGATCTCGGCGACCACTTCCGGCCGCAGATAGACGGTGTAGGCGTCTCGGTGGGTTTCCAACGAGAGAAACTTTTCCGTTTGCCAACGCAACATGTCGTCGGTCAGGCCCTTGAACGTCTTCCCGAGCATGACGAACTGCCCGCTCTCCGGATCACGCGCACCCAGGTGAAGATTCGACAGCCACCCTTCACGGCGTCCGCTTCCCCACTCCGCGGCAAGGATGACGAGATCAAGCGTGGCGGCCTCTTTGACCTTGAGCCAATGGAAGCCGCGTTGTCCCGCGGTATACGAAGCCGTGAGGGATTTTGCCATGATCCCTTCATGGCCTGCGGCGAGGGCGCGATCAAGGAACCGCCGCGCCTCCTCAACGTCCTTCGTGATGATCCGCGGCACAACGACCGAAGAAGCCATGCCGACGAGCGCCTGGTTTCGGTCTCGATACGGCAGCGCAATCAACGATTGGCCGTCCACGTAGAGAGCGTCGAACATGAACGGCGACAAGGGGAGTTCCCGCCGAAGCGCCTCCACCTCTTTCACGCGCCCGAGCCGGCGCATCGTGAGCTGAAACGGCTGGGGTCGGCCGTCGGGCTTCAAGGCCAACGCCTCGCCGTCCAAGACCGCCTCGCGCGCCGGAATCGTTCGCGCCCACTCAACCAAGTCGGGCAGCCGTTCGGTCACGTCTTGCAGCTGCCTCGTGAAAATGCGCACGTCGTCCCCGCCCTTGTGCACTTGAACCCGCGCGCCGTCGAGCTTGTACTCCAGCGACGCTTCCTCGAGCCGTTCCATCGCCTCGTGCACATCTTCGGCGCCGGCGGCCAGCATCGGCGCCACCGGCTTGAACAGGCGCAGCGAGAAGCGAGCCAGACCCGCTTGTCCCTCCTCCAGCGCCACGCGGGCCAGCTCGCCGATGTTCTCCGCGAACATCGCCGCCTCGCGCACGGTAACGGCGGGCAGGTGACCGGCCTTCGCGATGGCGTCGAGCAGCACGCCTTCGAGCGCCCCCTGACGAATTTCTCCGACGAGCAATTGCGAGAGAAAGCGACGTTCAGGCGGAGTTGCCCGAAGGAACAGGCGACCCAGCGCCTCGCTCCGCCTTTCCATCGACCCGGAGCCTTGGTCGGCTTGCACAAGCGCCATCGTTCGATCTACATCCGATAGCGTGAGCGGCTCCCCGGATGCGGGCTCTTCCACCATGGCTTTGTGAATCACCGCCCAGCCGACGCCGATCCGCCCTTGCGGTAACGAGCCCGTTAGATAGAGCGCCGCCAACTCGGTTTCCCTGCCGCCGCTCTCCCGTAAGAGGTCCGCCAGCAACCGGATCTTTTCGTTTTTCTTCGCCGTGTCCCGCACGAGATGGACCTGTTCCACCAGCCTTGCCAGTTTCATCCGATGGGCCTCCGTTTTCCCTCACGTGGCATTGTCGATGCAGCCGGAAGAAGGAGAGCCGCAACGCTGCCCATCCGGCTGCACATTTGCGTAGAGAGGCGGGACAAGATGGCCGCGACCGGGCATTTTGCTCCCGCATTATCGTAAGTGAATTTCTCTCTGCCGACAATGAGCGCGCATGAGGCTTCCGTGCGGGGCACGAGGCACGGTTCTCGTGTCGGGACGGACCCTATATCGGTCCCCCACTGTGTTTTCACCACCTATACAAGGAGGCAGCGATGACAAGACAAGCTTTCATCAGCATGGTGGCGATCGGCGCGCTCTCAACGTTCGCCGGGCCGGCCCTAGCGAAGTCGGACACGAAAGAGAAGATCCAAATGTCCCAGAACGCCACGGTCACGATCGACCAGGCCATCAAGTCGGCCAGCGACAAAGTCCCGGGGAAAGTCATTGAGGCCGAACTAGAGAAAAAGCATGACAAGGCCGTGTGGGAAGTCGAAATCGTGACGGCGGACAACAAGATCCAAGAAATCCACGTCGATCCCATGTCCGGGGATGTCATCGACGTTGAAGAGAAAGGCACTGGGAAGATAAGCAAAAAGAAGTAACCTCCATCTGTCCGGCGGTCTCGTCACGAGGTCGCCGGACGCCGCCTTCCGGCATTCTCAACTACAGCCCCCCGGCCGACCCGTTCACGTTCAGGCTCTGATATCAGCAAAAGTGACTTGACAGAGAAGATCAGCCTCGGCTAGCATGTGACCCAATAGTCAATATTGACTTAATGCCCATAACAGTCCAAGTGGTCACACCAACTCGGCAGTTGATAGAAAGGAGAAGAAAGAAAACCTACGAACAGCGATGTACGGCGCAACGGTATGTTGACCGGATTCGTGGTCGGCATGGGAGCAGGCGTCTTGTTGGCTCCTCAGTCCGGAGCAAGAACCTCAGTCCGGAGCAAGAACCCGTCGGCATCTGACACATCTTGCAGAGGACGTTCGCGAGCGCGCCGGGACAATCGCCGGTGAAGCCGAACATGCGGTTGCGACGCCCCTGTGACAAGTACCACCACCGCTGCAACGAAAGGAGCCTCCGATGACTACCAGAATGGCTGTTGTGCTGATCGCACTGTTTTTTATCACGGTCGGGTGCGCCGGCACGGCGATGACAACCCGAACAGGCGCGGTGCATGATATCAAGATCGAAGAAGGCCTCACGCCCTCTTCGATCACCGTTCAAGTCGGTGACGAAGTGCGGTGGGTCAACCACAGAACCATGCCGGCTCAGATCGATTTCCTCGGCGGAGCCCTCGATGAAATCTCCTGCCAGCGCGGATTTTCTAACTGGATCGGCATGAGGCAGGAATCGATCACCGTCGGTTCCAACGAAACTGCCAGCCTCTGTTTTTCAAAGGCCGGCCTGGTGACCTACAACGTCAGAATGGACTCCGCGCTTCCCGGCGGCAAGCACATCGTGCCGGGGGAGATCCGAATCGGCGCAGTGTCCGCGCAGTGAGGACTGCATGATTAGCGGCCCCGCGCTGGGGCCGCTGATCCGATCTTTCTTGTTCGCCAAGCCAAGGCGGCCACAACGAGTTGATTCAGGCCGGCATCCCGGGCACACTTACACGCGCGTCAACAATAGCCGGAAGAGTCATCTGGTTGGACCTGGCCCCTGGACGCTTACGCTAAGACGGAGGTTTCTATGCAACGCCTGATCGGATGGTGTGCCGTTTCAGTGCTGCTGATCGGAATCAGCGGTTGCAGCTATGTGTTTTACCCTCATGCGAAAGAGTTTGCGGAAAAGGCCAAAGGCGCCACGCACGTGGAGACTCTCATTAATCTCACGAACATGATGGAGGCCAGCGCCCAGGCAGCGCGGAGCGGCAAAGGGCATGATCAGGCGCTGAATGATCTCCATAACCAGTTCCACGCGTTCGACAACCATCTTTGCTGCGTGGAGAAAGCGGTGCGGGCGCAGCCGGCCCATGCGCTGGCAGTCACGCATAACAAAGAACTGTGGGCCATCTTCAAGCGGGTCTGGAAATTCAAAGACGATCAGCCGCAGCGGGAGCAGCACTTGGACTTGTTTGCGGCCGAAGTCAAAGAACTCCGCGAGACGCTGGGGAGCTTGAAATAACGCCGCCTCACTCACGCCGGAAACCAGGGTAGCGCACCCGTCTCAAATAGATTGCCTGCGCCGCTCGTGGGCCTCGAAGAACTGCCTTTTCTCGGCAGTTCTTGACTGATCGTTCCATATTGTGCTAGGAATGCAACCCGAGGCTGTTCATCGGCGGGGGAGCCATGCCGAGACCAAAAGAATTCAGTCCGGAACAAGCTTTGGACAAGGCGGTTGAGGTGTTTTGGCGCCGTGGCTACGAAGCGACCTCCATCGAGGACCTCGTCGCCGCGATGAACATCAACCGCGGCAGCCTCTACGATACATTCGGCGACAAACAGCGGCTCTTCCTCGCCTGCATGGATCGGTACTGCCATCACATGCTTACCGAGCGCTTCTCGCTCTTGGACCGTTCCGGCTCCGCACTCGACGCCATTCGCCGGTTCTTCCACGGCCTGTTGGACCAGGCGCTTGCGGACCGCACACGCCGGGGCTGTCTGGTCACCAATACCGCGACCGAGCTATCCCCGCACGAGAAACTAATCGGCAAAAAGGTGTTCCAGGCGCTCGCGGGGATTGAACAGGCGTATTACCAGACACTTGTCCGCGCGAAGCAGCAAGGGGAGCTGAGCAAGCAGCAGGACCCACGGGCTCTGGCCCGGTTCCTGACCGGCATGATGCAAGGGGTGATTGTGATGTATAAGGCAGGGACTCCGGCAGACACCATACGCGATATCGTTGAAACAGGGTTATCCGTGTTGGATGGGCGGGGATAAAGTTTTGCCTTATTTTGGAACGATCGGTTGGCTTAGAGGGGTGAGTCATGGACGTAACCACCGACCAAGGACGACTGCTTCGCGTCTCGCTGTCAGGAAATGCGCTGTTCTCCGGTCTGTCGGGCCTTGTCCTGCTCCTGGCACCCGGATCCGTAGCATCGTTTCTCGGGCTCACCGTGCCGTGGATCGTCGCGACCATCGGAGCCGGGCTCATGCTTTACGCGGTTTGGCTCGCCGCTCTGGCTCGCCGGCCGGTGATCCCTCGCATTGAGGCGTGGGGAGTCATTTCGTTGGACGTCGCGTGGGTGCTCGGGAGTTTGATCCTGCTCATAGCCGACCCTCTTTCGCTGACCCTCACCGGCAAATGGACCGTCGCGATCGTCGCGGACTTTGTCACCCTGTTTGCCACTTTGCAGTTTTTTGGGCTGCACCGATACGTTTGCCATCTGGCCCAATCTCCACCGTGAAATCGAGCGCGGGGCATCCTGCTATGCAGAGAAAGGCTGATCATGGCACACACCAAAGAACATCCGACTGTCAGAAGGTTCCGGGAACAGCATCAGCGCCCCTCAGAAGTCCAACAGCCGGGCACCTTGGACGCTGATCGGCTTCGGCAGCTTTGCGTCGACGCAGGCGCGGACGACGTCGGCTTTGTCGACATCGCCAGGCCGGCACTCGAGGCGGATCGACGGGACATCTTGACCCTGTTCCCTCGGACCAAGTCCCTCGTCAGTTTCGTCTGCCGCATGAATCGCGAGCCCATTCGCAGTCCCGCCCGCTCGGTGGCCAACCTTGAATTCCATCACGCCGGCGATCGCGTCAACGAAGTCGCTCGCACCATCGTGGCGGCCCTCGACCGGCAGGGCGTTCGCGCGCTGAACCCAGCGATGGGCTTTCCTATGGAGATGGACCGGTTCCCCGGCAAAGTATGGGTCGTCTCGCACAAGACCGTCGCAGTCGCGGCCGGTCTGGGCCACATGGGCATTCATCGCAACGTGATCCATCCCACGTTCGGGAACTTCGTCCTCCTGGGGACCGTCCTGATCGACGCGGAGGTCAGCCGCTACAGCCAACCCATCGACTATAACCCCTGCCTCGAATGCAAGCTCTGCGTCGCCGCCTGTCCGACCGGCGCGATCAGTGCCGATGGGCATTTCAATTTCTCGGCTTGCTACATGCACAACTACCGCGAGTTCATGGGCGGATTTACCGAGTGGGTTGAGCGCGTCGCGGATAGCCCCAACGCGAGCGCCTATCGACGCAGCGTAAGCGATTCCGAGTCGGCCTCCATGTGGCAAAGCCTCTCCTTCGGCGCCAATTACAAGGCGGCCTATTGTTTGGCGGTCTGCCCGGCCGGCGAGGAGATCATCGGACCGTTCTTGACGGATCGCAAATCTTTTACCGCCGATGTGGTCGCTCCGCTCCAGGATAAGGTCGAACCCGTCTATGTCGTTCGAGGATCGGATGCCGAATCCTACGTGGCCCGGCGCTTCCCGCACAAACAGATCAAGAACGTGGGCAACAGTCTCCGGCCTCGGACCATTCAAGATTTTCTCGAGAGCCTCTCGCTCGTGTTTCAGAGGAACCGATCGGAAGAACTGAATGCGACTTACCACTTTACTTTTACAGGTGACGAAGCTAGACAGGCCACTGTGGTGATCCGGAAAAAGACGCTCGGTGTTTATAACGGTCTCGTAGGGACTGCCGACTGCCGAGTCATTGCCGACAGCAGCACATGGCTCGGGTTCTTGGCCAAGGAACAGAACCTCCTGTGGGCCTGGATCACGCGGAAGATCCGCATCACGGGTTCTCCGCGGCTGCTGCTGGCTTTCGGCAGGTGCTTTCTGTCGTCGTGAGGGAAGGGGAACACGAGAGTCCAGAAGCACCAAGGACGGGATGAGCGGCACCCGCACTGCGCATCCGCCGTTCATGCTCATACATGAAAGGAGCTTTGATCATGACGACAGGTAAAGCAGAAAGGACAGGAGATTTTCACTCGGTCTTGACGGCTTCCGGCCGTTCGCCTGAAATCCCCGAAGCGGCGGACGTGTACGGATGGCTGATCGGATGCTGGGAACTGGACGTCGATCATTACTTGGTTGACGTCAGGGCGCGGCATATCAAGGCCGAAGCGCACTTCGCCTGGTGCTCGAAGACCGCGCCGTGCAGGATGTTTGGATCATGCCACGGCGTTCCGAGCGGACCGCGGACCTGGGCAAGACGGACAACTTGTACGGCACGACGTTGCGCGTATGGGATGCCTCCATTCAGGCTTGGCGTGTGACGTGGATCAATCCGGTAACGGGCCGCCGAGACGAACTGATCGGCCGTCGAAGCGGAAACGACATCGTTCAGATCGGCACCCACTTAGACGGCACGCCGATTCGGTGGACCTTCACCGAGATCACTCCGCACTCGTTTCACTGGATCGGCGAGTCGCTCCTGGTCGACGGCAAGACCTGGAAGCTCGAAGGCGAGTTCCGAGCCAAACGGGTTCCTGGCTGATCAGGCCAAGCGTTGCAACGGCGGTTCCATCGGAGTTTGACCCTGGATTCATATCGTGATTGACTAGTGACTCGACTTGGAAGGGAGAGCCTTGCCACGCCGGTTGGCCTGGCGGAGGGATTCCACCGGTTTTTCACGTCAATCGCCCGAAGGAGCCCTATGCCGCAGCAGAGCCCGCAGCAAGTGATCGAAACCCAACGGCAGGACTGGAATCGCGTCGCGCCGGGCTGGGAGAAATGGGATGAATTTTTCGACCGCAGCATGGCGTTTTTGAATCACCGTTTGGTCGGCGACGCCCGGCTGCGGTCGGGTCACCGTTTGCTGGACCTGGGATCCGGCACCGGCTATCCCGCGTTGCTTGCCGCGCAGGTGGCGGGATCGGAAGGCCAGGTCCTCGGCATCGACCTTGCGGAACGGATGCTCGCGGCCGCGGAGCGAAAAGCGAAACGACTCGGGCTCACCAACGTGTCCTTTCAATCGGGCGACGTGACGACGCTCCCGTTCGAAGCGTCCTCATTCGACGCCGCGACCAGCCGATTCTGCCTGATGTTCCTGCCGGAGATTCCCAAAGCCGTCGCGGAAGTCGCGCGCGTGCTGAAGCCCGGAGCGTGGTTTGCCGCCGCGGTCTGGTCGGTGCCGGACAGAAATCCCTATCTTCGCATCCCGATCGACGTCATCGGTCAGCTCATCGAATTGCCCGCCCCGGATCCGACCGCGCCGGGCATTTTTCGCTTGGCCGCGCCCGGGGACCTGGCCGGGATGTTCCGGCAGGCCGGCCTGCAGGACGTGGTCGACCAGGAATTTCTCGGTGAAGTTGAGTTGCGTTCCGCGCAGGACTACTTCACCGGCCTGATGGACATCGCGGCCCCCATTCAAAACTTGTGGGCCAAGCTGTCGCCCCCGCAGCAACAGGATGCCGAAACCCGCATCCTCCAATCGGTGGAACGCTACCTTCGAGGCAGCATGGTTTCGCTGCCGATCGCGGTCCGAGTCGTAGCCGGCCGTAGACCCTTCTGAGTCGAGCGATGGCCGCCAGGCAGGACAGCTTCAAAGACTTCGTCCTCGACCAGCTGACCGAGTTGGACGGCCTCTCCTGCCGAGCCATGTTCGGCGGCTACGGTCTCTACCGCGGCCGCAAATTTTTCGGCATCATTCACCGGGGACGGCTGTACTTGAAGGTATCGCCCGAAACCGTGACCCGCTTCATCCGGCACGGCATGGGGCCTTTCCGCCCGAACGGTACGCAGACGCTGACCACGTATTACGAAGTGCCAGTCGATGTACTTGAGAATGCGCAGCAATTGGCAGAGTGGGCGGGGGCCGCTTGCGCCCTTGCACGTAGGGCGGCAGGCCGCCCGCGGTGACGGCGGGCATTAACACTATTCGCATGTCGCATTCGCTGTGGGATTCATCTGCCCGCCCCGCTCATCGAGCGGAATCGTGCCGGGCTTCATCCTCCTTTCGGACCGAGCAGTCCGGAGCCTGCACCAATAGTGCCCAGGAAAACCCGACAACCCCGAGCGCAAGCGAAATGTTCCATAGAAAGAGTGACGCACCCGAGCTCGTCGGCGAGCCAGCCTCCCGTCGAAACGGTGAACGATCGAAGCGGTTGTGCTTGCGTGCTTGTATAAAAAGGACCCTGCAGTAGCACCACGTTGAGCCGGCGCATCATGACTTCCACCATCTGGACTATCGGCCATTCGACAAGACCGATCGTCGATTTCCTGGCCTTGCTGAAGGCGCATGACATTCGTCGGTTGGTCGACGTGCGAACCGTGCCCCGATCCCGTTACAATCCGCAGTTCAACGGTGCCGGGCTCGGAGAGGCATTGCAGCGTGCAGGAATCGAATACCAGCACGCCCAGGGGTTGGGGGGATTGCGCAAGCCGAAGAAGGATTCGATCAATCTCGGATGGCACAATGCGAGTTTTCGCGGGTATGCGGATTACATGCAGACGGAAGACTTTTGGAATTCTTTACAGGAGTTGATGAATTCCGCCGGCAATCAAACCACCGCGATCATGTGCGCGGAAGCGGTGCCCTGGCGATGCCATCGCTCGTTGATCGCAGACGCGCTTGTCAGCCGGGGTTGGAGCGTGCGCCACATCATGACGTCGACTGTGGCCGATCCGCACTCGCTCACCGCCTTTGCGAAGCAGACGCGAGACACGCTGATCTATCCTGCCCAGGAAGAAGAACAGGCACCGCGGCTATTCTGAGCCGCCTCTCTCTCCGGTTGAGACTCGGTACTGGGGGCATGTAAGCAGATGGTCGTTCACCATCCCGACGGCCTGCATGAAGGCATAACAGATGGTGGACCCGACGAAGGCGAATCCGCGGCGTTTGAGGTCTTTGCTCATCGTATCGGACTCCGATGTGCTGGCAGGGATGTCCTTGAGCGAGCGACGCCGGTTGATGATCGGCCGTCCTCCGACGAATTGCCAGATGTAGGCGTCGAACGTGGCGTATTCTTTCCGCACGGCGAGAAAAGCGCCGGCGTTCGCGATCGCCGCCTCGATCTTGAGACGGTTGCGCACGATCCCGGGATCGTTCAGGAGCCGCCCGACCCTTCGAGCATCGTACCGCGCGACCTTCGCCGGATCGAAGCGGTCGAATGCCACCCGGTAGGCGTCGCGCTTTTTGAGTATCGTCTCCCAGCTCAACCCGGCTTGCGCTCCCTCCAAAATGAGGAACTCAAACAGCAGCCGATCGTCGTGGACCGGGTTGCCCCACTCTTCGTCGTGATAACGGATCATCAGGTCGCTTTTCGCCCATCCACAGCGTGTGGTCATTTTCCCATCCCTCGATCGCTTGCGCCCGTTGCTGTTTTTTATTCACACTGCCCGGCGTCCCAATGGCTCTTCTCTATCATATTGCTGCCGACGTCGTCGTCGTGTTGCATGCGGCGTTCGTCGTGTTCGTAATCTTCGGCGGCTTGCTCGCCCTCAAACGACCGCGCATCCTGTGGTTCCATGCGCCGGCCGCCGCCTGGGGCGCGCTGGTAGAATTCAGCGGATGGCCATGTCCATTGACACCGCTGGAAAACTGGCTTCGCGAACAGGCCGGCGGAAGTTCCTATGAGGGCGACTTCATCGCCCGTTACATCTTACCGGCTGTCTATCCCGCCGGACTGACGCGCGAGCTGCAATTGGCATTGGGCTCGCTCGTGGTCATCGTCAACCTGTTCGTCTATGTCGCGGTGTGGCGCCGAGCGACACATGGCCCATGATACCTTGTGCGCCTTAGCAATTTGAATTCCACTTCCGCGGGCAGTAAAAACCATATGGCTCCATTCGACCTCGCCGTTGCGTCGCTCTTCTCCCGCGGATATTGACGCAGCCGCTTGATCCCTGGTAGATGGTCAGCCTGACGCCCAGCCCGCTACGGCGGAAACGATGCCGACCGACGAAATCACTCACGCAGTCAGTGCTCGCTACGCGCGTGCCGCTTCGACCGGCGAGCAGATGTGCTGCCCGACGAGTTATGATGTCGCCGGTCTGAAGCGATTTATCCCGGAAGAAGTGCTCAAGATCTCCTATGGCTGCGGGACGCCGGCGGGGCTGGGCACCGTTCAAGCGGGCGAAACCGTACTGGATATCGGCGCCGGTGGCGGGATCGACTGTTTCGAAGCGGCCCGGCTCGTAGGACCGGGCGGGCGCGTCATCGGCATCGACATGACGGAGACCATGCTCGACATCGCGCGCCGTAATGCCCCGATCGTCGCCCGCAACCTGGGCCATGCCCACCCCATCACGGAGTTCCGCAAAGGCATGGCCGATGCCATGCCGGTGGAAAACGATACGGTCGATCTCGTTATCTCGAATTGCGTCATCAATCTCGCACCGGACAAACGCCGCGTCTTTCGTGAAATGTTCCGAGTCATCAAGCCCGGCGGGCGGTTTACGATTTCGGACATCGTCTCAGACCAGGCGGTTCCGAATTATTTGATCCACGACACGCAAAAGTGGGGAGATTGTTTGTCAGGCGCGTTGACGGCAAAAGATTACATGAACGGGCTCTGTGAGGTCGGCTTCCGTGGCGTGCACCAGGTAACGTTCAGTCCCTGGCGAGTGGTCGACGGCATTCACTTCTTTTCGCTGACGCTGACCGGCTATAAGCTCCGACCCTTTCCCGGCGGGCCTCACGCGGCATTCGCCACCCTGCGAGGTCCGTTCAGACAGATTATCGATGAGCAAGGTGAGGTTTTTGACCGGGGTGTTCCGCGATCAATCGACGGCGAAACCGCTCAACGCTTGCGCATCCCGGTGCTCGCTTCCCTCTTTGTCCTCTCGGACACACCCACGACCGTCGACGCATCCGACCAACGCTTGGTGGCAGTCTACCCGGAAAAGGCGCCCTGCGTGTGGCAAGGCCATTTCGCGTTGCTGACCGGTCCGTTCGTCCAGGGGTGTGACGATGATTCTCATGTCTATCGGCGGGGGGAGCCTCTGGAAATTTGCTCAAAAACGCTGCGGGTGCTGAGTTCCAACGAATACGCCGGGCACTTTGCCATCATCAATCGCGCCGGACAGGCGGTCAGCGGAGACGCTGTGAGCTGCTCCCCGAACAGCGCCTGCTGTTGAATCTTTTCACGATGTTGACTCTCCTCGGACGCAACAATTCGCTCGCCCAGACCGCGGAGCAACTCCGCATCTTGAGTGACGGGGCCATCCCATCGTTCGAGCGGCGTCTTGATGACGCAGGGCTGTATCCTCTCCGTTCCACCGGCATCACGGTCTTCCAGATCAACGTGGGCAAGCTGTGCAATCAGACGTGCCGCCATTGCCACGTCGACGCAGGACCGGATCGCCCTGAAAGCATGTCGCGTGAGACGGCCGAGTTCTGCATCCGTGCGCTCGCTCAGACGGAAATTCCGACCGTCGATGTCACCGGCGGAGCGCCGGAATTGAATCCCAACTTCCGCTGGCTGGTGGAAGAAGCTCGTGCGCTCGGTCGTCATGTCATGGACCGATGCAACCTGTCCGTGCTCCTGTTGCCGTCGCAGGCGGATCTGGCTGAGTTCCTCGCCCGTCACCGCGTCGAAATCGTGGCTTCCCTGCCCTACTACAGAGCCTCGCAGACGGATGCCCAACGGGGAGACGGGGTGTTTCAGAAATCGATCGAAGCCCTGAAACGATTGAACCAACTGGGGTACGGAATCGAGGGCACCGGCTTGGTGCTAAATTTGATCTACAATCCAGTCGGTGCGTTTCTTCCTCCGAAGCAGGAGGCGATGCAAACGCAATTCCGGCGCGAATTGGACCGCCGGTACGGCATCCGTTTCAACCACCTGTACGCCATCACCAACATGCCGATCAGCCGCTTTTTAGAGTTCCTCATCGAAAGCGGCAACTACGACAGCTACATGGAACGGTTGGCGAACGCCTTCAATCCCGCCGCCGCCGCCGGAGTGATGTGCCGCTACACACTCTCGGTAGGTTGGGACGGCAAGCTTTACGATTGCGATTTTAATCAAATGCTGGATTTACCGGTCTCGCACGGCGCGCCGGCTCATATTCGTGACTTTGACCCGGCCCTGCTTCACAATCGACACATTGTCACCCGCAATCATTGCTATGGATGTACGGCCGGGTCAGGTTCCTCTTGTGGTGGAACTACAACTACAATGTAGGTTGCTCCTGCCAGGCGACTCTGCTAAGGTGACGCCCGCTTGTTCTTCTTTCACTGAGAATCGATTGCCCAATTCCTAAATGGTATGGGACCCCAAAGATCCCTGGAGCAAACGCGGCGATTCACTTGACGACGCCTTCAAACAGGCGCAGTCCCAGATACGCGATTTGCTCCCCTCAGGTGGGTTCCGCAACATCCTGATCGCTGCTCTTCTGGTCTTTCTCGTTTGGCAAAGCGCCTTCATCGTGGCTCCGGATGAAGAAGGAGTGGTCAAACGGTTCGGTGCGCCGGTCCGCACGGTGGGTCCCGGCCCGCATTTGAAACTGCCTCTGCTCGAAACCGTGCTTCAACCGAAGGTCGCGAAACTTCACCGGATCGAGGTGGGCTTCCGCACCGATCGGCAGGGTCGGCAACAGACGATCGCGCAGGAAGCCCTCATGCTGACCGGCGATATGAACATTCTTGCGGTCGAATTCATCGTGCAATTCAAAATCAAAGACGCCGGGGACTACCTATTTAAGGTGACGGACGTTCATGAAACGATCGGCAAGGCCGCCGAGGCGTCGATGCGGGAAGTGGTCGGCAAGAGCAAGATCGACGAGGCGCTGACCACCGGCAAAGCTCAAATTCAGCAAGACACGCAGACGTTGCTCCAGACGATCCTGGATCAATACCAGGCAGGCGTCCAGATCGCGGCAATCCAGCTGCAAGACGTCGATCCACCCGAAGCGGTGGCGGCAGCGTTCAAAGACGTGACCAACGCGAAAGAGGACCGGGAGAAGCTTATCAATCAGGCGCAAGGCTATCGGAACGACATTATTCCACGAGCCAAAGGGGAAGCAGCTCAGCTGGTGAACCAAGCCAAAGGCTACGCCCAGGCCCGCGTGAACCGCGCGCAAGGCGAAACCAACCGCTTCCTTGCCACCCTCAAGGAATACAATCAGGCCAAGGACATCATCACAAAACGGATCTATATCGAAACGATGGAAGAGATCCTGCCGAACGTCGACAAAGTCATCATCGACGGCAAAGGCGGTGAGCGTGTTCTGCCGTACCTACCGCTCGACCGTCTCTCCAAGCCTGGCTCCTCGACCGCGACCGGGGAGAAAACCCCATGACGAAGCAGGGGTTGATGATCGGCGTCATTGTCGTCCTGCTGGGACTCTTTCTGTTGGGCGCCTCACCGTTTTTCGTGGTGGATGTCACGAAAAACGCCATTGTGGTGCAACTGGGCAGACCGGTGCGCAACATTTCCGACCCAGGCCTCTACATGAAAGTACCTTTCATCGAAGAGGTCACATACTTCGATAAACGGCTGCTGGATTACGATTCAAATGCGCAGGACGTTATCACGCAGGACAAGAAAACCTTGCTGCTGGACAATTTCGCCAAATGGCGGATCACGGATCCGCTCAAGGTGTATCAGGCTTTCCAAAGCCAGCGGGGGGCGCTGCAGCGATTGCACGACATCATCTACTCCGAGCTCCGTGTGGAGCTGGGGCGTCATGATCTTCTGGAAATCGTGTCCATGACCCGGGCAGACATCATGCGGGTGGTGACCCAGCGATCGAATGAGAAGGCGTCTGCGTACGGGATTGAAATCCAGGACGTCCGCATCAAGCGCGCGGATCTCCCGGAGCAGAACGAAAAAGCGGTCTTCGCTCGCATGCAGGCGGAACGGGAGCGCCAGGCAAAACAGTACCGCGCCGAGGGAGCGGAAGAAGCCCAAAAGATCAAATCGGAAGCGGAGAAGGACCGTGAAATCATCCTGGCTGAGGCATACAAGGAGTCAGAAGAACTACGTGGCGGCGGGGACGCGAAAGCGTTCCGGATTTACGCGGATGCCTACCGTCAAGATCCGCGCTTCTTCGAGTTCACTCGATCGATGGAGGCCTACCGAAAGACGTTCAAAGACAAGTCGACGTTGGTGATGAGTCCGGACTCCGAGTTTTTCCGGTATTTGAAACAGCGTTGATCCTCGACATCATCCGAGTCCCAAGATGTCCCCTGTTCGCCGATCCAAATCAATTCTCGTCCCCGCAGGCCTTTTTGGCAAGCCCGGCATGAGTTGAATTCCAGAACACACAGCCGTGAGGAATCCTGCACCGGCCAAGATTCGCACTTCCTTGATCGGCACGGTAAATCCCGTCGGCTTCCCTTTCAGAGTAGGATCATGGGACAGCGACAACGGCGTCTTGGCCATGCAAATCGGCAACCTGTCAAATCCTGACTGCGTCGCCGTTTCGATCTGCCGCTCCGCCGCCTCGTCATAGCTTACGCCAGCCGCTCCATACATCCTCACGGCTATCGTTTCAATTTTCTTTTTGATCGGCCAATCCGTCTCGTAAAGGAACGAAAAGCAGCCGACGCGCCTCGACGCCTCCATGACCGCCCTGGCCAAGTCCTCCGCCCCTTTACCGCCGTCCGCCCAGTGCGTGGACACTGCGGCCGCGCAGGCGCCCACCCGTTTCGCCTCAGCACAGACCCACTCGAGCTCCTGCGCGGAATCGCCGCGGAACGCATTGACCGCCACGACCACCGGAATCCCATATGCGGCCGCATTGCTGATATGCTGCCGAAGGTTGGCAAAGCCTCGCTCCAAGGCCTCCCGATTGGGGGATGTCAGCCCGGTCGGTAAGGGACTCCCGATTTTGACCGGCCCCGCGCCGCCATGCAGCTTGAGAGCGCGCAACGTCGCCACGACCACGGCTACACTCGGTTGAAAGCCGGACGTTCGGCATTTGATGTTGAAAAATTTCTCCGCACCTAGGTCGCTGCCGAAGCCGGCTTCCGTTACGACGTAATCCGCGCACCGCAGCGCCATGGCATCCGACAGGATAGAACAGTTGCCATGCGCAATGTTGCCGAACGGCCCCGTGTGAACAAAGGCAGGCGTGCCCTCCAGCGTCTGCACGAGATTCGGCAGGAGAGCCTCCTTGAGCAGCACCGCCATGGAACCTGCGCAGCCAAGCTCTTCAGCCCTGACCGGCCGCCCCGCTCCGTTGAACCCGACGACGATCTCTCCTAGTCTTCTGCGCAGATCGGCGGGGCTGGCGGCCAAGGCGAGGGCTGCCATTACCTCGGAGGCCTCCGTTATGACAAATTGCCCCGCCCTTGTGCCTTTTCCCTGCAGAGTCACTTCCCGCAATGCCCGATCGCTTACCCCAACGGTGCGCGGCCAACTCACACGGTCAGGGTCGAGGTTCAGGGCGTTGCCGTGAAAAAGGTGATTATCAAGGAAGGCCGCGAGCAAATTGTGACTGGAGGAGACCGCGTGTGCATCCCCGGTGAAGTGCAGATTAATGTCCTCCATCGGTATCACTTGCGCTCTTCCGCCCCCGGTGCCTCCTCCTTTAATACCGAAGACGGGACCTAGGGACGGCTGTCGCAACGTCACGGCGGTTTTCTGACCCAGCCGAGACAACCCCATGGCCAATCCGATAGAGGTAGTAGTTTTACCTTCGCCCAAAGGGGTGGGATTCATCGCGGTGACAAGAATATAGCGCCCGAGCGGCTTCGAAGAGAATCTCTCCAAAACGGAAAGGGAGATCTTCGCCTTCAGTCCGCCATAGAGAAGGAGGTCCTCGGATGACAGTGCCAGCTGTTCAGCGACACGTTCAATGGGGGCCGGCTTGACCGATCGGGCAATGTCGAGATCTGTCATCCTCGGCTCTCGTAAGAAGCACCCGCATTATGGTTGTTTGAGAGGGGAACCGCCAGATTGGACAAGAACTGAAGGAGAAGTGACGGAGGGAGTGATTGCTATTGAGCCAGCAGCTATTCGAGGATATAGCGTTTCGGATCCAGCGCCTGGCCGTTCATCTTCACCATGTAATGCAGATGTGGCCCCGTCGCCAAGCCTGTGCTGCCGACCAGTCCGACGACATCCCCACGCTTGACTCTCTGCCCCTCCTTGACAAGAGCCTTCGCAAGGTGACCAAACAGGGTTTCGGTCCCGTACCCATGGTCCAGTTTCACGATGTTCCCCAGTTTGGGATCAAACCCCACTGCTATCACGCGTCCTTGGGCCGGCGCTTGAACCGGAGCATTCGGAGCCGCACCAATATCCAAACCGTCATGCCAGGCCGGCTTTTCAGTAAAGGGGGAGACCCGCGGTCCGAACCCGGACGTAACCCAACCTTTCACCGGCCAAATCGACGGCGTAGAGGCCCACCGACTGGACCGTTGTTCCGCGGCCTGAGAGAGCTCCTGCAGCGCCTGTTCTTGTAGCTCTGCTTCTCTGGTGAGCCAGTCGATGCCTTTCTTGACCGTATCAGTGATCTCCTGCTCACCACCGCTGAGGGCCGCAGCAAGAGAGTCCGTCAAAGCCTCCTCAACCTTACTGTCAGTGTGGGAGGAACTCCGAATCGAGCTTTGCGTTGCCGCAGGTTTATCCGCAGGAACGACGGTATTGCCATCAGGAAGGGGGACATCCTCACCGCCTCGGCCGTTGACCATGTCTCCTGTCTTAGGAATCTCAATTCCCAGCATCACACGAAGCCGCTGATTCACTTCCTTCATCGCCATGAGACGTTTCTTAAGGTCGTCAATTGCGGATGAGAAGGCCGCTGTCTGTTCCCTGGCACTCATCGCCTCCGTTCGAAAGGCGGACAACTCCCATACCTCTCCAGTCCGAATAACATAGTGTGAAATAAGCAGCAAATCAGCAATGATGAGAACCGCACATACAATCAAGAGCTTGCGTACGAACTTACGGGGAAAGCTGAACCGGAGAGGTTTTGCTGTAGACCCTCTGAATACTACAACTGTGTAGGCGTCATTGGATTCCGTAGCGTTCTGCTGACCCATAGTATCACTCCCTATAGGAAGGGGGCTCGACGGTCCGTTAATAAGATGCGAGTGTACCTATGCCGACCGTCTCGGTCAACCCCTCGGTGTGGCTATGAATTCTGGGTCTTCCTTCCATACCATCAATTGCGGGTTTCCTTTTCCACCCATCCCAGATATTGAGGTGACCCCAGTGCGACGGGTATTGCAATGACTTCCGGGACTTCATAGGGATGTTGCTCCGTGATCAGTTCCTGCAAAGCGTTGTATCGATCATCAAACGTTTTAAAAAGGATAAGTGCCTCGTGCGCTCGTGATATTTTTCCTTCCCACCAGAATAATGAGTCAATGCTTGGGATGATGTTCGCACAAGCCGCCAGTCGAGACTTGACTGCTAATTCACCAATCCTCGCCCCCTCCTCAATGGTCGGCACAGTGACCAAGACAACGAGTACGTTTTGACCCGTCCGATCCCCCATCGTGACTCAAAACCATACAGGATTCGCATTTTAAGAAGCAATGACCGAAAGGCAAGAACAAAGTGATGTTACCGAACTAGGCAACCTCCGTGCCTCATATGATGACCAAAAAATCTAATATGTTAATACTCACAATTTATCAAATACTTACATGCACAATTATGGCAACGATATGCGGGAATAATGAAAAACATCAGATTCAGATGAGAGCGTTAACGGAAGCAGTGGACAAAAATGTTCGTTCTGTCTCAAATTTGACAGGCTTTTTAAGCGTCACTTAATATAGCGACCAATAGGCAGAAGGGAGGAATGTTATGGCCTTCACCATTACACCGAAAGAGCTTAGAGCGAGACTAGATAAAGGAGATAAATTGATGCTTCTAGACGTGCGGGAACCGTGGGAACATGCTCTGGCAAAATTGGAAGGATCGGTGTTAATCCCTCTAGGGACCTTACCGCAGTCGCTGGGCAAGCTAGATCGCGACGCCGAGATCATCGCCTATTGCCACCACGGAATGAGAAGCGCTGATGCAACCGGGTTTCTGCTCCAGCAAGGGTTTGGCAATGTGAAGAACCTTGTCGGTGGGATCGATGCGTGGTCGGTACAGGTCGACGGATCCGTGGCTCGGTACTAAGGGCATCGATTTGCAGCGACCCGTATCGCTGCGGTGGAATGAAAATGTCCCATCAAGCAGGGCGCTACCCCATTCGTTCTCGAAAGTATTCCACTGTCCTCTTAAGACCGTCCGTCAGTTCAACTTTTGGATCCCACATAAGCTCCTGTCGAATTTTCGTTGAGTCGATCGAGCTTCGGGTCTGTTCGCCCTTCTTCGCCGGCCCATGCACTTCCTTGCAGGAGGAACCGGTCGCTCCCACCAAAATTCGAAACAGTTCATTGATGGAGGTCTCAACGCCGCTCCCCACGTTATAGGTGCCCTGCGTTGCCTGGCCCATCGCAGCCAAGTTGGCTTCAACCACATCTTCCACAAAGACGAAGTCTCTGGTTTGTCGGCCGTTTCCATAGATGATTGGCTGCTCGTTATTCATCATCTTTTGAATGAAGATCGCAACGACGCCCGCTTCTCCTTCCGGATCCTGTCGAGGTCCGTACACGTTCGCGTACCGCAAACACACGATCTGGATTCCGCTGATTCTTTGATAATAGGAAAGATAGTGCTCTCCACATAGTTTGCTGATTCCGTAAGGAGATAACGGCTGCGTGGCATGCGATTCAGGAGCGGGATAGGTCTGTTGCTCGCCGTAGATCGCTCCCCCCGAGGATGAGAAAATCACTTTGCGCACACCGTGTTGGACGGCCTGTTGAAGCACATTCAGAGTTCCGAGAATATTTACCTGCGCATCGAACACCGGATCATCAACCGACCGCCGGACGTCCATTTGCGCCGCGAGATGCATGACGATGTTGGGGCGTTCGTTTCGAAACACACGTTCCACCCGCCAGCTTTGAATGTCCATTTTGTAGAAGCGCACGGATCGACTCAGATTGCGGCGCTTGCCGGTCGACAAATTATCGATTACCACTACTTCGTGCCCCTCCTGAACGAGACGATCAACGATGTGAGATCCGATAAATCCGGCCCCTCCCGTGACAAGAACTTTCATGCGTCCCCCACTTCGTTTTCGTTCAATTGGATTCTGAGGCTGCCTGCAGCCGGAACGCGACGAGGATTTCCCGATTCCCCTTTCGCCCTTCGATCGGAGAATCTATGGCTCCCAGCACCTGCAAGCCCAGCAGCCGTGCGTGCTCAATGACGTGTTCCTTTACGGCTTGGCGCTGAGCTTCATCCCGTACGACACCTCCCCGCCCGACCTTTCCTTTGCCCACCTCGAACTGCGGCTTCACCAATGTGAGCGCAGTTCCACCCGGCCGCAAAAATGAGACTACGACGGGCAACACCAGGGTCAAAGAAATAAACGACACGTCGACGACCGCCACATCGATTCGTTCGGGCACGGTACGTCTGTCGAGATGTCGGATATTCGTCCGTTCCAACAACACCACACGCGAATTCTGACGAAGCCGCCAGTCGAACTGCCCGTACCCTACGTCCACAGCATACACACGCGCTGCACCCCGTTGGAGGAGGCAATCAGTAAATCCGCCGGTTGAGCAGCCCACATCCAAGCAGACGGACCCTGCGGGGTCGATACCGAAGGCGTCGAGTCCGGCCTTCAACTTTTCGCCGCCACGGCTCACGAAGGGACTTGCTGGACCAATGACTTCGATTTTGGCATCGGCCGGTACCAGCTTCGCCGGCTTATCGACAACCATCCCGTCCACCTTCACTTCGCCTGCCAGCACGAGACGAGATGCCGATTCTCTGCTCTGCGCGAAGCCGTGCAACACAAGCGCTCGGTCGAGCCGCTCTTTGGTTGCGCCCACCTCAGCGACCATGGATAGACATTGTGGATAGTGATTCGGAGACGGGTCCGTGGGGGGCCGGGCACTTAATCCTTGGAGGACGAATCATCTGCCTCGTCTTTTTCCAAGGAATAGGCATGGATTTTTCGTTTGCCGTCCGTGTCCTGGACCAGCACTTCGACTTTCCGTTCGGCTTCTTCCAATATCTTGAGGCAGTTTTTGGAAAGGCGAATCCCTTCCTCGAAGATTTTCAACGACTCATCCAAGGGAAGATCACCCTTCTCCAGTTCACTGACGATGACCTCTAACCTGGCCATCGCTTGTTCGAATTTGACCGCAGCCACAACGACTCCTTTTCGCGCCTCAGACAGGTTGTTATTATTACCTTCCCTCTATTCGATTTCAAGCCGAGGAGTCCTTCATATTTTCCTTGACGGTACAGATAAGGCGACCGACTTCGAGCCGCGCCGACAGGTCTTGCCCCACCCGTGCATCGGTATGGCGCCGGATGACCCGGCCGTCCGGCAAGGTCTGCAGGATACAATACCCGCGTTTTAAGATCGCGAGGGGACTCAGGCTGTGCAGGTTCGCCATATCATGTTGAACCTGCTGCACGCGGCGAGCGACTCCTTGTCGCAGATGGTGCTCCAGTCGTTTGGCCAACTGAGGCACCAACAGTCTGTATCCGTGGATCGTAAACGACGGGTTCCGTGCGAGCACCCGGTGACGAGCATTGATTGTCCGCTCCTGCATCGCCGACAGGGAGTCATACATCGTCCGCTGCACATCCGACAACCGTTCGTCCAGGCGTTGCCATTCGGTATGGATTCGCAACCGAAGTCCGATAAGGCCTTGAAGGCATCGGTGGAGCCGATGCCTTTCGATTTCACAATGCCGCATCATCGCACGGCGGACACGACGATCTGCCTCGCTCAGGCGACCGACGATCTCAGAGAGCACCGGCACGACGGCTTCGGCTGCAGCCGATGGGGTCGGTGCGCGAAAGTCTGCCGCAAAATCGGCCAAGGTGACGTCGACCTCGTGACCGACGGCAGATACGACCGGCACGCGAGAGGCGGCGATCGCTCGCACGACCGCCTCATCATTGAAGCTCCACAGGTCTTCCCAAGATCCGCCGCCGCGCCCTACAATGATGACGTCTACCTTGCCGCAAACACTTAAGGCGTCCACTGCGGCTGCGATCAACTTTGCAGAGCCGTCTCCTTGTACCGGAACCGGGGCGATCAGTAGACTGACCAACGGGCAGCGGCGGCGAAGCACGGTGGCAATGTCACGGACCGCCGCACCGGTCAACGACGTCACCACCCCCACCGTTGTGGGGAAAATTGGAATCGCGCGCTTTTTTGCTGCGTCAAACAGACCTTCCGCCGCCAATCGCTCTTTCAATTGCTCAAAGGCAAGTTGGAGAGCCCCGATGCCTTTCGGCTCGACGTACTCCACAATAAGCTGATACTCGCCGCGCGGTTCGTACAAGGTTAGCCGTCCGCGGACGATAACCTGCAAGCCTTCACGAAGGGCGAATCGGAGCCGAAGGGCCGTGGACCGGAACAGAACCACGCGGATTTGGCTTTCGTGATCTTTCAACGTGCAGTAGAGATGCCCGGACCCCGGCGCCCGTAGGTTGGAGACTTCTCCTTCCAGCCACAGATCGAGGAAGTGCTCTTCGAGAGTGCCGCGGATCAGACGAGTCAGTTGAGAAACGGTGAGGATGCGAGCCGGAAAGGAGGCGTTTCCGGAAGGCATGAACTGAAGTTGTGACGGTTCCGTGGTCGATCCTCTTAGTCCACGATCCGGATACGCTCGATCCGTAATGCCTTGCCCAGTCTCGCATCAAGCTCCACGACGACGGCGCAAAAGACCGCCGGCCCTGAGGCAACCTCGAACCGGCGCGGCATCCCGGTGAGAAATTTCTCGATGGCCAGTTCCTTTTTGACTCCGATCACTGAGTGAAGCGGTCCGGTCATCCCAATATCCGTAATGTAAGCAGTCCCTTTAGGGAGAATCTGCTCATCGGCCGTCTGCACGTGGGTATGTGTCCCCACTACGGCCGTCACGTCCCCATCCAGGAAGTGGCCCATAGCCATTTTTTCAGATGTCGCTTCCGCATGCATGTCGACGAGGACCGCAGCAACTTCCTTCCTCATCCAAGCCAACTCGCGCCTTGCCGTCTGAAAAGGGCAGTCCAGCGTCGGCATGAAGGCCCTCCCCATGAGGTGCAACACGCCCAGCCGTGCGCCGGCCGGCGTCTCGATCACGAACGTGCCGCGACCCGGAACGCCGTCAGGATAGTTCGCGGGCCGCAGCAGCCGGCGTTCGCGCGGAAAATAATCCACAATTTCTTTTTTATCCCAGGCGTGATTGCCCGTCGTAATGACCGACAAACCCATATCAAAGAGTTCTTCAGCCAGCTCCGGGGTGATTCCAAACCCTCCGGCGACGTTCTCGCCGTTGCCGATAACCACGTCGATCTGCCGTTGCGAGACCAGCCGCGGCATGGCGCGCGCGACGGCCCTGCGCCCCGGTTCTCCCATGATGTCGCCGATGATCAAAACCTTCATTTCGCGTATTCCACAAAACGACTCTCCCGGATGACCGTGACTTTGATTTGGCCCGGATACGTCAGTTCCTGCTCGATTTTTTTCGCGAGATCCCGGGAGAGCTGGAACGACTCCGCGTCAGTGACGTCTTCCTGGCGGACGATCACCCGGATTTCGCGTCCGGCCTGTATCGCGTAGGCTTTTTGAACTCCCTTGATCGTAGTCGCCAACGATTCCAGTTTTTCCAGCCGCTTCACGTATGATTCCAGAGCTTCCCGGCGAGCGCCGGGCCTTGCCGCGGACAAAGCCTCGGCCGACGCCACCAGCACGGTTTCCGGGCAGATGGGCTCCACTTGTTCATGGTGGGCGGCGATGGCATTCACGACCTTCGCGCTTTCACCGTACTTCTTGGCGATCTCGGCGCCCAGCATGGCATGCGGGCCTTCCTCTTCGTGACTCACGGCTTTGCCGATATCGTGCAGCAAGGCTCCCCGCTTCGCGAGCTTCACGTCCAGTCCCAGTTCGGATGCCATGATCCCGCAGATATAGGCCGCCTCGCGAGCGTGGTATAAGTTGTTCTGTCCGTAGCTCGTGCGATATTTCAGCCGCCCCAGTACTTTCACCAACTCCGGATGAAAATCAGACAACCCTAACTCGAAAATGACCTTCTCCGCTTCCTCGATCATGAGTTTGTCAATATCCGTCTTTACCTTCTCGACGATTTCTTCAATCCGTGTCGGATGGATCCGGCCGTCGTGCATCAATCGTTCGAGCGATACCTTGGCGATTTCACGGCGTAGCGGGTCGAAACCGGATACGATCACGGCCTCCGGCGTTTCGTCGATTATCAGATCAATGCCGGTCGCCGCCTCTATCGCGCGAATATTGCGTCCTTCGCGGCCGATGATGCGGCCTTTCATGGCGTCGTTCGGTATGGGAACGACCGAGATCGTGGACTCGGACACATAATCGCGGGTCACCCGTTGGATCGACCGGGCGATGATTTCGCGCGCCTCGCGTTCGGCGTTTTCACGCGCCTCCTCCAACGTCCGTTTAGCCAACCCGGCCGCGTCCAGACGAACTTGGCTTTCCATTTCCAACAACAAATGCCTTTTCGCCTCTTCGGCCGTCATGCCGGCGACGCGCTCCACCGCCTCCCGATGTTCGCGCTCCGCGCGGGCGCAAGCGGTTTCCTTGGCCGCAAGGCCTTCTTCCCGCTTTAGCAGATCCTGTTCGCGCTTCTGACTCTCGCTGTCCCGCTTCTCCAGCGCAGTAAGCTTCCGATCGAGATTTTCTTCCCGCTGTGACAGCCGTTTTTCGACAGCCGACAACTCCGCGAGACGCGCCTTCTGCTCCTTTTCGAGTTCGGTCTTGGCCTGGAAAACCAGGTCCTTGGCCTCGAGTTTGGCTTCTTTGACTAAGTTCTCGGCCTCTCGCTGGGCCGATTGAAGGACATGCTTGGCTTGGTCTTCGGCTTCAGCCCGTTTCGCACCTGCGGACTGCCGCCGGATCAGTTCATAGCCTGCAATGCCGGCGATGGCGGCAACGAGCGCCGTGAGGATATATGCAAGAATGGATAGTGAAATGGGAATCACCCCCTTGTGGGTCCGAGACATCCATCCCGGACACGCGATGAACCGGAGGAGAGCAGTGAACGGATGGTAAGTAAGGTAGCGACCGGGAAGGCGGTATCAGAAACTCGAACCGGAGGAATCACGCGGAGCGGAGGAAGACCTGATGTCGTCAGAGATGATGGGAATGCGGTACCGCCTCCCCGGAGACCCTTTCATGAAGTATCTGGGGTTCCTGGACTGGCCATGCGGCGCGGGGGACCAAGCGGAAGCCGGCACCGCACGGAAGGTATTTCCATTTACGTCACCCCATTGCGCCAAACCCTGCAGCAGCCGTCGTATGCCGTCCGCCGCCCAATCGGTCAGAGAGGTCACGCAACCGGTAGTTACCCACCGCATCAACATCCACAACATCGATAATCCTGGGTGTGCTCCAAGTGTGACTTGATTCATGTTCTGAATCATCACGCGATTCGAAATTCCTGAGCCGTACCTTTATAGAGAGTGCTACCCTCGTTCAACTACTCAGTCGGATGTCACGATAACAAAGCGCCCCCGGGAATGCAAGGCGAAAGTCCTACCGGAAAAGAGACGAAGGCATCTGCTCCTCGATCGATTCCATCAGGGACACCATGCGGCGCTCCACATCCGCCTCCCCCTGCGCCCGCTTCTTTTCCGACTCAAACAGTTGGTGGGCAAGGTTGAGCGCCGTCAACACTGCGAGTTTCGACGGAGTCGCTGTCTTCATTCCCTCGGCGAGATGCTTCATTTGATCATCGACAAAGTGCGCGAGCCGATGGACGTACTGCTCATCGGCGTCCCCGCGAATGCTGTACCGTTGCCCGTAAATTTCAACGTCGATGGTCTTAGTCAAGCGCCACCTCCTTGGGCTCTTCCAGGCATTCAAGCATCTCGATTTCCCCCAACACCTTTTCAATTCGAGTTTTGATGTCGACTCGTTCCCGTTCCCACCGTCGATTCGTTTCGTCCTGCGACGCGAGCCGCTGGCGCGCCGCCTTGAGTTCTTCCTCCAGCGTCGAATTCTTCTTCTTCAGTTCCTGCACCAGTCTGACAAGGTCTCGTATGCGAGTTTCCAGAGCGTCCAATCGGTCCAATGCCATCGCGCCATTCACCCCGTGTTACGCGAGAAATTGTGGCGCACTATAAAAACTTCACTAACCCTTGTCAAGGAAACCGCCGGGGGATCCGGACAGACGAAGGTACTCGCGGTAGCTACGAAGCACCCGCTTCACGTACTGCCTCGTCTCCTGGTATGGAATCAGCTCGACAAACTCGTCGAGGCTGCGCCCGGCGTGCATCGTTATCCATTTGCCGACGGCGATGGGCCCGGCGTTGTAGGCGGCCACCGCATACACGATGTTACCGGCAAACTGATCCAGCAGCTGCTCGACGTACCGCACACCGATCCGAATGTTGGTTTCCTGATCAAAGAGATCCTCACGCACGACGCCGCCCGCCCCAATGCGCCGCGCAACCGCCGCGGCGGTTCCCGGCATCACTTGCATGAGACCGATGGCCCCGACCCGCGACACAGCCCGCCAATCATATTGACTCTCTTCGCGTATGATTGCCGCGACCAGATAGGGATCGACGCTCTTGGCGCCTTGCGCCTTGATGGTCGGCAGCAGGCCCGTGGGGTAGGCCACGTTCCACAGCGCGGGAACCACCGCCCCGCCGTTCCGCTCGATCTTGTCGCGGAAATGCGCCCGCACCAGTCTCAATCCATGATGATAGGCCCCGACTTCACTCAGCATCATGGAAAGAGCCATCAGAACCTCCGGCTCCCGACTGTACCGTTCGGTCAGCGCCGCCAGTTCCCGGGCCGCTTCCGAGTCAAGTCCCAACATTTTGAGTTCCAGCGCCTTGCGATAGGGCTCCTGCTGCTCGATCTCCGTTCTCTTGGCGAGGGGAAGTCTGTCCTCCAATGAGGCGGTCCCATCGCCATTGTCCCAGACTTGAGCAACAACCGGCGCTTGCAGTGGCGGAATCTCCGTCCGTTCCCGCGCCATTTGGCAGTAATAGGTATAAGGATGACGACGGCAGAGTTCGAGGTACGCCTCACGACTTTTGTCTGTATCGTCCGATTCAAAAGATCGGCCCAGCCAATACAGCGCCTGTGGCTCAAATTCACTGTCGCGCCCGTCCGCGATGGCCTTGAAGGTCTCGATCGCCTCCCGCTGACGTGCGGTCCGGTAGAACACCCAGCCTGTCCGCCATCGAGCTTCGGCCCGCTGAGAAGCCGGTTCGCCCGTCTTCACCACGAGGCGGTAGCGTTCGACGGCTTCATCGTACTTGGCTTGATCCTCCAGCCAAATTCCCGTGAACAGATTAATTTGTCCCTTCTGCTCCGCGGACAATCGCGCGTTCGTCAGCGATCGGGCCAAATCCAGCAGCTTGTCACCACGTCCCTGGCGCAGATACACCCGGGCCAGCCAGACCAGCGCCTCGCTGGATTCATGCACCCGTTCCTCTGCCAACGATTTGAAGGTTTCCTCGGCTTGGTCATATTGCTTTAGCCGCACCTGCGCGATGCCCATCTTGAGCCTGGCCTCGTACCGTTTGGGCGGTGCGGGCGCCACAGCGAGATACTTCCGCAGCTCTTCGACGGCTTCCATGTGGAGGGCGAGACTGAGATACACCAGCGCGCGTCCGTACAGATCAGCCGCCTCCGGGATCCACCGCTCGCCGCCCAAGTTGGAAGCCAGCAAGGTCTGTGCTTCCTTAGCCTCAGCCGTCTGCGGGAAGCGAATCCATAGCTGCTTGAGAGTCGCCCGTCCTTCCTCAATGTTATTTTCCCGCAGATGGCAGGCGGCCGTCCGCAGTAATGCCTGCGCGGCCGCAGGATCTTTTTCATTCAAACCGACCGCCTTGGCAAACCACTCAGCGGCTTCCGGGCAAGCGGCCGCTTGGTACCACGCCTCTCCCGTCCGAAACGCCGCCCGGCCCAGTAAATTGGAATCCGGCACGGCCTGCGGAATACTTTCGAAAAACGCCGCGGCCTGTTTCGCATCTCCTATGTGGAGCAGCGCCTCACCGATCCAATGGCGGATATAATCGTCGAGCACCTGAAAGTCCCGCTGCGCGGCACGAAGAAACTGAATGGCCACCGCGGGATTCCGTTCCACGAGCAGGACACCGGACAAAAGGCCAGCCCGCTTGGCCCAGAGCGAGGCCGGAAACCGCTCCATCACCTGACGCAGACGTTCCAACTTGAGCGCCACAAGCTGATCGCGGGACAGCCCGTTTCCCAGCCGCTCCTTCGGCAACGCTGCGGCCTGGAAACAGTCCTCCGCCGTCTGGCAAAGAGCATCCGGCATCGAGGAGGCGACGGCCGGCGGGTCAGCAAAGGCAGCGGCCGGGTTCAACGCCCAGGACAGCAGCAAACAAACGACTACGGAACCGATTCGTTCAAACATGATGTGCGCCATTATATAGCAGCCGAGCCCCGACCAAGGCCAGGAGAGGACAATCCCGTGCAGCTTCAGTTGTTCGGGTTTTTCACCCTATGGTAGTCTCATCATCATGGTGGATCTCCTGGTTGGCACAGCGCCGCAGACTAATCTCTTCGCGCTCGATGAGCAAGACATGACTGCGTTTGTCGCTCGTTTGGGCTGGCCGCGCTATCGCGCGGTCCAGATTCTCCGCTGGCTCCACCAACGCCGAATACCGGACAGCGCGGGAATGACCGACCTATCCCAGTCGCACCGCCGAACGCTGGCCGAAGTCGCCACCATACGGCGGGCTGAGCGCTGTGAGGTCCGCCGGTCGGAGGATGGAACCAGGAAGTTGCTGGTTACTCTGGAGGACGGCCTGACCGTCGAGACGGTGCTCATTCCCGACAACGGCCGGTTGACGCTCTGCGTCTCTACGCAAGTGGGATGCACGCTGGACTGCGCCTTTTGTTTGACCGGCACCATGGGGTTGATGCGAAACCTGAGGGCACACGAAATCGTGGATCAGGTACTGACGGCACAAGACAACCTGAACATCGGCGAGCGCTTGACCAATATGGTGTTTATGGGCATGGGAGAACCGCTCGCCAACTTTCATGAACTGGCTGGCGCGCTCACGCGCATCACCAATGTGTCGTGGGGGTTGGGCTTCTCACCCAGACGTATCACGGTGTCTACGGCCGGCCTGTCCTCACGCTTCAAAGACGTAGCGGCGCTCGGTGTCAACCTGGCCGTCTCGCTCAACGCGACGACCGAGGCTCAGCGGGCGCAGTTAATGCCGGCCGCCGAACGGATCGCCACGCTGAAGCGACTGCTCGCCGCCTGTCGCCGCTATCCACTCGCGCCGCAACGGCGGCTGACGTTCGAATATGTCCTGCTGGCCGGAGTGAACGATCGTTGTGATGATGCCCGACGCTTTGCCGCCTTGCTGCGCGGACTTTGTTGCAAAGTGAATTTGATTCCGTTCAACGAATTTCCCGGCAGTGTATTCCGCCGACCCGCAGACCTCGACGTCACGGCGTTTCAATCTGTACTGCGCCGGCATGGCATCGATACGTTTATTCGAAAGAGCCGGGGCCGAGACGTGCTCGGCGCTTGCGGTCAACTAGGAACCCTGGGTGCAGGCTCGCGCCCGCTCTCCTTGACACAAATTGAATCGCGTTGTTAGCATAACCGCCGTGCGTCTTATCACCACCGTCTTGCCACCCAACCTCCTCCGATCTCATGTCTTTTTGGTTGCGATCACCGTTGTGATTGCCATGACTGCGCCGATTGCCGCGGCAATGGAACCTCGCGAGTTCATCTTGAAAAACGGCATGAAAGTGCTCCTCGTCGAAGTCCCGAAGGCGCCGGTCGCTACCGTGCAGGTCTGGTATAAAGTCGGATCGCGAAACGAGGTCATGGGCCGAGCGGGGTTGTCCCACATGCTCGAACACATGATGTTCAAGGGCACGGCGAAGCACCCGAAAGGGCAATTCTCGCGGCTTATCCGCAAGAACGGCGGGACCGACAACGCCTTTACCAGCCAGGACTTCACGGCCTACTTCGAGAATGTTGCAGCTGATCGGGTGGAACTTGCGCTCGATTTGGAAGCGGACCGCATGCAAGGACTCTTGCTCGACGCGAACGAATTTCAGACGGAGCGCGAAGTCGTGAAGGAAGAGCGCCGACTGCGTACGGAAGACGATCCGCAAGGTGCGCTGGTCGAGGCCTTGTTCGCGCAGGCCTTCATGAGCCACCCGTACCACTGGCCGGTCATCGGCTGGTTCGCAGACTTGAATGCGATGACGCTGGACGATTTACAGCGTCACTACGACACCTTTTATTCCCCGAACAACGCGACTCTGGTTGTCGTGGGGGACATCAAGGCCGACACGCTGTTTCCCACGATCCAGCGGGTGTTCGAGGATATTCCCAAAGGACCCACGCCAAAACCGCTCACCGTAGTTGAGCCGGAGCAAAAGGGCGAGCGCCGTTTCCTCTTAAAACGCGAGGCGCAGGTTCCGTTCGTCATGATGGGATATCGGGTGCCCAACTACGTCAGCGACGATTCTTACGCACTCGACATTTTGGAATCCATCCTGTCCCGGGGAAAAAGCTCGCGACTCTATCAAAGTCTGGTGTACGAACAAAAATCGGCTCTCGCGGTGGGGGCTGAATACAGCTTGATGCAAACGGATCCCGGCCTGTTCTATTTTTACGCACTGGTGCGCCCGGGGCAGAAAGTGGAATCCGTCGAAGAGGCGCTGCACAAGGAAATCAGACGGCTTCAAAACGAGCCGCCGACCGAGCAGGAACTTCAGCGCGCCAAGAATCAAATTGAAGCGGCCCACGTGTTCGAGCAGGACTCGAATTTTCGCCATGCCATGCTGATCGGCGAATCCGAGACAATTGGAGCCGGATGGCGTCGCGTGAACCAGTTTCTGGAACGGATTAAGTCCGTCACGGCCAAGGACGTGCAGCGCGTCGCCAAACAGTATCTGACCGAAGACAACCGCACGGTCGGCACGCTGATCCCGCTGCCGCCCAAGCAACCGGAAACCGCCACGGCCGCGGGCCCGCACAAATCGTAGCGACAGTCCGTTCGCGAGTCTATATGATCCAAGGCCGCAAAGTTTCTCCATCCTGGTCCGGCGCCGGCTCGGCATTCGCGACGGCTGTCGCGCTCCTCCTCGCCTCGCTTCCATGCGGTGCGGCGGACATCACTCCTGCACGGGTCGTCACGCCCAACGGCATGACGGTCCTCGTTCTGGAGCAGCCTTTTTTGCCGATCGTCGAGATCCATGCATTGATCAAGACCGGTTCTGCCCAAGACCCGCCGGACAAAGCCGGCTTGGCCAATCTTGTGGCCAGCCTTTTGGATGAAGGCACCACCACGCGCACCTCGAAACAACTGGCCGAACAAATCGACTTCGTCGGAGGTTCGCTCGAAGCGAGGGCCACCGAAGACTTCACCACCGCCTCGGCGCGCGTGCTCAAAAAAGACGTGGACCTGGGATTCATGCTCCTCTCGGATATTCTCCTGCATCCCGCCTTCCATAAGCAGGAATTTGAGCGGATCCGCGCGCAGATTCTCGGGGAAATCACGAGCGACAACGATGATCCCGGCCACGTTGCACTGAAAGCCTTTAATCAGCTCGTTTTCCATGGCCACCCCTATCGATGGCCGGTCAACGGAACCGAGGAGACTCTTCCAAAAATTACCCTGGCGGATGTGCAGGCATTCTACGCGAAGGAATACCTGCCGAATCAGACGATCCTTGTCATCGTCGGAGACGTGACGCTCGATCAAGCGAACGGTCTCGTCACTCAGCATTTCGGCGGATGGAAGAAAGGCGCGGCGCCTCAACGGAACGCCAAGAAGCCCTCCGTCGTTGAGCGCAAGACCGTGCAGTTGATCGAAAAGGACCTCACGCAGTCCACGATCGTCCTCGGGCATGAAGGAATCAGCCGGACGAATCCGGACTACTACGCCGTCACGGTAATGAATTATATATTGGGTGCAGGCGGTTTCTCCTCCCGGCTGATGGATTCCATACGAGACAAACAGGGCCTGGCATACGGGATTATGAGCCACTTTGACGCCCGCCTGATGCCGGGCTCCTTTATGATCAATCTCCAGACGCGGACGGAGGCCACGAACCAGGCGATCAGCGGGGTACTCGCGGAGCTGAAAAATATTCGCGAATCCCCCGTGAGCGATCAGGAGCTGGCGGATGCCAAGTCTTTCCTGATCGGAAGCTTCCCATTGCGGTTCGACAGCACCGCGAAACTCGCCCAAGTCTTGGCACAAGTGGAGTTTTATGGGCTCGGAGTCGACTACTTCACGCAATACCCGAAAGGGATTGAGCGCGTAACGAAGGAGGACGTCCAGCGGGTGGCCAAACAGTATGTCGACCCTCAACGCTACGCGCTGGTGGTGGTCGGTGATGTGGGAAAAGCAAAGGTGAAGCAGTGATGAACAAGCTTGCCTGCCTTCGCCGCACCTTGTCGGACATGGGCTCCGTGGCCGTCGCTTATTCCGGCGGAATCGATAGCACGTTCGTCCTCAAGGTGGCTCACGACCAACTGGGGAACCGGGCGGTCGGCGTCACGGCCGTCTCCCCGACGCTTCCCTCCATCGAGCTGGAGGAGGCGAAACGTGTCGCGTTGGAGATCGGCGCGCGCCATGAGATCGTGCAGACAGACCAATTGGAAATTCCCGCCTTCGTCCGGAACGACGCTTCCCGCTGCTTTCACTGCAAGACAGATCTGTACGGACTGCTCGCCTCCTTGCAACCGACGTTCGCGACGGCTTACTTGGCCGACGGAACGAACATGGATGATTTAAGTGAAGATCGCCCCGGCATCGTTGCGGCGCGAAGTCTGGGTGTCCGGAGCCCTCTGATTGAGGCGGGATTGGGGAAAGAGGAGATTCGAACCTTGGCAAGAGAGCTGGGGCTGTCCAATTGGAACAAGCCTGCGGCCGCATGCCTCTCGTCCCGCATTCCTCGAGGAATCGAAATTACTCGGGAAAAACTGTCTCGAGTGGAACGGGCGGAGGTGGTGCTCCACGAGGAAGGATTTCGACAATACCGGGTGCGGGACCACGGAGAGATCGCTCGGATTGAGCTGAGCAAAGAAGAGATGGGACGGTTGATGTTGGAGGACCGCCGTGAACGCGTCGGCCGACGGCTGCGGGAACTGGGGTTCCGTTTCGTCTCGCTGGATTTGGAAGGTTACCGACCCGGCGGAGTCAGCTTGGCGAAACCGTCGCTCGATCAGACTCTGGCCTGATAGGACTTCGCCAGCGCTTCAAGCGCCTCATCGGCCAAGCGGCGGTGATCTGCGTCGTTCAGACTCCGTTCCACGACTTTCTCCGCCACCATCAAGGCAAGCTCCGTGGTCTGGCTGCGGATTTCCTGAATGGCCTTGCGACGTTCTTGCTCGATTTCTCTCATCGTGTCGCCTTTGATCCGTTCGGCCTCCGCCGTCAGCCGTTGCTCGTTCTCTTCCATCAGCCGTTGCGCCCGCTCTTTGGCTTGAGCGAGAACGGCTTCCGCTTCCTTACCGGCCGCGTTTAGTTTTGCCTCGTACTCTTTCAGTTTGCGTTCCGCTTCGGAACGATGCCGCTCCGCCTGGTCAAGGCTGTCCTTGATCTTACGTTCGCGCTCCTCCAGGATGCCCAGGATGCCGGGGAAGGCAAATTTGTAGAGCAGGAAGAGCAGGATGCCGAACGAGACGACCTCCCAAAACAGCAGGGAAGAGAAGAAGTGTGTTTCAAACTGAGGCATATCGCCACCGCGCAGGATGAAGTGGACGGTACGGCAGGGAGCTCGGGTTCATCGCTCCGTCCTCCGACCCATTCTCGTCCTGGTCCTTTCTATTTCCGCAATCCCATGATGATGAAGGCGATGACCAGACCGTAGAGTGCGATGGCTTCCACCAGCGCGAAGCCGATCCACATGTATTTGCCGACCCGGCCTTCCGCCTCCGGTTGCCGAGCGACCGCCTCGATCATTTTTCCGAAGATATAACCGATTCCGACGCCGGCGCCGGCAAAGCCCGCGGCGGCCAATCCCATCCCTAACAATGCTGCTGCTGCTGAATCCATTGTCCGTTTGTCCTCCCTTGTCTCTCTCGACACGCTCTAGTGGGCGTGTTCCTCGTGGCCGTGCAAATGAAACGCGTCGCCCAAATAGACGCACGTGAGCACGGTGAAAATATAGGCCTGAATAAATGCAATCCCGAGCTCTAAGCCGTTCATGGCGATGGTAAACGCAAACGGCAACCAGCCGATCAACAGGCCGCCGCTTACCGCCAGTCCGAACAAGACTCCCAGGATCACGTGACCGGCCGTCATGTTGGCGAACAACCGGACCGCCAATGAAATGGGCCGAGCCAATTGACTGATCAACTCAATCGGTACCATTAACGGCAGCAGCCAGCCGGGGGTCCCCGGCGGAACCAGGATTCCCAGGAACTTTGCTCCGTGAATCAGAAATCCCATGAGCAGGCTCAGCCCGTACACCATCACCGCAAAAGCGGCAGTCACGATGATCTGGCTGGTCACCGTATACGCCCCTGGAATCAGCCCCAACAGATTGCTGAACAGAATGAAAAGGAACAGCGTCGCGACGAGCGGGAAAAACCTCATGCCGTCCTTTCCCATCGTGTCCATGATGATCGCTCGAATGAAATCGACGAGCAATTCCGCCAGGCTTTGCAGCTTGCCGGGAACCAGACGCCGCGCCGAGGCCGCCGCGACCATCAACACCGTGATGAGGGCCACGACGACCCACATCATGATCACGGCTTTGTTGATTGAAATGTCGAGCCCGCCGATCGACACTGAAATGTAGTTATGCAATTCGAAAGGATGAAGTGGGTTTTCTTCCACGGGGTGACTCTCTTCCAAATCTTTACGTTTTCGGCCATCGTTGCGACGCGCGGTATGCGTTCCGAACTCCGGCGACCGCGCCCAACACAAGGCCGATTACCATCCCCCAAGGACCGGAGGCGAACAGATACGCGTCAAGGACCCATCCGAGCCCGCCGCCGACGACCAGCGCGGCCAGCAACTCGGTCCCGATCCGAAGCGCTTGCCCGAGCCCCGCATAAAACGGATCATTGGTAGGGGGCATGGCTTACCCACGGAAGGCGAGTGCACATTGCGGTCATCGTAGCAAGGACTCAGCCGATGGCGGGCGCGTCATTCAAGCAAAATCCCCCTCGCATTGTCAAGCACTGTGACAGGGTTCCGGCGCTGGAGTAGTATAGTGAGTTCATTACTCGGAGAGACACCGTATCATGATCCCGCAGTCCGATTCATCCTTTCTGCATGGCCCGCCGCAACCGCTCGTGGTTACGATCCCCACGCCGGCCGCGGATCCCTGTGATCTGTACCGTCGGATCGCGTCACCGAGCCGCTCCTCGGTCTTGCTGGAAAGCGGGCAGGCAGGAAGCGTATCGGCCCGTTACTCCTTCCTTGCCACGGATCCGTATCTCGCCTTGACGGGACGAGGGGCGCATTGCGTTCAACGAACTGGCGGCCTCAGCCGTGTGACCGGGGAGGAACCATTCCACCTGCTTTCCCGGCTTATCCGCCAATCCCACATCGCCCGGCCTCCCGGATTGCCCCCATTTTTCGGTGGAGCGATCGGGTACTTGAGCTACGATTTCGTACGTCGATTCGAAACCTTGCCCTCCATGGCGACCATCGAGAGAGAGCCGCCGGATTTGGAATTTGGTTTTTTCGACCTGACTGTGGGAATCGACCATCAAACCGGGGCGACGTATTTGATGTTCTGTCCCCCGCTGGATCGCTTTCTTCATGAACCGCGAGAAAAGCTGCTTCGCGAAGGCCGCGATCGTCTGGCAGAGTTGGCGGCGCGCATCACGGCTTCGGCGCCGAAGCATGAGACCCGCTTCCGATCAGAAACACTGCTCTTCAATGCCCAACAATCGCGCGAGTCCTACATGGATCGCGTGCGGCGATGCCGCCAGTACATCGCCGCCGGAGACATCTACCAAGCGAACTTATCCCATCGGTTTTCTCTCGATATTCCGACCCTGAACACCTCCGTACGGGATTCGGCTTGGGATCTGTATCGACGCTTGCGCAACGTAAACCCTTCACCCTTTGCAGCGCTGCTCTGCTTCGACGGCGTACAACTCGTCAGTTGTTCTCCCGAACGCCTCATTCGTGTGCAGGATCGGCGTGTGGATACGCGCCCGATTGCCGGCACAAGACCGCGAGGTCACACCGCGTTGGAGGATCGGCGGCTCGCCGATGAATTATTGGCGAGTGAAAAAGAACGGGCCGAGCACTTGATGCTCGTGGATTTGGAGCGAAACGACCTCGGCAAGGTGTGCTGCTACGGATCCGTTCGCGTGAACGAGTTTATGGCCATCGAGCGGTACTCGCACGTCACGCACATCGTCTCCAACGTATCCGGTCTTCTCCGCGTCGACGCGACGCAGTTCGATGCGATCAAAGCCTTGTTTCCCGGCGGCACGATCACGGGCGTGCCCAAACTGCGCTGTATGGAAATTATCGAGGAACTGGAGCCGGTACGGCGCGGCCTGTACACCGGTGCCCTGGGATATTTGAGTTGGAGCGGCGACACGGATTTGAACATTTTGATCCGTACGCTGGTCCTGAGCCAAGAGGGCGCGCATCTTCAGGTCGGAGCCGGGATCGTGGCGGATAGCGATCCCGCCTCCGAATACGAGGAAACGTTATGCAAAGCGCAGGCTTTCTTCAGGGCGCTTCAAAAGCCGTAGCATGTGGATTTTTTTGAACGACCGGTTCGTCACGAAGAAGAACGCGGTAGTGTCCGTCTTCGATCATGGATTTCTCTACGGCGACGGCATCTATGAGACCATCAGGTCCTACGGCCCGCGCATCTTCATGCGGGATCAGCACCTCAGCCGCTTACGCCGGTCTGCCGAAGCCATCGGTCTGAACATTCCCATCCCCGACAAAGATTGGCCCGGGCTCCTCCACGAGGCCATGGCCCGCAATAGGGTGGGCAACGACCGCGTGGATGCCTATCTTCGCATCACGATCTCCCGAGGCATCGGAGAAATCGGGCTCGACCCATCGCTTTGTCCGAATCCGACCATCGTCATCATGGCGAAGGCGCTCCAACCGCCCGCGCCGGCGCTGTACCGGGTCGGAGTGGACGTGATCATCGCCAGGACAAGACGCAACTTGCCCTCCGCCTTATCTCCCCACATCAAGGCGACGAACTTCCTGAATAACATCCTGGCGAAGCGCGAAGCCATCGCCGCGAGGGCCTTTGACAGTCTTCTGCTTAACTGGGAAGGTTGCTTAGCCGAATGCACGATCAGCAATCTGTTTTTCGTCAGCCGCCGCGGCTGTCTGCGCACACCGGCGCTTGATTGCGGCATCTTGGATGGGATCACGAGGAGCACGGTCCTGCTCCTGGCGCGCGAGGAAGGGCTACAGGTCGAAGAGGGCTGGTACGGTCCTCAAGCTCTATTGGAAGCGGACGAGTGTTTTCTGACGAATACCAGCATGGAAATCATGCCCGTCAGAATCGTCGACAATCGTCCGATCGGATCGGGCAAGCCGGGTCCCGTCACTCGGCGCCTCCGTGCCGCTTTTCGCCTACACCGCAGCCGTTTTTTGGAGCCGGCGTCTTAAGCCGAATCGGGGTATCCTTTCGATTCAAAAAGACTTTCGCCTGGTTCGGAAAGGCACAAGATCTGCAGGTTTCTTGACAGTCAGCCTCCAGATGCTATCGTTTCACATGATGCTTTCCCGGATATTTCTCCATCGATTCTTAATGTTCTTCCACAGGGCACCGGTCTGCGCGGCCATTATCGCCGCGACGGCGTCTCTCGGTTTCGTCGAAGGGCCGTTGGCAGATATCTATCAGTACGTCGATGCGAATGGCTCCATTTCACTGACAAACGTGCCGTCCGATGCGCGATATCGACGTATCGACGTCGAATCATCCAGACCCCGGTTCGTCTTGTCGGAGGGAGAGTTGGAGCCTCTAATCACCCGGTACTCCCGACAACATCGGCTTCATCCGGCGCTGATCCGAGCCGTCATAAAAGCGGAGTCGGATTTCGACGCGATGGCGGTCTCGCGGGCGGGGGCCGTGGGCCTCATGCAACTCATGCCACAGACCGCCGTGCGGATGGATGTGCGCGACCTGTACGATCCGGATCAGAATATTGGGGGAGGAACGAAGTATCTCCGTCAGTTGCTTGACCGATTCCATGGCGATTTGCCGCTGGCCCTCGCCGCCTACAACGCCGGGGAGAATCTGGTCGACCGTTACCGCGCCTTGCCGCCCATCGACGAAACCCGCCATTATGTCCGTAAAGTGCTTCGGTACTATCGGACCTTTCTCATTCGCGACCGAGGAGCCTCTTCGCGCACATTCATCCCGCTCGTCCGCGAAGGGCGATTACCGCGGACTTCCTTGACGATCGAGTCATCCCGCTAGGGCGATCCTCTTGTGAGACCCGGCTGTGCTGTCGCCAGCCGCCCCCTCTGTGTTGCGGAAAATCGGACCGATAGTGGGCTCCTACGCTGTTTTCTCTCCAAAGGGCGGCCTCGGCGATGCACTGCGCCACTTGTATCATGTTCTTTACCTCCAGGGCGGCGCGCCCGGCGAGCGGGCGGGAGACGGCGCGAGCCCAACGCGACAATTGCGCGGATGCTCGAATCAATGAATCGCGGGACCGCACTACCCCGACCTGCCCCCACATCACCCGCCGCAGCGAGTTACGCAGCTTTTCTTCGTCCTCGAGCCTCTCCGGCGGATGGGCACGCAACGCTGCTTCGTGGGCCGATAGATCCGGCGCAGGAGAACCATCCATGGAGGCGACCGCCGCCGCGGCCGCCCGTGCCCCGAAGACCAGTCCTTCCAGTAACGAATTGCTCGCCAGACGATTCGCCCCGTGCACCCCGCTACAAGCCACCTCGCCGGCAGCGAACAGGCCGGGAATCGTTGTAGCTCCATTGAGATCGGTCCATACCCCGCCCATCATGTAATGAGCGCTCGGAGACACCGGAATCCATTCTTCCGTAATGTCGATATCGTAGCGCAAGCAAGTCGCATAGATTGTGGGAAACCGCCGCTTGACAAAGTCCGCGCCGAGATGGGTCACGTCCAGATAGACGTGCCGGGCCTTCGTCGCGGCCATTTCCGACCAGATTGCGCGGGCGACGATGTCTCTCGGCGCGAGCGCGCCCGACGGATGGTATCGATGCATGAACAATTCGCCCTTGTTGTTGCGCAATTGTCCTCCCTCTCCGCGCATGGCTTCCGACAAAAGGAAAGGAGGACTCGAAGGTAGATATAGCGCCGTGGGATGGAACTGGACGAACTCCATATCCTGCAGGACGGCGCCGGCCCTGAGCGCCATCGCCATTCCATCGCCGGTGGCGCTGGGCGGATTCGTCGTCCGCGCATAAATCTGGCCGGCGCCTCCGGTGGTCAGCACAACCGCCCGGGAAGGCAGCACAAATTGGCGACCGCCATCCTCGTCCAGCACGATTGCGCCGCAGCAACGTCCTTCTTGGACGACCAGGTCTACCGTGAAATGGTAATCGAGCCGCTGAATCGCCTTTTGACGGCCGGCCTGCGCCATCAACACTCGAACCATTTCGTTTCCGGTGGCATCGCCTCTCGCCCGCAAGATGCGGCTCCGGCTGTGCGCGGCCTCGCGCGCGAACGCGAACTTCCCTCCGGCCTTATCGAATTTCGCGCCCCATCCGATCAGTTCCTGGATTCGTTCGGGTCCCTCTTCCACCAGAACCCGCACCGCTTCTTCTCGGCAGAGGCCATGACCTGCCTTGAGGGTATCGGTGAAATGGATGGAGACGTCGTCCTCCTCGCTCATGGCCACCGCCACGCCGCCCTGCGCGTAGATCGAGCTGCTTTGCAGCGGATGGCCCTTGGTCAACATCAACACTCGGCCCGCGCGGCTCAGCTCAAGAGCGGCTCGCAGGCCGGCCACCCCGCTTCCGATCACGAGGAATTCAGCAGCTGGCGTTGAGCGGGAAGACGGGCGAAGAGCGGCCATAGTTACCGCGGCGCGGTGGGAACCGGTTCAGAAATCGGCTGTCTGGCTTTCATTCCGAACGGTGCGTCGCCCTGGACCCCTCGGAGCAGTATCGACTGCGTGCCGACCCACTGCAGCCGCATGTGACCTCGTTGGCGAAACCCGGGATCTTCCGCGTCCCTCCTCCAAATCCCATGCCAATGAACAAAGACGTCGATGTCTTCGCCGTCGATCATGATGCGCTCCACGGCGAATTCCAGCATGATATCCCGGAAGGTCTCGAAGTCGCCCTCCGCCTCGCGTCTGAGTTGCTCCAGCTGATCCAAAGGCAGCATGATGTCTTCCAACTTCGAATGATCCTTGGCGACGTAGGCTTTGCGCAAGGCTTCAACCGCGCGGTCGATCTTGACGAAACGCTCATGGTCCTCGGGATATTGCACGACTTTTTTCCCGCAGCCGAGCTGCACGAACATCAGCATGACGCTGAGCAAGAACAATGACAGACGCGGGAGCGAGGTCGGGAACATGGCGCAGTATAGGAAGGCGCCGTCCGACTGGTCAAGGCGCGCAGCCACGAACGCATTCGAACGAGCGAACGCTTCGGGCATTTGCTTGCATTTTGACCCGAAAGCTTTTAGACTCCGGCGCGTAGGAGCGAGAACGCATGGCCAGTGTACTGAAAAAACGCCGGAAGAAAATGCGCAAGCACAAATACAAGAAGTTGCGCCGGCGGCAAAAATTCCTTCGCCGTAAAAGCTGAGCTCACCCCAGAGGGGGGAGGAGGGATCCGTGCCCGAGGGCAAGAAGGTTCGCATTCGCGTCCGGACGGTGAACTGTGTCTACGTGGGGGATTTCCTCATCCCCCCCATGCGCAACCGTGTATCCGATGCCATCAACGAGGAGCAACGGTTGTTTATCAGCCTCACCGACGTGGTGATCAACGACAAAGATCGGTCGGATTTCGTCGCGATCAACAAAAATCTCATCGAGTCGATCGCGCAGTTGTAGCCACGGTCACCGGCCTCCCGCCCCGCAGGCCGATGCCCAGATAGCCGTCTTTCTCACCTGGCCGACCATATTTCCCGTCTCAGAGCCGGCTTTTCCGTCACGATGCCGTACTACAAAAGGTTTCTTCCCTTTCTAAAGCCCTACATTCCCCGCATGGCCATGGCAGCCCTGCTGGTCATGGCGGTCGCAGGGATCAACCTTGCGCTCTTGCGGCTCGCGGGAACGCTCTGGGACGTCATCACCGTGCAGCACGATCAACGGCGCATGACCGAGCTGATTGCGCTGTTCTTGGGCCTTGTCGTGATTCAAGGATTTTGCTCCATGGCCCACGGGTACCTTACCGCCTGGGTTTCCCAGCGCGTGGTCGCCGATTTCCGCACGCATTTGTTTTCCCATCTGCAAACCCTCGCCGTCAGCTTCTTCGCCCGCCGGCGCACTGGCGAACTGTTGTCCCGCTTAATGAGCGACGTTGCGGTCATTCAAACGGTGGTGACGGAGACGCCCATCGACACGGCAAAACAGTTCGTCACCTTCGTAGGCGGCATCGCGTTTCTCCTTGCCATGAACTGGCGGCTCTGCCTGTTGATTTTGATCTTGTTACCGCTCCTCGTGCTGGTCGCGAGACTGTTCGGGCGAAAGCTCAAGAGCCTGTCCACGTCGATCCAGGATCAGACCGCATCTCTGAGCACCCTGATCGAAGAGGTCATCTCCGGCATCCGGATCGTGAAATCCTTCGTCCAAACGCGTCGCGAATCCGCACGCTTCGAGGGCCAGGTTCGGCTCACGCTGGCGCTGACGCTCCGGCGCGCGGCCATCCTGGCGATTTTCATACCGACCATCACGCTGCTGACGTTTTCGGCCGCCGCCCTGGTTCTGTGGTACGGAGGAACGCAGGTGATCGAAGGCGCCGTCACGCCGGGCGATCTGTTCGCTTTCGTGCTCTTCGCCGGGATCCTCATCGGACCGTTCGGCTCGGCGGCGCGTGTCTTCGCCCAAATCAAAGAAGCGCAGGGCGCAATGCAGCGCGTCTTCGAGATTCTGGACAGTCGTTCGGAGGTGTGCGACCAACCGAACGCCGCCGTGCTGCCGGCCGTCATTGGTCATGTGCAAGCGGACAAGGTAGGGTTTGCATACGATTCTCGACATCCGGTACTCACCGACGTTTCGTTCAAGGCGAAGCCGGGAGAACTGATCGCAATCGTCGGACCCACTGGAGCCGGAAAAACGACGGTGATCAACCTGCTCCATCGATTCTACGATCCGGTGGAAGGACGCATTTTGGTTGACGGGCGCGACCTCCGGGAAGTGACCCTGGACAGCTGGTATCGACAGGTTGCCCTCGTCCCGCAGGAGACGATTCTGTTCGGCGGGACGATTTTTGAGAACATCCGGTACGGCAATGCCGAGGCGGGCGCCGAAGACGTCCGGGAGGCCAGCCGTTCCGCCCATGCACACGATTTCATCATGGCTTTTCCCGACGGGTATGAGACGATCGTCGGCGAGAAGGGCATCAACTTGTCGGGAGGCCAGCGGCAACGCATCGCCATCGCACGGGCCATTTTGAAGAACCCTCGAGTATTGCTTCTGGACGAAGCGACGTCCGCGCTGGACAGCGAATCAGAACGGTTGGTGCAAGAAGCACTGGAGCGATTGATGGAAGGCCGCACGACGTTCGTCGTGGCTCATCGTTTGACGACGATTCAGCGTGCGAACCGCATTCTGGTCTTCAACAAGGGGCGGCTGGTCGAGGAAGGCACGCATGCCGCGCTCATGGAGCGAAAAGGGCTCTATCACTACCTGTATACCCTGCGGTTAGAGGAATCACCCGCCTAACATTCTCTTCAATCGAGTCTCCCGCCGCTGGCTTGTCCTCATCGTGGCATTCGTTTTAGGATCCTTCAGGTAGAGGAACAGTAAAAACGGTTCTTCGCGGTTCATGCGGAGAAGGGCAGCACTCCATCCATGAGATTGCCTGCCGCATCTACGCTGCGGTAGGACAGTTGAATGCATCCGGCACACCCTTGCGTGGATGGTGCCCCGGCTTCGATGATCGGATGCCAATGCTCCCGGATGTACATCTCGAAAACGGAGTGGTGACGAACGTGCATTATAGGTCGATCCCGCAATCGAGCGGCGGTTACGATCTCTGCGACGGGATCTTTGAGCCTTGTATGGGATCGCTTCCGTGAGCGCCGTGCCGATAAAGGCGCCATAGGCTCATTAGCCGCACGATCATGTACCTTTTCTTTACCGACCTGGACGGAACGCTCCTCGATGCCGCTTACTCGTACCATGCGGCCCAGCCGGCTCTGAACGAACTGCGAACCCGCGGCTATCCACTGGTCCTCGTTTCGAGCAAGACCCGCGCTGAAGTCGAAGTGCTCCGTCGGCAACTCCACCACACCGATCCCTTCATCACCGAGAACGGAGGAGCAATCTTTATTCCCAACGGCACATTTGACTTTGCCGTTGACGGGGCCATCCCCGAAGACGACGTCTTTTCCATCATCGAGCTGGGAACGGACTACAAGACCCTTCGCGCGACGCTGATCGCGATCCGCGAATCGCTCGGGATTCCGATCCGCGGGTTCGGCGACATGACCACGACGGAAGTTCAGCGCCTCACCGGGCTCTCCGAGCCCGATGCGCCGCTGGCCATGCGGCGGGAGTACGACGAACCGTTCGTAATCGAAGGATCCGAGAAGGAAGAACGGGAAGTGTTGGACGCCGTCATGGCTCGAGGGCTTCGCTGGACGAGAGGCGGGCGCTTTTATCACCTCACCGGCCAAACCGACAAAGGCGTCGCCTGTCTCCGGATGCTTTCCTGCTATCGACGCCTCTATGGCGACGCGATCATTACCGTCGCGCTTGGCGACAGCGACAACGACCTTCCGATGCTGGCCACGGTGGACCGACCGATCCTCGTGCGACGACCCGACGGCTCCCATGCTGGATACGGCGACCTTCGAGGCGTGATCACGGCAGATGGGATCGGTCCGCTTGGCTGGAACGAGGCCGTTCTAGCACTTCTCCGTCGATGACGGATTTGTCCCCTTCATCCGGCTTTATTTCAAGTTCAACCTTGAGTCGAACCCACGCTCCACCCCCGCCGGGGAAGTACGCAAGATCCTACATCGTGTGACATCCATCCCTTACAGACGCACGTGTCGTATCAGCTATGCTTGATGCGGCACCACTCGCCCCCTTGTACGTCTCATGGCGCCACCAGACATTTCTGATCCTTGCAAGCGGACGGCGCCCAGCTTTTCTCAACGTCCGGGAGAACCTGCATGGCTAAAATCGATGAGTTTTTCAAGTTAATGACCGACCACAGCGCTTCCGACTTGCATTTGATCTCAGGGCAGCCGCCGGCGATGCGGATCAACGGCGAGCTCGAGCGGTTTCCCGCCTATGGCGTGTTTGATCAGGAGGCTCTTCGATCTCTGCTCTACGAAATCGCGCCATCCGACAAGAAACAGCATTTCGAGGTAGCCGGCGACGTTGATTTCGGTTATGAAATCGCCGGCCTGGCTCGCTTTCGCGCGAACATCTTCAATCAAAAGTACGGCTGCGGCGCCGTGTTTCGCAAGATTCCCAGCAAGGTCCTCTCAGCGGAGCAGTTGGGGCTGCCGCCTGTGTTGACCAAGGCAGCCATGCTGAAAAAGGGCTTGGTTCTTGTCACCGGCGCCACGGGAAGCGGGAAATCAACCACGCTGGCCGCGATGATCGATTACGCCAACAAGCATCGGAAAGACCATATCCTCACGATCGAGGACCCGATCGAATTCGTGCATGAAAGCCAAGGATGCATCGTTAATCACCGCGAGGTCGGCGTGCATACCAAATCCTTCGAGGCGGCGCTGCGGGGAGCGTTACGCGAAGATCCGGACATTATCTTGGTGGGGGAAATGCGCGATCTCGAAACGATCCGGCTTGCCGTCGAAGCCGCAGCCACGGGCCATCTCGTGTTCGGCACGCTGCATGCCGAAAATGCGGCCAAGACCATCGATCGAGTGATCGAGGTGTTCCCGCATCAGGAGCAGGCGCAGATCAGGAATACGCTGTCGACGGCCCTGCGGGTCGTCGTCGCCCAAGACCTCTTCAAGAGAATCGATCAGAAAGGGCGCTGTGCGGCGCTGGAAATTCTAATTTGCACGCCCGCGATCTCCAACCTTATCCGCGACGCGAAGACGTTTCAAATCGCGTCGGTCATGCAAACGGGCAAAGCGGCGGGCATGCAGACATTGGACGATGCCATCCAGGAGCTTGTGAATAAGAAATGGATTGCGCCCGAGGAAGCGTACGAAAAAGCGATCGACAAAAGCCGGTTTGCAAGGCTGCTGAAGACGCCGCCGGATGCTCTGCAATAACCCATCCGGCTATAGGGGTGCGGATTCCTCTCCCATCCGCCTTGTCATGACCGGGACCTGATCCGGCCGTTGCGCTTGGGCGGAATGCTGCTCAGCGTTCGCCGCGACGTGACCGGTGGCGGGCCGGCGTCCCTCGGACGGCGCTCCTCCCGTGATCCATTTGTACAACGAGGGCAGCACGATGAGCGTGAGGATGGTCGAACTGACGAGTCCACCGATCACGACCGTGGCGAGCGGGCGCTGCACCTCCGAGCCGATGCCGTGGGCCAGCGCCATCGGCACCAACCCAAGGAGGGCCACCAGAGCGGTCATCAACACGGGGCGAAGCCGAAGGAGACACCCGGTCACGATAGCCTCATCGCCATGCAGCCCCTCCTCCCGCAGCTTGTTCATGTAGGACACCAGCACGATGCCGTTGAGCACCGCTACGCCGAACAGATTGATGAACCCGACCGAGGCCGGCACGCTCAGATACTCCCCGGTGATCCACAACGCGACCACGCCGCCGATCATGGCGAAGGGCAGGTTCAAGATGATGAGAGCGGCATATCGGACTGAATTGAAGGAGGAAAACAGCAACAGGAATATCAGGCCGATGGTGATCGGAACGATGATCGTCAGCCGAGCCATGGCGCGCTGCATGTTTTCGAACGAGCCGCCCCACAGAATGCGATAACCGGACGGCAGTGAGATCTCCTTCTTGATCCTCTGCTGCGCTTCGCTGACGATGCTCTCGATGTCCCGGCCGTAGGTGTTGAACCCCACGTAGATGCGCCGCTGCAGCCCCTCGCGGCTGATCAGAGCCGGCCCTTCCTGCAAGGTGACTTTTGCCAGTTCACCGAGCGGGATCAACGCCCCGGTGGCCGTGGCCACCAGAATGTTGCTGATCGTCTCCACGCTGTTCCGGTACTGTTCGGGATAGCGGAGGATCAAATCGAACCGCCGCTGTCCTTCGTACACCCTCGTGGCCGCCTCGGCTCCGATGGCCGTCGTAATGATTTCCCGGATGTGGGCGACGTTGATGCCATGGCGCGCGATCTTGTCCCGATTGATGTCGATGGTCAGGTAGGCCTGGCCGAAGAGCTGCTCGATGCGCACGTCGTTCACGCCTTTGATCGTCGCCATGATGGCCTGGATCTTTTCGGCGGTCGTCCTGAGCACGTCTAGGTCGTCGCCGAGGATCTTGACGGTCGCCTCAGAGCGGACGCCCGACACCAGCTCATCGATCCGCTGCTGAATCGGCTGACTGAGGAGAAAATTCGCGCCCGGCACCTGATGCAATCGGCGGCGTATGGCCTGATCCAGCTCGGGCTTAGTGTCCGCCGTTTTCCACTCATCCATCGGACGGAGCGAGACGACGGGATCGCTTGCGTTCGGCTCCTGCGGATCGTTGCCCAATTCCGTGCGGCCGATCTTGGACACCACCATCCGCACCTCGGGGAACTCCAAGATCGCTTTCTGCATCTCCTTCTCGATCTCGATCGATTTCTCCAGGGAAATGCTGGGCAGCCGGATTGTTTGCGGCGCGATGGCCGCTTCGTTCAGGATGGGAATGAATTCGCCCCCCAGGAATGGGAACAGGGCCAGGCTGCCTCCCAGGAGCGTCAAGGCGACCAGGAGAACGGTCGGTCGATGCCCCAGCGCCCAACGAAGAGACGGCAGGTACGCTTGCTTGGCCCACCGCATCAAAAAGGTGTCCTCCTCGCTCCCGGCCCGCAACCCCAAGGAGCAGAGCACCGGAGAGAGCGTCAAAGACAGGACGAGGGAGATCAGGAGGGCGATCATGATCGTGTAGGCCAGCGGCTGGAACATTTTGCCTTCCATGCCCTCAAGCGACAGGATGGGCAGGAACACGATGATGATGATGAGAATGCCGAAAATCACCGGCTGCCCCACTTCCCGGACCGCGTTCAGTATCAAGTTCGTACGGTCCACGGCCTGGCCGCGGTGCTCGGATAAATGCCGGTACACGTTTTCGACGACGACGACCGACCCGTCCACCATCATGCCGACGGCAATGACCAGCCCCCCGAGCGACATGAGATTGATCGTCAACCCGGTCCAACCCATCACGATGAACGTCGCGAGCGGAGTGACGAGCAGAGTCGCGGTGACGATCAACGCGCTGCGCACGTTGCCCAGAAACAGCAGCAAAATGACGACGACCAGCACGACGCCTTCCAGTAAGGCCTTGTACACGGTATTGAGCGCCGCCGTGATGAGCTCAATCCGGTCGTAGAACGGCACGATGCGCATCCCGTTCGGCAAGAGACGTTTCTCATGAATCTCCGCCACCCGGTCTTTCACGGCCTGCACCACCTCGCGGGCGTTCCCGCCGCGCAGCATCAGCACGATGCCCGCCACCACCTCACGTTCCCCGTTCAGCACCGCCGCCCCGTGGCGGACGGCATGGCCGATCTGCACGTCCGCCACGTCGCGCACGTACACCGGCGTCCCGTGCTCTTCTTTGATGACGATGGTCTTGATGTCGTCGACCGATTTGATCATCCCCACGCCGCGCACGATGTATTTTTCCGGGCCCTTTTCGAGGATGTTGCCCCCGGCATTGGCATTGTTCTTTGCGACGGCTTCAAGTACTTCGTGCAACGCCAAGCTGTACTTGCGCAGCAGCCCCGGCTCCACCATGACCTGGTATTGTTTGACGAAGCCTCCCATGGAATTGACGTCCACGACGTCCGGCAATCCCTTGAGGAGCGGCCTGATGATCCAGTCCTGGATCGTCCGCTGCTCCATCAACGCCTGTTCAATCGCATGAGGATCCCCGTCAACCGGCTGCGGACCATCAAGATAATACTGATACACTTCCCCGAGCACAGTGGAGTTGGGTACGAGTTGAGATGTCGCACCAGGCGGCAGCTGCTCCTGCACTTCCAAGATCCGCTCCAGCACGACTTGTCGGGCCAGGTAAATGTCGACGTCGTCCTCGAAGACCACGTCGATCATCGACAACCCGACCTTGGATAGCGAGCGGATTTCGACCAAGCCCGGAGCACCCGTGAGCTGCAGCTCCATCGGAAACGTGACGAACCGTTCGATTTCAGCCGGCGACAAGCCCGGCACTTTGGTCACGACCTGAACGAGAACCGTGGTGACGTCCGGGAAGGCATCGATGGGGGTCGTACGGAAGGCGTACAGGCCGCCCGCGGCCAGTATACAGGCCAGTGTAACGACCAAGACCCGTTGGCGGAGGGCCAATTGAACGAGGGCAGACATGACGGGATTACAACTGCTCGCCCAGGAGTTCGGATTTCAGGACGAACGAGCCTTTGACGACGACCGGCTCGCCTTCGCGCAGCCCGTCCATCACCTTGATTTCTCGTCCGTTGGATTCGCCGAGCACCACATCCCGGACTTCGAACACCTGCGGCTCACGCTGTACGAACACGAATCGCCGGTCCCGCTCGCGCTGCACCGCCGCCTCGGGCACCACCAGCACATTGGGCTCCGGGTCTGAATAGACACGGACGGTCGCGAACATCTCCGGTTTCAGCCTGCGGTCGGGATTGGGCAGCTCCAAACGTAATCGCATCGTGCGCGTCGCGGGATCGAGCACGTCCCCCACATAGGTGATCTTGCCGTGGAAGATCTGCCCGGGATAGGCGGACACGCGGACCTCCACCGTTTGATCGTGGCCTAACTGGTCCGAATGGATGTATGGAATGTCTTTTTCGGGAATGTTCGCCGTGACCCAGACCTCGGACAGATCCGCCACCACGAACAGCTTGTCGGCCGTCTCCACCACTTCACCCTTCACTAGATTTCGCTCGATGACGCGTCCATCGAAGGGCGCCACAATCGGCACGTGGGAGCGAATCGTCTGGTCCCGGTCCATGTCCCGGATTTCTTTCTCGCTCATCCCAAGCAGCAGCAACCGGTCGTGCGCTTCGCGCTTTTCAGCGCGCACGCTGATCATCTCGCCCTCGCGGCGCTGCGCTTCCGCAAGCCCGATCACCTTTTCTTTGAGTAAGGTTTTTGCTCTATTATAGGAGCGCTCCGCCACGTTCAGTTTGGCGGCGGCTTTCAGATACCCGGACTGCGCCATCCCCAGCTCGGAGCTGTACAACAGAGCGAGTAACTGACCGCCTTTGACCTCCTGGCCCAGGTCGGCGTACACGTCGATCACACGCCCGCGCACCAGCGCCGTGATATCGGCGAGGGCATGCTGGTCCGGTTCTACGGTCCCCGGAAAGTCCCGGTATGTCTGGAACTTGCGGCGAGCGGCCGGCTCCACGACCACCCCGGCGCTGGCCGCCTCCTCGGCGGTCAGCCTCACCAATCCCTGCATAGCGGACGCGGTCGGCGGCTTGGCGTCCGCCGCCTGCTCGGGTGACGAATCGCACGCCGACAGCGCTGCCAGGAACATCGCGAGTACCACCGCACCGCCCGTGTATCGAGCACCATCAGTCATTCCCTGTCCCTTGGTTCTTTGGCTCAGAGCGTCCCGCCCGCAGCGCGCTCCAGCTTCACCAGCGCGATGGAGAGGTCGAACTGAGCTTGCGCGTAGTCTAACAGAATCTGGCGCTGAACGCGTTGTGCGTCGAGCACCTCCAGCAGACTGGCCGCACCCTGCTGAAAACTGAATTGAGCGATGCGGAGGGCTTCCTGCGCCTGTTTTAGGAGACCTTTCTCAAACACGTCGATCAAAGCCGCCGCCGCCGCAGAATCCTCGTGGTGCTGATTGACGGCGCGAAGCAACTCTTGACGCGCCCGCAACAGTTCCGCCTCTTCCCGGCGCTTGGCGCCGAAGGCCGACAAGATTTCACCTTGCCTTTGATACCACAGCGGAGTCGGAATGGTCAGACCACCCTGGAACGCTTCTCGGCCGATTTCCCGCCAGTAGCTCCCGCTCACGGTCACGTTCGGCACGCGCGCTTGCCGCTCGTGTTCCAGCGAGCGGTCAGCCTGTTCAACAAACTGTGCTAGCCGCTGAATAGTCGGGTGTTCCTCCAAGGCTCGCCGGGCCAGCCGCTCTAAGCTCAGATCGCGCGGATAACGAAGAAACTGCCCGGTGATCGCGTAGTCATGACCCAACGCCCCCGCCGTCAAGGTGTCGAGAATGACGCGATTGACCCGCAGGTTTTTTTCCGCCCGAGTCACGACTTGATTGGCCTTCATCAACTCGACTTCCGCCTTGATGGCTTCCAGCTGCGGCGCCTCGCCCAGCCGGACGCGCGCTTTGACGATCCGTTGAACGTCTTCGACGATCGCCACGTTTAGTTTGGCCAACTCCAGATCTCGTTGCGCCAGGAGGAGGTCATAGAACGCCATTTTTACTTCGGCGGCAAGGTTGAGCTGCGTCTCGGCCAGACCGGCCTGTGCTCCGGCCAAGCCCGCCTCCGCGGCCCGTTGCCGGGCGGCGCGCTTCGCCGGCCACTCCAGCGGCTGCCCGATCGTCACGTTGTATTCAGTGATCGATCCCGGCGCGCCATCGGCGATCCCAGCTCGACCCGCGTCGCGGATCTCTCCACGCCCCGTGTTGCCGTAAACGGATGGATTCGGATAGGCGGCGGCAGCCGTCCGATTGCCCTGCTGCTGCTGGATGGCGCCCTGCGCGCTCGCGACGGTGGGGTGTCGGGCGAGCGCGAGATCGATGATCGTCGGCAGCGAGTAGATGAAAGGAGCGGTCGGCTCGGCAGCAGACACTGGCCGGACAAGCGTCGATAGAAATACGAAAACGACTAATGCCATAGGCACCGGCGTACGATACATGGGAGAAGTGTTACAGGCGACGGACATTTCTATTTCATCAACAACATCTTTGTACTGCTCTTGTAACGTCGATGGAAAGTTATGGCAAGCATCTTTTTATACAGATGCACCTACAATCGGCCTTCGGAGCAACGCCGGGTGTCGATTAGAGGTGTCTCAGATCTTCCCGCTCCCGTTCTTTCGGCTTGCCGCCCAGCCGTCGTTCCAAAAACTCCTTAGCTAAATCTTTCGCGCCGAGTCCGAACGCGAGCGCCGTGGCCAACACGATGCCGCCCAATGTGATGCCGAATCCCACCGCGACGATGTTCTGAGCGATGCCGACTTCTTCGAGGGCCATCGCGACGGCCAACAACTGCACGCCCCAGCGAGCGCAGGCGGCCAGCATGCGGGCGGGCGGCAGGGCCGCGTTGACCGACGCGATCAGCACCGCCTGGCCCACGAAATTCGACAGCAGGTACCCTCCGGTGATGATGACGACCGCCGTGATGAGGTGCGGCACATACGCTAGAAAAGATCGTGCGAACTGATTGATGGGTTGGAGGTTCAAAGCCATCAAGGCCGCCATCGCGGCGAAGATCGCGACGCTCCAATACGCGGTCCGTCCCGCGAGGCGCGACGGATCCGTCTTGACGCCCCCGCGCAACAGGGCTGCGCCGATGCCCAGGCGATCGCACAGGCGGTCGAGTCCGACCGCCCGCAAAAGGCGCTCTACCAGGTTTCCCGCCGCCCAGGCGGCAAACAGGCCGACCACCAGGATGATGGCCATGGCCAACACGTTCGGCAGCACGGCCAGGATCTGTTGTCCCAACAACTCCACCGGCGCGAGCAATGTTCGTTGCCATGTATCGCTCATAATGACCCTCCGAAATCACCCTTGATGGTCCCTTGCGCCGTCCCGCTCCACCGGGACACCAACCAGGGCTTATGCTTTTCAAACGCCTGGCAGAGCGCCTCCGTACGGCTCTCGGCCTCCGCCGACGTCAACCCCTGCGTCTCCAGGACGAAGGTGCCCGTGCGTCCCAAATACAGCGGGGTCAGCGATCGCAGTAAATGTTCACGCGGAAGGATTCGCCGGTGCGCCGAGAGGGCGGCTTCATACACGACGCTCGCCCAAAGATCGTCGCCGATGCGGAAGTGCTGGTCCGACGCCCCGCTCAGAGACGTCAGGCCCTTCATGGTCTCCGGGCTGAGCATCTGGCGCCAAATCGGCCCCAAGTCCCGCAACCCCTGGCGGAAATGGTTCAGCATCCCCTGCACGTTGACGTGCACCGGTTCGACTCCCACCTCGTATTGAAAACCGTATACCTTCACCGGGTTGGAGCCCTCCACGGTGCGCCAAACCGCCTGGTGCTCCTCCATGAGCGTGAACAGGGCCCCGACGACCTGCACCAGCATGTCCGACAAATCAGCGGACGGATCCTTGGGATTGTGGATCTTGGCGCCCAAGAAAGCTTGGCACACGCGCGCGCCGCTCGCGACGGCTTCCGTCGTCATCCACACGTCAATGCCGAAGCGGGCGACGTCCGATTCCCACACATGCTGATCGAGATAATGCTCGGCAAGCTTGGCCGAGAACCCGAAATCCCCCCCGATCGGCTGCCGGATGCGCTGTCCGTACAACGCACGCGTCAAGGGATACACGATCGAGTTGGTGATGGTGCCGTCGTATTTGTGACGAAGATAATACGGCGCCACATAGTCGTATCCTTCTTCGAGCACGGGCCGCAACAACAGTTCGACCCATTCCGGCGTGATGCTCCGCAGATCCGAATCCACGACGGCGCAGGCTTTCACCCGCAGGCGGCGCGCAATCTCAAAGATCGTGCGAAACGCGCTTCCTTTCCCCGGAATGCCGTGGTAGGGGGTGATGATCTTGTGCAGCAGGCCCTGCTGGTCGCTGATGAACAGCATCTTGAAATCCACCAGCGCCTGCGCGACCGCACCTTGCGTCCCATCCGTCGACCCTCCGTCGGAGTTGACCAACACGGCACGGGCCGCCGGGAAGTATTTTGCCAATCCCGCGCTGACCGCTCGGACGACGTGGCCGATGGTGTCCGCGTTGTTGTAGCTGGGGATGCCGACGAGAATGTCGGCTTCGCTCAGCAACCGAACGCGGGCTTCCGTCTCCGGGGCAAGGGGTGTTCCAATGGAAGCCATGGCCTGACAGCCGAGGAACTACTGTGATTCGTCGCGTGCGGGGATGACGGTGGTCCGGGTCATCGTGCTGCGACGATCCTCGAGGTCGAGCCCATTGTAGCGCACACTTCAGGGTCGCGAGAAGCAGTGCTTGAAACAGGACGGTGAGAGAGCCACGGCCGAATCGTGCCACATCCGCCCGCCACGCTACAGGCCTCCTTGTCCGGCCGGCGTGAAATGCGGCTTGGGGCGCCAGGCGTCGTCTTCTTCCACTGCCTCGATCAACCGTCCGAAGATATCGGGCACGGCCGCGGCCACTCGGTTCCAGTTGGCGATCATCGGCATGCCCAACGGATCCCCCAGAAAACAGTCGGAGGCGAGCTTCATCCCGTTCAGAAACACCTCCACCGCCGTCCGCTCCTGGTGGCGGTCGAACTTGAGGCTGTTGATCGCCGCGTCGTTCTCGTAGCGGCTGATCGCATCCTGTGCCGCCTGTAAGTAAGTGGCACGCAACGTTTTGAGGGCGGCCTCGGACAGCACGACGCCTTCGCTTGCCAAATTCCTCAACAGCGCCTTGGTGATGTCGGTGCACATCTTCAGCAAGCCGCCCTCCGGATTCCCGGCCGACAACGGCTGGTGTTTGTGCTCATACGCATCTGCGATATCGGCCTGGCAAATGCGCCGCAGCGCGCAGTTGCGGTACACTTCCGCCAGCACACCGATCTCCAATCCCCAGTCGCCGGGGATGCGGTTCACCCAGGCCAGATCCTTCACCATTGCGAACTCGCCGGCAAGCGGGTACCGGAAACTGTCGAGAAAGGTCAGCAGGGGCTGCGGTCCGATCAGCTGCTGCAGGCTGCGGAGGAGCGGCGTGATGAACAGCCGCGTGACCCGGCCATGCAGTCGATCCGTGACGCGGCTGTAATAGCCCTTGCAGAATTCGTAGCCCAGGTTGGGATTGGCGATGGGATAGCACAGCCGCGCCAGATACTCGCGGTTGTAGCTGACGATGTCGCAGTCATGAAGGGCGATGATCGCGCTCTGGTGGCGGGCCAGTATGTAGCCGAACGCCATCCAACAACCGCGCCCTTTGCCCTGTGGGCCCAAATCGATGTCGTGGGACGCCAGCACGGAGAGAATATCTTGGATGTGCGGCCCGTCGTTCCAGATGATGCGGACCCGCTGCGGCAGGACCGAAAAAAATTCCTTCGCGCGGCGGAATTCCAGGGCCGATGCCTGGTCCAGCGAAATGACGATCTCCGTCAGGTATGGAATGGTTGTGAGCGTCTCCACGATATGCTTGAGCGCCGGACGTTGGAGCTCCGCGTAGAGGGACGGCAATACGAGGGCGATCGGATTGTCGGCCCCATACCGGGTGAGCTCCTGTTCCAGGTGCTCGAGATTGGGCGGACCCAACCGATGCAAGACGGTTACGACCCCGTTCTGATGAAAATCAGACATGTCGGTCTCCCGGGTGCCTACCGGACGGCGTCACGTATGCGTGCCGCCGGTCCGATCGGATTCAGCAGATGATCCGTCCATGGAATGACACGCCGATAGCCGCGCGGGACATTGTGATCGGGCCGCGTTCTCCCGCGGACGCTCCACATCATACATTTATCGAGTCAGACCTGTCTCCTCATTCTCTGCGAAACGATGATGGCGGCCGGTCGGTGGAGCACCGCCGCCGGCCGGTCACGGCAGACCGGAAGTCCACTCGGCCGGCGCTTGCCGATGCAGCGTCCTGCGGAAAGCCGCGTCAGCCACGCGGCGGAAAAACGTAGGAGCCTCCCGGTCCCTCGACGTGGCGGCTGGAACCGCAAGGCTGTGTTACTAGGCGGGATCCGAACGCCCGAGAAACACCCGCAAACATTTCCGCTTGAGCAGTTCGGAGTCGAACGGTTTCACAAGATACTCTTTTGCACCGGACCTCACCGCGACCCGCAGCTTATCGACCCGCGAGGCATCTGACATCACGATGACCGGGATATGGGGATACCGATCACGCATCTCCTGGAGCACGGCCATGCCGCCGAGGACGGGCATCTGAAGTTCCAGCAGCATGCCGGAAAACCCGACCCGCTCTCTTTCGTCAGCCATACGCGACAAGCCGGCCACTCCGTTGTCCTCTCCTACGACGTCGAATCCGAGCGACAACAACCGATCACACACGACCAGACGGGCATCATCGTCATCATCGACGATCAGGATGCGCGGCCGCGTCGGCAGGGGCTCGTTGCCCCGTTGGATCGCCGTCGAAGTGCCTCCGCGAATCAGCGACGACAACCTCATCATGATCTCCCTCGAACGCCGTGCTATCGGCCCAGGCAGCGGGAAGGCGATACAGGTCTTTCGATGAACAGGCCTCCCTTCCTCACCCGCGCGCGGCGGTATGTCGGCATAGGCCGTTCGGCCTGATGGCGGAGTATCAGCGGATCGAGAATCGCGCCGCAAATGACGCACCGCCATCCGGAAAAGCTGGCCGGGGAACAGTCGGACTCAAAATCCACGAACACTTCCCGAACCATGAGGTTTTGGCACCGCGGGCAACCCGGAGGCGTTCCGTCGCCCACTCTCTGATCTGTCGTCTGTCCCATCTCCTGCATCGCTCGCTCCATTCACAGGTGAGGTCAGTAAGGTCCCCCGGTGCACCCCTCACCGGTGGAAGCCGTAGGCCGGCAGCGGGTGGCCCGGCGCTCAATCAGCACCATAATGAATTCGGGCAGCATCTCCTTCCAGATCGGCACGCCGAACGCTCGCAGGCGGACCGACCCCCGCGCCGTTCGAATCGTTCTTTGACGCGAACGCCGGCGTGCGCCCGGGCGGATACCGTCGTCACGAACCGCCGTGCCGATCTTGATGATTTCCAGCGGCAACGTGTCCCGGTGGACGGACCGTTGCGATTCGTCGGTTTCCGCCAACAGCGCCCGCGCTCGCTGATCGGCAAACTGCAGATGCATGGCATCGTCGAAGATCACGATGCCCGCGGCCGGCATCGCGGAAAGAACGGAAACATTGTCTTCCGCCTGTCGGTCGAACGAACCCTCGGCCGTGGCCATCCCTCCACCGCCTTTCCTGCTTAGCGAATTGATGGCCTGGCCACATCGTCAGCGGGGCCCGGCATGCCCCCCGGCATCTGATTGGGCCAGCGGCCGTAGGTCACGAGCTGCCGGTAAAACAAACTGCACTCGTCGCAGTAGGTTTCGGTCAGCAGAAATTCCGACGGTCGCAGATGGTTCATCCGCATGAACTCGACGATGTCGCACCACCGCGCCGTCGTATGGCCGGCTCCGGCGTCATCTCGAACGCGGCGGCACAATGAGCAACGCACGATAGGCACCGCCATGATGACCCTCCTCGTCAATGACCGACGACGATCCGCTGTGTATTCGGTCGACCGCCTTCATGTTGCGTGTCGGCTCCATGACAGAGAGGAGCCGGGCTTGCATGTATCTGGGAACGAGGCGCGCGCGGCTTCTCCGCCGCATCACGCAGGCAGGCTAAGAGCTGGGCCGGTTGGCCCTTCACGACATACGCTGCGGCTCCCGCCGCAAAGGCTTCGGCGCGCATCGATGGATCGTCGTGAGAGGTATGGAACAGGAGCGTACAGTCTGGAACCAACCGTACGATTTGCCTGGCGGCTTTGAGGCCGCTCATCCGGGGCATGTCGATGTCCGCGATGATGAAGTCGGGGCGATGCTCGGCGGCGGCGCGCACCAGAGATTCCCCGTCCATCACGGCCTCCACGACCTCATACGCCGGTTCCAGCAGCGCCTGGAGGAGTGCCAGAATTCCGGGATAGTCGTCGGCCAGAACCACCGTCGGCCGTTGCATGGCGTCATCCCCGCTCCATGCCCATGTGAAGGATGAATTGAACGGTCGTACTGTAGTCTTCCGGGCGTCGGCTGGGGAATCCGTAAACCCCGTATTTTACCGGGAAAAGATACTGAACCGGGGAGGCGTGAAACCGGATGGCCAATACTGAGGAAGACGAATCGGTTCCCGTGACTACTCCGGCCTAATCAGGCCCTGAGTCAGCGCATATCGGATCAACTCCGCGGTGCTGTGGAGTTTGAGCTGCTCCATGATGTGCGCCTTGTGCGATTCGACCGTACGGGTCGAAATATCGAGCGTCTTGGCGATGTCCTTGACCGAAAACCCTTCCGCCAACAGCTGGAGTATTTCCTGTTGCCGAAAGGTCAAACTTTCCCTCGCCGACGCAGGCTCCAAGGGTCCCCCGATGAGCGAATCAATAACCCCTTTGGCGATGAGAGGAGATAAGTAATAGTCTCCCGCCAGGACGGCCCGGATCGCCTGATCCAACTCGTCGGGTGCGGATTGCTTGAGCAAATACCCCGACGCGCCTGCCTTGAACGCGGCCTTGGCGTAGGCCGCATCACCGTGCATCGTCACGAAAATGACTTTCGTACGAGGGTGCAGCTTCTTCAGTTGCCTGGTCGCGTCCACTCCGTTCAACAACGGCATGGAGATGTCCACGATCACGAGGTCGGGCTGCAAGCGCTCCGTCGCTTCCAACAACGCCCGCCCGTCGGCCACGGTGGCAACGAGATCGCACTGCTCTTGAAGCAGTTTGCGGAAACCTTCAAGGAAAAGGCGGTGATCGTCGGCGATGATGACGCGCGGCTTCGTCATGCTTTTCCCGCCGGCAACGGGACCGTCACCAGGATGGAGGTGCCGTGCCCCGGCCGGGAATTCAATTCCACCGTCCCGTGCACCAACCGCACCCGCTCCCGGATGCTGACCAGTCCCAGTCCTCCGCCGTTGACCGTGCGCGGCTCAAATCCCACTCCGCTGTCGCGCACGAGCAATCGAATCTGGTCTTTTTCGTACATCAGCTCCATTTCCACCTCGGCGGCCCGCGCATGCTTGATGACGTTGCCGAGCCCCTCCTGCGCAACCCTATACAGGCACGTCGCGATGTTCGAAGGAACCGGCTGAGCCGGCTCTTCAGCCATGAGGACAACCTTCAACCCCGTGCGCGCGGCGAAGTCGTCAACGAGATGTTGTAACGCCGCCGCCAGCCCTAAATCCTCCAAAATGGTCGGGTGGAACCGATACGCGATGGAGCGGACGTCGTTCGACAATTCTTCGATGCGTTCAAGCACCGACTTCACGACCGGGCGGGCCGCCTCAGCCGAAGCGCCCATCCGTTTGTCGAGCTGGCGCATCTCGAACGCCGCCAATCCCAATCGTTGGTTGATGTCGTCGTGCAAATCGCGGGCGATACGCCGGCGCTCGCTTTCCTGGACCGCGATAAGCTGCGCGGCAAGAGACCGCAGCTGCGCCTCCACCCGATGGCGTTCGCTGACATCCCGCAGAATGACGGTCACCAGCAGTCTGCCCTCCATGTCGAGCGCCGAAACGCTGGCTTCGGCCGGAAATTCAGTGCCGTCCTTGTGCCGCCCCAGGACTTCGCGCGCTGGGTTAGTATCCACAGGCCATGCGAATCGCCCCTCGTTCCCGTCCGGCGCGGCCTCTCCGGATCCCTCGCGGTGGGACGGCAGCAACAAATCGACGTCCTGACCCAGGACCTCTTCCGCCTGGTAGCCGAACATATGGGCCGCTCCCTGATTGAAGAGGACGATCCGCCTCGTCTCGTCGATGGAGATGATCGCGTCCTTGGCGATGTCCAGAATGCCGGCCAACCGTCCTTCCGACATCCGCAGCGCCTCTTCACTCTTGCGCAACGATTCCTCGGTTTGCATCCGCTCGCTGACTTCGGCCACGAGGGCGCGGTTCACTGCAGCCAGGTCACGAGTACGTTCCTGCACCCGTTGTTCGAGGGCCTCGTTCGTCCGGCGCAGCAGTTCTTCAGCCCTGCGACGCTGCCAGAAAAACAGCACGGGCACCCAAATGATAATCATGCTGAGCGCGCGATTGCTGAGCCCCAGCCAGTTCGGCACGCCGGGCAGATCGGGGGTGGCCACATACCCGATGACGGTCAACACGGTGGTCGCGACGGCGAGGGCCACCGGAACGCGCGGATCCGGAGCGGCCAGCGCGATCAGGACGATAATGGCGTACAGCACGCCGTTCGCCAAACCGCGTGGCGTCGACATATCGAGCAGGAACACCCCGACGCTGAGGCTGATGACCAGACCGAGGATGAGGGATTGTCTCGTCCGGCGTGTCATGGCGACCCCTGCGGAAGAAGAGGACGTGGGATTATCCTCCGCCGCAGCGCGGCACGCAAGGGCCGCCCGGCCGCCCGCCCGGGTATGAAACAGGGAGGAGCGGGCTTACTGGACCGGATGGGACACGCGCACGGCCTTGACGATCTTCGCGTGCCGGAGTGATTCCAGGAATCGGTCCGGCGGATCGGCGGGCGGCGGCGTGACTTCAACCGGATACCATCCGGCATTCAAGGAGCCTTTCCGGCCATGAATCTCCCGAATGAGATGTTCGATGCTCTCTTCCGAGGCGCCTTCCTGGAACGTCACCCAGAACGTAAACCCCTGCGCCGAAGCGCGGGCATCGGCCGTCTGAGGAGCGTTCGCCTCGGCAGGTTTCTCCGCAACCATAATCTCCTTGTCGGCCACTGGCTTGGTCTTCGAGACGTCTACGTCGGTGGGCGTGAGACGGCTCTTCAAATCTTCGGTATGGCCGGCCAGCGTCGACAATTGCTTGGACAGGGCCTCGTTGGCCGCGGTCAGACTGTGCAATTCGCGGCGCATCTGTTGCCGCTCGGTTTCCGCCTTGCCCAGCAAGACCCGGGTCAATTGTTCCATGTCGCCGTCGCTGCTCTGTTCTTTCCCGGCAACTACTTGCTGAACCGCGACCACATCGGAGCCGAGCTTCTGCTGGGTCGTAGCCACGGTTTTCAGCATCTGAGCTACTTTGGCCAATTCATCCTGTTGGCGCTGGACGATCTGCTGCGTCGCCTCGCGATCCTGAATGAGCCGCTCCATGGCCTGTTCGAGCCGCACCACTTGCGCCTCATGCGTCGGCGAAGCCGTAGGAGTCGGAATGGAGACAGGGGCGCCCATGAAGCGATCGACGACCAGGAACAGGACCGCCGCCGCAACCGCGGCCTGCGTGCCGACCAGAAGCGGCATCCACGCGCCTTCACGGGGAAGCAAGCCCGCATGGCCGGCCCAGTCCGCAGCCGCGGCATGGGCCCGCCGCCACCACGCGTGAGCGTGCAGGAATCTCAGCGCAACCGTTCCGCCGTCCGAACCGTTGTGGATGGTCGCCTCGACGGCATGGCGTGACAGCGGAAACCGCGCCGTCCTCAGGCCGTACTCCGGGGCGCAGACACCGCCGACGAGTCTGCCGTTCTCCGAGCGAATCTCGACCGTATGGATGATCCGGTCACGCCCGGTGAACAAGAAGGAGGGATCGGAGCGGGTGCAGTCCAACGCCCCAACCCGTTCATGGTTGACGAACACCTGCAGCCGACACAGTTCGTCCTCCGGACCCCAGGATGCCCGCCGACTGAGAGTCTCAAGCAGATGTTTGCGATACAGGCTCAACTGGTTGTCTGGTTCCATGTCCCTTGCCTCCTCCCCGCGTCCCGGCAAACACGGCCATGACGCCCCTTCGCTGCAGGGGCCGCACGTGCAGGTCGATGCGCGGCTTCGCCGCACCCCTCATGCCATCGCACCGCAGGGTATATACGTCGCTGAAACAGTCCACACACAGCGGGAGATGCCACATTCGATAATCGTAGGCGTAATCCTGCCGGAACAGCTCGCCCCACCGCTCCCGCGTCAGGCAGGGATAATGCTCCGGCTCGCTCTTGCGGTAATGAGACTGGAGCAGCCGCACCAGGCGGTCCGCTTCTCCGTTCAAACCGTCGGGGCTCTTCCGTTGCAGCTCTTCCAACGACTCCAGATCGCCCTCCGTCAAGCCCATGTCCGCCATCGTGCGCTGCCAACCGCTCTGCCGCCAGCGCTCGAAGTTTTTGTAAACCCGCTGCGACTCCGCCATGCCGAGACCCAACACCTTCGCCACCTGAGTCTGGTTCAACCCATACAGGTGGTAAAACAGCGCCATCAACGCGTCGCGGCTCACCACCGCGCGTGCCGTCAACCCGTCCAGAAATCGCCCGACCGGCGAGAGTAAATCCCGGTGGTAGCACAGCGGGTCGGGCTGACTGTAATACTTGGCGATCAGACTATCCAAAAGAAAGAACGGACGGCAGGGCACCTCCGTCCGTCCGCAGACGACGAAACGCTCCACCAGCTCGTAGCCCCACCGCAGCGCGAGCTTCTCGTGCATCGTGTCGTCAGCCCACTGGTTGGTTTCCCGCAAAAACCGCTTCGTCTGCATCGTCGCACGATCCAGCAGGGCCGGAAGCGCATCGGACACAAAGCGGTCGAATTCCGCCGAGTCGCTCACCATTCGGCCAAGCAGAGACGGCTGCTGGAGATCGTCATTCATGCAAGGAGGCTCCGGTGACATAATGCGCCCGGGTGCCTATCGGACGCAACTCGACATTTTGTCCCGCGTCTCCCGGGGATTTGTCCATTGGGTTCGCCTCTGCGAGTTTTGTAGGACATGTCTTACATGCAGGATGATGCATGTGGTGTTCCATCATTTCACATCATTTATACACTCTAGGAGGTATCCCATGAAGAAGCTCGCACTGTTGACCGCATTCTTTGCCTTCGCGGTGTTCGGCACGGTCTCCACCGTGGCATTTGCCTCGGATCCGGCTCCAACGGAGGAGAAGGGCAAGGATCAGAGCGGTCCCAAGTCCGACGACAAGAAGGACGAGCACAAAGAAGGCGGAAAGTAACCGCCCGGCCGGGCACGGCGTCAGCCGTGCCCCGGCCTTAGATCCGTTTCTCCCCACTACCTTCGTGAGTCGGTTCGTGGTTGCCTAAGGAAGGCAGCCGGTTCCTTGATCAGCCGCTATCTTCGACCGATCCTCGGATAAGTCAATTTCTTTGAGGATGCGGTCGGCCTCGTCGGCATTCGAAGCAGGGTATTGTAGCATCTCAGCGTTTTTGTTGGAGCGGAAGAAGGTCCGAGGCGGCGCTGGAGCTCCAGTATCGTAGCCTAGCTCTTCCTGTTCTCTCGAAGCTCGCTCAGGCACCTCAAGATCTCGGCCGGGCGTGGAGGGCAGCCTGGGATACGGACGTCGACCGGGATATGGCGGTCGACGGGACCGGTGACCGCATAGCTGCCTTTGAAGGCGCCGCAATTGATGGCGCAATCGCCCAGGGCAATCACGATCTTGGGATCCGGCGTTTGTTTGTATACGTCCTTCAACGCTCGCTCCATGTTGACCGTAACAGGTCCTGTGACGACCAATGCATCGGCATGGCGCGGCGACGCGGCGATATGGACGCCGAATCGCTCCACGTCATACACGGGATTCGCCAAGGCGTTCATTTCCACCTCGCAGGCGTTGCAGGAGCCGGTGTCGACTTCACGAATCGTGAGCGACCGTCGAAAGGGTTTGCTCTTTTCTCTCGCCGCCCGTTCGATGGGTTTGGCCGTCGCCTCAGCCTCCGGGTGCTTGCCGGTCACAACCCCGAGCCTCAAACTCTTCTTAATGATCCGAAACATGGCGCCTCATTTGGTGATCGGTAATCCGACTCTTTCTTCACAGGTCGTTCCCCGCGTAGGACAGGTTGAAGCTTTTGTTAATGAGCGGGAAATCCGGGACGATGTTCCCCAACACCGCCCATTGGATCGCCGACCAATTCACAAACGACGGATCGCGCACCTTGCAACGGTGCACGAGCCCGCTTTCTCCGGCCATGACCATGTACAGTATCTCGCCGCGCCAGCCTTCGACCGCCGACACCGCCCAGGCGCGTGATGCCGGCTCTCCGGTCGAGTGTCCCAGAACCCGTCCTTGCGGAATGCGCCGCCCGATCTCCCGAATGAGCCGCATGGACTCATGAATCTCGTCCATCCGCACCCGCATCCTGGCCCGGACATCGCCATACCGATAGACGGGGACCTTCAGCTGCAAGTCCGTGTAGGCCGCGAAGGGACGGTCCCGACGAATATCACGATCGATGCCGGAGGCCCGGCCGACGACACCCATTACGGCATGGTCCCACGCCGTCCGTTCAGTGAGGACGCCGGTTGTTTCCAATCGATCGGTCAATGACGCGTTCGCGAACAAAATCCGCTCCACTTCCGAAAAGTCAGGTTCGATGGCATCAAGCTCGCCGACGATCTCCTTCAATTGCAGCTCGGTCAGATCGATCCCCACGCCACCGACACGATTCACCCCTCGCAGGAATCGCGATCCGGTAAGCCGGTCGTTGAGCTGCATAATCCGCTCTTTCATCCGGCCGCAGTGTGCGTGGGCAAGCGCGTACGCGGTATCGTTGCAGATCGCGCCGACATCACCCAAGTGGTTGTGCAGCCGCTCAAGCTCCAGAAAAAGGCTGCGCAGGTGCCGCGCCCGAAGCGGCACCTCGATCGCCATGAGGGTTTCCACCGCTTGGCAGTAGGCCAGACTATGGCCGACCGTCGTGTCGCCGGAGATCCGTTCCGCGAGTGGCACGCCGTCCGTCAGTTGCATCCGCTCAAAGAGTTTCTCCACGCCCCGGTGCTTCCAGAAATGACGGACTTCGAGCTGCATGATCGGCTCGCCGGCTACCGAGAACCGGAAATGGCCCGGTTCGATGATGCCGGCATGGATCGGGCCGACGGGCACTTCGAAAACGCCCTCGCCTTCGATGTGCCGAAAAGCATATTGCCCCTGGACGCGTTCGAGCACCGTATCCCACGTGAAGTCCTTCTTCAGCGGATGCGTCCCTTTGGGCCAATGTTCATGGCGGACGAGCCGACGCATGTCAGGATGGCCAACGGGAATCAGTCCGAACAGGTCACGGATTTCTCGCTCATACCATTTCGCTGCATGGATGTGAGGCGTGATGGACCGGAACAGACGCTCGTCGCCCCGGAGGTCCGTGCGAAGCAGCAACCAATCCTTGCGTTCCTCAAGCGTGAAGAGGTAGAGGATTTCATAGCGGGTCTCCCATGGACGATGATCCACCGCCCAGAGGAGCGACAGGCTGCCGCGCAAATCCGGTTTCGTATGGAGGTAATGCACGACAAGGGGAACCTGGTCGGTTTTGACGCGCAATACCGGTGTGCCGTGGATCGTCGTGGTTTCGAGAACGACCCCGGCAAATTCCTGTCGGAGCAACTCCGCTGCCGCCGCCGCATTCGCCATCATGTCACCTCGCCAGCAATACGTTCACCGCCCGATTCATCAGCCCTCTCAGCGGCTCCGGGAGCGCAAGGCCGAAACCCACCAACGCGGCGCCGGTCACGATCAGCGGCACATGTCCCACATCCCATGGCTCACCGCGTCGCACCCCGTCCGGCGGCGAGCCCCACACCATCGAGGCCACCCGATACGTGAACCCGCCGAACAAGGCCACCGCGAATAACAGAAACAGCGTGACGATCGCGAGACTGCGCGCATCGTGCGCCATGATGATCGTGAGGAATCGTCCGATGTGGAGGGTATCGGAGGAAAAACCTTGGGTCGCCAGTGCCGACACGACCATGACTTCGCTGAGAAACAGGGAAAACGGCGGCATCCCGACCAGCGCCAAGCCCGCCATCAAGACGGCGACCGCCGTCACCGGCTGCACGGTCATCAGGCCCTGCACGGCCTTGATGTCGCGGGTGCCGAACCGGCGGTGGACATTGCCCGCGGAGAAGAACGCCATCGACTTCGCCAAGGCATGGTTGAGAAGATGGAACAGGCCGCCGAATGTGCCGACCGCGCCTCCGACCCCGAAGCCCACCATCGCGATGCCCATGTGTTCGATGCTCGAATAGGCAAACAGGCGCTTGTAGTCGTGCTGGATCAGGATGAAGAGCGCGGCCACGGCGAAGGAGAGTAGACCGAAGAGCAGCAGCAGATTGCCCGTATAGTACTCCGGAAGGGCCTGATCCGCGATGGCCTTGCTGCGGAGCAGGGCGTAGACGGCCACAGTCTCCAACACTCCGGCCAGCATGGCGGTCACGGGGGCCGGCGCTTCGCTGTAGGCTTCCGGTAGCCAACTATGCATCGGCGCCAATCCAACTTTCGTTCCGTAACCGATGAGGATAAAAATGAAGGCCAGCTTGAGCACATGGGGATCCAATTGCCTCGCAACGTCCAGCAAGGTGGAGACATTCAGTGCAGCACTGACGTCCCCCAACACCCGGACGGACGAATAGTACGTCAGGACAGTTCCGAACAATGCCAAGGCGATGCCCACCGAGCAGAGAATTAAATATTTCCACCCAGCCTCAAATCCCTCCCGTTTGCGGAAGAAAGAGATCAGAAACGCCGTTGCCAGCGTGGTCCCTTCCATGGCGACCCACAAGACGCCCAGATTATTGGCCGTCGTCGCGACCACCATGGCGAAGAGAAACAGGTGAAAGAGAAAGAAGAACCAGCTCACCCGTCGCGGCGTAATCGTACCTCGGTTCACATACTCATCGAGATAGGACCAGGTGTACAGTGAGCAGAGAAACCCGATCGCGGTAATGATGAAGAGGATGAACGCTGAGAGCGCGTCGAGATAGACGAATCCCCAGAGCGACGTGAACGATCCCTGTGCCAGCACCTGTTGCACGATGGCCAGTTCGGAAATCACCAGCGCGGTCATCGTGGCGAGATTTAACCCATGCAACACGGAAGCGCGCACGGTCATTACACTCAGACCCGCGGCTAGGAGCGGCGCTCCGAGGAGGATGGCCACGGGAACCATTCCTGTCACGGGATCTCCATCGCCGGGCTGAAGAGTTTCACGATCGCCTCGAGCAGCAGGATCAGTCCGGGCGGCACATTGAGCCCGATCGTTCCCAACGCTGCCACGTTGGCACCTACCGCCGCACCGGCAAAGATGCGGCACTGCCTGCCGAGCGGCCGTCCCGGCTCACTCGGTTCGCCGAAGACCATGCGACCCACCTGGTAGAGCAAGGTCGCGAAGGCTACCGCCAGCAGAATCAAGAACACAGCGGCAATCTCCGGCCTCACGGAATAGGCTCCCACGGCAATCAGCACCTCGCTGGCAAACAGTCCGAACGGCGGCATCCCAGCCAGCGTAAGCCCCGCCACGAGAATCGCCGTGCCTGCAAGCGGTGTGTGAACCAGGAGACCGGTCACCCGATCGAGCGACCTGTGGTCGTGTCGGAGGAACACCAACCCTGCGCCGTAGAACGCAGTGGACTTCGCGAGGGCGTGGTTCAGTAAATGCCAGGCTCCCGCAAAAATCCCGGCACCTCCGATGCCGAACCCCAACAGCGCAATCCCGATGTGCTCGATGCTGGAGTAGGCAAACAACCGCTTGAAGTCCCGCTGGACCAGAAAAAAGGTGGCCGCGACCGCCAATGAGAGCAACCCCAATCCCACTACGAGGTGGCCGGAAAACTCCGGTCCCACCGTACGATCTGTGATGACCTTGAACCGCAGGATGGCATACACCGCGAGGGTCAACATATTCGCGGACAACATCGCGCTCACGGGCGTCGGGGCCTCCGCATGGGCATCGGGCAACCAGGCATGCATCGGAACAACCCCCGCTTTCGTCCCGTATCCCACCAACGCAAAGATGAAGGCGATCTTGAGGGCGGCGGGGTTTAAACTTTCGGCCGCCTGGTACAGCCGGGACCAACGTAAGGCCTCGCTGGAGACACCCAAGATCTGCTCGGAGGAATAGTAGATGAGGATGGTGCCGAACAACGCGAGCGCGATGCCGACCGAGCTCAGGATCACGTATTTCCAGCCGGCCTCCAATGCGGCTTTGCTCCGCTCAAAGCCGATCAATAGGGCGGCGCACAGCGTCGAGCCTTCGATGGCAACCCACATAATTGCAATATTGTCCTGATTCACCGCAATCAGCATGGCGGCCAGGTAGAGATCAAACAGGCAGAAGAACCGGCAGTAACGTGGCAATAGGAGGTGACCGCGGGTGAGTTCTTCTCCCATGTACCCCACGGCATACAGAGTCCCCGTACTGCCCACCACGCCCAGAATGAGATCCAGCCATGCGCTCAGCCCATCGGCTTGCAGCCAGATGCCTGCCGCCAGGCGGCCGTGACCGGCGATGACTCCCTCCATCACGAGCAGGGCGCTCGCCAGCATGGCGCCTGCCTGGGCACACTGCAGTACCTCCACGGTCCGGCGCTCTCTCACGAGCAGACTGCTGAGTCCGGCCAGAATAGGCGCTGCGACCAGAACGATGAGAGGCCACACCATGAGCTTCCTACTCTTTCAAAATCGTGAGCTTGCTCGTGTCCACACTGTCGAAAGCGTCCTGCAGTCGGTGCGCGTAGATCCCGATGATGAGGGCGCCGACCAGCACGTCAAAGAAGACCCCCAACTCCACAATGAGCGGCATCCCGTAGGCCGCAGCTGTGGCACCCAAGAACAGGCCGTTCTCCATCACCAGGAATCCGATCACCTGCGTCACCGCCTTCTTACGCGCGATCATCGTAAAGAACCCGATCAGCACGATCGCGAGCGCGATTGCGAGCGAATCCCGCGTCAACAGAAACCCCAGAGGAATGATGGGTTGGGTGATATAGAAGGCGAGCATGACCAGTCCGCCGCAGATCAGAAGCCCGGCAGGGACATTGATATTCATCACCAATTCCCGTGTGACGTTGAGCCGCTCGATCACCTGCTTGAGGATTCTCGGGATCACGACGGCCTTGATAATGATCGTCAAGGCAGCCGCCGCATAGATGTGATGAATGCCGGTCAGGAAGGCGACGAGCGCCGCCGTCGCGGCGAGGAAGACCGACTGCAGGGCGAACAAATCGACGCAGGCGGAAAGTCTCCGTTGCGCGACGATGGCGAAACAGGTCAGCAGGAGCAGCGCCGCCCCTAAGTCCACCAACTGCGAGCCGATATGAGGAGACATCAGATTACCCTCGCAACACGTAGAAAAAGATCATGCCCAAGAGGGCCAGGATGAAGGCGACTCCAAGGAAGTCCGTCACCCGGAACAAACGGAGTTTAGCGAACATCGATTCGATGACGCCGATCAGGACGGCCAACGCTGAGACCTTCACGAGGTACGTCGCCAGGCCGACGCCCAAGGCGGCCGGCTCCAAGGTCGTCGCAATGCCCCAGGGCGCGAAAATATTGGCGATCAGCGACAAGAACACCAAGAGCTTGAGCCCGGCCGCCCATTCCACCAGCGCGAGATAGCGCCCGGAATATTCCAGGATCATCGCCTCATGGATCATCGTGAGCTCGAGGTGCGTCGCCGGGTTGTCCACCGGCACGCGGCCGGTTTCCGCGAGGGCCACGATGAAAAGCGCCGCGAGTGCCATCAGATGCGGAGAAGGATCGGTCATGATGCCGTCGAGCAATGCGGTCTTGTGCACGATGGTGCTCAAGTTGGTCGATCCGGCGGCCAGGGCGATCGCGAAGATGGACATGATCATGGCCGGTTCGGTGAGGGAGGCAATGATCGCCTCGCGGCTGCTGCCCATGCCGCCGAAGGTCGACCCCGCATCGAGGCCGGCCAGGATTAAAAAGAAGGTCCCCAAGGCCAGCAGGTACACGAGCGCGATGATGTTGCCGGCAAAGTTCAGCGGGATCGTCGAGGTGAAGATCGGCACGAGCAGGCCGGCCAGCAGAGTCGAAGAAAACAGAATGTACGGTGTGGCGGTAAAAATCCATGACGTCGTCGTCGAGATGACGGGTTGTTTCCTAAACAGCTTCGCCAGGTCGGTATAGGGCTGGAGCGGGCTCGCTCCCCGCCGCAACTGGAGCCGAGCCTTCACCTTTCGGATCAGGCCCACGACGAACGGCGAGAGTGCCAACAGGATGATCGCTTGAGCAACGATAAGAATGACGGCCTGGAGCATCATCACATTCGGTTTGTCTCCTCTAAACGGCTAGGAGCAACAGCACCACCAGCGTCACAAAGATGTACGTCAGGTACAAATGAAGGCTCCCGGCCTGGATCACGCGCAGTCGGTCCGCCGTCGTCGCGAAGAACGTCACGACGGGATCGTAGAGATACTTCTGAAAGACCGGCTCGATATGAAACTCGAACCGCCGCCGCTTGGCAAAATAGCGGGATTCTTCCAGCAACTCCGTCTCCAACTTCACCGTGGGCTGGTAGATCGTGCTGAACACCCGCTTGATCGGCTGCACGAAACCGGTTGCCGTGTACTCCATGCGTGGGTTCAGGTTGATGCCGCAGCCCCAGGTCTTGTAATAGCGCGCCTTCGCCAGACCGCCGAAAATCAACACCACACAGAGACCGAGCAGCGCCAATCCGGCCAAGCCCAGCGCGATCGTCGGGGTGGAGAGGCTCGAGAACTCGACGTTCACGGGTGCCAAAGCCCAGCCGTCCAGCGCTACCACTTTCTCCGCGATCGCAACTCTCGCGAACGGAGCCCCCACCCGGTCCAGCAACGGCACGACGATCATGGGTAATAGCCCCAACAGGAGGCAGATGGCCGCCAGCAGACCCATCCCGAGTTTCATAGGAAACGGGACTTCTCGCGCGTGCCGGGCATGGGAGCTTCTCGGTAAGGCAAGAAACGAAATTCCGAAGGCCTTTGCGAAGCAGGCAAGAGCCAATACGCTCGTCAACGCCAAGATTGCCGCGACGACCGGCAGCATGAGCTTCAGAAGGACCGACGGAATGTGAAAGCTGAGAAATAAGCTTTGAAAGACGAGCCATTCGCTCACGAACCCGTTCGTCGGCGGCAAGGCGGAAATCGACACGGCCCCGATCAGGAAAAAGAATCCCGTCCAAGGCATCCGTCTGAGCAGGCCTCCGTACTCCTCCATATTCCTTGTGTGGGTCGCATAGAGCAGCGAGCCGGCGCCCATGAAGAGCAGCGCCTTGAACATGGCATGGTTGATCGTATGATAGAGACCGGCCAACAGACCGAGCGCCGCGAATTCTTTCAATCCGTAGGTCTGAAAGATCATGCCCGCACCGATGCCGAGCAGGATGATGCCGATGTTCTCCACGCTGTGGTAAGCAAGCAGGCTCTTGAGATCGTGTTCCATGAGCGCATACATCACGCCGAGCAACGCCGAGAGAGCGCCGATCGCGAGAACCGTGAAACCCCACCACCAGGGGAATTCCCCGCCGAGGAAGTCGAAGTAGACCCGTATGAGCGCGTACACGGCTGTTTTGATCATGACGCCGGACATCAAGGCCGAGACATGCGAGGGAGCCGCGGGGTGCGCATAGGGCAGCCAGACATGCAGGGGCACGATGCCCGCTTTGGTGCCGAAGCCGACCAAGGCCAGGAGAAAGGCGAGGCTTCGCATCCCTTCCGACAGCGGCTGCTGCGGATGCCGGAACATCTCAAAGGCGAACGACCCGGCCTCCTGGAAGAAGACGAGAAAGGCCAGCACGATGAAGGCGGTGCCCGCATGCGCCATGATGAGGTAAAACAATCCGGCATACCGGACCTCGGCCTTTTCATGGTCCGTGACGACCAGGAAATAGGAGAGCAGCGACATCAACTCCCAGAGGATGAGGAAGAAGAACCCGTTGTCCGCCATGACGACCAGCGTCATGGAAAGCAAGAATCCGTTGTAGAGCGACCCCATGGCGGCGATGGAAGACTTCCCGAAGAACTCCGTCACGTAGCCCAACGCAAAGACGGATGCAGCGAGACCAGCCAGGGAGATTGTGAGTACGAAAAACGACGCCAGGGGATCTAGTCGAAGTGAGAACGTCAGAAAAGGAACGGTGGACTGAGCCGAGGAGGTCCAAGGCTCCGGCGCAAGAAGGCCGGTGACGCCGAGCAGAATCCCCGCTCCACTGGCCAAGCCCGCTAGGCCGTGAGCGAGGAGGCTCTGGACGCGGGGCTTGGCCGGGAAACAGAGCGGAAGCACCAAACCGGCCGCATAACCGGCGAAAACCATCAGAAAAAGATTCAGCATGCGGCCAGTACCGACCCTATGGGTGCTGACGAATCAGCGCCGGGACGATCTGGCTCTGCGCATGCTCTGTGATCCCGTAGCGCGTATAGGGACGCTCCACCATCTGGTTGGCATAGAGCCGTCCGGTTGGGGCGGGAATCGTGACCTCCACTCTCGCCTGCCCGTTCGGAGGAATCGTGATCGTCTGTTCTTTCGCGCCGCCGATGTAAGGATGCCACACGATCATCGTGTAGGTGCCGGGAGGGATGTCGTCGATCTCGAACCGTCCCTCCTTGTCCGCGATGGCGTAATAGGGATTCTCCATGGCCAAGCCCCAGCTTTCCATGTAAGCGTGAAACCCGCATTGCATGATGAAGACTCGGCGGCCCTTCGACATGCCAACGAGTTGCTTCATCGGCTCGCCGGCCAGATGCTTGTGATAGAGAGCGGCCTCGCTGGTGTCTGTGATGTTGCGCGGATGCTGCGGATTCATCGGCAGCGGCACGTTGAACAGCACGCGCGGGCCGAGATGAGATGTTTCATAGGCCTGGATGTCGTGCATGACGGGGTCCATATTGACGACGACGACGTCCGCCTTGTCGCGCACGACGGTCGTGAAGGGGAGGAACTGGCAGTCCCTCGCCTCGATGCGCGGAGCCGGAACGTTCGTAAACGGCTTTCCCTTCTCGATGCCTTCGAGGTAGACAACCACGTCGCGGAACTCCCCGGACGGTCCCACGTTGAACGGCTGCAAGAGCCGCCATCCTTGGCCGTCGGAAATGCGTCCGCAGTAGACTTGATCGGGGAGCGTAATAAGGTTGTAGCCCTTGGGCCTGGGGACCTTTCCGTCGAGCGTCATTTTCCCCACCAACTTCCCGCCATCTGTCACCACGGCCTCGTCGTAGGCTCCCGCAGGCACACCTGCACTCATCACAGTCGCTAGTACTGCCGCCATGAAGTAGCGCATAAAAAACCCTTTCTCTTTAGTCCTGCACCGGTTCTTGCCCGGTATTTATGAGGGTCGAGTCCGTTTCTGCCGATAGACCGCGTCCACCAGGCGCTGAATCGTGTCGGCGGTCAAGTCCCTGATCGTGATGTGTGCTTCGTCGTCGCCGTTAAATGTGCAGAGCGCAATCGTGAAACAGCTGGTCCCGCCGCGGATGATTTTCAGCGCAATGTTGGATTGGTGGCAGTGGACGCCGACGAAGAGGCAGACATCGATCTTGTTCTTCCAGATGGTCAAATTTGGATGATTCGGGTTGATTTCCTTCTCCGGGATGATCTTCGGATACTTCGGACGGTAATCCGCCATCGGAATCAGCTTGGCGGGAACGGCGTCCGCCAACGCTTTCACCGCTTTTGACTCGCGCTCGGCTTGCTCGTTCCAGGCCCAGAGAACCAACGGCCCCGGGAAAATGGTCGGATTCTGGGCTGAGAGTAGCCGTCTGGCGGCCTCCTCGATCGCCTGTTGTTCCGGTACCCTCTTACCCAGGACCAATCCCTCTCCCTTGGAGGGCAGCACGACCTTGTGGCTCGTCACCGGATGAGGCAGGTACCCTTCAGGACCGATGACCATTTCGTACGGTTCCATTCACGATCTCCTTTCTTCCTTTTCTTGATTGCCTCAGGCGCCCAGGCCTTCCCTCAAGAACAAATCCATCGGAGTCAGCGGTTTGTCTGGTTCCGGCATGACGACGGACGGCCGGAACGAGCACAAGCGACCGACCCGCTGCGCGTGGAGGCAGGCGTGGTCCGATTCCACCACCACGACTCGATCGACGGTGCGGGCGAACGATTCCAATTGGGCCATTGGAAAGGGTTGGATGACGGCGGGGTAGAGGGCCGAGACGCGAAGTCCGAAATTTCGGCTCAACTCCACGGCGTCCCGGACGACGCCTTGCGCGGTTCCCCAGGCGACATACCCGACCGAAGCGCCCGGCTCCGCGTCGATCTTCACCCAGCGATGCCGTGATACGGATGCCGGTCCTTGGTCTCCCGGTATCGACGAGGGCGGCTCTTCCGCGGAGAGCAGATCGGCCACGGTATCGAGCGCCAGGGATTGCCAGCTCGCCCCGAGGTGATCTTCGACCAGTATGCCGACCACACCGGCTTCATCATGATGGGGCGCTCGATGTCCCGTCGACAGAAGCTGGAGCAGACCCGCCACATCCGACGCCACCAGAATGGTCTGGGCCGCGCGATTGCCCAGGCAGGAAGAAAGGGTCTGATCGTCTCCACCCTGCAGCACCAACAGTCTTCCGTCCGGGCCTCGATAGGCGTGGACGCTCGGATGCTGGTCGCTCTGCAAGAGCGAGACGATGTGGTCGGCGGCCGCGAGATGCTCCGTGAGCCACTCAACGGGCGCGGAATCCAATGTTGGCCTGCAGGCGGTCCCGCATTCGCAATACCCCAACGCCAATCCCAGCTTGATCGCCTGCTGCATGCCCAACAGCAGAGGTGCCTTGGCAACCTGAACGGCCGGCAAGGCATACAGGTCATGCTTGACGATATACCGGCGAGCGAACTCCAGGCCGGCGTCGAACGGCCGCATATCCAGTGGAGAACACCTCGCTTCCCGCATGGTTTCTATGGACATGCCCAACAAGTGGGAGAGCGCGCCCAACGCCGCAAGCGCGGCTCCGGCATACCCACCCCCGAACAAGGCGCTGAGTTGCCAACACGGGACTGGATACATGATGATTCCTTCAGGAAGTTCGACCCGATGGTTCTCAGACGGCTCGCATAAAAGAATGCTGCCGCGCTGGAGGCCGAAAGCGTCGAAATCCGGGGTCCTATCGTCGAGGTACACGAGCACGTCGCAGCCGTGCCCCGCGGAATGAATGCGACGTGAGGCCACACGAAGTCGCAGGACCGACGGACCGGCAGTCCCGTTCAGCTGTCTCGTGTGAGTCAAGACCTCCAGCCCCTGGGCCGTGAGGGCTCGAGCAAACGTTCCGATTTCGGCTGCGAGACCCGGCACACCGCGCCCGACAACTTCGATTACCAGGTCACAGTACTGGTCCGAACGGGCGGGCAGCCAGGTGGTAAACGGAGACACGTCGCTGGCCTCCTGACTATTCATGCCGCCGTTTCCTTGATCCAGAAACGGTCGCCGATGTGATCCACCGGACCCGGTACCCGTTCAAAAACGCGTAGTCGTACAGTGCCGACAAAAACGCACGGCCATCGGAGGGGAAGAGCAACCTGCCGTCCCAACCTTTGATTCCCTTCGACAAGGTACTCCCCAGCCATCCATGATCGGTCGTCACCAGACCCGTGACAGCGTCCAAGCGCGCGACCGCCGTGCATCCTCGCGGCAATTGCAACACCACGATGTCGATCTCGCGATTCACCGTACCTCCGTGAGCGGTCCGCTATTTCTTCTTCGTAGCTGTCTTCTTTCCCGCTGCCGCTCGCTTTTTGGTCTTCTTCGCGGTCGCTTTTCGCTTCGTCGCCATAATGGTCCTCCTATGATGTCAGGTCCTGGTCGCCGACAGCGCGGCCGGGACAGGGGTCAAACGATCTGACTGTTCCGCGCTCCAGACACTCGGCACACTTGATCCATGGTTCGGCTTCCCGGTACGCCACCATGCCAAGGAATTACCGGCACGTCGGTTCGTTCTCTTCTTTGACCGGCAAGATGCCGTCGGGCCGAGCATAGATGGTGTCGGCTTCGAGCCTTCCCGAGCCGCCGTGGTAGGTCACTTCAATGAAGTCTCCCTCCCGCAGGCTGGAGAGCGTGACTCTTTCCGTTCCCCGGGCAATGAGTGTGGATCGAGTCACCACCGGACGGGTTCGTATCGCTATTCCTCCGGCCAATACCGTTCGAATCTGGATACACGGAGGCTGCACGTGTTGGTCGTCGATTTTTTCGATGCAGCCCCAGATGGTCGGCATGGTCCTCACACGTTGGATTGCAATGAACGGCCCGTACGCGGCAGACATCGGGCCACGCCTTCACGCGCCTGGAGGCTGTTGGGGTCGCAGGCCAAGACCGCCTTCCAGTTGAACAACGCTTCCTCGGGCTGCCCCAATCGTTCGAGCAACGCCGCCAGCTCGCACCGCGCGGCAATATCGGTTGGACACAGGCTCAAAGCCTCCTGAAGCCGCGTCAGCAGCCTGACCCACTCCTCGCCGGAGGGCGTGTCCGGGCGGGACGGTGATTCGGCCGCTCGTTCATTCTTCACGGCCATGCTCGGATTCCTCTCCTCGTTGTTCTTCCCCCGACTGGACTCACACGGCAGGGAGCGGGTTTACCCGCTCCACCCCGTGGTTGGCGCGGATCTGCGTTCCGGTCATCCGGATGGTCTTCCCGTCATCCGGCAGCCGAATTCCAAGATCTTTCCGAACCGCGCGAAACACCTCGATGATGTGGTCCATCTGCTTGACGTCGAGGTCCTGCACGCTGAGCATGGCGTCTTCATGAATGTCATGACAGAACGCGATCGTGAGGCAGCTCGTTCCGGCACGCACCATCCGGAGAGCCAAGTTGGCATAGTGGCAGTGAATGCCGATGAACAGGGCGACTTCGATCTTGTTGTGCCAGATCGTGAGGTTCGGATGGTTGGGGTTGATCCCTTCCTCCGGATCGATCTTGGGATACTTCGGTCGATAATCGGGCATGGGAATGATCATGACGTCCGGGATTTCGGCCGCGAGCTTCAGGAGCGCCTGCCCTTTCGCGATCCATTCGGGATCCCATGCCCACAGGTACAACGGACCGGGGAAGATCGTCGGGTTCTTGCGCGTGTACAATTGCTTGGCCGCCTCGGCGATCACGTCGTCCTGCGGCGCTTCTCGGCCATAGAGCAGACCAGACCCCGAGTCCGGAATCGGCACGCCAAGTTGTATCGCCGAAGGGGGGTGAAACCCCGCGGGCCCCACGTCGATCACCCGCCCATTGTGCTTCGCTGAAGTCGTTGGATTCATACTCGGCTCCCTCTGGTTCGTCCGTCGCTTAGCCGGACCAAGCTCGGCGCGGAATTGTGTGACTGTATGGTCGTACGCAACATGCCGGGGGATTCAGCCTGTTTATCGAAGAATTTCCTGGAATAGGGCCACGATGGCGAGCACAATCACCGAGAGAATCGTCATGGTGAAGGCCGACTCCGAAACGATGTAGGCACCGAAGGCCGCCACACATCCACCTGCCAATACCTTTTCAAACAACGGGAGCGGTTCCGGATTCTTCTTGGCCATGAAAGTCGTGTTGCCTCTCAAGCGCCGGTCTCGTGATCGAGCCGTCTTGAGAAGTCCTTGCAGGGGCAATGCCACTCATGTGAGATCGTGCGAGTGCAGAAAGCTGTGCGTGAAATCGAGGAGTTCGGCTCTTGAGCAGCAAGCGCGAGGAGTCGAATCAAGCGGCAGCTGATCGGTTCATGCAAGAATTGCAGATGTCGGGCATGGCGGGATGATTCCTCGCTGCATTTCTTGCACAGCAAGAGTCGATCATCTGACCAGAGCGCTATCTAAGGATGCAGGCGACGCAAGATTTGCCGGACTCGGTGCGGCTGCGGCAGGCACACGGCGCACAGAAAAAAAGAGGCGTTATTCGCGGATTCCGTACTCTTTGATCTTGTACTGCAGAGAGCGCAGGCTGATGCCCAACAGTTTGGCCGCCTGTTCCCGGTGGTTGGTGATTTCGGCCAAGGTACGCCGGATGACTTCCCGTTCGATTTCATCGAGAGAGCTTCCGAGCGTCACGACCATCGTGCGCATATCCTCTTTGCTGGCCTGAATTTCCTCGGGCAGATGTTCCGGTTGGATCACGGGATCTTTTACCGTGACGACGAGGCGCTCCATAAGGTTTCGAAGCTGACGGACGTTCCCCGGCCAGCCGTACAATCGCAGGAGCCGGAGCGCTTCTCGAGACATGTCTTTCACCTCGCGTTGATGTTTGGAGGCGAATTCCTTGAGAAACGTGTCGATCAACAACGGAATGTCGTCGGCCCGCTCACGAAGCGGAGGCAGATGGACCGGCACGACATTGAGCCGGTAGTACAGATCTTCACGGAAGTCTCCGCGTTTCACGGCCTCGACGAGATTTCGATTGGTCGCCGCGATGACTCTGGCATCGACGGTAATCAGTCTCGTGCCGCCCAGGCGTCTGAATTCCTTGGTCTCCAGCACTCGGAGAAAATCAACCTGCGATTTGAGCGACAACTCCCCCACCTCGTCCAGCAGCAGCGTGCCGCCGTGGGCGAGCTCGAATCGTCCTCCCTTCGTAGACATGGCGCCGGTGAACGCGCCCTTTTCGTACCCGAACAACTCGCTCTCGAACAAATTCTCCGGCAGGGCTCCGCAGTTCAGCGTGACGAACGGCCCATCGGCCCTGGAGCTCTTGTGGTGGATCGCCCGCGCGACGAGTTCCTTCCCGGTTCCGCTTTCTCCGGTCAGCAAGACGGTGATGTCGCTGTCCGCAATCATGTCCACGAGGCTATAGATCCGTTGAACGGCTTCACTCTCCCCGACCATCTGATCGAACCGTGTTCTGGTCTCGAGACGGTCCCGAAGCTGCTTGTTTTCGCTGGCCAGGGCATGGCGCTCGATCGCCTTGTCGACCACGACAGGAAACCGGTCGCGGTCGATGGGCTTCGTGAGATAGTCGTAGGCCCCGGCCCGCATGGCTTCGACCGCGGTGTCGATGGACCCATAGGCGGTCATGACGACGACCTCCGTGTCGGGCCACTTTTCTTTCAGTTGGCGGAGCAGCTCCATACCGCCGATTCCCGGCATCTTGAGATCCGTGATGACCAAGTCGGCAGGCGCGGCACCCAGTTGCTCCAGCGCCTCTTCCGCCGTGCCGACCCCCCGCACGCGATGTCCTCTCTTTTCGAGCATCGTCACCAACGCACCGCGAATGTTGACTTCGTCGTCGGCCACGAGTATGCGAGCGCTCAGCTTCATGTTGCGACTCGAATCGGCTGGGGTTGGTCGACCGCCACCGGGAACGTCATCACCACCGTCGTCCCGCTTCCCGGCACGCTCGACACCCGAATGGTCCCGCCGTGGTCCTGCATGATGCGATAGGCGATGGCGAGCCCAAGCCCCGTCCCGGTGGACTTGGTGGTGTAGAACGGCTCAAACAGCCGGGACAGCTCCTCCTTTTTAATGCCGACTCCCGTATCGTTCACCGAAATCGTCACCCACCGTCGGCCGTCGGACCAGGGTGCGTGCGCGGTAATCGAGCAGATCCCGCCGTCCGGCATGGCGTGAAACGCGTTGACGAGGATGTTGACCAGAACCTGACTGATGGCCGTCTCGTCGCCCAGCACGGACGGCAAATCATCATCCACCGTATGCTCCAGTCGGACGTGACGTTCGTCGGCCTCGAATTGCATCAAGGCGACGATGTGTTCGATCAGCGCCTTGACGTTGACGTCGTGCAGGCCTACCGATCCCGGACGCGCGAATTTCATGAAGTTGTCGAGGATCACCGAGAGACGGCGGCATTCCGCATTCAGGACATGGAGGTATCGGGCACCCGGGTTGCGGAGTATCCCGTTCTCTTTGAGTTCCTCCTCCAACAAGTGAAGGTTGAGATCCATGGCGCTCAACGGGTTCCGGAGCTCGTGTGCCACTCCGGCGGAGAGCGTGTGCAGGGCGGCCAGCTTTTCCGCGATCCGGACCCGCTGCTCGAGCCCCAGCCACTCCGTGACGTCCTGCGCCTGCAGGATCACACCGGCCGGCTCCCCATCGTCTCCCGTGAGTTCCGCCGTGCTGACCCGGATGATCCTGGCAATGCGGTCATAACTCTCGTAGGGCACGTCTTTCTGGTTCACGTGCCGGTGATCTCTCAATGCCCCGTCGAGCACCTGGCGGATCGTATCGCCCTCCGCGAACACGGCATCGTATCCGTTGCCCAATAATCCGGACGTGGCGCGATTCAACACCGCCTCAGCCGTCGGATTCACCGCCGTGATGATTCCGCCCTGGTTGATGGTCAGCACGCCGGTGGGAATACTTTGAAGGATGTTCCGAGCCAGTCCCTTGACCTCTTCCAAGGTTCGCCGCGTGCTGTCGTAGTGGAGAAACGTAATCACGGCCGCGATCCCGATGGCGCTGACCAGAAACGTGAGCACCGTCACCACGATCAAGTCCCGCCGGGACTGCCACAGCGCCGGAAACAGGTCGGTGGGGTCGGTTTCGCCTTGCGTCAGGCCCTGCAGCAAGAGCTTCTCCTGCTCCAGGCTGAACAGGAGGATGACGGAGACGACGAGGGCCAAAATCAGAACGACGGAGGCGATCAGCCGGTAGGGAATCCGGTGGAGGAACGCGGCTTTAGGGACGGGCCTGAACATGGAACCGTTATGCTACCACGCAGGGGAAAGGGTGTATACCCTGTGGCTTCATGGGCTGCACCACCGCTTACATGAGAACGCGGCGATCCACGAAGTCACCGATAGAAGGATCGTTCGTGACGAACAGAACCGACCACAGCTCCTCTTTGGAACACAGCCGCCGCAAGAGGACCTGCCTCAGCTCCGGCTCCATGTTGTGCAACGTTCCGTCGAAAATCAGTAAAGGAGGCCGCGTCACGACCGCGCGCGCCACCAACAGGCGAAGGATCTGGCTCTTGGTAAACTCTTGCCTCCGGCGAGCACCGGCGTGTCGAGCCCGCGCAGCAGGGCGTCGAGTTCCTCGTCAAGCTCGACCAGCCGGAGCGCCCAGCGAATGTCCTCGTACCGGACGGACTTCCTGCCCAACGAAATGTTCTCGTGCAGCGTGCCACCGAACAGGGAGAGCTGCGAGTCCAGCACAAGCCCGCGTGAGGCGTTCACGTCGTCCATCGTCATATCGCGCAAATCGACATCGTTGAATCGGACGACGCCGACCGTCGGGCCCAGAAGGCCGGCGACGACCAGCGCGAGGGTCGATTTGCCGGTGCTCGTCCCGGAGACTACGGCCACCTTCTCACCGGGTGTCAGCTCCATCGAGAACCGTTCGAAAATAGGAGGCGAGTTGGGATATGCGAACGCGACGTCCTTGCACGTGAGCCGCAGCCCGTGCAGGCTCGTGCCGGGCCAAGCAAGCGGTCGAGGCGGCATGGAGGGCATCGTCCTTGGGAAGGGAGAGCACCCGCGCCAATTCGCTCAACGACGTCAGAATATAGGTCACCGCGTACATGCGCCTGGTGACCGTATCGAGATTGAGCAGCAGGGTGCCCAGGATCACCTCCGCCGCGACGAACTGCCCCAATGTGATCTGACCGATCGAAAGCAGCCATCCGCCCATCGCGATCATGGCGCTGTGACAGACAGCCTCCCAGGTCACCGTGCTTACATACTGACGCCAGGTCAGAATTCCGGACCGTGCCCTTCGGGCCGCCAAGTAGTCATCCAGAAAGCCGTCTGTCTTGGCGAGAAGAAGCGGAGCGCTCTGCGTCGCCTTGAAATGCAATCGGTTGTGAGCCAGGTCCTGCATCCAGGTCATCAACGTATAGTGGCATTGTGAGACCATCTGGGTGGCTTGCACGCTCCCTTGCCCAGCGGCGATGAGAACCAGGGCAAAGCCTCCCAGGAGAAACGCGTCATAGACCACGAAGTAGGGGTGATACATGGCCAGAATCACCATCCCGGCCGCACCGGACACCATGACGTTGATGAGATCGACCAGCACGACGACCGCCGCCCTCGGCAGAAGCTCGGCTTCCCCGAAGTAGTTCGCATAGCTCGGCACGAACACCTCTTCGCGAATCCGCGGCAGATGTTCGGTCATTGCGACGGCGATGCGGGTGTACAGCCGTTGAAAGAGCGTCTCCATGGCGCTGGTCTGGAACACTCGAAAGAACCCGATGAACAGCAGGCCCACGAGAACGGTGAAGGCGAGCGTGAAGATCATGACCGGCTCGATGGCGAAGGCGAACGTATTGGTGAGTTCCTGGACGGTCAGCGGCACAATGAGGGAGAAGAGCCCGACGGCTACGGCGTAGGAGCCGATGATGGCGAGCACGCGCTGTTCGAGGCCGATCACCAACGCAAGGCGGGACACCTGCGCCCACACGGTGCTTGGCACCGGCCTCAGGCTCAGATGTGTTCCGGGCACAGGATCCTCGCGGTGTCGCGCAGATCATCCCGCGCCATCATTCCGAGAGCGGCGGGACATGTGGAGGTCATTATGACCTGGGCGTGGCTGGTTGGCTTACGGCTCCGCGCCGGCGTTTCAACCGGTCGGAACAGTCCTGACACAACTCCTGCAAACTCACGTCGTCGAAAAACAAGGCCGGGGTCCGCCGAGCGCAGCGATCGCAAAACGCCACCGCGGCCGGGTGTCTCTCGCTCGATGCCATGGATGAATCCCTCACTCTTGTGACCTCCTATGGTCGGATGGGTTGACACACGCCTTGAAGTGCATCACACGGCTCCGGCCTCGTGTAGCTGCGGCCATGCTTGCCGCTCTCGGACGGCTTCGACGCAACGTTCACAAAGGATAAGCCGACTCGACTGATCGAACATCAGCCGAGGCTTGGTATAGCCGCATCGTTCGCACGCATGATCGGGGGGTTCCACGCCGGTCCGCTCCGGTTCGTACATAGATCCTTGTCCCTCCTATGGCTCATCTCTTCTTCTCGCCGGACGGAGATCCTGTGCCAACCGGCTGGGTCCTTTCATCCGTTCTGCCCAATCGTTTTTTTCGAGCGGCGGAACGCAATGCGGGCAGTACGCTTTCTCGGAACGGCTGTCCCATATTCCGAGATTGATCGTCCTTTCGCACATCGGACAGACAAGAGGGATCACGTTCGTTTCCCTCCAGCACGGAAGGTTTCGTTACAGTGCAGATGTCAAGACAACGCAACTCACGTGCCCGGTTTGCGGGCATGCCAAATCATTGGATTGGCCGACGATCCGGCGGGAGCGCCCCTCGGACGTTGCGGTTTGCTTCCTCCAACATGCAAACTTTGCAGGCACGCCCGCCGCCGAGAGGAATGATCCAGCCACAATCGAGCGGGAAAGCTCATTCCTCAGGGCGTGCAAAGGTTGCAGATCGCTGCTCCGGCAAAGATGCCCCCGGTCGATCATGGCGACAATCGGCCGGCCTTTCAGGCCGGAGTAGGAATGGTCATTCAGGCCCGCGTCCATTCTGTATATAATGATCTCACCAACCTTCGGAGTCCCCGATGCAGTCGGTCCCACCACCGTCCGATCTCACGATTAAGACCGGGACGTGTTACGCGGTCTTCGCCTACGACATCGGACAATCGATCAACCTCGAAGAGGCCGACCACCGGATTACGGCCGGAACGGAACGGGGCCGCTTGCGGCACAAGACGCGGGCGCCGCAATACTTCGAATATCGCCCGGCCCCCCTGCGACTGATCCGCGAAGCGAACATATTGTCCGCCGGCCCGTATCAATCCAGCCCGACCGTCGAGATCATGGCCTATGATTTCGGCGCCGTGACGATTACCTATCGCTTTGGGCTCGAGGGCCCCTTCGAACGTTTGGTCGAGCTCAGCGAATCGCTGTACGAGAACGAGTCACTGTTGGCGGATTCCCGGACTCGCATCGAGCAACTCGTCCGGACGATATATCAGGCGATCGAACGACCGAGGATCGCCGACGAGGTGGAGGACTATGTCGTCTTCGCGATCGAAGCCTGTGCCCCGACCCAGGAACGGCCCGTATGGATCACCCGGGAAACCGAGTTGGCGCACGTGCTTCGCGGGGAGCGGACCCCCTTTTCCGACGAAGAAGTCCGCGACGCTGTCTCATGCCGGATCTCGTTCGGGGTCGAAGACGCCGCGCTGATCGATTGGCACGCCGCGGTGCTGTTTGGAAAAGAGATGGACGACGTGCGGGCCGTCCTGGAATTCGCCAACGTCGAGCTGTTGGAAATGCGGATCCTTGACGAGCAACTCGACCAGGCGCTGGATCAGGGGTATGAGGCTCTGACTCGGAAAACTCGCAGACGGTTGGCGCTGCCAGGGTCCTACGAGTACGATACCACGCACATCGCGCAGCTCCAGGTAGATGGCGCACTCCTCTTCGAGCGCGTCACGAACACCTTAAAGCTGTTGGGCGACCAGTATCTGGCGAGGGTCTATCGGTTGGTCTCGCAACGGTTCCACTTGGAAGCCTGGGATGCGAGCATTCTACGAAAGCTCAACACCTTGGAGAGCATCTACGGGAAAATGGCGGATCGGGCCGCCACGCTGCGCATGGAACTGCTGGAATGGATTATCATCGTCTTGATCGCTCTCTCCATCGCCGTATCGTTCCTCCCGGTCGGCGGGCGTTAGGCGGATCTCCGTTACTTCACCTTTGAAAAGTCCGCATCGAAACGAGATTCCTTGCCATCCGGGAAAAACACGATGATCGTCGTTTTCGCGCTGGGATCGAATGCTTCGTACGCAAACCGGGCCGTGAAGCGGGACCGGAATGGCGGTCCGTTCCCCTCATTCTTGCGGCCCCGTTCGGCGGGGCTCACGTCCACGGGCTTGATCGTTTTTCCTCCCTGCTGAAAAGCCACCTGGACGCCTTCGGCAAAGTATTCATCATCGCCGCACAACTGAACTTCTATTTCCATATTGGGCATGCTGACGACTTTCTGAATGAACTCGTCGGGCATGCGCACTTCTTTCTTCTGCTTTTTGGATTCAGCGGCTTCCTGCCGCCCGAACGCTTCCAGTCTGAAACGCTTCGTCCTCAGGATGGCGCTGGTCCCGCACGGATCCTTTTCCGGATCGGCGCCGACCCGGGTGGCCGTGGAAGCCTGCTGCATCACCTTTTTCACGTCTTCGGGACTGTTCGCTTTTTCCATTGGAGCGCGGCCGGCGTCCAGGGCTTTCTTCGCTTCGTCCATCGTCAGATTGGCGTCGATCGCGAAGCCAGGCTCTACTCCTCCAACCCCGATCCAAACGGCACATAGTCCGCAGACCCCGGCCCCCATGACTCGCGACAACGACGTGCTCCTCTCGCCCTGCATAACCGCCCTCCTCGGCTAAAGTCCAAATGAATGAACGACATTCTAAGGAAAGCTCCCACCCCTTTGCAACGAGCCCTGAAAGCGTGCCCAGTTGCAGTAGGGAGTGCGTCGATAGAGGTCTTCGACGTCGACCGGCACCCGTAGCCCGGCTCTTTGGAGCATCTGGGCCACGAGCCGAAGCGGCAGTCCGACCGCGGCGGTGTAGTCTCCCTCGATCCGTTGGATCAACTCGCCTCCGGCGCCTTGGATGGAATAGGCGCCGGCCTTTCCCAAGCTCTCTCCGGTATCGAGATATCGCGCCAGATCGGCTGGACCAAAATCCTTCATCGCAACGACCACGGTTTCGACCGCCGCTTCGTCGACATGGGTATCGGAAGAAGCGAGCGCGACGGCGGTATGAATCCGATGTTCCCGGCCCGCGAGGCGACGAAGCATCGCCGCCGCCTCGTCGAGGTCCGCCGGCTTTCCCAATACCGACCCGCCGAGCGAGATTAAGGTGTCGCTTCCGATCACCAGCGCATTCGCCTCGCGCACGGCCACGGACCTAGCCTTTCCCCGGGCGAACGTCGTCGCCTGCTCCGTTGCATCGAGGGATGGAACGATCGTCTCGATGAAGTCCGGGCTCTGTACGCCGAACGGGATGCCAAGCAGCGCCAGGAGTTCACGGCGGCGGGGCGAGGTGGAAGCCAGGACCACGCGCATCAGGCCAGCGATTCGTAGAGAGACGAGGCAACGGGAGAATCGGAAGAGGGGACAGCCTCAGCATCGGAGGGCCAATACTCCGCCAAGGTTGCTTCCAGTTCGGAGACCGACGAGACCTTGAACATCGCCGCGCGCAAGGCCGCCGCGCCGGGGAATCCCTTGCAGTACCAGCCGAGATGTTTGCGCATCCGGTGAAACTGTGGTCGCCCGCAGAGCGTCTCGAATTGGCGGGCATGATCCAGCAGAACCTGAAACCGCTGCCGCAGCGGCACGTGCGCTTCGCCGTCACCCGCCGGGATCGTTTCCCCGGCGTGGCAGACACGCCTCGCGCGCTCTTTGTCGCGAAAAAACCACGGCGCACCGAGCGTCGCGCGGCCGACCAGCACGCCGTCGACCCCGGTCTCCTGAACCCGCCGTATCACTTCGCTCATGCTGTGCACGTCGCCGTTGCCCAACAGCCGCGTGCCGCTGCCGCGGACGAGGGCGGCCGCCATTGCAATGGCCGACCAATCCGCTTCCCCGCGATACATCTGCTGCAGCGTCCTGCCGTGCAGTGAAATCGCGGCCGGTCGTTCCTCGAGCAGATGCTCGACCCAGCGTTCAACGACGTTCGTGTCGTATCCGAGTCGAGTCTTTACGGATAGAGGGATCGCGCGCCGCCTTGTCGCGGAAGCCGCTGAGCAAGCCCGGTTAAGCGCCCGGATTTGGGCCGCTCGCATTCCTTTGATGCCGGCTGCTTCGAGCGATTGCCCGCCCGCCCAATCCTCGATTCCCTGCCGGGCCGCCCGCAGGAGTGCATGCGCCAATTCAGGAGTCTTGATAAGGGCCGCACCGGATCCTGAAGAGGCGACGCTGCGCGAAGGGCAGCCCATGTTGATGTCCAACCCGTCGAAACCCAACTCACAGACCGCGTGGGCCGCTTGATAAAAGAGATCCGGATCTTTCCCGTATAATTGGGCCACAATCGGCCGTTCCGTGTCGTGATAAATGAGCGAGTGCAGGAGAAACTCCGGCCCCCGGCATATATCGTGGACATGGGTGAACTCGGTAAACGTGACGTCCGGCTTCCCTTGATCGGCCACGATCCGCCGAAACGACGCGTCGGTCACGCCGTCCATCGGTGACAATCCGACGATAGGCCGAGGCAAATCGATCCAAAAACTCAACGGCCCACCTCTGCCGGTTCGTTCGCCGCCGCGTACGCTTCACGCAACGTTTGGGCCTCCTCCTGAGCCACCGGAACGAGCGACGGCGTCGATTCGGCGATGAACTCCAGGAAACGATGGATCTTCAACAAGAAGAAATCGTAGGGCTGCGTGACCGGCCTGGACTCTCGGCACCAGAAGGATACGAATTCCGAGAGAGGAGGTCCCGTTGTTGCGAGCTCGCGACACGTTTCCGGAAACATATCCGACAGACTGCCTCCCCAGTGCAGAATTTCATGAGGCAAGTATCGGCGGCGGTAACGCTCCACTCCTTCGATGCCGTCCTGCGACCACCAGCCAATCGGACCCGCCGATTCCTGACCGGCCACGATCCGTGCATATTGCCGATTGTCTTCTTGAAGCTGCTGCCGCAGATCGACAGGAAGCGGCGGATAGGCGGGCGAATCCTTCCCGGCCGACACCATCGCCTCGGCTCTTGTCGCGAACCGTCGCGTCCTTGCCATGAGCGGCGCAAAGCGAGCGCGAAACGCTTCGAATTCATCAACGATCAGCGGGATGGGTTTCGTATCGACTTCCAGCGCGATGCCGCGGAGATTCACGAGACGCTCGTCGTTCATCACGTGTTCCAGCATCTCGAACAGCACCGGAGGAATCGGCGCGGCGTGGCTGTCGATCCAGAACGGCGGCGTGCCGGGTTCGTCGCTGCCGAGATCCGTTTCATGGACGGCAAGCCCCGCGACGTGGATTTCCACGACGCGCTCCAACGGGAACTGTTCGAGGAACTCCCTCAGAAACGAGACCAGCGGCCGGGCTTTCCACGCGCCGGCGTATCGATACACCGTCCACAGATGCCCGATGTCGAGAACCAGGCCGCACGGCGCCATGTCCGTTACAAGGCGGAAAAAAGTTGGAATTGGAATCGTTCCTGCTACAAAGTAGCTCAGCGGGGGTATTTCGAGAAGGAACAGGGGGGCCGACGCGTTTGCGGCGGCAGCGGCGTCCAAACGGCGTTGGACTTCGAGCGCCCCCTGGGCGGTCACACGAGCCACCGCTTCGGTATACACCGGCGGCAGGTACGTTCCGAACGCGTAGCCCGCTATCTCCTTGGTCGCACATTCATGATTCAACCAGCTGCTGCGCAATCGAGAGACCTGCCCCGCCGCCTTTTTGAGTTCGGCGGCAAACAAGTGTCTGGGCGCTTCCGGCTGCGTCAGCCACAGCCCTTCTCCGTGATAGGTCAATCGAACGTCGGCCAACCGGTTGCGTACCGAGGCCAACGCGCCGTCGGTGGCCTTGAACACTTCGTAGTAACCAACCTCCAGCCGCCGGGCCGCCAACGCGTCGACCAGATCGAACAGATCGGGCACGTAGACGTCGACGGACAATCCAAGGCCATGCTCCGGGATCGCCTCAACCCGACGCTGAAACTCTCGCGCCACTGTGTGCCGATGTGTCATTCCGCTTCTCTTGTTTCGGCGCAGGAAATGAGCCTAGTCTATTCGCGAAAGCCCTTGTTTGACAAGCGAACTGCCGCGGAGGGTGGCATGAGACCGCTCTGCTATACTTTGCATACGCCGCGGCCGGCGCCGTCGCGACAGAAACACACTCAGGGAGCCGGCCTGACATGGTAAACAAGCGTGACGCGGCGGATCACATACCATCTGTCGTTGCCCACATGATGACACCGGGCGTGGTACAAATTCCAGGCGATGTATCGGTCAGCGAAGCGGCCCTCCTGCTCGATCGGGAACAAACGCCCTGCCTACTGGTGAAAGACACCGACACTCGGTTCGGCATCATGACCTTCAGCGACATCGTGAAAAGGGTCGTGGCTCAGGGCTTGGAGCCGAACGACGTCGAGGTGCGCGCCATCATGACACGGCCGGTCCAGTTCATCGAGTATGATCGCGCGATCGAAGACGCCTCGACGCTAATGCTCTCGACCGGCGTGCCGTTGCTCATCGTGACCAAGCAAGACCAACCGGTCGGCATTCTCACGGCCAGAGATTTGATGCTGACCCCCGCGCGATGCCGGACGCGCATCGAATCGACCGTGCGTGTGGGCGAGGGCGAAGCCGCCGACCACCGCGCCGTCATCACACAATTAAGCCACGCCGGCGCGCTCCTCGAATCGTCCGCCCTGCTCCTTCCGGGCACTCGAGTGCGGCTCGGCTTCACCTTACCTGGCCTGCCGCGCAAATTTTCGATCCAGGGCACGATTGTCACCAGCTACGATCAACTCCCCGTGTCCCCCGAGCGCTCGGAAGAACGCCCCGGCGTGGACGTGCAATTTACCAACCTGCCGCCTTCGGACCGGTCGCATATTCGAACCTGGGTCCTTCAGCATTGTCGCAAAGACACGGATCCGGCTTGAGCCGTTCCGGATCACGCTAACTTTGACCAACCTCCGGTGAGCTGGTAGAATTTTTCCTCTACCTGAGACGGCGAGGTGACAAATCTATGGCCACACCCATCAAGACCCCACCGGCACGCCAGCGAACCGTATTGTCGAACGACGAGATCCTGAACCAGGTCCGGGCATTGCTTGAAAGTCCGGAGGACGATCTTCAAGCCGGGCTGATGAAAGAGTTGCTCACCAGCGTGCTGCGCCTTCACGACGCGCGGCTGGACGCTCTAGATCTCAAAATCGTCAACCGCGCCGTCCGTGAGCTCCGGCATGCCTTTGGCGTGTTCCAAGGCTATCGTGATCGCCGAAAGATCAGCATCTTCGGTTCCGCGCGCACACTGCCGACGGACCCGAATTACCAACTGGCCGTCCGATTCGCCCGCCGGGTCGTTCAGGAAGGGTTCATGGTCATCACCGGCGGGGCCGACGGGATCATGAGGGCCTGTCAGGAAGGGGCCGGTCGGGAAAACAGCTTCGGCGTCAATATCATGTTGCCGTTCGAGCAGGGGCCGAATCCCACGATCGCGGACGATCCGAAGCTCATCACCTTTAAATACTTCTTCACCCGCAAGCTGATGTTCCAGAAGGAGGCGAGCGCGATCGCACTCTTCCCCGGAGGCTTCGGCACGCACGACGAAGGGTTCGAGATCCTGACGCTGGCCCAAACCGGGAAGAGCGATCCGCAGCCCATCGTCTGCCTGCAAGCGCCCGGTTGCAATTACTGGGATGGTTGGTACAGATTCATCATCGAGCACCTCCTGCATCGCAATTTGATCAACCAGGAAGACCTCAGCCTCTTTAAGATCGTGTCGACGGAGGAAGCGGCCGTCTCCGAAATTTTGCAGTTCTATCGACGCTACCATTCCATCCGCTTCGTCGGCCGGCAACTGGCCATGCGGCTCCAGAATCCTTTGTCGCCTGAGCAGTTGGCGGCGATTCAAGACCGGTTCGCTGATCTCTTGTCGGAAGGGATGTTTGAGCTACGAGGCCCCTTGCCGGAAGAGCTCGACGAGCCGGTCTTGAGGGATCTGCCTCGTCTGGTATTCAGCTTCAACCGCCGGAGCGCCGGCCGTTTGCGGCAGCTCATCGATCATATCAATACGCTGTAGAAACGCTCCTTCCTGTCGAAGGCCTGCGCGTCTTTAGTCCGACGGGATGCGCATGGTATGCTTGCCTCACTCTTATGGAAGGCCCCCGGCACACCCATCGCTTCGATGCACCACCCGACGTCGTGCTGTACCATGCGGAATGCGCCGACGGGTTCGGAGCGGCCTGGGCGATTTGGAAACAGTTCCCTGGGGCGCGCTTCATCCCCGTGAAGCACGGCATGCCGCCTCCCGACGAAGTGAAGAATCGGCGGGTGGTGATCGTCGACTTCAGCTACGCCCGCGAAATTCTTGAATCAATGGCAGCCGCCTCGAAGGCCCTTGTGGTGCTCGACCATCACATTACCGCGCAACAGGCACTAGCAGACTTGCCCTACGCGTACTTCGATTTGCGAAAGTCCGGGGCCGTGCTCGCCTGGGAGTGGGCGCACGACCGACCGGTTCCATGGTTGTTGGAATACATTCAAGACAAGGATCTTTGGACCTGGGCCTTGCCCGGCAGCCGGGAGATCAACGCCGCGCTGGCGTCGCATCCCTTCGACTTCCAACTCTGGAATTCATTTCAACAGAAAGAATTGGAGCGGGACGGTCGGGCCATTCTGCGGTATGAAAACGAGCTGGTCGGAAAATTGGCCGCGCAAGCGGTGCTCGTCGAGTTTCAAGGGGCTACGGTTCCGGCCGTACAGAGCGCCGTCCTGACGAGTCAAATCGGCGAGCGTCTGTCGGCCGATTTTCCATTCTGTCTGATTTGGCACGACCGGGACGGCCGGCGCTATTACAGCATGCGCTCCCGCGAAGACGGGACCGACGTGGGCTCCATCGCCGCCTCGTTCGGCGGAGGCGGCCATACGCACGCAGCCGGATTTTCCGTGCCGCTGGGACCCGACGGGTCGCTGCCTGACAATCCGGCGTTGCCTCGGCCGCTCGTGAATCGCCGCCGGTCTTCATCCTAAACAGGATACCGTGATCCCTCTGCACGACGACAATCCCACCGAACGAACGCCGTTCGTCACGATCGCCTTCATCACCGCCTGCGTGCTCATCTTTTTCTATCAGGCGAGCCTGCCACCCACATGGGGACAGGCTTTCGTGTTTCAGTACGGCGCCATACCCGCGGCGATTTTCGGTGACGCGGACCTTCCGGCGCCCATCGGGGAGATTCCTCCGCATGCCACGCTCCTGACCAGCATGTTTCTCCACGGCAGCTGGATGCACTTGATCGGCAACATGCTGTATTTGTGGATTTTCGGGAACAACATTGAGGACGTGGTGGGACACGGCAAGTACGTCGTTTTCTATGTGATCTGCGGCATCCTCGCCGCGCTCAGCCACGCCCTCATCGAGCCCTCTTCCACCATTCCGATGGTCGGCGCTAGCGGCGCCATCTCCGGGATCCTGGGAGCGTATCTGCTGCTGTTTCCGCGCGCGCACGTGTTGGTATTCATTCCGTGGTTCGGCACCACGTATGTGGCGGCGGGGTTCGTGCTGGGTCTGTGGTTCGTCACGCAGATTCTCAGCGGCGGGATGAGCATCGGCCATGACGGAGCGGGCGTCGCGTTCTTCGCCCACATCGGCGGGTTCGTTGCCGGCATGCTTTTGATCGGTCCGTTCAAGCGCCGTGAAGTCCCCTTCTTTGCTCCCAGCCGCCCACGGCGCTGGAACCGGTAAACCCGGCGCGGCCCTTCACGCGTCCACGACTTCTCTCACTTTTTCAACCAGTCCCGTATGACGGCACGGCTGCCGAAGAATTGAAGCCGCGGGTTGATGCGGTGACGTCGGACAGAATCGTCATCGTAGTCTGACACGAACAATGCCTTCATTCCGGGGTGCTTCGCCGACAATCGGGAAGCCAAGTCCCGCCCTCCTATTTCCGGAAGGATCAGGCTCTCGGTTTTCTTCACGATCTCAATTTCCTCGCGCAGCCCCGATTTTTCCTGTCGCTCCACCGTGATGGTTTCCCTGGCCACGCCAGAGAACACACGCAGTCGTACAGAACGATTCCGTAGCCGAGGCAAAGCATCAACGACAAGCCCAACACGTAATTGAGCCGACGCACTGACGCCGAAATCAGAGGAAGGACGAAATATGAAAGTTACAGTTCCGAACGCGCATTGCCCGACAAATAAATGGTCACAGTGACCAAGACGGTATTGCCGGCAAGAGGACACTCGCGAACCAGGTCCGTTCGAGCACGACGGCAGGCAACATTGCCGGCACAGCCACGAAACACCTCAATCCGACGGCGACCAACCGGCTGGTGCGATGACCGACCACGCCTCGGATCCGAACAGCATTCATAGGAAAGGAGGATCCCGATGAGACATTGCAGGAGCACATATCGTGATCGCGCCGCGGTAAGTATCCGTCGCGTCCGCCGGCCTTCCAATGGACAAGCTCCGATAATGCTGTGGGTGCCGTGGTCACCGGAGCGATAGCCTCGGGAACCGAACGTACATGAGCAGCAACTTCCAACGACGCTGAAGCTTATCGAAGAAAAGATGCCGAGGAGTCGGTCGCACGGTACTGGACCGCTTACACTCTCTTCACAAAAGGAACGGATTCATGCGGAACTGCCTCGTTCACCGGGGGGTGGAGGGAGGGACTTCCCGAGTCAGCCGGGAAGAAGAGGGACACCAATGAAAATCAAGCAGGATCGTTTTTCCGACCGAACCCAATTGTTCTTCCACGAAACGGATGGCGCCGTCGCACGTTTGTTCGGTGATGATATTGAAGGTGATCGACCGAGGGTCGAGATGAAAGCTCCAAGGTTTGGTGTACGGTCGCGGAGCTTTCACGATGGTGCCGGTCACATGTTTTTGAAGATTCTTGGATAGAATGTCCCGAGCCTCTTTGATCCGATCGGCATCCGTGAGCTTGAAAATCATCCGGTCTCCCGGCAGCGTTTCAAACTCAAAGTATGCCCCGTCGGGCGGAGACGAGTCATCTGTGGGCGCAGCAACGGTCGTAGCCGCGCGCTCCGCCTGGCACCCGCCAAGCAGCACCCCGAGCAACCCGATGAGGATGGAGACCCGTCCAACGGTCCAACAAGACACGACGGTCACGTCCGCTCCAATTGAGAGCGAAGTCGGGCGGCACGCTCGACAACCAAATCCTGCCGGTCCGCGAGAAAGGTCACGTGTCCCATTTTTCGACCCGGGCGGACCACTCGCTTGCCGTAGAGATGGAGCGAGGCCCCCGGCACGCCGAGCCATTCGCGGCACCCATTGGTGCCGGCGATGGTTTCGACCTCCGCACCGATAAGATTCACCATGGCGGCCGGACTGAGAAGACGTATTTCTCCAAGCGGCAATCCGCACAACGTCCGCACCTGTTGCTCGAACTGGGAGACCGTACAAGCGTTCAGCGTGTAGTGACCCGAGTTGTGCGGGCGCGGGGCGATCTCGTTGATCAGCAGCTCCTCCCCCGGCATGGCAAAGAATTCAATGCAAAAAACGCCGATGCCTTCGAGCTGTTCCACCGCGCGGCGCGCGAGGCTCGCCGCCGCCTCGGCTTGACCGGCCGTGACATCGGCAGGGATCACCGTCATACGCAGAATGCCGGCTTGATGCTCGTTTTGGGCGACGGGGTAGGTTCGGACGTCGCCGTCGACACCTCGGACGACAAGCAACGAAAGCTCCCGTTCGAACTCCAGCCACCGTTCGACAATCCACCTCGTGCCCGGCTTCTTCATCCGCTCCAACTGGTCTGTCACGACGGGGAGGTCCTCCGTTTCGCGGATTCGCCATTGGCCCTTCCCGTCATAGCCGGTCGTCGCCGTTTTGCACACCGCCGGAATCCCGAGCTTCGTCACAGCCGCGGCAAGTTGGTCCGGGGCGGACACTGGCAGAAAGGCCGGAACAGGAAATCCGCGCGAGGCAAGGAACTCCTTCTGAAGGAGGCGGTCTTGAACCACGCGCAGAATTGCGCTGGAAGGCCGGACCGGGCGCTGTCGTTCGAGTGTCTCGCACAGCGGAGCGGGGACATTCTCCCATTCATAGGTGACGGCCTGGGCGGCGGCTGCAAACGCCGCCGTTGTCGACGGGTCGGAAAAGGACTCCGTGTAGGACAACTTCGCGAGCCGGTGCGCCGGAGCATCCGGATCAGGATCCCACACGCATACCTGGTAGCCCAGCCGACGGGCAGCATCGGCGAACATGGCGCCAAGCTGTCCTCCACCCAACACACCGAGCGTGGAACCGGGGGCGATAACGGCTGAGATCACGACGTACGGCTCGAAGGACCCGGTGGACTGGTTTCCACGTCTGCCCTTGCTTCCGGCAGATCGAGAACCGCCTGGGTCTGGGCTTGTCGGAATTGAAGGATTCGGTCCTTGATTGCGGGATAGTGGCCCGCCAGAATTTGGGCCGCGAGGAGGCCGGCATTGTCGGCGCCGCCGATGGCGACCGTGGCGACCGGAATGCCGCGCGGCATTTGCACGATGGAAAGAAGCGAATCGAGCCCGCGAAGATGTTCGGTGGGGATCGGAACGCCGATGACGGGAAGATGCGTTTTGGCCGCCAGCATGCCGGGCAGGTGTGCAGCCCCCCCCGCTCCGGCGATGATGACTTCTATCCCTCGCTCCGGCGCCTGTTCCGCGTACGCAAAGAGCCGATCCGGCGTCCGATGAGCGGACACCACGAGCAGCTCATACGGGATCTGGAGTTCGGTAAGCACCGCCGCCGCCTTTTCGAGGATGGGGAAATCGGATGTACTCCCGCCCAGCACGCCGACCAACGGCTTTTTCGAAGCATCTCCTCCTCCCGGTGCCGATGCAATACGCGCCACGCGCTCTCCTCAACACTTCCGCCGAAGAAAACGAGGCCCCACCTTAACGATTCCGCGAGGGTCGGTCAAGGCCGATCGGAGGTTTCCTTCAAGGGGAGGAACGCACCTGGTTCTCCACCGAAAATTGACCGGCTGCCCGCCTTTCCTCTATGATGACGGCACCGATCGGCGGAGATACCGGTGCCCCCTTTAGGAACAGGCCTCAAAAACCGCGTCCGCTCGCTGGTCAACCAGCAGACGGGTCTCGATGAAATCGCCGTCGACGACCTTGCCACCTCGCGCAAGCTGCAGTCGTGGGAAGCCGTCCAGATTCCCGAGCGGTTGCGGTTCTCGTCCCGGCTCGCGATCAAACTGATCGCGCTGTTCATCCTCGCGATCGCGTTCATCCCCTGGACGCAAACAATCACCGTCACCGGCCAGTTATCGGCGTACACGCCCTACGAGCGTCCGCAGGACATCGAAGCGCAGATTACCGGACGCATCAAGAAGTGGCACATCTTCGAAGGCGTGCGCGTGAAGCAGGGGGATTTGATCTTAGAGCTGGACGACTACGATCCCAACTTCATGGCTCCGGATCTGCTGAACTTCCTGGAGCAACGGCGGAAGGCGCTGGAGGACACGAGGAAAGCGGCGCTGGATCGCGCGGCACAGTTGGACAAGCGCATCAGCGAAATGCAAAACCTGGTGAAAGCCGCCGTGCCTTCGGCAGAAGCCAAGGTACGCGAGGCTGAAAACAAAGTGCGCGAGGCGCGTCAGAGAGTCACCGCGTCCGAAATCGCGGTGGAAACCGCCGAGTTGAACGTCGATCGGCACCGGCAACTGGCCGAGCAAGGGCTCGTCTCTCAGCGCGAACTGGAATTGGCCATCCAGGGGGCCATCGCGACAAAGGCCGACCTGCAGGGCGCGCAAGCCAATCTCAAGGCGGCCGAACAAGGGATGAAGGCGTTGAGCTTCGGCCGGGACC
>JBDZUK010000164.1:0-1604 GCA_040255165.1 Nitrospiraceae bacterium | reverse complement strand
CGAGCACGGCGGAAGCTCCCTTGGGAATCCGGTAGCCGTTTTCGGTGAGCCAGGTTTCAAGCCCGGCGCTTTCCTTCGCCGACAAGATGAGGATGTCGTACTCACCGACGGTGTACTGCGCTTCGACCGTCACGCCGAGCGCCGCGGAGCGTCTCGCTTCGGCGGCAGCCGGCGCCATGCTTTTCGCGGCGTCTCTCTGCCGCTCCAGCAATTCGTAGCGCACGCAGGGATTCTCGTCGAAGTACTCCACCAACCGTGGCGCGGAATAATCGGCGAGATGTTTCAGCACGGCCGGATTGCCGATGTGGATTTGGTCTTTCTCTAAGACGGCAGGCACGGGGACCACCATCGCGAATTCCTTCACGTCGCCCCGGAAGTCGTTCGCCATCGTGATGACCGTCTTGTCGTCGTGGCGCGCGATGGCCACCTCGGACGCTTTATTGAAGAGCTCCGTGTCCCCCTTCGCGACGTAAAAGCCGCAGAAGGCCGAAGCCGTGCCGCTCCAGAGGAGCAGGCCGGACAAAAACGTCACTGTCAGAACCAGCGGGCGTGTCATGAGAGCCTCCTTTGGTGAAGAAACGACGGCCGGAATGGAACCAGAATGAGCGAGAGATAGAGCAGGGCCGCCGATCGATGGCCGAGCCCAGTCATATCGTGACCCTGGGAGCAGGCGATCGAGAATCAGCACGAGCGGGGAGCAGGCGATCAATCCCCAGAGCGGCCCATTGGGGCGAAACAGCACGAACTGAACCGAGAAGGCGGCGAGGGCAACGAGACAGGCGAACAAGATTCGGCCGGGCCGCGAGTCCGGAGTCGTTTTCGGGTCGGAAATCATGAAAAAGGAAAAAATGAGCAGCGTGCCGCTCTCGATCTGATGCAGCGGGATCGTTAGCGGGTCCCCCACCCAGAGCGCCCTGGCAACCAGCAAACCGACGTAGCACGCGAGGAACGAAACGGTGACATCAGCCCGCGCCGCGCGAGTGACAACAAGACTGCCCAGGCAGGTGATCAGAAACCCGAACCAGGCCACCTGACCCCACTGCCCCGCCGAAATCCATGCGAGGCCGCCGGCCAAGACCGCCACCAGCCCGAAATTGGTTGGATTGAACAGGTGCTTGCCCTTCCATCGGATGACGAACTTGCTGGCAATGGCGAGGAACGATGCCAGTGCGACGACCGGGAGATCATTCGTACGGAGAAAGATACAGAGCCCAAGGGCCGACACGAGCGCGCTGAGAGGGTCGAAGGACGGCAGGTTCCACAGTCGTGTCCCGGCGTACTGTGTCAGGAGCGCCGTGCCGAACGTGACGGCAATCTGCCAGGGCGTGATATCGAAGTGCAGAAACAGCAGGCCGTACCAGAGCAGCGTCGAGAGACTGGCGATCTGGTAGAGGCGTGGGTCGAGGCAGGGGATTTGAGCGGTCTTGATTGCTCTTTCAATCAGACGATCGGTTCGCATTGCCACCACCTCCCGGGTTTCGTCTTACAGGGGATATGGCGCGAAGTAGAGAATCCTTTCAGATGCAAACGGCTGTTTGGCCGGCCGGGTGGACTCAAGGAAAATCCATGGGAAATCCGTGGTGATGGGACGTGCCGACTGGGGG
>JBDZUK010000163.1:0-1612 GCA_040255165.1 Nitrospiraceae bacterium | reverse complement strand
GGTATGCAAGCCTGCATAACAATGTCCGAGTCGTAGCGAATTTCCCAGATTGGCAGAGTCTAGATGATCTCCCGTCAGTGGTGCGCGACGGCAAAACATGCGTCATTGCCGGTGCGCTGACCCGAGACCGTGGTATTTCTCAGGTCTTCGAGGCCTTGGGGATTCTCAAGCAACGAGACGTGGAAGTACCTTTGGCGTTGGCCGGTCCGAGTATTTCGGAAGACTATCTTCGTTCATTGTGGGATGAGGCCAGTCGTCTCGGCATCAGCCGACAAGTGCACTACCACGGAATTCTTTCCAAGGAAAAATCGTTGCTCTTGCAGAATCAGGCCAGTATCGGACTTGCCACATATCTGCCGTTGCAAAACAGCATGAGCGGCCTCCCGAACAAACTTATGGAATGTATGGCCCTTGGGCTTCCTGTGATCTGTTCCGACTTTCCTGTATATCGTCAGGTTGCTGGGGAAACGGGCGCCGCGATCTTGGTGGATCCCACGAAACCTGAGCAGATCGCTGATGCCATTGAATCTTTGATCAATAATCCGAGTCTTGCTCGTCAGATGGGGGAGGCGGGAAGGGATGCGGTGCGCAGCCGGTTTAACTGGCAGACAGAATCAAGGAAGCTGTTGGACCTCTACCACCAACTTGTGGGGCCGCCAGTACAGGCATGAGCTATCCCTTCGCTACTCCACAACCTCAGAGGTTTGCCGTGCCGGCCAATAATCAAGGGGATGTCACTATCGTTGATGTCGCTGAAGGAGACATGGTACGGGCTGTTTCGAGACTCCACCTCGAGGCATTTAATGGATATTTAAACGCCCGCCTCGGTGAAGGCTACGCCAGTGCCCTTATCGGCTGGTTTGTTCGTCAGAAAGAAACTATTGCGATCGCGGCTATTGATAAGGATGACCGTGTGATTGGGTATGCGGTGGGAGCGCCCTCACATCTCTCCCGCCTGCTGCGGCACGATATGCTCTGGGTCACGGGTCGAAGCATCGTGTTTAGGCCGTGGTTACTCTTTGATCGGCGTCTTTGGGAAGTAGGGCAGGCCCGCCTCAGAAGCATTGTTGTTCCGCGCGATAGTCGTCCTTCACCCAGTTTGCCGGAACCCACCATGTCGCTGTTCGGAATTGGGGTGGCGTCATCCCATCGGAATACGGGTATCGGTGCGCGGCTGCTGCGGACCTTCGAAGAAAAGGCAAGGACGCTCAAGATGCGGTCGATGCTCTTGTGGGTGTATGAAGACAAAATTGCGACGCGCCGGCTCTATGAGAAATGCGGGTGGCGTCCGTGTCACGATGATCGTGGGGCAGCCCACGTATCAAAGTACGTTCGAGTGCTCGATCACAAGGCCTAAGAAGGTAAGGCGCAGATTGTTGCCGGAGTGAACCCTCGGCCTGTTGAAGGTTCTGTCCCATCCTTAGAACTCCTATTGATTCCGTAGACTCCATGAAGGCTTGTACACCCATGATTTCTGCGATTGTTCCGTGCCGCAATGAAAAGAACCATATTGAATCTTGTGTGCGTTCGATTCTCGCGCAGAAGCTGCCCTCCGGGGCATTGGAAGTTCTCGTGGTCGACGGTATGTCTCAGGATGGGACACGCGACATTT
>JBDZUK010000027.1:0-38656 GCA_040255165.1 Nitrospiraceae bacterium | reverse complement strand
GCGCGAAGGCGGCAAGACCGTCGGCTCCGGCGTCGTCACGGAAATTCTGGCGTAATCGAAAATCGGGCGTTGGGTAGAGGAGAACGCAGTGGTGAAGGTCGATCAGCGAATCAGGATCAGGTTGCGGGGGTTTGACTATCGGGTGCTTGATCAATCCGTCGCCGAAATCGTTGAAACAGTGCGCCGCAGCGGGGCGAAGGTCGTCGGTCCCATCCCTCTTCCCACCAAGATCGAAAAATTCACGGTTCAGCGATCGACCCACGTCGATAAGAAGTCCCGCGAACAATTCGAAATTCGAACCCACAAGCGGCTGCTGGACATCATGGAGCCCACGCCTGAAACGATGGACTCCTTGATGAAGTTAAACCTGGCCGCGGGCGTGGACGTCGAAATTAAGCTGTAGGAGCGCAAGGGCCGAGATGACGAACGGGTTGTTGGGTAAAAAGCTGGGGATGACCCAGATCTATGACGAGAGTCGACTAACGCCAGTCACGGTAATCGAGGCGGGGCCCTGCCGCGTGGTCTCGGTCAAGAACAAGGGTCGGGATGGTTACGAGGCGGTGCAATTGTCTTTCGGCGAAGTGAAGGAGCGCAAGTTGTCCAAGGCTGAACTCGGGCATTTGAAGAAGCACGACGCGCCTGCCAGCCGGCATCTGAAGGAGTTTAAGAAAGCCGGTGACGTTGCCGCCGGCCAGACGGTCACCGTGGAGATTTTCAAGAAAGGTGACTGGGTGGACGTGGTGGGCGTCTCCAAGGGAAAAGGTTTTCAAGGCGTTGTCAAGCGCCACCACTATGCCGGCGGTCCCGAGTCGCACGGGTCGATGTTTCACCGGGCTCCCGGTTCCATCGGCAGCAGTGCCTATCCCTCGCGTGTCTGGAAAAACAAGACGCTGCCTGGCCACATGGGGTCGGAGCGCGTCACGGCTACCAGGCTGAAGGTCGTCGACTCGCGTCCAGCCGAAAACCTCATCTTTGTGCGAGGTTCCATTCCGGGTGCTACGAACGGGATCGTCATGGTGCGCAAGTCGAAGAAGGGATAGATCATGCCCACGGTGGACGTCCTCGATTTGAGAAAACAGAAGGTGGGAGCGGTGGAGTTGCCGCAGGAAGTATTCGGCTGCAAGCCGCACGCGGCGTTGGTGCACGAGGCGGTTGTGATGCAGCGTGCGTGCGAACGCCAGGGAACCGCCTCGACGTTGCGTCGCGGTGAAGTCAGCGGCTCCGGCAAGAAACCGTGGAAGCAGAAGCATACGGGGCGGGCGCGTGCGGGTTCTCTTCGATCGCCGGTCTGGCGGCACGGGGGCAGCGTTTTTGGACCGAAGCCGCGGAGTTATGCCTTCGGTATGCCCAAGAAAAAGTACCGAGCTGCGCTCCAGAGTGCTCTTTCCGCAAAGCTTGCGGACGGCTCTGTTGTCGTCGTGTCCGATTTTGCAATCCAGCAACCGAAGACCAAGCTCCTCGCCAAAGCGCTCGGGGAGTTCGGGATCGACGGGCACGCTTTGTTGGTGGCCGGACCAGGGCATCCGGAATTGCTGCAGGCCGCGCGGAATCTTCGGGCGGTGAAGGTGCTCGCTCCGGACCAATTGAACGTCTATGACGTTGTGCGCGCAGGCAAGATCGTCATTCCCGAGCGTGAACTGGCAAAGGTCAAGGAGGCGTGGTCATGAAGGGCGGTTTGCACGGCGTGCTCCTTCAGCCGTTGCTCACGGAAAAAGTCACCGCCATGCGGGAGGCGAGCAACACGGTGGGTTTCCTCGTTCATCCTGATGCCAACCGAATTCAGATTAAGCAGGCCGTCGAGGCGTTGTTGAAAGTCAAGGTGGCGCGGGTCAACGTGATGAACGTGCGGGGCAAGGTAAAGCGGCTCGGCAGATTTTCGGGAAAACGATCGGATTGGAAGAAAGCCTTCGTCACGCTCAAGGAAGGCGAAAAGCTCGAGCTGTACGAAAGCGCGTAGGAGGCAGGAAGCGGCACATGGGACTCAAGACGTATAGACCCACATCGCCGGGGCGGCGCGGCATGACCGCGGTGACGAGCGAGGAGCTGACGAAGAAGAGACCGGAAAAGTCGCTCACCTCTTTTCATCACCGGACCGCAGGCAGGAACACTGACGGACGGATCACGATTCGGTTCCGTGGGGGGGGGCATAAGCGCCTGTACCGGATCATCGACTTTCGTCGCGACAAAATCGGCGTGCCCGCCCGGGTTCTCGCCATCGAGTATGACCCGAACCGGTCGGCGAGAATCGCGCTTCTCAAGTATCGAGACGGGGAAAAGAGGTACATCCTCGCCGCGGTCGGATTGAAGGTCAACGATACGGTTCAGTCGGGGGCTGATGCGGAAGTGCGTCCGGGCAACGCATTGCCGCTGGGCAACATGCCGCTTGGAACCACGATCCACTGTATTGAATTGAAGCCGGGCAAGGGCGGGCAGTTGGTCCGCAGCGCCGGAGGATTCGCCCAGGTGATGGGCAGGGACGAGCACTATGTGCAGGTCAGGCTCAAATCGGGCGAGATGAGAAAGATCTTGGCGGCGTGCATGGCGACCGTCGGTCAGGTCGGCAACCTCGACCATGAAAATATCACGGTTGGGAAGGCGGGGCGATCGCGCTGGAAGGGTCGCCGCGGTCACGTGCGCGGCGTGGTCATGAATCCGGTCGACCATCCGCACGGAGGCGGAGAGGGAAAGTCCGGACAGGGCAATCCCCATCCTGTGTCGCCGTGGGGCGTTCCCACCAAAGGGTACAAGACGCGTAAGAACAAGGCGACGGAGAAGTTCATCATTTCGCGCCGCAAGTAGGAGCCGCCGATGCCGAGATCCATCAGTAAAGGAGCCTTCGTCGACGATCATCTGTTGAAGAAAGTCGAGCAGATGAATCAGACCAAGGATCGCAAGATCATCAAGACCTGGTCCAGACGATCCACGGTCGTGCCCGATATGATCGGGCATACATTCGCAGTCCACAACGGAAAGAAATTCATCCCGGTCTTCGTGACGGAAAATATGGTCGGGCACAAGCTCGGCGAATTCGCGCCCACCCGCTTCTTTAAAGGCCACGGACAGGCCAAAACCGAGAAGGCCGTCGCGCTGAAGTAACGAGCCTTCTTCGATGGCGGGCATAGGTTTCAGTGAACGAACAGATGATCGAGCAGTGACGGGGTGGCCAGGATGGCAGAAGCGAAAGCAATTCTAAGGTTTGTGCGGGTCGCGCCACGCAAGGCGAAGCCCGTGATCGACATGATTCGCGGCCAGCAGGTGCCGCAGGCGTTGGCGCTCTTGCGGCATACGCCTCGTCACGCGGCAAAAGTCGTCGAGAAGGTGGTCCGCTCGGCGGTCGCGAATGCGGAGCAGAAGGAGATGGGCGACAGCGAGTCGATGTGGATATCGAAGGCGTACGTGGATTGCGGGCCGACCTACAAGCGGTTTCGGGCCCGGTCGATGGGCCGGGCCAACTCGATTCACAAGCGGACAAGTCACATCACCGTGGTTGTCGCCGCGCCGACCGGGGATGGGAAATCGTAGTACCGGCATCCAGGGCGGCCGCACGTCAACATTCACCGCGACACTGAGGCATTAGGGTATGGGTCAAAAAACGCATCCGATCGGGTATCGGCTTGGTTACAACTACACCTGGAGCTCCCGGTGGTACGCGGGAAAGGATTACGCCCGCCTGCTCCATCAGGACATCAAGATCAGGAGAATGGTGAAGGCCAAGCTGTACCACGCCGGCGTCGCCAAGGTAGAGATTGAGCGCTCCGGCGATCAAACGCGCGTGATCATTCATACGGCGAGACCCGGGATCATCATCGGGCGCAAAGGCGCCGAAGTCGACAAGCTCAAGGCCGCTCTTGAGAAGGAATATGGCGGTCAGGTCTATGTGACGGTGAAGGAAATTAAAAAGCCGGAATTGGACGCCCAGTTGGTCAGCGAAAACATCGCCATGCAGTTGGAAAAGCGTGTGGCGTTCCGGCGGGCCATGAAGAGAAGTGTTGCAGCCGCGCTTCGTCTCGGGGCACAAGGCATTCGTGTCACGGTCGCAGGCCGGCTTGGCGGAGCAGAAATCGCCCGAACCGAGTGGTATCGGGAAGGCCGGGTGCCGCTTCATACTTTGCGGGCCGAAATCGATTTCGGGTTTGCGGAAGCCCATACGACCATGGGCCAGATTGGAGTGAAAACCTGGATATACAAAGGCGAAATTCTTCCGGTTCAGCAATTGAAGCCCGAGGCGGCGCTCGATCGGCGAATCGGCTAAGTCGAAGGATCCACCGTGTTAGCACCCAAAAAAGTAAAATTCCGTAAGATGCAGAAGGGGCGGATGCGGGGCAAGGCCTATCGCGGCGGCCAGGTCACGCTGGGCGAGTTCGGTTTGAAGGCGCTGGAGCCGGGTTGGGTGACAAGCCGCCAAATCGAAGCGGCCCGTATTGCAATCACGCGCTACGTCAAGCGGGGCGGCCAGGTCTGGACCAGGATTTTTCCCGACAAGCCGATCACGAAAAAGCCCGCAGAAACTCGGATGGGCAAAGGAAAGGGCAATCCCGAGTATTGGGTGGCGGTGGTGAAGCCGGGTCGGATTCTCTACGAGATGGATGGAGTGACGCCTGAGGTTGCGCAGGAAGCTTTTCGGTTGGCGGCGCACAAGCTTCCCGTTGCCACGAAATTCGTTACGCGCGGGGGATTCTAATGGATGTCAAGGAATTGAGACAGCTGACTGCCCCCGAGCTTACGGAAAAAGCCAAGCAGTTGGCGCAGGAATTGTTTAATTTTCGGTTTCAGCTGGGGACGGGTCGCTTGGAAAACCCCATGCAGATTCGAAAGACCAAGCGGGATATGGCGCGTGTTCAGACCGTCCTACGCGAGCTGGAGCGGGCTGATCGCGCGGCGATGACGACGAAGGGATCGTGATCATGGCTGAAGCGGGAAAACAGCGGCGTGAATGGGTGGGGCGGGTGGTCAGCAACAAGATGAACAAAACGGTCGTGGTTGCGGTCGAACGATCGGTCATCCACCCGGTGTACCGCAAGGTGCTGCGGCGGATCACGAAGATGAAGGTGCACGACGAGCAGAACACGTGCAAGATCGGAGACCGAGTCCGCATGGTGGAAACGAGGCCCATCAGTAAAGACAAGCATTGGCGGGTGGTCGAGGTTTTAGAAAAGGGACGGGCGGAGTAGGTCGGGGGGCCGCATCTGCGGGAAGATAGAAACCATGATCCAGAACTATACATATATGGATGTCGCCGACAACTCGGGGGCCAAGCAGGCGATGTGCTTTCACGTGCTGGGCGGATCCAAGAGGCGGTATGCGTCGCTCGGAGACGTGGTGGTGGTGGCGGTCAAAGAGGCTATCCCCCAGGCAAGCGTGAAGAAGGGCGACGTGAGTCGGGCGGTGATCGTCCGTACGACCAAGGAAGTCCGCCGCGAGGACGGTTCTTACATCAAGTTCGACCGCAATGCGTGCGTGCTCATCAACAATCAAGGCGAGCCGATCGGGACGCGCATCTTCGGCCCAGTGGCCCGTGAACTGCGCTGGAAGAAGTTCATGAAAATTATTTCGCTCGCCCCGGAAGTGCTCTAGGGACGAGGGAACGGAGTCGAGACGTGCAAGCACTTCGAAAGAGCAAGATTCGGAAGGGCGATACCGTTGTGGTGATTGCGGGACGCGAGCGGGGGAAATCGGGCAAAGTGTTGTCGGTGAGTCTGGCTGAAGGGAAAGTTACCGTCGAAAAGTTAAATATGATCAAGCGCCACACCAAGCCCAGTCAAAAGGCTCGGCAGGGCGGTATCATCGAACGCGAGGCTCCGCTGGCGATTTCAAACGTCATGTATCTCTGTCCAGTCACGCATAAACCGACAAGGCTCGGCGTGCGGATTCTCGATGACGGTCGCAGCGCCCGCTTCAGCAAGAAATCCAAGGAAGTGATCGACTAGATGAGGGAACGGGAATGGCGAAGGTAGAAAAGGGGCGCGCCGGGAAACCGGGGGAGCGGAAGACCCATGGCAAGAAGGAATCGGCACCGGCCAGACAGATTGAAGCAGGGAGCAGCGAGGAATCCAAATTTCATCCGCGGCTGCGCGACACGTACCGCGACCAGGTGGTGCCGGCGCTGATGAAGGAGTTCGGCTATAAGAATGTGATGCAGGTGCCGAAACTCGAACGGATTGTCTTGAACGTCGGCATGGGCGAGGCCATCCAAAACGTCAAATTGCTGGAAAGCGCCACCGGCGAACTCGGCGCAATCACCGGTCAGAAGCCCGTGGTCACCCGTGCGAAAAAGGCCATTGCCGGGTTCAAATTGCGCCAAGGGATGCCCATCGGTGCGAAGGTCACGCTCCGGAGCCGTCGTATGTACGAGTTTTTCGACCGATTGGTCACGCTGGCGCTGCCGCGGATCCGCGATTTTCGGGGCGTATCGCCGAAGGCGTTCGACGGGCGTGGGAATTATACGTTGGGGTTGAAAGAGCAATTGATTTTCCCCGAGATCAAATACGACGAGATCGCATCGATTCACGGGATGGACATCACGATCGTGACGACTGCCCGGACCAACGATGAGGGCAAGGCGTTGCTCAAACATTTGGGGATGCCGTTCCGGGCCTAAAAGGCCGATCCGTCGGGCGGCTGAGTCACAGGAGAACCGAGTGGCACGATTAGCGTTAAAAAACAAGGCGGCTGCAAAGGCGAAGTTCGCGTGCAGGAACTATAACCGCTGTCCGCTCTGCGGGCGCGTGCGGGGGTTCTTGCGGCGTTTTCGCATGTGCAGAATTTGTTTCCGATTTCTGAGTCTGAAGGGAGAGATCCCCGGGGTGCGGAAAGCCAGCTGGTAGCAGCGGTAGCCCGCGTGCCCGAGGATCAAAGAGGACTTCATGGTTACAGACCCGATAGCTGATTTGTTGATCAGGTTAAAAAACGGCGCGCGGCGACGCCACGAAACGGTCACTGTTCCGGCGTCAAGGTTGAAGCGCGAAGTACTGCGGATTCTTCAGGCCGAAGGCTATGTGCAAGGCATTGAGGATACCACGGTGGACGGACATCCGATGTTGCGGGTGCAGATGCGATATGTGGGGGAAGGTCAGTCCATGATCACCGGCCTCGAGCGTATCAGCAAGCCGGGGCGCCGCGTGTACGTCGGCAGCAAGCGCATTCCGAAAGTTCGGAACGGCATCGGGTTGGCGATTCTTTCCACCTCCAAAGGGGTGATGACGGACCAAGAGTCTCGGCGTAACGGTCTCGGAGGAGAGGTGCTCTGTTCCGTCTGGTAAGAGGGAAGAAGAGGAATTATGTCCCGCATAGGCAATAAGCCAATTCCAATTCCGTCCGGAGTCGAGGTGAAGGTGGCCGGCCCCGCGGTGTCCGTCAAGGGACCGCTCGGCAAGTTGGAGTGGCCTCTTGTGGAAGGTATTGCGGTAGCGGTCGACAACGGTCAAGTTTTGGTGAGCCGGCAGACCGACGAGCGCAAGATTCGCGCACTCCATGGACTGGTGCGCGCGGAGCTGAGCAATATGATTCAGGGCGTCACGAAGGGGTACGAGCGGTCTCTGGAAATCACCGGCGTCGGGTACAAAACGCAGGTGCAAGGGCGCACGATGAGCTTCAACGTCGGCTATATCAATCCCGTGACCTATGCGATCCCTGCCGGGATTGAAGTCAAAGTAGACAAGCAGACGTTGATCAATATCAAAGGCGTCGACAAACGGCTTGTCGGGCAGGTGGCGGCCAATCTTCGAGCGATCAAACCGCCGGATGTCTACAAGCAAAAAGGGATCAGGTATGCCGGCGAAGCGTTGCGCAAGAAAGAAGGAAAAACCGGGAAGTAGGGATTGCCCATGAACGTGGTGGAAAAAGCTCGCCAGCTCGAACGACGACGACAACGCGTGCGCCAGCGGGTCTTCGGAACCGCCGAGCGTCCGCGGCTCAATGTTTTTCGAAGCCGGGCTCACATTTATGCGCAGATCATCGACGACGTCAAGGGGGCGACGCTTGCGGCGGCTTCTACGGTCGATAAGGATTTGCGCAAGTCGCTCAAGTCGACGGGGAGCATTCAGGCGGCCAAGGCTGTGGGTAAGTTGTTGGCTGAACGTGCGAAAAGCGCACGCGTCAATGCGGTGGTTTTCGATCGGGGCGGTCGGCTGTACCACGGTAGGATCAAGGCCCTCGCCGAAGCCAGCCGCGAAGGCGGCCTTCAGTTTTAGGTTCAGGCGGAGGCGACGTCAGCCTCGGCCTTCATGAGGAGAGGAGCGAACCTGCGTGCGAGTCAATCCAGATGAACTGAATTTGAAAGACAAGGTCGTCTTCATCAATCGGGTCGCAAAAGTGGTGAAGGGCGGCAAACGGTTTAACTTCTGCGCATTGGTCGTTGTGGGCGACGGCCATGGGTGGGTCGGCATCGGTAAGGGGAAAGCGGCTGAGGTGCCGGTCGCGATTTCAAAGGCCGTGGAGCAGGCAAAAAAACATCTGGTTCAAGTGCCGTTGAAGTCAGGTACCATTCCGCATGAAGTCCATGGCATCTTCGGCGCAGAACACGTGCTTTTAAAGCCAGCCACCGAGGGCACAGGAATCATTGCAGGCGGTGCGGTTCGTGCCGTTGTCGAGCTTGTCGGCGCACACAACATCATCGCCAAGACGCTGGGCCGCGGGAATCCTTTCAACACAGTGCGGGCAACTTTGGACGGTCTGTGTCAGCTCCGTAATCCCGAGCAGGTTCTGCGGCTTCGCCGAGGGACTGGCGACGTGCAGGAACGGGTGAGCGCATGAGCGCTGCAAAGACCGGGAAGACGAGCCAATCGTTGGTGGTGACGCTGAAGCGAAGCCCGATCGGCACTCCCGAGCGGCATCGCTTGGTGCTTCGTGGGCTGGGCCTCAGGAAGATTCGTCAGAGCGTCGTTCATCCGGATACCGCGCAGGTCCGCGGCATGATTCACAAAGTCGGTTATTTGCTGGAAGTGAAACCGCAATGAAACTCCACGAACTTGCTCCTTCAGATGGAGCCAAGAAGCGACGGAAACGCATCGGTCGAGGGCCCGGGTCCGGACACGGAAAGACCGCGACGAAGGGGCATAAGGGCCTGTTGGCACGTTCCGGCGGCGGCAAGGGGCCCGGCTTCGAGGGCGGTCAGATGCCGCTTATTCGGCGGCTGCCGAAGTTCGGATTCTCGAATCCATTCCGGACGGAATTCGCCATCGTCAATCTGAAGCAATTGGGGAAGTTGGCCGGCACTGAACCCATCACGCCGCAAGCTCTGATGGACGCGGGTTTGGTCAAGCGCAAGCATCTCCCGATCAAAATCCTTGGCGTAGGCGACGTGCCGAAGGGGCTCGTGGTCCAAGCGCACAAATTCAGCAAGTCCGCGGAGACGAAGATACAAGCAGCTGGAGGGAGAGCCGAGGTCATTCGCAGTGTTTGAGCGACTCCTGACCAGTTTTCAGAATATTTTCAAAATTCCAGAGCTGCGCACCCGCGTGTTGTTCACGCTGGGGATGCTGGTGGTGTATCGGATCGGCGCGCATATCCCCACGCCAGGCATCAACGGCGAGGCGCTTTCCGAGTTTCTTCAGAAGCAGGGCGGCGCCCTGCTTGGGTTTTTGGATATCTTTTCCGGCGGGTCTCTGTCGCGGCTGACGATTTTTGCGCTGGGCATCATGCCGTACATCAGCGCATCAATCATTCTGCAGTTATTGACCGTCGTCATTCCGCACTTATCCAAGCTGGCGAAGGAAGGAGAACGGGGCCGCAAAAAAATCATCCAGTACACCAGGTTCGGGACGATCGGCATCGCGCTGATCCAGGGGTTCGGCATCGCGGTCGGTCTGGAACAGATGAACCAGGGCGCATTCGTCCTGACTGCGGGGTGGGGATTCCGACTTATGACGGTCATCACGTTGACCGCGGGGACCGGCTTTCTCATGTGGCTCGGCGAGCAGATTACCGAGCGGGGAATCGGTAACGGGATCTCACTCATCATTTTTGCCGGTATCGTCGCACGGCTGCCGGCGGCTGTCGCCCAAACGTTTGACCTGTATAAGGTTGGGCAGTTGAGCTTCATTCTGTTGGTGGCCTTGGCCGTTCTCATGGTGGCGGTGGTCGCGGCCATTGTCTTTTTGGAGAGCGGCCGTCGCAAGATTCCAGTTCAATACGCCAAGCGAGTGATCGGCCGGCGGGTGTATGGAGGACAGAGCACCCATATACCCTTGAAGATCAATACGGCGGGGGTTATTCCCCCAATTTTTGCATCGTCCATCATCGCGTTTCCCGCGACGATCGCCGGCTTTTTCGAAACGCCATGGGTGAAATCCATCGGGGCCCAACTGGCGCCGGGTTCCTTGCTGTATACGCTGTTGTATGTCGGGCTCATCGTCTTTTTTTGTTTTTTCTATACGGCCGTCGTGTTGAACCCGGTCGACATGGCGGACAACATGAAGAAATACGGGGGGTTCATACCCGGTATTCGGCCCGGGCAGAGGACGTCGGACTACATCTATAAGGTGTTGACAAGGATCACGTTCGCCGGGGCCATTTATCTGGCCATCGTGTGCGTCATTCCGGAGTTTCTGATTTATAAGCTCAATGTGCCGTTCTACTTCGGCGGCACTTCGCTTCTGATCGTGATCGGAGTGGGGCTGGACACGGCGCAGCAGATCGAATCGCATATGCTCATGCGCAATTACGAGGGATTCCTTTCCAAGGGGCATTTGCGCGGACGGAATCCTTATTCATAGGCGGGATGCCATGCGATTGGTTTTCCTCGGCGCGCCGGGGGTCGGCAAAGGTACGCAAGCGGACCGAATCGCCGCGCAGTACGGTATCGTCAAGATATCGACGGGCGACTTGCTTCGCGAGGCCGTGCGGAACCAGACGGAACTCGGGCGGCAGGCTAAGCAGTATATGGATGAGGGCGAACTCGTCCCCGATACCGTGGTGATCGGCTTAGTGCGCGACAAACTCGCGGATGGGAGTTGTGCCAAAGGATTCATCCTGGATGGTTTCCCCAGGACGGTTCGCCAGGCCGAAGAACTGGACACGGTTTTGGCGTCGCGAGGCATTGCACTGGACCGCGTCGTCAATTTTGACGTATCGCGCGAAGAGGTCGTGAAACGCTTGAGTGGCCGACGAAGTTGCCCGAAGTGTCAAGCAGTTTTTCACGTCGATTTTTCGCCTCCGCAGAAGGACGGACTGTGCGACCGGTGTGGAGAGCCGTTAGTGCAAAGAAGTGACGATCGTCCCGAGACGATCGAAGCGCGCTTGAAGGTGTACGAAGAACAGACGAAGCCCCTGATCGAATATTACGCAGCGCAAGGCCTTTTGTCTAAGCTGGACGGGGCCGGTCCAGTGGACGAGGTCAACCAGAGGCTGAATAGGCTCCTCGTATCGTTCACAGGCACATGATCATTCTCAAGACGCCTGAAGAGACGGCGATCATGGCGCAGGCGTCGAAAGTGGTGGCCGAAACCCTAGAGGTCCTGAAAAAAGCGGTCAGGCCGGGCATCACCACCGACGATCTGGACAGACTGGCCGAGGAGTCCATCCGAGCTCGAGGGGCCGTTCCTGCGTTCAAGGGATATCGTAACTATCCGAAGACCCTCTGCGCGTCAGTGAATGAGCAGGTCGTGCACGGAATTCCGTCGAAACGGAAGCTCAAGGACGGAGATATCATCGGCTTGGATTTGGGAGCTATCGTCGAGGGGTTCTATGGAGACTCTGCCGTCACAGTCCCGGTGGGCCGCATCGAAGATTCTGTGGCTGCTTTGATACGGGTGACGGAGGAGGCCTTGTACTTGGGCATCGAGCAGGCAGTAGTCGGCAACCGGTTGACGGACATTTCCCACGCAATTCAGCGTCACGTGGAGGCGGCTGGCTACTCGGTGGTGACGGAATTCGTCGGCCACGGCATCGGTCGGCAGTTGCACGAGGAACCGCAAGTGCCGAATTACGGCAAACCCGGACAGGGTCCGCGATTGCAGGCCGGCATGGTGCTCGCTATCGAGCCGATGGTTAATCTCGGAGGCAGCAGCGTCAGAATTCTCGAGGACCGGTGGACGGCCGTCACAGCGGACGGAAGCCTGTCTGCTCATTTCGAGCACACGATTGCGATCCAGCCCGCTGGCCCGGCCAAGGTGTTGAGTCGACTCTAGGGAGGAGAGAGGCGTTCGTGCCGAAGGAAGACATCATTGAAGTGCAGGGCACCGTTGCCGAAACGCTGCCGAACGCCATGTTTCGAGTGCAGTTGGAAAACGGTCATAAAATACTGGCTCATATTTCCGGCAAGATGCGGATGCACTTTATCCGTATTCTTCCCGGGGATAAGGTCACGGTGGAGATGTCCCCGTACGATTTGACCAGAGGACGCATCACCTATCGGTTTAAATAAAAGGATGAGAACGCTATGAAAGTGAAGTCCTCGGTAAAACCGATTTGTGCGAAGTGTAAGGTTGTCCGACGACGCGGCGTCGTGCGGGTTCTGTGCGAGAATCCGCGACACAAGCAGCGGCAAGGATAGGTTTGCGCGGCACCATCCGATTCAGACTGTGCACGCGAACGTGGGGGGCCTTGTCGGACGCACGTACTCGAGTCTGATACAGGTCATTCTGCGATGAGAGGTATGAAGGGGGAATTATGGCGCGTATAGCCGGAGTGGATTTGCCCAGAGACAAGCGGATCGACATCGGATTGACCTATATTTTCGGGATCGGCCGAATGTCGGCGGTTCGGATTCTGGACAAGGCGGGCGTCGACGGGGCGATCCGCGTCAAGGATTTAAGCGAAGACAAGATCGTCAAGCTGCGCGAAATCATCGAGCGTGATCACCAGGTCGAAGGTGATCTGCGCAAGGCGGTCTCCATGAACATTAAGCGGCTGATCGACACCGGCACCTATCGAGGACTTCGGCATCGCAGGGGACTTCCCGTTCGAGGGCAACGAACCAAGACGAATGCGCGCACCAGAAAAGGCCGACGCGCCGCGATGGGGAAAGCGAGAAAGCCGGCTGGCGCTCAGGGCGCATAATCCGTTCCAGGAGGAAGGTTTGTATGAGCGTGAAGAAAGGCAAGAAAAAGGAACGCCGGATCGTGCAAAGCGGGGTCGCCCACGTGCAAGCCTCGTTCAATAACACGATCGTCACGATTACGGACATGAGCGGCAACACGGTCGTGTGGGCGAGCGCCGGAAACCAAGGCTTCAAGGGATCGCGGAAGAGCACTCCCTTTGCCGCACAGCGTGCCGGGGAAGCCGCCGCGCGGAAAGCGATGGAAAGCGGCATGCGACAAGTCGACGTGTACGTGAATGGACCCGGCGCCGGACGTGAATCGGCAATTCGCTCATTGCAGGGGGCCGGATTGCGGATCAACCTGATCCGCGACGTGACTCCAATTCCACATAACGGTTGCCGGCCGCCTAAGCGCCGCCGGGTGTAGCAGCTGAGCAGTGTGTTTGTGTGTGACCATGCGACCATGAGTCATCGATTCATGGTCAGGTGAGGAGGGGCGAGTGGCTAAATATCGAGGGCCTGTCTGCCGGCTCTGCCGACGAGAAGGCGAAAAGCTGTTTTTGAAAGGATCGCGTTGTATGACGGAGAAATGCGCGATCGAGCGACGGAGCTATCCGCCCGGCCAGCACGGGCAAGCTCGTCCACGGCTGTCCGATTACAGTTTACAGTTGCGTGAAAAACAAAAGCTCCGGCGCATTTATGGGCTGCAGGAGCGGCAATTCCGGGGTGTCTTCGAGCGGGCCGAACGTCAGTCAGGCGTCACGGGAGAAGCGTTGCTCCGCCTGCTCGAGTGCCGATTGGACAATGTCGCCTACCGTCTGGGGTTCGGCGCATCCCGCAAGGAAGCACGGCAGCTGATCAGCCATGGGCATTTGACCATGAACGGGCGAAAAATCAACGTGCCTGGCGCCCTGGTCAAAGTTGGAGATGTCATTCAAGTTCGGGAAAGCAGCCGGAATCTGGTCTCCGTTCAAGCGGCGTTGGAAGCGGTGGATGGTCGGGGCATTCCGGATTGGTTGGAGCTGGACAGGGCTTCGTTCCAAGGAACCGTGCGGGCGCTGCCGACGAAAGAGCAAATTGCATTGCCGGTCAACGAACAAATGGTGGTGGAACTCTATTCCAGATAGCGCCTGGCCCGCATGCGTCGGCCTGCATGCTCCGGCGCCTACGCGGCCCATCGGTTGTGGTCTGGTCACTCGGCGACATGAAGGGGGAGTCATGATCAAAGCAATGAAAGACTTTCAAGTCCCCGTGCGGGTGGAAGTCGACAAGGACAATGTTTCCCCAACATTCGGGAGATTCACGACGGAAGCCTTTGAACGCGGCTTTGGGACGACGATCGGGAACGCCTTACGGCGGGTCCTGTTGTCCTCGTTGACCGGCGCGGCGGTCACGACCGTGAAAATCGAGGGCGTCCTGCACGAATTTTCAACAATCCCCGGAGTTACGGAAGATGTGACCTCCATCATCCTGAATGTCAAGGGACTCCGCCTGGCGCTGCATACCGATAAGCCCAAGACAATTCGGTTGAAGAAAAAAGGGCCGGGGGAAGCGAAGGGCTCGGATATCATTCATGACGCCGACATCACGATCCTGACGCCTGACCTCCATATCGCGACTCTGGACAAGGACGCCACGCTCGACATGGAAATGACGGTTAAGCATGGTCGCGGCTACGTACCGGCGGAGCGCAACAAGGAAGAGGGGTTGCCCATCGGAGTCATTGCAATCGACTCGATTTTTTCCCCGATCAAGAGGGTGAACTTCCATGTGGAAAATGCCCGCGTCGGGCGCATGACGGACTACGACAAGCTCACGCTCGAAGTGTGGACCGACGGTACTATCTCCCCACGCGACGCATTGTCCACGGCTGCAAGCATCCTGCGCGACCATCTGGACATCTTTATCAATCCGGAAGAACGGGTTGAAGGCAAAATGGAGGCCGGACCGGAGGAGGCTCAGCGCGAGATCAACAAGAATCTCTTCCGGAGTGTCAACGAATTGGAGCTTTCCGTGCGCGCGGCGAACTGCTTGAAGAACGCCAATATCAAAACGATCGCCGATCTGGTGCAGAAAACCGAAGCTGAGATGCTGAAGACCAAAAACTTCGGCAAGAAATCGCTCAACGAGATCAAGGAAATCCTGTCCGAAATGGGCCTAAGCCTTGGCGCCAAGTTGGATGCGGTTCCGCCCACCAACGGCAGCCCGAAGTCTGAATAAACTACGCGAGGGATACCGTGCGTCATCGAAAAAAAGGCAGGCAACTCGGTCGGCAAACCAAACACAGATGGGCGCTCTTTCGAAGCTTGGTGACATCCCTCTTGGACCAAGAGCGGATCGAAACCACGGAAGCCAAGGCGAAAGAGATACGTGGATTCACCGAGCGCATGATTACGCTGGGCAAGGAAGGGACGTTGCCGGCACGTCGACGCGCCCTGGGATTTCTCCGCAGCAAAGCGGTGGTCTCCAAGTTGTTTTCAGACGTCGCGGCTCGGTTCAAAGACCGCCCGGGCGGGTACACGAGAATGATTAAGACCCGTCGGCGAGTCGGAGATGCGGCGGAGCTTGTGGCGATCGAACTCGTGTCCAGGCCAGATGGAGCGCCGACGAAAAAGCAGACGGCTGTGCCCACGAGCTCGTCTGCTCCGAAGCCTCAAAAGGACGCCCAGAGCGAGTAATTCAATTGTCTTCGGCGCTCCGTGCAAACCGATCCGGTTTCATGGAGCGCCGCTACCCCTTCCCCACTCGCGGCACAATCATCGACTGATTTTCAGGCTGGTCGGTTTACTTGCACGGACCTGCATGCTACTATCGTGCCATGTCCTCCGTCGAGAGGAAGGAATAGTGAATGTGGCAACTGGTACTCCGCCGCGGCCTGCTTACGTTCAGTGTCGTTTTAGCCTCTTTTTTGGCCTATTTGCTCTATAACAATGCCGAGTCTCTGCCGACCGGTCGCGTACCTGCGTCCGGAGCAATTGAGAAGGCCGACGCCAGCATTTCTGAGTTTATCTTTACTCAAACAAAAGATGAGGCGGTACAGTGGCAGGTCCGTGCGCAACAGGCTAGGTTGTTCGAAGCTGAAAAGCGCGCTATTTTGCACACGGTCGATGTCACCCTCTACGGCCAAAAGGGAAAAGAGTTGACTGTGTCAGGCGACGAAGGAACCCTCGACACCGTGACGAAAAATTTCATGCTTTCGAACAGACAGGATCCGCTCGTCGTTTCAACGGAAAGCGGCTACACTATCTATACCAACCATCTGGCCTGGACCGAAGCCCAGCGGGAAATTCGTACAGAGGATCCGGTAAGAATCGTGGGGCACGGGCTGGAGGTAACGGGCCGCGGGTTGCGCGGGCATCTGGACACGGAAGAGTTTGAAGTGCTGGAGGATGTGCATGTGGATGTGGCTCCTGCTTCTTAATCTCGCGGCGTGGAGCGCGGCGATGTCCGCGCATTCAGCCGAGGCGGGCCTCACCAAGCCGGATGACACGTCGGCCGTCAGCACGACCATTACGGCGAAGAAGATGACGGTCCGCAATCAGGACAGCCAGGCGGTGTTCGAAGGCTCGGTCGTGCTCACGCGGGGATCCTTGATCGTATATTCAGACCGGATGGTCGTGTCCTTTCGCCCTCAAGAAAACGGCAGTTCCACCGGAGACGATCGAAAGGCGCGTGAAGGCGGAAAGAACGGTCTTCCGGCGAAAGGAACGGACTCAACGCCATCGGTTTCCAACCGCGCGATCAACCAGATCGTGGCGACCGGGCGAGTGAAAATCGAAAAAGATACGGGGAGCGCCACATGCCAGAAGGCGGTGTACTACCAGAATGAGGAGAAAATTGTGCTTACAGGAGATCCCGTCGCCTGGGACAAGGGTACAAGAGTCAGCGGCAAGCAAATCACTATGTTTCTGGCCGAGGACAGGAGCGTCGTTGAGGGCGGCTCGCACGTTCGGATCGATCCTGACGGGGACCAAAGCAAGTGACCCAGGTTGTTCATACCAGCTCTGAGAAGCGAGAGACAGCGGAGGAGGCGAGTTACGGAAGCCGGCTGAGCGCCACCGGTTTGATGAAGAGCTTCCGCGGGCGGAAGGTCGTCAAAGGTGTATCGCTTGATGTGCGAGCCGGTGAAGTCGTTGGGCTCTTAGGACCCAACGGAGCCGGGAAAACAACTATCTTTGATATGATGGTAGGGCTCTGTCCGCCCGATGAAGGAGACATCACGTTTGACGGGGAGCCGATCACCGACCTGCCGATGTACAAACGGGCCAGAAAAGGCATCGGTTACTTGCCTCAGGAGTCTTCGGTCTTTCGCAGGTTGTCCGTCGAAGACAACATTCGGGCCATTTTGGAGATGCTGGACTTGCCAAAAGTCGAGCAGGAAGAGCGCGTCGAAGTTTTGCTGAAAGAGCTCGATCTGGCGCATATCAGAAAAAGTATGGCTTACGCCCTTTCCGGAGGAGAACGTCGGCGCCTGGAAATCACGCGGGCATTGGCCACCAATCCGTCGTTCATGCTCCTGGATGAACCGTTCGCGGGTATCGACCCGATCGCCGTCGCCGATATCCAGCACATCATCACACGGTTGAAGGAAAAACAGATCGGAATTCTCATCACCGATCACAACGTTCAAGAGACGTTGTCCATCACCGACCGGGCCTATATTATCAACGAAGGTCTCATTCTTGAGGCGGGCTCCCCGGAGGTCATCGTCAACAGTGAGACAGCCCGTGCCGTGTATCTGGGAGAACGGTTCCGGCTTTAGCGGAAGGAACAATGAAGCTTCGTCTGGACCTCAAGCTTAGTCAGAAACTCATTATGACGCCGCAGTTGCAGCAGGCGATCAAGCTGCTGCAACTCTCGAGACTGGAGCTTCAGCAAAGTCTCGCTCAGCATTTGATGGAAAATCCTCTGCTGGAGGAGCTTCAGGCGGAGACCGAAGAAGTTGACGCGGCGGCCAACGAAGAGAAGCCCGAAGAGTTGGCTCCCTCTCCAGCGGGCGAACAGGCCGAGGAAGAAACGTCCACACCGGAGGAGCGCGAGGCCCCCGAGGAACTGTCAGCGGCCGGTTGGGAAGAGTATTTCGGAAGCGATCGTCGGGCCGGCGACTCCGAATATCCCTCGTCTTCTCAGGATGATTTTCCTTCCTACGAGCAAACCGTCGCCAAAGCCACTTCCTTGGAGGAGCATCTGTTGTGGCAACTGTCCCTGTCGGGACTTTCGGAGCGGGAAAAGAGTCTCGGCCGCCTCATCATCGGCAATCTGGACGACGACGGCTATTTACGGATTCCGCTCTCCGAAGTCGTCAGCGAGAGTGACTTTACCGAAGCCGAGGCGGAGTCAGTGCTGAGAGATATTCAGACGTTTGATCCGACCGGCGTAGCCGCCCGTGATCTTCCAGAATGTCTGTTCCTCCAATTGGGGCATCTCGGACGCAATCCCATGGGATCACTAGGAGCGCGTCCCGGCGCGTTGAAAGGATCGGTGCTGGAGGGGATCATTCTTCACCACTTGAAAGACCTCGAGAAAAAGCAGTATAGCCGCATCGCGAAGGCGATGAACATCACGGTGGAAGAGGTGTTTCAGGCGACGAAGATCATCGAAAACTTGGAGCCCAAGCCGGGCCGGCCCTTTACCAACACCCAAAACTATGTGATCGTGCCGGACGTCTTCGTCGTCAAGAACGAAGGGGAATGGGTGGTGCTGTTGAACGACGACGGGCTGCCACGCATGCGTATCAGTCCGTATTACAAGCAGTTAATGGCGACGGGGCAGGGCGGATCGGCTGAAACTAAGGCCTATCTAGATGAAAAACTGCGTGCGGCGCAATGGGTGATTCGCAGCATCGAGCAGCGGAACAAGACCATCGTGAAGGTCGTCTCCAGCATTGTGAAATTCCAAGAGCAATTTTTCGAGCACGGGATTCAATACCTCAAGCCGCTGGTGCTTAAGCAGGTTGCCGAGGACATTGGGATGCATGAATCCACGATCAGTCGCGTGACGGCCAACAAGTACATGTATTGTCCGCAGGGCATGCTGGAATTGAAGTTTTTCTTCAACGCAGGCCTGCAGCGGGCCGATCAGCCGTCAGACATGCTGTCATCCGTCACCGTACGCGAGATGATTCGAAAGATGGTGGCCGAGGAAGACGCGCGGCGTCCGTTGAAAGACGAAGAAATTGCCGCCCGTCTGCGCAGCCAACAGATCATGATCGCCAGACGAACCGTTGCCAAATACCGCGCCGAAGAGAGCATCCCCTCCGCCAACCAGCGCAAGCGCTTCTTTTAAAGGGCCACCGCACACGTCCACGGCTCCTGATGCGGATGTCACCCAGTCGGCGGGCGGTGAACGGTTATGTGTGCGACGGATATTTCCTTCGCGGCGCAAGGTTTTGCGCTTAATCGGAAACGAAAGGAAGATCATGCGACTACGAATCACCGGGAGGCATATGGCTGTTACGCCCGCGTTGAGACGGTACATCGAGACGCGGTTTGAACGGCTGGACCGATATGCCATTAAATTCGGCAGTGTGCAGGTCACCGTCGGCGTGGAAAAGTTGCAGCACACGGCCGAAGTGGTGTGCATTGTGAACGGGAAGCCCTTGCAGGCAAAAATAGCAACTAAGGAAATGTACTCCTCTGTCGACCAACTGGTAGACCGTATCGATGCGCAGATTCGCAAGCGGAAGGAGCGGTTGGTGGATCACAAACAGGGCGTGAAGAAGCGGCGGCTTCGGAATGTTCCGGCCGCGATTCTCACGCTCACGGACACCCTCGAGGTTGTCCGGCCTACGTTGCGGACAATGTCGCTGGACGATGCGAGAGGCCGTTTGGGGGATCAGCCAACGTCCTTGCTGGTGTTTGTCAATGCCGCATCAGGCAAGATGCAAATTCTGCAGCGTTTGGACGGCGGCCGGGTGGCGCTGATCGAACCATAGAGGTTGCCCCATGCCGGCGCTTAAGCTCGTGGTCATCAGCGGTCTTTCGGGGTCAGGCAAGACCCATGCGCTGAAGTCTTTTGAGGATGCCGGCTATTTCTGCATCGATAATCTCCCGCCTCCGTTGTTACCCACTTTCGTGGAGCTGTGCAATCAGCAAGGAGGGGAAATTAAAAGTGTCGCCCTGGGCATCGACGCGCGCGAACGAGTGTTCTTCTCCGACCTGGTCGGCATATTGAAGCGAGTCAAGGAGTTAGGGCATACGGTGGAGCTGTTATTTTTCGAGGCACGTGAGGAAGTCCTTGTTCGAAGATTCTCGGAATCCCGCCGCCCTCACCCATTGCTGCCGCATCTTCCGGTTCTGGAAGGAGTGCGGTTTGAGAAGGAACGCCTGAGCGAGCTGCGCCGGCATGCCGACCGGATTATCGATACCTCGGACCTCACTGTTCATGAGCTCCGGGAGTTGCTCACGAGGCAGTTCAGACGTGACAGCACCGCCCGCCGTCTCACGATATCGCTCGTGACGTTCGGATACAAATTCGGCGTGCCTTACGATATCGATCTATTGTTCGACGTACGATTTCTTCGAAATCCGTTTTTTGTGCCCGATTTAAAACCGCTGACCGGCGAGGATCCGCGCGTGCGAGCGTTCGTGCTCAACGATCCTGACGCCGTCGCATTCCTCGGCCAGTTGGACGGTCTGTTCAAATTCTTGATACCCCTTTTCGAGCGGGAACAACGTAGCTATCTCAACATCGGCATCGGGTGCACCGGTGGGCGACATCGCTCGGTGGCGGTTGCCGCCCGGTTGGTGGAGACGTTCTCTTCCATGGGGTATCAAGCCTCCGTCACCCACCGAGATCTTCACAAATCGTAAAACCAACAGAGCGCCTGTTTTTCTTCGTCTGCCCTTCCCATTGTGCGGAATCGTCCGTTTCTTGACAGGTCGAACACATTGACTATACTTACCGTGTGCACAGCATCGTCCCTATTTTTTTCTCAGTCAATGGTCGTACGTGAAGAAACTGAAGCCAGCCACACGGCTCAAATCGTACAAAACCAATCAGGTGTGTGACTTGTTCGATATCTCGCGGGCCACGCTCTTCCGGTGGGAGCGCGAAGGACTTATCTCCGGCCCTCCCCGGGATTGGCGGAATTGGCGGCTGTATACTCGCCAGAACGTGAAAGAAATTAAGAATGTTATTCGCACCAGACGGGTTGTCGTGTAAGGTGTGAGCATGTTGAGTTCACTGAAAAGCCTGTTCGAAAAGGATGTCACGTCCCTGTTTGCGGCCAAGCGACAATTGGTAGGCCTTGACATTGGTTCGAGCGGGATCAAGCTCGTGCAGCTCAAGGAGAGTAAAGGGCGCTACTTTCTCCAAAATTTCGGGCTCAAACCGCTGGAATCCGAAGTCATCGTCGATGGGACCGTAATGGACGAGGGACGTGTGGTGTCCGCGATCCGGGAATTGGTGGAGGAAACCGGGGTGAAGCTCAAGCAGGTGGCCGTCTCCATTTCCGGACACGCTGTCATCATTAAGAAGATCAGTCTGCCTCCCATGCCCGATGAAGAGTTGGAGGCCCAAGTCCGGCTGGCGGCCGAGCAATATATTCCGTTCGACATCAACGAGGTAAACATCGATTTTCATGTGCTTCCGACAGAGGCGTCCGGCGATTCACAAGGAGAAATGTCCGTCATCCTGGTAGCCGCTAAAAAAGACAAGATCAATGAGCTGACCGAATTGGTGAAAGGAGCCGGTCTTGTCCCGGTTGTGATGGATGTGGACGCCTTTGCGATAGAGAACATGCATGCGATCAACTATCCCGTCTCTCAAGATGACACGACGGCATTGGTGAACATCGGTGCGAGCGTGATGAACGTCAATATCGTACGAAGCGGCACGTCGCTGTTTACACGAGATATCCCTCTGGGCGGCAATCGCTACACGGAAGCGATTCAGCGGGAGCTCGGCATGCCGTACGAAGAAGCGGAGGAGGCGAAGAAAGGTGAGGGTTCTACCGGAGGAAATCAAGTCGCGCTCACAAATGTGATTGATAGCGTCAACGCTGAAGTCGCTTCTGAAATTGCAAGGACCGTTGATTACTTTAAAAACACGGCGGTGGATGCCGAAATCAACCAAGTGCTCTTGTGCGGAGGCGGTGCGCGTGTGAGGGGCTTGGTCAGTCGGTTGGCAGACCGGATGCACGTCCACGTCGAACTGGCCAACCCGTTCGGGGAAATCGATACATCCGGGAGTGATTTCGATCAGGACACGTTGGCTGATTTGGCCCCGATCGCGGCAGTGGGGATCGGGTTGGCTCTAAGAACGGTGGGCGACCGATGATTCGCATTAATCTCCTTCCCGGCCCCAAAAGCCGCCACACCAAATCACAATGGGATGTGAGGGCTCAGCTACTTCTCGGGGTCGGTCTCTTACTAATCACGTTGGCTGGTTGCTGGTGGTACTGGGCGGCCCTGGACGAGGAAATCGAAGCAAAACAGGCAGAGAAACAGAACAAGGAAAAGCATTTGGCCATGCTTCAAGAGCAGGTGAAGCAGGTCCAGGATTTCGAAGCGAAGAAGAAATTGCTGGAAGACAAGAATCGAATCATCGATCAACTGGAAAAGTCTCGGGCCGGGCCAGTCCGGGTTCTCGATTATGTGAGCCAAAGCATTGAGCCGCTTCGGATTTGGTTGGTGAGGCTTAACGTGAAAGGCAATAACATTGAAGTAGAAGGGAAGGCCATGACAAACGATGATGTGGTCGCGTTTGTCAACAATCTGCGGAAGACGGATTATTTTACCAACATTTGGCTGCAGGAAAGCCGGTCTGCAACTGATAACAAGGTCAGCGTGTACCAATTTAAAGTGGGATTCTCGCTGAAAGGTTGATATGGCGCTGTCCGGGGTAAATCTCGAGGCTCTCCGTAATGTCCCTTTAGGGCAAAAGATTGCTTTGCTTGTCCTCCTTCTCGCCGGCATCTGCGTGGCCTTTTACTACCTGGTTGTGGAGCCTAAGTCGAACGAGATCGCGTTATTGCAGGCCGATTTGGGAAGGTTGGATGGAGAGATTCAGACATTGACGATCAAGGTGAAGCATTTGGACGAGCTGATCGCCGCGAATAAGCAGCTGGAGATTGAATTGGCCAAGAAAAAGGAGCGTCTTCCCCCTGAGGAAGAGGCTGTTATGCTGCTCAAGCAATTGTCCGACCTCGGAGTGCGCCTTGGACTCGATATCAAGCTGTGGAAACCGGGAAATAAATCGGAGGATCCGTCAAAATTGTTCGTGCGCATGCCGGTTAATGTGGAACTCGCGGGAGGCTACCATACGGCCGCTCTGTTCTTCGACCGGATCAATAAGCTGCCGCGCATCATTACTGTATCCGATTTGAAGATGGGGTCTGCTCGGATCGAACAGGGACGTATCAGCACGCAGACCGTATTTGATTTGATTGCCTACGCGGCTCCAAAGGAAAAGCCTGCTGCCGCAGCGACGGTCGCAAAAAAGTAACATGGGCGTTTTAGCAGTTTGCGGGAGTGTAGGAATCTTTATGGAAACCCGATACGTCTTCGGGATCGGCATATTGGGAGCGGCTCTGGGGTTGTGTGCCCTCGCAGAAGCGGCTCCGCATCATCTTAAACAAATGAACCCGATGCGCCAAGAATCGTTAAAGATGACCCCGCTCTCCGAAACAACGCGGCAAATACCCGTTACCCCAGCGCAGCTTGACGGAGCCGAGACGCCCGTGTCCGAAATGACCGAAGCGGTGGCTCACACCGGATTTACGTATGACGCCTCGGGGAGGCGTGATCCGTTTGCTCCTATCGTGCAGCCCGCAGATGCTGCGCAGACCGATGCCAACCTTCCGCCGCTCCAGCGAGTCAGTTTAACGGAGTTGAACCTCATCGCCATCGTATGGGGCGCGTATGGCTACACAGCGATGGTGCAGACACCGGACGGAAAGGGATACACCGTACGGCGTGGTACGAAAGTGGGTCCGAATAACGGGATGGTAAGCACGATTACGGAGCGGGGCATCATTGTTCAGGAACGGTTCACCGACGTATACGGAAATAAGCAAGAACGGGAATATGTGAAGTTACTCCATCCGAAAGAGGGTTCAGAATGAGACAGACATTGGCACCGTCAAACGGTTTTGTGACGGGTCTTATTTCGGCATGTCTGCTGATCGGCACCGTCGTGTCAGCGTCATCCGCTGATCCGAGCAGCGTGCAGCGCTCGTTATCACCCGCCAGCGTAGGGGACGGCGCAATGCCGGACGACACTGAGGCGGCGGCGCGGACGATCAGTAAGGTGGAAGTCCTCCCAAGCGAGAATGCCGTCAGCATTGCCGTATCAGGCGATGGGCGGTTCACCTACACGACTCAAATGGTGGATGAGCACCGTCTCGTGATTGATTTCCAGGGGGTAGCATCCGCGATCACGCGTTCAAGGATCAATGGGGCTCATCGGCTGTTGAAGCAGGTACGCATCGGAAGCCATGACGACAAAGTTCGCCTCGTCTTAGACCTGCCGAATCCGGTCCACTATGAGATTAGGGCGCAAAGAGATCAGTTGATCGCGACTCTAACTCAACGTGATTCGGAGTCTTCAAGAGCGGCCGACATACCTGCTAGCGATGACATGATGTTATCGCAGTACCACCGAGCTTCAGATCATCGGATGCCGACGGTCCGACCGGTATCAAGACAGGTGCCCCTGGCTCTGGCCCGATCAGGATACCCGAATTGGAAATCCAGAACGGTTCAAATCGCGGAAACTGATTCGCCCGGTAAAGAAGCCAGCGAGGCGGAGATCGTGGTGCCCAAAAAGCGATACGTCGGACGCAGAATATCTCTGGATTTTCAGCAGGCTGATATCAGCAACGTGTTGCGATTGATCGCTGAGGTCAGTGGATTCAACATCGTAGTCGGTGAAGGGGTGAAGTCGAAGGTCACGATGAAGCTCGTCAGCGTGCCGTGGGATCAAGCGCTCGACATGCTGCTGAAGATGAATGGGCTTGGGATGATCAAGCAGGGCAACATCGTCTGGGTCGACACGCTGGGCAATATTGCCAAACAGCAGGACGATGAGGCGCGAGCAAAGGAGGCGAAGTCCAAGGCGGAGGAAATGGGCGATCAGGTGTTCTACATCAGAAACATAAACGCCCAGATGCTTCAAACCTCCTTGCGTCCGTACATCGGCCCTCGTGGAAGAATGCAGTTCAACCAGGAAAGCAACGCGTTGATCGTCAGGGATACGATCTCGAATCTGGCGGTTATGAAGCAGTTGGTTGAGGGCCTTGATCTTGAGGTGCCGCAAGTTCAGATCGAGGCGCGCATCGTTCAGGCAGACACAACGTATTCGCGGTCCCTCGGTGTCCAGTGGGGAATTCAGAACGTCAATACCATGTCTCCGGCATTCGGGGTGGCAAATTTTAAAACCGGCACCGTTGGTCCCTTCGGCGCCCAGACTTCCGACTTTCTCATCAATCTGCCCGCTGCAGTGAGCGGTCTGACATCCACCCCAGGCCTCGGGTTTACGTTCGGGAGAGTGGATGGAGCGCTCTTGGACGTGCGACTGTCCGCCGGTGAATTGCTCGGATTAACAAAGATCATTGCCGCGCCAAAAATCACGACATTGGATAAACGGGATGCTAAGATCTCACAGGGTGAGTCGATTCCGTTCCAAACGACATCACTGCAAGGCACCCAGACGACATTTGTCGATGCCAACCTTGAGCTGAACGTTACTCCGCAGATCACGTCGAGAGATCCCAACGAGGTGGGCAAGCTCATTCTGATGAAAGTCCGAGCCACACGAAATGCCGTCGGTGTTAGAAGCAACCCGGCGGGCCCGAGCATCGATCGCCGAGAAGCCAATACGCAAGTGAAAATCCGAGATGGAGAGACCATGGTGATCGGCGGTGTATTTGTGGATACGCAAAGCAACACCGTCTCCGGGGTACCCTACCTCTCTCGAGTTCCAGTCCTTGGGTGGTTGTTTAAAAACAAGTCGGAAAGCGTGGCCAAGCAGGAGCTGCTCATCTTCTTGACACCCACCATCGTGAAGAGCTAGAAATGACCTCCCTAACTCATCATGATGCGTTATCTCAACGGGGGCGAGTCCCACGGTAAGTATCTTCTGGCTGTTCTCGAAGGCGTCCCTTCCGGGCTTCCGCTGACTCCTGACATGGTGAATCACGATCTCGCCCGTCGCCAAAAGGGCTACGGGCGCGGCGGCCGTATGCGCGTCGAAGAAGACCGTGTTGAGTTCGGCTGTGGCGTGCGCAAAGGCAAAACGATCGGAAATCCGATCGGATTGATGCTCGCCAATAAGGACTGGGAGAACTGGAAGGATGTCATGGCCGTGGAGCCGGGCCCGGTTCCCCCAGAGAAAGTCGTGACCCGACCCCGGCCCGGTCATGCCGATCTCGTTGGTGCAATCAAGTACGGCCATCGTGACATCCGCAATGTGCTGGAGAAAGCCAGCGCGCGGGAGACGGCGATCCGAGTGGCCATCGGCGGGGTGGCGAAAGCGCTGTTGAGCCATTTCGGGATGCGGGTGGTCAGTTACACGACTCAAATCGGCATCGTGACGGCGCAACCATGCGGTGACCCTCTCGAATCCTATGATCGGGCCGAAGGCTCGGATGTTCGGTCCCCGGATCCGGATGCGGGCCCCAAGATGGTTGAACAGATCCGGGCTGCCAAGCACCATGGCGATACCCTTGGGGGAGTCTTCGAAGTGGTAGTGACGAATCCTCCGATCGGTCTAGGTACGTATGCACAATGGGACCGCCGACTCAGCGCACGGCTCGCTATGGCTGCCATGAGCATCCAGGCGATGAAGGGTGTCGAGATTGGAATGGGTTTTGAGGCCGCCCGGCGCTTCGGGTCAGAGGTGCACGACGACATCTATTATGACGAAACGGCCCGTGAGTTCGTGCGAAAGACCAACAACGCAGGAGGACTGGAAGGGGGGATCACCAACGGCCAACCGATCATCATCCGCGTGGCCATGAAACCGATTTCAACCCTGTACAGTCCCAAGAACAGCGTCGATATCGATACCAAACAACCCTTCGAAGCCACCGTGGAACGGTCCGATATCTGTACCGTTCCTGCAGCCGGCGTGGTGGGGGAGGCGGTCATTGCCTTCGAGATGGCCAATGCCATGATCGAAAAGTTCGGTGGTGATACGCTTGATGAGATGAAGCGAAATTTTGACGCGTACCAGGCCTACGTCAAATCCTTTTAGTTTCCGCTGGGGTGTGTTACCATCCCTCCGTTCTCGCGCGGTCCCACTTCCTGCGTCTCTCGCAAAATAGCCGAGACGATCTGCCAACCGGTGCTATCCCGATGACCGCTGTCGTCCAAGAAACTATTCACGTCGCTCTCGGCGACCGAAGCTATCGCATCGTCGTTCAGGACCATCTCTTGAAGGATTTGGGCCGCTATGTCTTGGAAGCCACCACCGCGGAGAAGGTCGGGGTGGTGACGGACCGCCATGTGGCGGCTCGTTACTTGGCTCCGGCCCTGCGCGCCCTAAGAGCCGCCGGGTTCAAGCCGGTTCCCATGGTATTGCCGCCCGGGGAGCGGACCAAGACGCTGGCCAGTGTCGAAAGAATCCTCGACGTATGCGCCAAGGAGCGATTTGAACGGAGCTCCATTTTGCTCGCCTTAGGCGGCGGAGTCATCGGTGATTTGGCGGGATTCGCCGCAGCCATCTATCAGCGAGGCATCCCGTTCATCCAAGTGCCGACGACGCTGGTGGCGCAGGTCGATTCGAGCGTGGGAGGGAAAACCGGCGTGGACCACCGGCTGGGCAAGAATCTCATCGGGGCCTTTTACCAGCCGCGCGCGGTGTTGATTGATCCCCACACCTTGGAGACACTGCCCGTGCGAGAATGGATGGCCGGGTTAGCCGAGGTGATCAAGTACGGTGTCATCGCCGATGAGCCATTCTTCGCGTATCTGGAGCGACACATGCCGTCGCTCCTGAAATTGGACAAGACTTCCGTACGGCACATCATCAAGAGATCCTGCGAGATCAAGGCACGGGTCGTAGCCGAAGACGAGCGGGAATCAGACCGGCGACGGATTCTGAATTACGGGCATACCATCGGCCATGCGCTCGAGGCGTTGGCGGGCTATCGCGGCGTGATTCATGGCGAAGCGGTAGGAATTGGCCTTGTGCAGGAGGCTGAATTGGCCTGCCACCTCGGCCTGTGCGGCGGCGAGGTCGTCGAGCGCATCCGCGGGCTCGTGGTCCGGGCCGGCCTGTCCGACGAGCTGCCGCGAGTGCCCTTCAACCGCCTATGGCATGCGATGCAGCATGATAAGAAAGTCGCCGGGGGGAAGGTCGTTGGGGTCTGGCCGGTTCGTATCGGGGAAGTTGTGATGCGTCCTCTGGAACGTGATGCCTGCGCCGGCTGGTTTCACGCCCGGCATGCAGCGAGGCTAAGACCCTCCGGTAGGCGCCGGCGACCGTCCCATCGGGTGGCGGCCTCTCGGGCTTGAGAAATGGAAGGAAGACGAAACCGGTCCACCCCGCAGCTTGAGCAAGCCTTACGTGAGAAAATCCGTGAGGTGGACGTGCTGCATCGCATCAGCGAGTCGATCAGCAACACCTTGGACCTCGAGGCCGTGCTGAAACACATCGTCGAAGTCGTCGTCGAGGTGACCAAGGCGGATGCGTGTCTGCTGTACCTCTTGTCGGATGCGAGAGACGAACTGATTCTCAGGGCCTCAAAAAATCCTCACCCGAAACTGATCGGTCGGATCACCATCGGGCTGGGGGAAGGCATCACGGGCTGGGTGGCGCGGGAACGCACGCGTGTGGTCATCCCGAGCAGCGCCAGCGACGATCCGCGCTTCAAGTTTTTCCATAATCTGCCGGAAGACCGTTACCAAGCCTTCGTGTCGGTCCCTATCATGGCGAAGAAAGAAGTGGTCGGCGTCATCAACGTGCAACATAAGCGGCCGAAGCGGTATCGATCGGACGAGCTGGCGTTGTTGTCCACGATCGCCAATCAAGTCGGCGGGGCGATTGAAAACGCGCGGCTCTACGATCAAATGCGGAGAAAAGCCCTGCAACTCGAAACGCTGTCTCAAGTATCGGAAACGGTGGCGTCCAACCGTTTGATCGAAGACATGCTGCAGCTGATCGTCACCATGACGGCTCAGATGATGAATTCGAAGATCTGCTCCATCATGCTCTTGGACGAGCCCAGCGGAGAGCTGCGGATCGTCGCCACCCAAAGCCTCAGCGAGCAGTACAGGAGAAAGCCGAATCTCAGGATCGGACAGAGCATCAGCGGCAGGGCCGTGCAGGAGCGGAGACCGATCATCGTCGCGGACGTCATGAAAGAGCCGGAGTATATGTATCCGGACATGGCGAGGAAGGAAGGGCTCTGTTCGTTACTGTCCGTGCCGATGATGATGAGAGACAAAGCGGTCGGCGTCATCAACAGCTATACGTCCGTGCCGCATACCTTCACCGGCGAGGAGGTCAAACTGCTGCAGGCGATCGCCAATCAAGCCGCAATCGCGATCGAGCATACCACGTTGATGGAGAAGTCCTTCGAAATGCAGGAGGCTCTCCAGGTGCGGAAGCTGCTCGAGCGGGCCAAAGGGTATTTGATGAGATCGAAGAGGCTCCCCGAGGAGGAAGCGTTCAAACTGATCCAGCGGCAAAGCATGGACCTGCGCAAGTCCATGCGCGAAATTGCAGAAGCCATCCTCTTGGCGGGGGAGATTGAAGAACGGGCTGATCGTTCGAGGGGATGAATCGGCTGCGAATCCCCATTCTTGGTGTTGAACGAGTTCTGTTTCAGCACCCTGCGTTCGGCGTGTAATCTTCTAGTCGACGGCGAAACTCTTGTCGCCGCCTTCTTAATTGCTTCCACCTACTCACCTTAGTGATTCATTCGCTATTCGTGCATTCAAAGTCGGGAATCCGCGGTTACCTGCATGGGACGAAATGGGATCCTGAAAGGAGTCTGACCATGGAGGACATACAACAGGACATGCAAGAGAATCTTTCGGCAGACCTCGGAAAGAGTATGGGTCCGGATCGATCCCGCCGCGATTTTCTCATCCAAGGGGCAAGGGCCACCGCCGGGGTGAGCATCGCGGCCTTGCTCGGCAACCTCGGCCATTGGGCCTTGTCCTATGCCGCCGACAAAGAGCCGATCAAAATTGGCATCCTGCATTCATTGAGCGGCACGATGGCGATCAGCGAAGTATCGTTGCGCGACGTGGTGTTGATGGCGGCGGAGGAAATCAACGCCAAGGACGGCGTCTTGGGCCGGCTCATCAAACCGGTGGTCGTCGATCCCGCTTCCAATTGGGATCTCTTTGCCGAAAAAGCGAAACAACTGCTGCTGCAGGACAAGGTGTCCGTTGTGTTCGGCTGTTGGACTTCGGTAAGCCGGAAGGCTGTGCTTCCGGTATTCGAGAAGAACAACGGGCTGCTGTTTTACCCGGTGCAGTACGAGGGGGAAGAGTGTTCGCGCAACGTGTTCTACACGGGCGCGGCGGTAAATCAGCAAGCGGTCCCGGCTGTCGAGTATTTGATGAGCACGGAAGGCGGTGCCTACAAAAAATTCTACCTGTTGGGAACGGACTACGTCTATCCGCGCACGACGAACAAGATTCTGCGCGCCATGCTGCTGTCGAAAAAAGTTCCTCCGGCCGACATCATGGAAGAGTATACGCCTTTCCACCACCAGGACTACAAGACGATCGTCGGGAAGATTAAAAGGTTCGCCGCCGGGGGCGGCGCCTGTGTGATCAGCACGATTAACGGCGACAGCAACGTCCCCTTCTACAAGGAGTTCGGCAGCCAAGGATTGCGAGCGGAAGTTGCGCCCATCATGGCTTTCAGCGTGGCGGAAGACGAGCTGCGCGGGATGGACACGAGCGCGCTCGTTGGGCATCTGGCCGCGTGGAATTACTATCAATGCATCGACATCCTCGAGAACAAGAAGTTCGTGGCCGCCTTCAAGTCGTATTGCAGGAGGAACAGTCTGCCGGACGGAGAGAAGCGCGTCACCGATGATCCCATCGAAGCGGCCTATTTCGGGGTGCACGTCTGGAAGCAGGCTGTGGAAAAGGCCGGATCAACCGACGTGGACCAAGTGCGGAGGGCGGTCTACGGCATGGAATTCATAGCTCCCGGCGGAAAGAAAAAGATGGACGAAGGGAACCATCATACCCACAAGCCGGTGCTGATCGGTAAAATTCTAAAAGACGGACAATTCAGAATCGTGTGGCAGACCAAGGGGCTGGTCAAACCCGAGCCGTGGAGCAAGTACACCAATCCGGACAAGGGCTGTGATTGGCTGACGCATCAAGGCACGTACAAGAAGGGATGAGGAACGATGACCGGATTCTCAGAAGGCCGGATGAGAAAGTCGACGATTACCGCTCCGCACGAGCTGCGTGGCTTGCCGATACTTACGTGATTATGGCAAAAGGGTCGGTGGAGGCGGCTGAGAGGATACGATGACGTGAGCGCGCGGATGTTACGCCGTCATTTGACGGTATAGCGGCCGGACCCCCCGCCCGCGCGTGATTCGTTCCCAATCTACCGCAGGAGAGGAACGGCAAACGAGGAACCAATACGCCTGCCAATGACGAAGGACGAGGCCGCATCGTGCATCTGACACCGCGTGAGCAGGAGAAGTTGCTCATCTATGTGGCGGCAAATCTGGCGAAGGACCGCAAGAACCGGGGGTTGAAGCTGAACCACCCCGAAGCGGTGGCGTGGCCGAGATGATTCCGGAGCTTCAGGTGGAGGGAACCTTTCTGGACGGGACGAAGTTGGTCACCGTGCATCAGCCGCCATCTTGGAATGGCTGCCGGACGTCACGATTCCTTTTTCAGGCTCGCGCTATGAGCAGCGCATTCGGGCCACTTTGGAGCCAGGTTCGACCATCATATTGTGGGACGCGATCGCATCCGGGCGAGTGGCGCGCGGGGAACGATGGGCTTTCGCCGAACTGAAGAATGAAATCGCCATCGACATAGTTTCGGGGGGACGGGTGCTCGAACGGTATGAGCTCAGACCCAAGTCCGGGGGCCCTCCCGTCGGCCTCGCGAGCGAGTGGGACTACGCGGCGTCCCTGTTCGTCCTGGGAGAGGGGCTCGGCGATGGAGGACAAAAACGATTGGAGCAACGGCTCTACGACCTGACGGAGCGGGCGCCGAATCAAGTCTTAGGCGGCATATCGGAGCCAGCCGCCCAGGGTGTCGCGGTCAAATTACTGGCGAGCATTGCCCCTGCGCTGACTCACTGGTTGGAATCGGCTTGGCGCGAAATCAGGCGAACCCTGTGGGATTTGGCCGCTCCCTCCCTGCGGCGGTATTGAACCGCTCCTGGGCCTATTATTGAGGCCGCGGCGTCGGTTTAGCTTTCGGCGTTGCCCGCGAGATTGCGTCCTGTTCAGCCAGGCGCTTGCGGAGCGCCTCCACTTCCGCCTTGAGGGACTGCAGTTCCTGCGCTTGTTTTACCACCAGTTCCTTCATCGACCGAAGTTCTTCAGCCGTACGGGTCTCGGGCATAGATGCGCCCTCTCGCAGGGGAGCAGTGAAGGGAATCGCCGGGGACGCATCGTCCGATGGAGCGGAGGGCCGGGCAGCGGGCGGCGCAGGAATCTGGGTCAGTTCCGGCATGGCCCGAATGAATTCGTAGTCCACCGCGATCCGCGGCTGGTCCGGCTCGACCTGCATCCAGGACTGCGTCCCGTCGGTGCGGACAACTGCCGCAGGAGGCACGAACGATAACGTATACGAGGAAAGGTGTTCGTCGCGTTGATGCGGATCAGCTCGGTACCGGCTCAGGGCCAGACGGATCACGGGCTGGTCTACGTGCAAAAAGCCTTCGGTGACGGCACTCCCTGAGCCGACCTGAAACCGGACGCGTTGGTCCGGCGACGCCTGCTTGAGCGCGCCGGCGACGGTCGAAGCAAGAAACCACGTTTCGTCCGGCGTAAACAAGTTCGGAGGGACCGTAGCCGGGTCGGTGGTGGATGAAAGACGAATCCCGCTGAAGATTCGCGCGAGCACTTCCGGCGCAATGGCCACCGGGTGCGTGGCGTGGAAGCTTTTCAGCGGACCGCTGTATTTGACCGTGGTTCCTCTCGTGGGAAGCTTGTCCAAAAAGACGGCCCCCTCCGGGGCTTCCTTCACGAGCGTCTGTTCCGGAGCCGAGGTGCACCCTGCGGCGACCGTCATCGTGGTGGCTGCAACAAGCAGGATGCTTGAGAGAGCGGTCCAACGAGACATTCTGAGCTCCCATCTTGAACGGGAGAGCAGTTTACCATAAGCGGGGGTGTCCGATCCGTCGCGACCCACGCTCGGGAAAAGTATTGCAGGTCCCGACTTCCCTGTGATATAAGCGCCGCTGCGTAATCGGAGACAATGGAGTCTCCGGTGACTAAGTTTCAGAAGAGTGGGACAACGACGTCCTCCGGCACTGGGAGCTTTTTAAGCTGTCCCCGGGCCAGAGGGCGTTTTTTTTTGACTTTCCGAGGTTAGTGAAAATGGCCCCCGAACTTCGTGCTCGGCTCACACGAATCCTCAACATACCCCAGAGGGTACGCCTCCGGTTCGTGCATCGCCTGCGGCCTCGCTCGGCTAGGCGCGTCTAGGCGCCCGGGTGGGCGGCGAGAAGATGGCCATTTTGACGAACCTTTTCAGTTCCAGATTCAACGGCGTTAAAGCATGCGTGTCTTAAGAATCGCCATGGCCCAAATCAACCCGACCGTCGGGGATCTCTCCGGCAACGTGCGTTTGATCAAGTCGTACATTCGGGAGGCCCGAAAGGCGAAGGCGGATCTGGTGGCGTTTCCGGAATTGGCGGTCACCGGCTATCCTCCCGAGGATCTGCTGCTGAAGCCGCAATTTATCCACGATAACCGCCGAGCGCTCGATGATATCGCCCTGGCCTGCAAAGGCATCGTGGCAGTCGTGGGGTATGTCGGGCAAGGAGCCGTCGGTCGGGCGGAATCCGGTTCCCCGCTGGTGGTATCCGCCGACCGGCACGTCCTCTACAACGCGGCGGCCACCTTGGCCGAGGGACGCATCGTTTCCACATACTGCAAATGGCTCCTCCCCAACTACGGCGTGTTCGACGAGGGGCGCTACTTCCATCCCGGGCGGCGGCTGCCGCTGGTAGGCCTGCGCGGGGCCACGATCGCCGTCAACATCTGCGAAGACATTTGGTTCCCGGACGGGCCCACGCGCACGCAAGCAGCGGCGGGAGCGGAGGTCATCATCAACATCAACGCGTCGCCCTTCCAGATCGGAAAGAGCCGGACGAGGGAGCAAATGCTGGCAACCCGGGCACGTGAAAACGGCGTGATCGTGACCTATACGAACACGGTCGGGGGACAGGATGAATTGGTGTTCGACGGCAACAGCGTCGTGCTGGACCACGCCGGCGAGGTCGTGGCGCGCGGGCAGGCCTTCGAGGAAGACTTGATCGTCGCGGATCTCAACGTCGAGGCGGTGGCACGGGCGCGCGTGGCGCAGGGGCGAAAGAAGCCGCTTGCCGGAAAGATGGCGGACGCGGTCGAACGGATCGAGATGCCGGGACACGCGCCGGTGCGATCTCGTACCATCGCCTCGCAGGCCGGTTTGCTGAGCGAATGGGAAGAAGTCTACCGTGCGTTGGTGCTCGGGGTGCGGGATTACGTCCGGAAAAACGGGTTCCAGCGGGTGGTGATCGGGCTGAGCGGCGGAGTGGATTCCGCCATCACCGCCGCCATCGCGGTCGACGCCCTCGGCGCAGAGAACGTGCTCGGCGTGTTCATGCCGTCGCCCTACACCTCGCGTGAAAGCCGGGAGGACGTCCATGAATTGGCTCGCCGGCTCGGCATCCAGCTCCGGACGATTTCGGTCACGGCGATCTTTAAGTCCTACCTCCGCGCCCTCGCGGATTCCTTCCAGGGCAGGAAGGCGGATACGACCGAGGAAAACATCCAGGCCCGCATTCGGGGCAACCTCTTGATGGCGTTCTCGAACAAGTTCGGCCACCTGGTGCTGACCACCGGGAACAAGAGCGAAATGAGCGTCGGGTACGCCACTCTGTACGGTGACATGGCGGGCGGGTTCGCCGTCATCAAGGACGTGCCGAAGACGATGGTCTACGAGCTCTCGCGGCTGCGCAATCGCAGGGGCGAAAACCCGGTCATCCCCAAGCGCGTGCTCGATCGCGCGCCGACGGCGGAGCTGCGGCCGGATCAAAAGGACGAGGACAGTCTGCCGCCCTACTCGGTGCTCGACCCCATCCTGAAGGCCTATGTGGAGGAGGATCGTTCGCCGGAGGAGATCGTCGCGCTGGGCTTCGATCGCGCGGTCGTGACGAAGGTCGTCGGTATGGTGGATCGGAGCGAGTACAAGCGACGCCAGGCTCCGATCGGCATCAAGATCACGCACCGGGCATTCGGGAAAGACCGCCGCATGCCCATTACGAGCGGGTATCGATGAAGGCTGCATGTATGAGAACGCAGCCTTGCAGGTGAGGCAGCGCAATTCATCGAATCACAGCGTGCGTCCGGATCGGGAGTTCCGTTCATTGCATGGTGCCCGGTTTACGAGAAGCAGGCTGCTTTCTGGTTTTCCGGTTTGGAGAAGTAGCGTCCCTCTCCTTCTCCTCTTGCCGTAAGTTTTTAACCTCATTCTTCAAGGCTTCCAGCTCCTTGGCCTGCTTTTCAATCAGGACCCGCAAGGCCTGAAGTTCTTCCGTTGGACCGATAGGCAGTTCCTGCGATCCGCTATCAGAATTCGTCTGTTTCGACTGTGGCATCTCGTGCTTTTCGGGAAGCGACCCCGGCAGTCCGTTGTCCGACACTACGGGAGGATGACCGAGGGCTTGGTAATCGACCACGACGGTGGCGCGGGAGTGGTCATCCACTGATTCTGAAGAGACAAGTGTGTCTGTTTTTTGAGCGGCCTCGGGCATAAATCGAAACCGAAGCTGGCTCATCCTTGCGGAGCTGGAGGGGTATCTACCGGGTTTCGAATCTGCTTTTGGCATCCCGGGATTGTACCGATACTGTGTCAATGAGATACGAAGTGAACTGCCATGCGCAGATAATTCCCCACCCGTTATTTCCGTCCCGGCACCCCCCTTGTGGAGAACCCGAAATCCCACTCGTTGCTGAGAAGTGACCTGCGATAATGCGGCGGCAACGTGAGGCGCCAGGAATGCCGTGTCTTCATCGGAGAATACCGGGACAGTGGTCGGTTCGCCAGAGACCAGCGTTTGGAGAAGCCTCTGTACTTCTTGCACTTGAATGCCGCTCAACACGCGAGCGACCAGGGCGGGGCTGAGGAAGGCCGGATGTGAGGCGTGAAAGGACCCTTCGGGTACGGTTATGAGATAAACCGAACCACGGGACTCTTCGTAAATCAGGGTATGCGGCTGAGGCGCCATGCTGCAGCCCATTAGGATCATGCTGACGGCAAATACGCCTCCCCAGACTGATTCGTTCCTTTGGTGAATCGGCATGATCGTTTCGCGGTGGTTAGACAGGCATGCGAACTTTACCATAACAAAATTTTCCGTCGATAGGGTGCTGCCTCGATTGCCTGTCTCTTAAGCATCCGCCCCGGGTGGTTGCCCTGCCAGGTTTTCCCCTGCATCCCAGCCGCATTCTGTCCATTTCCCCGCTACCCCGGTTCATTGACCATTGGTAAAGAATGCACCACAGCATGGGTAGCCGAGACGCTCTCACGGTTCGGTTTTGTCCATAACAGGGACAGACAAGGATGCCTGACCTTGTAGATCCAGAGAGCCCCGGAATCCCACCGGAACGAAGCTGAGGTACTCAATCGTTTCGGTGAATCGATAGATAGGGGAACACCGGAGTTCCCTGACAATCGGCAGGAACTGCCGACTGGTGGACAATGATGTCCTCCGTCCCCTAAGGGACCGAGGACTTTTTTTATCCGGTGACCAGTATGCGCACACCCACAAAAATGGCCACAAGGATGACGCGGTCAGTTGTCTTTCGTCATGTTCTGTGTGCGCTGATAATGAGCCTATTCTTCACTGGCTGTGGGTCGATATCCGGGACACACTCCCGCACCATTGTTTCACAATCTTACGATCTTCCAAGCACCCTCGAGGCCAATGCAGTGATCCGAGCGGTCGAACGCGCCTTTGCCCGAAACCTTGCGATGCCGCCTCGGATCGTTGAAGGCAGCGTTTCAACTCCGTTGCCGCCTGTGCCGGCCCGCTTCAGGGTGGAAAATAGGCAAATGTACCTTGATCGATTGGGCCTGGTCAGTGCTCCTCGGGTGAACTGCCCGGAGAGCATGGCGGTCGTGCATGCCTTCGTGGTAGAGGCGGGGGGCTCTTCCAGCCTTCAAAGTTATACCGCGTGTATTCAACTGTATGCTGGGGGGTATCGAGTCTCTCTCGTCGCCGGCAGAATGGTCTTGGAAGGTCTTGGTGATGTCGCGGGACCGACTGATTTGGAGCAGAAGTCAGGTCCCCTGTCTCGTATCGCGCAAGCGCTTCGGGATCAATTTTCAGAAATGCAACTGGTCCCCGATTCGCAAGTACCGGAATCAGTAGATGTGGCGTCCCTCGCGCCATCAGCCGAGCAATCTGATGTAATTCATTCAGCGCGGGATGCAGTCTCGACTTTCCCGTTGGTTTGCCTGGTCCCGAGCCGCGAGTCAGCTTCTGTGAAGTCCGCGCGTGGCGATGGACATGTCATCAAGATCCTGGACGCACGGTCTATCATGGCCGTTCCCGAACCGATCGATCCGGCGTATTACCGTGTGAATACTGAAGACGGAATGGCAGGATGGGTGAATCGCTCAGACGTAAGAAGGCTGCCCTGTCCGATCGGATGATTCGGCGTGGACAGGGCAGCCTACTAGGTACGTTCTAGAAGGTTATTCCGGCTGTCGCTTGCCCATCATGGTATCGGCTTTGGTTTGATGCTCAGCATAAAGCATCTGCATCTCGCCAGCGTACTTCTGATGCTCCTGGGCTGCAGTCATCAGTGCGCTACGCCGGAATCCTTTCGGGTCTTCGATGGGCTTGATTGAAGCGGCCGCCTGTTCATACTTCTTCGCTTCGGTGCGTGCACGGTCAGCCTTTCCCTGGTACAACAGGGCTGCTGCAAGATGATCATCAGCCGTTCCATCTTTGGCGATTCGGTCCTCCAGGTGAGCCGGTAAGACCTGCCCTCCCATGGCACAACCAGACGTGGCCAATGCAACCGTGACCAATACAAAAGCTGCAAACCCGAGTATAGATGCCGCTGACACTGCGTTTGTTTTTCTTGTGGGTTGCATATTCACCCCTCCTTGCAAATCATACCGGTTTGTTTTGTGTTGAACAAGGGGCGCACCCTGCCTGAGTGTTGTTTTAACCACTGTTTTGCATCGGACAAGGGGCGTCCTGGTCATTTGATAATGACTGAGATGTTTCGTTTTTCGATTCCCTAGTTAAGACGTCACATTAGCAAGAACGAAACCAGCCCTTTCGTTCCGTATGAGCGACCAATTGCCCATTAGATTCGACTTATTTCAGTCTGCAGGCAAGTCTGGTATCGAGGTTGACGTCCACAGCGTAGCTTGAGCGTTAAGCGATATCGCACAGGCAGCGCGTGCGCTCCCTCACTTCCCCCTTCGTTATGTGGGAACTGGCGGCCAAGAAGAATTCTGTGACCGCCGAAATACCTTTCCTTCCTCCGCACCGGCAGTTCAGCTGGGT
>JBDZUK010000162.1:0-1634 GCA_040255165.1 Nitrospiraceae bacterium | reverse complement strand
CTTCGGCCAGATATTCGTTCTCACGCGCCAGCTGCTGCCGCAGCCGGTCGATCTGTTCATAGGCCTGGACATGGTCGATGGCATACGCGATTTGCATGGCGACGAGCTTGAGAAACTCCACATCCTCCGGGTCCGGTTCCCCCCGCTGCACGCTGCCGATGTTGAGCGTGCCGATGCAGGCATCCCCCACCAGCAAGGGCAAATTGATCATTCGACCGAGGCCCTCTTGCACGTAATAATGGTCTTCCAGGAAGACCCGCTCGCGGGACAGATCGGCCCTGATATGGATCGCGCGATGGTCGTAGACCCACCCCACGGCGCTTCCGGTTTTCGGGATGACCGCATCCCGCTGCAGCACGCGGTTGGGCATGACGGTTTCCACGGCATAGAAGCGGAAGCTGTCGCTTTCCGGGTGATACAACGTGATGCCCGCGCGCTCCCAGGGGAGGACCTTGCGGATGTGCTCGGTGATCGACCGCCAGAGACTGTCCGTGTCGCGCTGGGAGTTCAGCACGTTGGTGACGGCCAGCAAGGCCCGATAACTGTCCTCGATGTCCCGCATCGCATGCTCTCCGGTCTGACAGGGGTCGGCGTGCCGCGCAGGCTGCGGCACCGGGCGCGAAAGGGCGCCGGTCTCGGCGCACGCGAGGCCGACGCCCTCCTGTTCCTGTTTGGAGCATACGTGAGTCATTCTCGTGCTCGCAAGGTCATACGAGGTCCTGTTTCATCGGAGCTCGTCCTCTGTTGACGAGCTCACGTCGAGGGGAAGCATCCGAATAGGGCGCGGCAGGGCGAGAGGCCCGGTTGGCACGGCCGATTCCGATCCCGAGCCCCAGACTGCCCGTCGCCGTCGCAATCAATCCCCACCGCATCCACTTGACGACCTGCTCGGTCCGTTGATCCCGCTGCTGCTCACGATGATCAAGCCTCCGGCTCAAATCCTGAAATCCCAACTCGATGGTGTTGGCCAACGCTAATCCTTCGCCGGCCCTGATGTAGGCCAGCACGGCTTCGTCCTGCCCCCGCTCCAATTCCAAGGTAAGACGGCGTTTGGCATCCAATAGCTCGTTGATACGGTCCTGGAGCACAAGGACCCGTCCGTGTACGTCCGGCCACGTCTCCGTCATCCGACCGAGTCCGTCGATCACCCCCGGGATCTTGCCTTCGGCTGCAACCATCGGGCCGAGAAACACGGACTGCTTCATCAGCACGTATCCACGGAAGCTCTTGTCCACGTCCGTCACCAGCCGCTCCAGCCGGAGTAACTCCTGCCTGACGCGCATCTGATGATCGCGCTCCTCATACGTCGTCCGCCAGTGGTCCACCAACAGGGCTTGCACGCCGAGCAAACCCACGAAGGCGAGAATAGCCGCCAGCGTTCCCACGAGTTTCAATTTCAACATTCGTTCGGCTCCGGGGCAATTGTGAAACCGGGGACTGAGGGGTTGGATCCCCGTCAGTCCCCGGGTTCTCTTCGTTCAGTCCCGGCCGCCGAGTCGACGACGCACTGGGTCCGAACTGTGGTCAAACCCGGTGCGCTTATGTCGATACGCACCGGGAAAGACATCTTGTCTGCCCGTTTACAGCCAGGTCACGCGCTCGGCCGGCCGGATGTAGATCGGCTCCTCGACCTG
>JBDZUK010000106.1:4593-7348 GCA_040255165.1 Nitrospiraceae bacterium | reverse complement strand
CTGCACTGACCGTCGTCACGACTTCCGGCAGCGACGTGGCCGCCGCCATCAGGACCACCCCGATCCACAGCCCGCCGAGCCCCGTGACGGTCGCGATGCGATCGCCATAGCGAGATAACATGGTCCCCGCGAACACGATGACGGCGGCGCTGGCAAAGAAACTGACCCAAGCCGTCAACATGATCCGACAGGACGCATCCGTCCGTGGCATACGTCGAGGCGCGCGCACCGTTCTTGGATCCCGCCGACCTTCATCATTCCTGCCTCATGTAGCTCGCACACTCCGCGGCATCTGTTCTCCAGACAGCGGATCTATTATTTCCACATATCGTGTTCAGGACAACGACGGATGACGCTGCACGCTCGACCACGCCGGCGCACCGCCTCCCCGCCCGCTCATGGTACGCATGAACGTGATCGCCATGGACCAAGGAGGGCTCAGTGGACAATCAGGACCGAGCAAGGACTTTCCTGCAACACCTTGGTGGACACACTCCCCAGTAGGAAACGGGAGACGGCCCCCAATCCTTTTGCGCCCGTGACGATCAAGTCGGCCTTGTGCTGCTTCGCCACGGCGAGAATCTCGTCGGCCGGTTTACCAAGCCGCGGGGCTTCCTCTACGCTATAGCCGGCCCGAACAAACTTGTCTGCGGTTCGCTGGACGATGCGTTTCCCTCCCTCTCGAACTTCCGGGTACTTCAGGTAGGGCATGGCATGTACGACAGTGACGGTGACTCGTTGTGGATCTGCGGGAGCCATGGAACGTAGCAGAAACCGCATGGCCTTGTCGGAGGCTTTGGAGCCGTCGACGGCAAGCACAAGGCGCGCGAGCGGGCGAGGTTCTTCTTTTACGACCAGAACAGAGGATGGTGCATGGTGCACGACTTGCGTCGATACGCTGCCGAGCATGAACCGATCCAGTGCATCCAGTCCGCGTGAGCCGATCGCCAGCAACTTCGTTCCGCGCCCGGCCCGCTTGACAATGGTCGCGGCCACGGCCCCGCGCTCCACGAGCGCGCGGCCTTTGAGCCCCAAGGAAGCGAGCAACGAGGCGGCTTCCTGTTTGGTCTTCTTGGCCTGCGCCTCCAACCGATTGATTTCAGCCCGAAGATACCGTTCCGTCCCTACGATAACCGGCTGCACCATAAACGGCGCCCGCAAGGCCGCCAGATCGATCACATGAAGCACGGTTACCTGCGGCTTCTGCGCCAACGGCAACGCCTCCAGCCACCCGATCGCCCACCGACCGTACTTCGATCCATCCGTCGCCACCAGAACTTTCATCGACACCCCCTTAGAAAAAATTAAGGTTGAGGTTCAGGTTGAAACCTCAGCCTCCTTTGTCTCTAGAGTCGTGTGAGTTTGACCCGCCGCACCAACCGCTCCACATCCACACGCCGGCACAATTGATTGCCCGGCGCCAGCGTCGCCGCCGTGCCGGCCGCCGTCGCGTACCGGACCGAATCCTCGAGCCCTTTGCCGCTGGCGTACGAGTGCACAAAGCCCGCAACGGCGGAATCACCCGCCCCCACCGTACTCCGCACCGTCACAGAAGGGGGGACTGCGCGCCACCGTTCGGCGCCTTTCACCGCCAACAGTCCGGCCCGCCCGCGCGAGATCAGCACAATCTCCACCGATCGAGGGCTCAACTCGGCCGCATGGCGCAGCAGCGCGGTTTCTCCTCTGACCGGACGGCCGATCAATCGGCGAAGCTCGTTCACATTCGGCTTGATCGCAAACGGCCTTGCCTTGAGCCCCATCTTGAAGGCGGGTCCGTCCGAATCCAGGATGGCCCGCCCTCCCCGTGATTGCACCATCCGGATGATCTGCCAATAGGCGTCCGGCGGGATCCCGCGAGGGAGGCTTCCGCTCATGACTACGTAGCTGTCGGACAAGTCCAGCAAGGTCAGATGCCGCAAGAATGCCCGCCACTCCTGGGCGGTCACCAACGGGCCGCGCGCGTTCAGAATCGTCTGCGATCGGCGGATCTTGGTCGTCACGATGACGTTCCGGCGGGTTTCTTGCGCGATCGGTGTGAAGTAACAGGTCACGCTTTCCTGCTTCAGAAGATCCACCATGATTTGGCCATTATGTCCGCCGATGAAGCCCAAGGCCATGCTTTCTCCGCCCAGATGGCTGATCGCGCGGGACACGTCGATTCCCTTGCCCCCGGCGTACAAGCTTTCCATCCTGACCCGATTGGCATCGTTGACCCGGATTTCATCCACGTCGAGAAAATGGTCCAGCGCCGGGTTCAGGGTGATGGTGTAGATCATGCCTGCGTGAGAAGGGCTACGGGGTCAGAGTCTAGGGGAGTGTCTAGGGTAAGGAGATGACAAGTCCCCTACCCCTTCATCCCCTTGCCTTCTACCGCTCCTACAGCAGAGCGAAGATACACAAACCAATAGACCAATGCCACCAAGATAGTACCGCCGAGGACATTGCCGACGGTCACGAGCGCCAGGTTGGCGAACGCCGCTCCGAAACTCAGCGGCGCGTGAGCGAACCAGGCAACCGCCAAGCCGATGGGCAGGAAAAACATGTTGGCCACGGAGTGCTCAAACCCGCACGCGACGAAGGCGGTAATGGGAAAAAGAATGGCGAGGATCTTGTCGGACACGCTCCTCGCGCCCATACAGAGCCAGACCGCGAGGCACACAAGGACGTTGCATAGCATGCCTCGCGCGACGGCGGCCGATGGATCGAGGCTGATCTTCGCGGCGGCGACACGCACCATCGTCTCGCCCACCGCCCC
>JBDZUK010000106.1:0-4493 GCA_040255165.1 Nitrospiraceae bacterium | reverse complement strand
GTCGTGGAGACCGGCGCGGTTGCCTTGGCGACGCCGACATCCCGAACACGACGGGCGATTTCAGCGGGGGCATACGCGTCGAACAGCGGAACGCTCGACGCGCCGTGCTCGGTTCCGAGTGCAGTGTGCCGTGCGGGACCCCCGTCATGCCCACCGACCACGGCATCACTCACGGGGAGGTCCTCAACCTGGTGTGCACATGCTCTAGCTCCGCGGCGTCCTCCGGATCGAGCTCCTCGGGATGCGGACACTCGATTCGGACGGTGGAGACTTTATACTCGGGGCATTTGGAGCTTTCGTCCGCGCTGGACGACAGAAGGCTGTTCACGTCGGTGCCGGGAAAGTGAAAGCTGGTGAACAGCTCGCCGGGCCGCACCCGGTCGCTCGGCATGGCCGGCAGGACGGCGCTGCTGCGGGCGCTCACCAATCGGACGAGTGCCCCTTCGCGAATCCCGAGCCTCGCGGCATCGTCCGGGTGAACTTCCAACACGTCGCTGTCGACCAACTGCAGCAAATCCGTACGCCGTGTCTGGGCGCCGCAGTTGTAGTGCTCGAGAATTCTCCCGGTGATCAACACGAAGGGATACTCGTCGCTGGGTGTTTCGCCGGGCGGCAGATATTCCACCGGAACGAACCGGGCCCTTCCGCGTGCGAACCGCTCCCGATGCATCAGCGCGGTGCCCGGATGGTCCTTCGCGGGCACCGGCCATTGCAAGCCTTCGGGGGAATCGAGGCGGTCATACGAGACGCCGGCCAACATCGGACTGAGCGCCGCCATCTCCTCCATGATCTCCGACGGATGCCGATACTGCATGGGATAGCCCATGCGAGTGGAGACCTCGCAGACGACCCGCCAGTCCGACAGCACACCGTCGGGCGGGTCCACCGCTTTGCGGATTCGTTGGATCCGCCGCTCTAAATTCGTGAAGGTGCCGTCCTTTTCCAAGAAGGAAGCGCCGGGCAGCACCAGACGCGCGAAACGGGCCGTCTGGCTCAGAAACAGATCCTGCACCACCAGAAACTCCACCCGGGACAGCGCGTCTCGCACCTTCTTCAGATTCGGATCGGTCTGCGCCACGTCGTAGCCGATGATCCATAATCCTTTCAACCGTCCTTCGAGCGCCGCGTCCCACATGTCGGGAATTTTCATGCCGCGCTCGGAGGGCAGCGGGCGTCCGGTGATTTCCTCGTGACGCGCCGCCACGGCCGGATCGTCCAGCGCCTGGTAACCCGTGAGATGAGTGGGGAGACAGCCGGAATCCGAGGCGCCCTGCACGTTGTTTTGGCCGCGAAGCGGATTGATCCCCGTGCCCGGGCGGGCGATGTTGCCGGTCGCCAAGGCGAGATTGCACAGGGCGATCACGCCGTGACTGCCCCAGCGATGCTCCGTCACCCCGAGGCCGTGGACCGAGAGCGAGGCGCCGCTCGTCGCATAGAGCCTGGCCGCGCGCCGGACCATATCGGCCGGCACTCCCGTCAACCGCTCGGTCGCCTCGGGCGCGCAGGAGGCCACCGTTTCCAGCCACTCCTCCACTCCTTCGGTCCGTTGTCCGATAAAGGACTTGTCGAGCAGCCCTTCGGCCGCGATCACGTGCCCGAGTCCGTTTAACAGCGCGACGTTGGTGCCGGGTCTCAGCCGGAGATGGAGCGTGGCCATACGGGCCACCTCCGTCCGCCGCGGGTCAATCACGATGAGCGGCACGCCCTGGCGCGCCAACTGGACGATCCTCGCGCCGAGGACCGGATGCGACTCCGTGGGATTCGCCCCGACGACCAGGATCAGCTTGGCGCCGTCCAAATCTTGAATCGAGTTCGTGGCCGCGGAGGCGCCGAGCGTTTCCATCATGCCGGTCACGGTCGCGCTGTGGCAGACTCTGGCGCAGTTGTCGATGTGGTTCGTGCCCATCACGCAGCGGATGAATTTGGCGAACAAGTAATTCTCTTCGTTGGTTCCTCGGCTGGAGGAAATCGCCGCGACGGCCCCGGGTCCGGACTCGTTTTTGATCCGGCCGAATTCGCGGGCAATGTGATCGAGCGCCTGTTCCCATCCGATTTCTTTCCATCCCGTGCCGTCCCGCAGAAGCGGCCGCCGGAGCCGATCCGGCGCATCGTTGTAGGTCCATCCGAATCGGCCTTTCAGGCAGGCATGTCCTTCATTCGACGGTCCCTCGTCGGACGGCACCATCGAGACCACGCGTCCGTCACGAACCCCGGCGTCGAACGAGCATCCGACCCCGCAATACCCACAGACCGTCCGGACGACGCTCGTGGCCCGACCGTGCCGGATGATCGTTTTCTCCGTCAAGGCGCCGGTCGGACATTCCTTGACGCAGGCGCCGCAGGACACGCAGGTCGAATGTGCGATACCCCCGTCGCCGTCGATCCCGGAGCGGCCCCACGCGGGCCTGGCGTCAAAGCCCGAGTTCACCATGGCAACGGCGAAAGCCGGCTGTATCTCATCGCAGGCACGGACGCACCGCGCGCAGGAAATACAGAGGGCGTTGTCGAAGGAAAAAAACGAGCTGGATTCATCCCGCACCGGCGCCCGCTTCGCCGGCTTGTGGTAGCGGATCTCCTGCAGGCCGTACCGGCCTGCCAAGTCGAGCAGTGCAGCCGGCGGATCGCCCTGCGGCTGCTCCGAAAGATACAGCTCGACGAGGTTGCGCCTGTGCCGGGCGAGCCGCTCCGATTCGGTCCGCACGATCATGCCGTCCCGCGCCGGCATCGTACAGGAAGCCTGCAACCCGACCGCCCCCTCGATCTCACAGAGGCACAGGCGGCATGATCCGAACGGCGACAGATGCGAAGAAGCGCAGAGGCTCGGGATGGCAATTCCCGCCCGCGTCGCAGCTTGAAGGATCGTCTCGCCGGGGCGGGCTGGAATGGCTTGGCCGTTGATGGTGACGGTCACGAGTTACAGCCTTTGTCGAACGTCGGCAAATCAGCGCGTCCGCACGTCTTCGAGTCCGAAGGCCTGATGATGTGTTTCATGTCCGTAGCCGTGCATTAAATTCTTCCGGAAAATGCTCGATGGCGGTCAACACCGGATACGGCGCGCGGCCGCCGTGCGCGCAAAGGCTCGTGGCCTTCATCGTCTCACCCAGGTCCGCGAGCAAATCCACATCCGCTTGCCTGCCCCGGCCCGCCTGAATCCGCTCGAGGAGCTCGCGTCCGCGGACGGATCCGATGCGGCACGGAGTGCATTTTCCGCAGGACTCGTCGGCGGTGAAAGTCATATAATGCCGGGCCAATTCCACCATGTCTGTCTCGTGGTCGAACACCACGATGCCTCCATGGCCCAAAATGGCGCCGGCATCGTTGAATTCGTCAAAGCACAGCCGGATGTTCAATCGCGACGGCGGAAACAGACTTCCCAACGGGCCGCCCACTTGGACGGCTTTCAGCTTCGCTCCATCCGCCATGCCTCCGCCGAACCGATCGAGAACTTCCTCGAGCGTCGACCCGAAGGGGATCTCCACCAAGCCGGGCTGTTTGATTCGGCCGCCCAGCTGCAGCGTCACGGTGCCTTTTGACCGCTCTGTTCCCAGCGAAGCATGCCAGGCGCCGCCCCTGGCCAGAATTTCGGTCACGGTGGCAAAGGTCAGAACGTTGCTCACGACGGTCGGCTTCCCATGGAGGCCGGCGACCGCGGGATAGGGCGGCTTGGCCTTCACAACGCCGCGGCCTCCTTCCAGCGAAGACAGCAGCGCCGTTTCCTCGCCGCACACATACGATCCGGCGCCGCGGAAGACTTCCAGCCGGAATGGACGCCCTTCCACCGCTAACAGCCCGACCCGCTCCGCTTCCGCGATCGCCTGCCGCATGACATCGGCGGCGGCGGGATATTCCCATCGGCAATAGATGTAGCCCCGGTCCGCACCGATCGCCTTCGCGCAGATCAACATCCCCTCGATAAGCCGGAAGGGCTCGCCTTCCATGATCATCCGATCGCAATAGGTCCCGGCGTCGCCCTCGTCTGCGTTTGCCACCACGTACTTTTGATCGGCCGGGGTCTGCCGAGCAATGTCCCACTTGTGCCAGACCGGAAACGCCGCGCCGCCCCGCCCCCGCAGAGCGGACACTTTCATCTCGGCGATGATGGCGTCCGGCGACATCCCCTCGCCCCGTTGCCATCCGCGACCGCCGCCCTGGTCGCGGTACTGACGGTACGCGAGCGCCTCCGCCATGCCGAAATGCGCGAACACCACCCGCTGCTGTCCCGAAAGAAACGGCACGTCCTGCATCCGCACACCCCCGGTTCCGTTCAGGATGCCCGGCAAATCGTTCGGTTTCGCTTGTGGCCACCCCAGACGGCCCTCCGGCCCGTCGCGCTCCACCAATGGCTCCAGGAAGAACGCCCCGCGCGTCGAGGTCCGTACCAGGTCCACACCCGGCGCCGTCGCCCAGGCCTCCGCCAGGCGATCGGCCCCGGCCGCCCGAGCGGACGTGTCGTTGGAGATGTAGAGTCTGGTAGCCATTTCAACAAAGGTTAC
>JBDZUK010000026.1:0-40666 GCA_040255165.1 Nitrospiraceae bacterium | reverse complement strand
CAGTCGGGCGGCGAGCGCCGCCACCAGCTGGCTGTCGGGCGCGAGAGATTTGACCTTCTCGAACAATTCCTCATGGAGCGTCGGCATCCCCGGCTCGGGATGCACGAGAAGCACCTCCACCGCCTTGCCGTACTGCGCCGCAGCCAACGCGGCATCGCCCTTTTCCTCGCACAGTTCTCCGTAGAGCTCCAGCAACGGGACGCAGTTCGGTTCCGCCGTGAGGTATTCGATGATCAGGGACTCAGCCATCGCATAATCCTGGGCACGCAGTGCGGCGCCGGCCAGAAAACGGTATTCCCCCAGTGCCACCTGGAGATCTCCCCGAAGGAGATGGACGCGCGCCAGCAGCTGGCACACGTGCGGATTTCCGGGCTCGCGCGTCAGCAGTTGACTCAGGATCGCTTCGGCGCCGGCATACTGCCCTTCCTCCATGCGCCTCATCGCTTCGGTGATGAGATCCGGCGGCTCGGAGCCCTTTTGGGAAGGTGTGGCGCCCCCTCCTGTAGCCGGCCGAGGCACCGTGGCGGTTCCTCCCTTTCCAAAGTTCTCGACGAACTGCGCCGCTTCGCTGTTGGAAGGGTCAATGCGGAGCACGGCCAGGTAGGCGTCTTTGGCTTCGTCGTACCGCTGCTGCGCCGACCGTTCCCGCCCGAGTTGGAGATACACCTTGGTCGCTTCGTCTTGGAGATTCTCCTGCAGGCACAGTTCGGCGACCCGCTGTTGGGCGTCGAGGTTCGAGGGATCCTGATGGACGATTTTCTTGTAGATCTCCAGCGCTTCCCGGGTTTTGCGTTCCTTCAGGTAATGTTTGCCGAGCGTAAGGTAATCCTGAACCGCGCTGCTCAACAGCCCGCGTTCCGCGTTCAGGTCTCCGAGGTGTCGATAGATTTCGTAGCGGGAAGGATCAACTTTGAGGACTTTTTTATACGCCGCGATCGCCTTCAAGGTGGCGCCCTCGGCCCGGAAGGCGGCGGCAGCCTGCAGATAGGCATTGATCGCGTCTCCGGCAGCGTTCCGGCGTTGGTGCAGATCACCGATGGAATTATAAATGCTGCCGTCGGTGGGAGAGTCCGAGGTAAGCTTTTTCCATTCGTTGATGGCGGCGTCGAACTGCCCTCGGGATGCGAATAATTGTGCGTTTTGCAGAACGGTACTGCGGTCGACGCCCAAGGCAGACCTCCACAACAGGGAAACGCTAACAGCCGGGTAGGGGTTTGTCAACGAAACGGCCCAAATGGCACTGGGAAGACACTCGATGGAGCGCCCGGACATGCGATGCGGTTGGCCGTAGAAATAGCCGAGGCCCGCCTCCTGAAGGAGGTGGGCCCCGAACGAATGAATTCGTGCTCTAGGGAAATCCTTAGGAAGCCGGCGTGGCCATTTTCATGACATTGGCCGCCTGCGGTCCCTTCGCGCCTTGTACGATATCGAACTCGACGTTTTCTCCTTCCTTCAGAGTCTTAAAGCCATCGCCTTGCAACGCGGAGTAGTGAACAAATACGTCCTCTCCGCTGTCGAGACGAATGAAGCCAAACCCTTTGCGATCGTTGAACCACTTAACTGTCCCTTTTGTCTTCACAAAACCCCTCCTTTCCTCAACGATCACGCAAACTTGCGTGATCGGCCCAGGCCCCGGTTGTTTCGAAATGATGACGGAATGGATAAGATTGGAGTGACGGGCTTCTTGAGGAGAGTTGAAGCGGTCACAAAAGCCATACTCATAAGAAAAAACCGGGGAGGCATGTAACATAGGGGTTTAAGCCTTGTCAAGAAAATCTTTGGCGCTGCTCCCGTCATCCGTGTTTACAACCTGCGGCGACTTTCCTATAGTGAGCCGGCGCCAGGAGGCGCGTTTTCTTCGTGTTTCTCCGCACCCTACTCGACCGTTACATTTTCACTGAGCTGCTCTCTCCGTTCGGGCTGAGCCTCGGAGCGCTCTGTTTCGTCATGCTCACGCGTGAGTTGCTGCGTCTCGTCGAGCTGTTGGTGACGAAGGGCGTCGGGTTGCTCGCGGTGCTCAAGGTGTTTGCGCACCTGCTCCCGTCGTTCCTGGTGCTCACGCTCCCCATCGCAGGCATCATCGCATCGATCACCGCGTTCGGACGCCTTTCCTTCGACAAAGAGTTGGTGGCGATGCGTGCGGCAGGCCTCAGTTTGCTGCGGCTGTCGAAGCCGGTGTTCCTGTTCGCCGTGCTGGTTTTCGGACTGACGCTGTTGTTGGCGCAATGGGGACAACCGTGGAGCTCGATGAATCTCAAGAAGGTCGCCTTGAACCTGCTTCGCGATCAGTTGGTCCTCGCCTTGGAGCGCGGGGTGTTCAATGAAGCCATTCCGAACATGGTGATTTACGTGCCGGACGAGCGCAGAGCGGACCGGCCCGGCGGCATTTTTGTCTCGGACGAAAGAAATGCCAACGAGCCTCGGGTCATCGTGGCCGAGCAGTATCACGTATTGATGGATACCGCGAACAATCAAGTGGCGCTGCGCCTTCTCAACGGGGTGATTCACAGCCGGCCGGATCAGATCGACCAATACCATCAAATCGCCTTTTCAAGCTATGACCTCAAGCTGAGCCTTCAGCAAACCGGCTATTCGACGGCGGAGGAACGCCCGTCGCACGAGTCGATTATCAAGCAACTGGACCAATCTCAATGGCGCGACCCTCTGGCACGCCGGCGACTGATGGAGTACTACAAAGATTTGGCGTTTCCGACCGCGTCGCTGGTCTTCTGCATTCTCGGCATTCCGATCGGCATCGTTTCCAAACGCTCCGGCCGCATCGGCGGCTTCGCCGTGGGAGTGTTGGTGGTCGTGGTGTACTATGTCCTCAACGTGGCCTGTGAATTTCTGGTCACCACCGCCGTCCTGCCGCCCTTTGCAGGCGCCTGGCTGCCCAATGGTATTTTCGTCGTGGTCACCGCGCTGTGGTTTCACAAAATGAGCCGCCAATGAGCCCGACGACGATTCTCTTCCGGTATCTGCTCCGCGAGTACGTGAAGATTTTCTTCATGTGCTTTGCCGGCCTCATGACCATCTATTTGGTGATCGACTTTTTCGAAAAAGTCCGGCGGTTCCTGCGTTACGACGCCGAGATGCTCGACGTCCTCACCTACTTCCTTCTCAAAACGCCCGCGATTTCGTTTCAAATCGCTCCGCTTGCGGTATTGATGGCGACGCTGTTGACGCTCGGCGTGCTCTCTCGCAGTCATGAAATTACCGCCATGCGTAGCTGCGGCGTCAGTCTCCCCTGGATCGCGTTCCCCTTCGTCTCCTTCGCCGCCGTGCTGGCGTTGGTTCTGCTGTCGTTCAGCTCGACTGTGATCCCGTTGACCGCCGCGAAAGCCGAAGAGATCCGTGCCGTCCGCATCGAAAAGAAACCGGCGCCGACCGCCGTCACACCTGTGCACCCATGGACCAGAATCGGCAATCACACGTTGATGAATATCGCGGCCCTGGACGCGAACGGCGAGCGCTTGGCCAGGATTCGGCTCTTTCACTTCACGCCCCAGTTCCAATTGGATCGCCTCACCGAAGCGCAGGAAGCGCGGTACCACGACGGAGGCTGGACGCTCTACCACGGAAACCAGCGACGTTTCCTGCCCGATGGCTCGGTGGCCCTGGCAGAGTTCGAGCAGCAGCCCGTGGACCTCAGTCTCCTCCCCGAAGATTTCACCACCTGGCTGGTGGGCGAATCCGAAACAATGACCTTGCGGGAGATCCGTACCTACGTCGGGCGGTTGAGCCACGAAGGGTTCAATTTCTCCCGTTTTCTCACCGACTATTACGGCCGCATCGCCTTTCCGTTCGTCACGATCATCATGGTGATGGTCGGCCTGGCACTCAGCCTGCGGCGCAGCGGCGTGCGCGGCGGCAGTATGGCGATGGGGATCGGACAAGCCTTGGTCGTGGGATTTTGCTACTGGGCCACTCATTCGATCTCCATTGCGCTGGGCCGCGGCGGCGTATTGGCTCCCCTCTTCGCAGGCTGGATGGCGAACTTTTTGTTCGCGAGCTTCGGGCTCTACCTGCTGTTGAAAGTCCGCTACTGATGAGTGAGCCGTTGCGTCGTTAGGTTGACTGCAGGGACACCTTCCGGTAAGAAAGACCAGCTTCACGAAAGGAACCCAGATCGAATGGCACAACGTGCGGTCATTACGGGGCTCGGCATCGTCTCTCCGATCGGGATTGGTGTGAGCGAGTTCTGGAAAGCCGCCCTGGCCGGCCGCTCCGGCATCAGCGCCATCGCGTCTTTCGACCCCTTTCCCATCGAGCACTATCGCTCCCGCGTCGCCGGCCAGATCACCAATTTTTCACCGGAACATTATCTCGATCCGCGCCACGCCGATCGGGTGGACCGCTATGCTCAATTCGCCCTGATCGCGGCCAAAGAAGCCTTGGCCGATGCGGCTCTCCGGATGGAGCGAGAACCCGCGCATCGGGTGGGCGTCATCGTCGGCGCGGGCATGGGCGGGATGGTGATGGGCGAGCGCGAGATCACGCAGCTGTATCGGCAGCAAAAGCCGCATCGCGTCCACCCGAATTTCATTCCCGTCATTACGCTCAATTCGGCCAGCGGCATCGTGGCCATGGCGTACGGCGCGAAAGGGCCGAACTTGACCATCTCCACCGCCTGCTCGTCCAGCGCCCACGCGCTGGGCCAAGCCATGCACTGCATCCGGGACGGTCGGGCCGACGTGGTGATCGTCGTCGGCGCCGACGCGAGCATTACGCCCCTCGTCTTCGCCGGATTTTGTTCCCTTCGCGCGCTGTCCACGAAGTACAACGACAGGCCCGCGAGCGCTTCGCGGCCCTTCGATCGCGCGCGCGACGGGTTTGTGATGGGCGAAGGAGCCGGCGCACTGATTCTTGAATCGCTGGCGCACGCGAAGAAACGCCGGGCCCGGACGTACGCGGAGGTCGCCGGCTATGCGGCCACCAGTGAGGCGTATCATATGGTGATCCCCAAGGAAGACGGCGTGGAAGTTGCGACGACGATGAAGCTCGCCTTGGCCGACGCGGGCGTTATCCCCGCTCGGGTGGACTATATCAATGCGCACGCCACGTCGACCGCCATCGGAGACGCGGTGGAGATCAACGCCCTTCGGCAGGTCTTTGGGCGCCGGGCCGATCGGCTCGCGATCAGTGCCACGAAGTCGCTGGTAGGCCACACCTTGGGAGCGGCCGGAGCCATCGGCGCGATCGCCTCAATCATGTCCATCCAGACGGGACAGATCCATCCCACCGCGAACTACGACGAACCCGACCCGGCTTGCGCGTTGGCCGGTATTTCACGGTCGGTCCAGGAGCGTTCGGTGAAAGTCGCGTTGCTGAACGCCTTCGGATTCGGCAGCAACAATGCGGCGGTGGTGCTGAAACAACACCCGTAAGCGGTGCTCGAACAGAGGGGCGGAGCCATGGCAGCGGATGCAGTCGCAGAAAAAATTCGGATGGCGTTGGGAGAGTATCTCAAGCGCGACGCGGCATCAATCACGGATGGTGATCATCTCCGTGATGATTTGGGGCTCGATTCCATGGCCATCATCGAACTGCTCTATAAGATCGAAGAGACGTTCGATCTCCAGATTCCCGATCAGGATCTGCAGGGGCTCTCGACCGTGGGAGACGTCGTCAGCTACGTGCACCGGCGCCTCGGTGTATCGACCGTCGCAGCAAAGCCACGCAAGGCGAAGCCCGCGGGCCGAAAGAAAGCCTAGCCGTATGGCCTCTCCCCGTCCCATCGTTCCCATCACTCTCGAGCAGATCCACCGTTTGGTCGGCGGACAACTGGTCGGTCCTCCCGACGCCGCGATCACGGGCGTGGCGGCCTTGGAGGAGGCCGGACCGGACCAGCTGTCGTTCATCGCGTCCGATCGATTCTTAAAGCAAGCCCTGAGCGCCAGTCCCGGCGCGCTCCTGACCCACCGGCATTTGACCGAATTGTCCTGCCCTCAGATCGTGCTTCCCAATCCGACCCTGGCCTTTGCGTCGGTTGCCCGCGAGTTTTTCGCGAGGCCGGCGCGCCCGCGCGGGGTCGCGGCCGACTTGGTTCGAGGCGAACAGGTGCACATCGGCAAGGAAACCTCCGTCTGGCCGTTCGTGACTCTGGGAGACCGGGTTCGTATCGGCGATCGGGTCACGCTTTACCCAGGAGTGTTTGTGGGAGATGATTCCGTTGTCGGCGACGATTGCATCTTGTATCCCAATGTGGTCGTGCGCGAAGGCTGTACACTCGGGGCTCGGGTCGTGGTTCATAGCGGCACGGTCATCGGCAGCGATGGATTCGGGTACGTGCAGCACGAGGGCCACCACGAAAAAATCCCCCAGTTGGGCGGCGTGACGATCGAAGATGACGTGGAGATGGGCGCCAACGTGACCGTTGACCGCGCGACCTTGGGACAAACTGTGATCAAGCGCGGCACCAAGATCGATAATTTGGTGCAAATCGCGCACAATGTCTCCATCGGCGAACACGCCATTCTGGTGGCCCAAGTCGGCATCGCCGGCAGCACGAAGATCGGGCATCATGTGATGATCGGCGGACAGGCCGGCCTGGCGGATCATCTGAAGATCGGTGAGCAAGTCATGATCGCGGCGCGGACGGGAGTCAACCGAAATCTGGAGCCGAACCAAATCGTATCCGGTGCGCCGGTGATGCCCCATGAGGTGTGGGTGAAAGCCCAGGCGGTCATCCCGCGCTTACCCGAAATTCGGCAACAGGTTCGAACGTTGGAAGAACGGCTGCAGGCGTTGGAGCGACGGCTTGGCGCGGCGCGGACCGGCGGACCGAAGCGAAAGAAACGTTCCCGCTGAACGACTACTGCAACACCCTTCGCCAAAAGAACAATCTCGCCCAGTAAAATCCGGCCCAAGGCATCAGCACCGACGGCAATGGGTCCACTTCACCTCGGATGGCGGTGAACACCGAGGCCGCCAACAGCCCAAGCGCGCCGAGGACGTACAGTGCGGGTACAAGGCTGCGGCCCCGATGCTCGATCGACGGAACGGCCGGCGTCTTCTTTATCTTGCCGGACGTTCTGGCCGACGCGGCTCTCATGCGGCCCGCCAAGACGGCCGGAAACTCCTTCAGCAGATACCGGTGATACCGGGTCTGCAGGTAGCCGAACAGTCCGCCGAGCAGCAGCAACCCGGAACTTTGCATAAACGTGGCCGCCGTATATGTTTCGCCAGTGAAGAGTTGATATCCCAACGATCCAAGGCCGCCGATCATGCAGACCAATCCCAAGACGCCCGACGGAAGCAGAATAAATGACTTCACATAGGCTCTCGCCAAATGGAGATCGTCTTCGGCTCTTTTGATCGTGACTAACTTCGCCATCTCGGCTCCATGCTTTACACCCCTCCGTGATGAGTGAGCTGATCAAAAGGGAATCATTATAGTCGGCTTCGCCATGGAGGCGTCAAACAAATCAGCGGGGAAGCGCCCTACGGGGAATGAAGGAAGACCGCTATGCAGGAAGGATTTCTTCGATGGCCGCCCGCTCAATGCGACCGATATTCACCCATTGCTCGGCCATGGGCAACAGTGCCTGAAGTCTGGTCTCTACCGCTTCCAATCGTTGCAGCACCGTGGCCACGTTGCGATGCGCGGCCACTTGAAGGAAGGTGCGAAGCCCGTGCAGGAACATGGTAATCGTCGTGGCATGGACACGACTGGCCGCCTGATGCAGGGACTCAACCTGATGAAGGAGCGGTTCCAAGCGATCGGGACCCAATGCTTCCAAACTTCGGTCGCTCCGCAGGGCCATGAGTTGCCGTATGAGGGCCGGTACCCGCTCTCTCACTTCCTTGAGAAACGCCTCGTCCAGCCGATTGAGCTCTTTCAGTATCCGTTCCACCGCCGGCACATCAAGCTCTTCTCCAGTCTCCCCAGCTTCCCGCTCGGCGCGGGCAATGACAGATTCCAACACGTCTCTCGCCGGCTGTATAGACCGGGATCGCACCCGTTGAAGATCCCGGAGCGCGGCCAACAACGGAACCGACGACGCGCTCACCGTCGGGGTTTCGTCGGCGGGCACCGCCGCCAAGGACAGGACGCCGCTGCGGCCGGAATGCGGTTGCACCGGTTCGGCAGGCTCGCCAGACAGCCGCTGAACCGCCGCGGTGATGCGCTCCAGTCCTTCTTGAAGAGACGCCAACTCTTCCGCCGCGGCCCGTGAGTCCTCCCGCCCTATCTCATGCAGGATGGGCAAGAGATTCGTCGCCATTTCTTCGATGGCGGAGAGCTGCACCGTGCTGGCCGACTTGGCGAGATTCGTGATGCCGTGCAAGATGATGCCGTACAGCTTGGATTTCAGCGAAGCCGGCGCTCCTTCGCTGAGTTTCTTGAGGGCGGTTTGGATCTGAGCCAGCCACTCGCGCGCCTCCAACGCAAAGAGGCCAAGGACTTCCTTCTCAAAGTCCGCATCTCTCGCGCTCGGCGGAATCGTATTTTTCGGCGAAGGTTCCCCGCCGGTATTCGCATCCGGTGTGACGACCGATGCGGCCCTGGTCTCGACCACGCCCTGAATCGCGCTGGCGATGGCATCGAGACTTTCCAGCAAGGAAGTGAACTGTTCGGAGGCGGTCACGACCCTGGGCCCGGCTTGCGGCGGGCGATGGTCCGACGCGAAGTTCACCCGATTGACCGCCGGAGGATCGAGCGTCTCGATGATCGAGACGAGCGGGGTCGCGCTGAGGTCCAATTCCCTGTGAACGGATGAGCCGTCCTGCTCCTCGACACGCACTGTCGGCCGCAGCGGGTACCGGGCATTGATCCGCACGACTGTGCCAACCTCACCGGTGGTCAAGCGTACCGAGGTGCCCAACGGGTAGACCGACAGCTGCTCCACCAGGGCTTTCATGACTTCCCTCGGGAACGCCGTCCGCTCGGTCACCAGGAGTTCTCGTACGGCCTCGTGCGGCAGGAGCCGGCGACGGTACGGGCGCGGACTGACGAGGGCGTCAAATACATCGACCACGCCGATGATCTGGGCGTATTCGCCGATTTGTCGTCCACGAAGCTTGTTCGGATAGCCTTGCCCATTCGACCGCTCATGCGCTTGCCGCACGACCAACGCAAGCCACTCATAGTCCGCTCCCGCAGTCCTGATCACCTCATATCCCAGTTCGGGATGCTGCTCGACGAGCGTGCGCTCCTCCTGGGTCAACCGGCCGGACTTCGTGACGAGAGACTGCGGGACGGCAAAGATGCCGATATCGTGCACCAGACCCGCCAACGCCAGCCGCTCAAGCTCATTTCCATAGTAGCCCAGTCCCATTCCGACCCTCGTCGCCAGCACTCCAACGTTGATCAAATTGGTGACTAATGGCGGTCCCTGAGGGCTGGACAAAGCCTCTACGACCAGCTGATCATTCTTCCGCAGCGACGCCACAAGACCGGCTGCAAGCGAGACCATAGGGCCCAGGGACACGGGCTGCTGTCGTTGCACCGCTGCCGCGGCGCGCGTCAACTCCTCCTCCGCTTGTGCATACCAACGGTTTTCGTTGTCTGGCATTGCTACTCCGATCGCCTTCTCCATCAGCCTTGCTCAGCCGCTCGCCTGCCCCGCATGATGGACGACGACGGGATCGACATTCTCGAACGGCCTCGCCTGAATTCCCCAATAGGCCTCGTAGGAGCCCACGGCGATCGAACGGTCCGGTGCGTAGCTGCTGATCGGCATACGATTTTAAGAATGGAGCGTTCGCGTAGGCAAGTCAAGGAACCGTGCGGTTATGGCCTCCGCGCCCAGAGAGATTCCGACTATGAGGCCTCCGATAAGAGGCGCCCGATTTGGGCCCGTTCCGCACGTCCTGCCTCGACCCAATCCTGGATCGACGCCCGCATCGTCCGCACTCTTGCTTCCACGGCTTCCACTCGCGTGCCGGACAAGACCGGACGGCGCTGCATCACGACGCTCAGAAAGGTCTCGAGTCCCGCAAGGAACGTCATGACCGGGGTCGCATGGGCCTGCTGCGCTACGGCCTGAAGGCGGGACACCTCCTGCAACGACTCCCGGAGGACGCCGGTCCGTTCGCAGGCTTCAATCCCCTCGGCTTTGAGCCGTGTGAGGGACTCCGCAACAGCAGGGAATCCGTCTTGTATCGTCCGAAGAAATTCGTCTTCATCCTTGGAAAGCCGGTCCAGAAATTGTTCGAGTTGCGAAACATCGAGATTCCGCTCACCGCTTCGCACTTGATGTTCCAGTTGGGTGATGATGAGTTCGGTCAAGTTGCGTCCCGACTTCCGCCGAGCCGAATCCCGGTGCTGTTGATGGAGCGCGTCGAGGATCTTCTGAATCGGCAAACTCGGTATTGGAGTCGGCGCGGCTGGCGCCGGCTCAGGTTCGAACGAGATCCCCGTAGCCTTCGTCAGCGCGGAACCGATATGGCCAAATTGCTGGCACAGCGCGAGAAAATCCTGTGCCGAGGCTGGGGTCTGGGGATCCTTGATTGCGTCCACGAAGGGAAGCACGGAAAAGCTTGCCCGCTCAACCTCGGGGAGGTTAATGGTCGCCGCCGAACCTCCCAAATTGGTGAGTCCTGCGACGATGCTGTTCACCAAGGCGGCGTGGCGCTCAGCGGGGGGGCCTTGCTGCAATTCATCGAGCGCTACATGGATCTGCTCGAGCCATTCCCGTGCCTCCTGCATGAATAAATCGACCAACTCACGTTGGAATTCGTCTTCTGTATCGGCGGCCATGCCTTCAAGATTCCTAGGGCGAAGTGATGCCGCGGCATATGGGCGTCAGGACCGCCCCTTCCCGAGCTGGGACGCGAGCCCGGCAATTTCGCCGAGCTTCTTGGCCATATCTTCGAACCGTTTGTTCGCCTGCTGTGCCGCCTGCTCCGTCTCAGCCACCCGCTTCACAAGCAGCGCATTGCGCTCCCGTTCGGTGGCGAGCAGCGTTTCCAACTCTCGTGCCCGTGCAACGTGTCGTTGTGCCTCTGACAGCTGGGCGGATGTATCGGAGGATTTCCGCTTTTCCGCTTCAAGTGCCCGGGCAAGATCGGCCGCCTCCTGCACCCGCCTCTCCGACTCGGCCAGTCGCGACGCCGCTTGAGAGAACTTCTCCCGTTCCGCTGCCAAGGCCGCCTCCAGCTCCTTCGCTTTGGTCGCAACGGATTTCGTCTCCGCCAACCGCTGGGTAAGGGCTTCGATTTGCGCTTTCTCGTCTGCAAGACGCCGTTCGAGGTCGGGCACCTTGCTCGCGAGCGCTTCCATCTTGTTCAACTGTTGCACCACTTGGCTCGCGGCGTCACGTTCCGCAACCAGGGTGTCTTCCAACTCCTTCAGACGCGCGGCTACCTTTGAAGTCCCCGTGAGTTGCTCCGACAGCTGGCGAGTCCGTTCTTGCTCGGCCGCAAGTTGCTGCGCTAACTGATCTGCTCTTTCTTGTTCGGCCTCCAGCGAGGCGTCTGTGTCCTTGGCGCGGGCCAGCGCGGATTCTAGGTCCTTCAGTCGCGCGGCTAATTGCTCGCTTCGGGTACGTTCCGCCCGAAGTTGTTCTTCCATGTGTTGCAACCGAGCAGTCGCCTGCCGGAGAGCCTCCCGTTGTTCCTCGTTCACCGAATGGCCTTTTGCCGCGTCGGCTGTAGAGGCACTGGCCGTTGTCACGGCGGGCTCAGGCGACTCCTGTCGTTTGGCCAAGAGTTCCAACACTCGATCTTTAAGCGAGGTTCCTTGGAACGGTTTTTTCAGAACGCCGTCAGCATGGCAAGACTCCGCCTGCTTGGTGACTTCGTCGTTGACGATTCCAGAAATCAACAGTACGGGGGTTGCCGCCAGCATGGAATGAGACCTGACGAATGCGCAGACCTCATACCCGCTCTTGTCCGGCATGATCACATCGGAAACGACGACGTCCGGGCGCTCTTTCGCGAGAAACGCCAGCGCCTCTTCGCCGTTTGCCGCCAACGTGACGCCCATTCCGGCTTCCGTCAACAGCCGCTCCGCCACCTTTCTGACGGCAATGCTGTCGTCCGCGACCAAAATCTTCGGCATGCGTGGCCCTTTCCTAAGCACTCAAACGTTGAAGACAAGCTTTGCCAAGCTTCGCCAATGACAGAATGGGAATGTCCTCCGTGTCGGTCCGGAAACTGCCCAGTGTGTCCGAATCCTGGCCCGCGAGAGCGCGGATGGCGTTGACGCCGACACGATGCAACGAAGGAATGTCCGAATCGATGCAGATGGCCATTGGTCCATCTTCATGTTTGGCAAGCAAACACAGCAACGGCTCACCCTGAACCGATACCTTCAACTGCGCCGCAAGGTCGTAGACCGGTATCGTGTCACTCTCCTGCCGCACGATGCCGTTGACGAACGGAGTACGACTCGGGACCGGAACGTGTCCCTTCCAGGGAGCAATGCCCCCGACTTCTTCCGTACGCGCGGCCAGTCGACGTCCTCCGACGGAGAAGACGACCACGTTCCAAGCGTGTTCGGTTTTCTCGCGTTGGCCTTCGCGTACTCCCCTCAGCATGGAAGGATCCTTCCCTCAACTGCCGCGACGCGGGGCATCTCATTTCCCGAACTCGCTCCGCCGCCCAACAGCCAGGAGGGATTGAGCACCAATGCAACCGTGTCCTGGTACAGCACGATTCCATGAAACCACACCCGCTCGGCACCTCTGAATTGGGCGGGCATGGGATGCTGGTGCGCGCGATCAACGTCGATCAACCCGAGGACCTCTTCGACGCGCAAGGCGCACCGGCCGTTTGCATAGGAATACAACACCGTTCTCGCCCCCTGGCTGGAGGAGTCAATCGGCAGCGACAGGCGTGCAGACAAGTCCAACCATTCGTACTGGATCCCCACGGCGGTCACGCACGTATCCATGCCCGCCTCTTGCGGCGTCAGGATCCCCCGCACGCCGCCCGCCGGGAGCGCCAGAAGCGTGGTCCCGTAACGGACGACGAGAAACCGCGAAGTTTCCCTCGCTGATGCAGTCGCTCTGTGGCCTCGAAGACTCATGACGGCGGCTCACTTACTTCCGCGTCGGTGATTCTTTGCCCAGCCACCGTTCCACTTCTTGGATTAGCGCCCGCTCCTCTACCGGCTTGGCAATGTAGGAACTAGCGCCGACGTTGATGGCCATCTGGCGGTGTTTGTCCCCCGCGCGGGTGGTCATCACTACGATGGGAGTCGCCTGCGTCTGCGGGCGGCCCCGCAGGGCCTGGATCACCTCATATCCGTTGAGCTTCGGCATTTCGAGGTCCGTGATGATCAACCGGTAATTCTGAGCGGCCGCTTTCCGGAGCCCTTCCTCTCCGTCCACTGCGGTATCCACTTGATACCCTCCGTTTTCCAACATGCGCCCGACGAATTTTCGAATACTCAGCGAGTCGTCGATGAGCAGGATGGGACTCTCCGTCTGTGCCGGTCTTTCGGAGCCTTCCAGAGGTGTCTCGGGTCCGGCAAGAAGTTCGGCTTCCAAAGCAGGCGGCAACGCTCCTGCGTCCGGCTGGTCCTGCACGACGAGTCGGCTGGGGTCCAGCACCAGAATGACACGCCCTTCTGGATCGATCGTGGCTCCGCCGAAACAAGACCGCTCCAAGGGTCTCAAATTTCCCAGCGACTTAATGACGATTTCTTGGCGGCCCAACAACTCGTCCACCGCGATGCCGAATGGCCCCACCGCGGTCCGAACGATCACCACCGGCGTTTGGGTCGCCACCGTTCCGGACTCGCGACGCAGCAACTGCCGGAGCGGCTGGACTTCAATGGCCTCGTCGCCGATGTGCAATAGCGTGCGGGTGCCCAACTGCTGCAGCGCCCCGCTCGTCGGCATTGTCACTTCGCGGACACTGGGCAACGGAATCGCGTATCGTTCCGACCCTTCCCTGACCATCAATGCGGTCGCGATCAACAGCGTGAGCGGAAGGTGAAGGGTAAACTTCGTGCCGACTCCGCGGACGGATTCCACGTCGATGTGGCCGTTCATGCCCTCGATCACACGCTTCACGACATCGAGTCCAACACCCCGTCCGGCTTGGTCTCCGACGCGATCGGCGGTGGAGAACCCGGGGAAGAAAATAAACTTCAGCGTCTCCATGTCGGACAACTTCTGCGCGACCTCGGCCTTGACGAGTCCCAGCAGGGTCGCCTTCATCCGGATCTTGTCCAGATCAAGGCCGGCGCCGTCGTCTTCAATTTCGATCACCACGGCGCTGCCGCGGTGTGCCGCATGGAGGTAAACGGTGCCGACGGCCGGCTTACCCTTGGCGATCCGTTCGGCGGCCGGCTCAATTCCGTGATACACGGCGTTGCGAACCAGGTGAATGAGGGGATCAACCAGACGTTCCACGACTCCGGTGTCGACTTCCGTGTGCTCGCCTGACGTCACCAGCGAGACTTCCTTCCCGGTCGATCGCGCCATCTCCCGCACCGCTCGACGGAATCGGGTGAACGGACTCCCGATGGGAACCATGCGCGCCCGGGCGATTTCGTCCCGCATGCCGAGCGTCAAATGCTGCAATTGGCTCATGTCGTCATGTGACCGGCGGATGGACCCGCTCAGTTGCGACATCGATTCCGAGATGTCGGCTGTGACCTCGCTGATACGCCGCGCCAGAATATTGAAATCGTCATACTTGTCGAATTCCAGGCTGCCGAAATCGCTGAGGCCGGGAAATGCGGGGCCCGCGGGATCCGCCGTATTCGAGGAGGTCGTCGGCAAGGTGAACGCGTGCTTTTCCTCGAAGGAATGCACGGCCTCCACCAGCCGGCTCTTGCAGGCCAACACTTGCTGGGACAGCTGCTCCAACACTCGCAGACGCTGCTCCAATCGGCCACGGCCGATGACCAACTCTCCGACGAGGTTCAGCAGCCGTTCCAGTCGGTCGCGGCTGACTCGAATCACTTCTCGATCTTCGCCCTGTCCCTGCCTCCCTTCCCCGACCTTGCCGATCTCGGGGCCTGGTGCCTGTTCTTCAGGCCGATGAACCTGAACGTGTTCGGAGGAGGCGTGCGTTTCGGTGACCAGCGTTTGCTCCAACCGCTTCAGGCTCTCCATCGCCGCAGTGAACCGTTGCCGCAGCGTTCCAAGCGACGCAGGATCGCGCCGCATCAGTAGCCGGACGACGTCGATCGCCCGCAACAGGGCATCGGTGTGCCCCGGGAGGATCCGAAGCCGGCCTTCCCGGACAGCACCCATGAAGTCTTCGATATGATGAGTCAGGTCACCGATGGATTGGAATCCGACGGTATACGCCGACCCCTTGAGCGTGTGGGCCGATCGAAACAGCTGATGAATCAACTCGGGATTTTGCGGGTCCTTTTCCAGCCGCAGCAGAACGGCCTCGATCGATTCAAGATATTCCTGGGCCTCTGGAGAAAAATAGGACAATACCTCCGGGTCCAAGGCGGGAATCAAATATTCATCGGGATACAGTGCGGACGGTGCCGACGGTTCCTCGGCCGTAACCGCTGGGGAATCCGTGACGATTACCGCACTTGCCGGGACTGCGGCCGTTTCCCCTGCGAGCACGCCTCGCAGCTCGGTGATCACCGCGGGCACCTCCCGGCGAAGCTGAGCCACACAGCTTGAGTCGCGGCGAATCACCAGGCGAATGACCTCCACCGCCTGCGCGACACAATCAAGCACGGCCGGTGTCACAGCGATCTGCCCTTCACGGACTGCGATTACACAGTCCTCCATCGGATGCGCTAGATCTCCGATGACGGCAAACCCGACGGTATGCGCGGATCCTTTAAGGGTATGCGCTGCCCGGAACAGCGAGTGGATGGCTTCCTTGTCATCCGGCGTGAGCCGCAGTCCGCGTACAAGCGATTCGATTCGAGCCAGGTATTCCTGCGCTTCCGGCGCAAAATACGACCAGACTTCCTCGTCCAACACCGGGACCAGATAGCTTTCCGGTAGCGCGTCTTCCGGGGTGGCCGGGGAGTCCTCTTCCGATGTTTCAGGAAGCAGAGTGGCGCATCGGCTCGCCCAATCGGCGATCGTGCCCTGGTCTTCTTGTCCGCCTTGAGCGATGAGCTGCACTTGATCGCGAAACCCTTGCACAAGATTGCGCAGAAGGTCCAGAGCCTCTCCCCATCGGTCGTGCGGAATGTTGGGCGCCTGCTCCAGCAGAGTTTCCAGGAACTCTCCGAGCCGTGCGAGCCCCGTGAAGCCGTAGAGCGAAGCGGCTCCACGCACGCGATGTGCGATGATGTAATGCTCCTGCACCGTTCGTGGAAGTGGAGTTGTCCCGTCGGGCGGATCCAACGCTGCCGACAACGCCGCCATCCCGTCCGACGCTTCCGTCACGAAAATGCCGACAAGCGCCTCTCGGTCGAATTCGGAGCTCATTCATCCTCTCTTGCGAAGCAGGCCATTGGCCTGTCGCGCGGCCTCTTCAGGCAAGCTTGAATTGCGCGACGGAAGCGGTGAGACTTTCGGCCAGCTTGGCCATATCTTCGACGGTGAGCCGCGCCGAATCGGTCGCCTTCTGCGTGGCCACGGCGCCTCCGGTGAAGTCTTTGATCGAGCGGCCCACTTGATCGGTCGATGCCGTCTGTTCTGTGGCCGCCTTGGCGATGGTTTGGGCCAGCTCTGCAGAGCGCTGCGCAATTTCTGAAATCTCCTTGAACACGTCGCCGGTACGCAAGGCCGAGGCTGATCCTGCTTCTACCGCCTGGGTTTCATGCTCCATCGCAACCACCGCGTCCTGCGTCTCGGTCTGAATGACCTTGACGAGGTCCGCGATTTCACGGGTAGCCTGTGTGGAGCTTTCCGCCAGTTTTCGCACCTGATCCGCGACGACGGCAAACCGCGCTCCCGCTTCTCCGGCGCCCGCGGCCTCGATCGCGGCATTCAACGCGAGCAGGTTGGTCTGGTTGGCAATATCACGAATGGTCGACACGATCTGTGAAATTTCCAATGAACGGTCGCCCAGTGCTTTCACCTGCTTTGACATGCGTTGCACCGCGGCGCGAATGCTCTGCATGTCCTGCACGGTTTCTTGCACCGCCACGCGGCCTCGTTCCGTCGCTTGCAGCACCTGGCGGGCTGATTCGGAAGACGCACCGGCAGTTTCCGCGACGTGACGCATGGAGACCGCCAACTGTTCGACCGCGCCGAGGGTCCGGACCGACTCGTCGGCTTGATGCTTGGCGGTGCCGGCCATCTGCCCGGCGCTGTCCCGCAGCGTACCGGCCGACTTGTTGACTTTTTCAGCGGCTTCCCGAACCTGTTTCATCAACTGCGCAAATCGGCCCAACATGAGATTGAACCCGTCCGCCAGGTTGCCGAACATATCGGCGGTCACTTCTCCGCGCTTGGTCAAATCCCCCTTACCGACGTCCGAGACAAGGACAAGAAACTGCATCAAACGCTTTTGCATGACGTCTCGTTCTTCCTCCGTCTGCACGAGCGCGGTGATACGGTCGAGCATCGAATTGAACGCTTTCGCCATGTGACCCAGTTCGTCCTCGCTGTCCAGTTTGGCGCGTGCCTGCAGGTTGCCCGCGGCCGCTTGTTCGGCGACTTGGGCGATGTGGATCATGTTGCGGGAAATGAAGCGGGCAAGATAGTACCCGATGGCACCGCCGATCAAGAGCGCCAGCAGCGCACCGGTCAGCACGACGTTGGTACGGTAGGATGCCTCGGCCTGACCGTTGTCGTTCAGATCCTTGGCGATCTCACGGATGGTCGTCAGCAATTCGCGGACTTGGACCGTCGAAGCGTTGTACTTATTCGCGACGTCCACGGACAGCGCGAGGTTTCCGAGGTCGCGCATGGATTGGCGTTGGTCCTCCGACAGCGTCACGGAATAGGAGTCCGCAAACGCTCCCATGGCGCCTTCCGCAGCGGCAAAATACTCGGTCAGGGCCTTCTGGAGAGCTTGAACGTTCGAGGCTTCGCTCCGGCCCGAGGACGACTGGCGCAGTTCGGAGGCGGCATAGAACGACAGCGGCTCCAGGGTTGTCCTTTTCAGTTCGGCGAGCGGGGTGAGGGCGTCCTCAAAGTCGGACTTGCGGGTAACTCGGCCGGCGTTCAGAAGGGCGTCGTGATACAGGCCGAGGTTACTGCTGCTGGTGCCGATGTTCGACAAGGCCAGGGTCGACCCTTCGTAAATAGTCTTTAACTCGTGCTGAAGCGTGCGCAATCCGACCAGACCAACGACGCCGACCGTAATCATGATCACGCCGACCGCCGAGAATCCCAGAATGAGCTTGGGAAGTGTCTTGAGGTTCTGAAACCAGGATTGGAACGACCATTTCGCACTCTGCCTCGCCATGACAGCCTCCTTCTCGCTCCTAGGGATGAGACACGGGCGTGTGTACGATTGTACGAATCACTCTGATTTCCTTGCTTGCATCGTGGAGGACGGATCCTTATGCCGCCTCCACGCAAGACAACAACGTCGACACCTCCACCATGCCGCTCATGCGGCCCTCCACCGTCAAGATGGCCGACACGAACGGGCGGTTTTCGTTTGAATCGTTGGTCGGCGGGGCCAATACTTCCTCCGGCCGGATGGTCCGTATTTCCGGCACTTCGTCCACCAACACGGCCATTTGCTGATTCATGTGGCGCACGACCACCGCGTACTTCGGGGACCCTTCTGGCGGCAGACCTAGAGCCGGACGCAGGTCGGCCAGCGGAATCACGGTTCCCCGTAGATTGGCGACTCCCGTCAGCGTGGAAGGCATCCCCGGCACAGGCGTGACGGAATCTACTTCGAACACTTCACGGACATGGCGAAGATCCAACGCAAAGAGTTCACCGCCCATGCTGATCAGGCAGACCCGGGAGGGGGCCCGTCCCTTCGTCGGCTCACCGGCCGGCGAAGGAAGCATCGCTTGCTGCGTGTGGGAGTCAGCCATACGGGTCCGGCGATCAGTTCACGTCTGACCGCTCTCAGTTTAGGACCCGTTTGACCGCCGCAAGCAGGTCTTCAGCCTTGAAGGGTTTGGTCACGTAACCGTTGGCACCCTGCTGCTGTCCCCAAAATTTGTCGCTCTCTTGGCCCTTGGAGGTGCACAGGACGATGGGAATACTCTTCAAACGGTCGTCGTTCTTGAGGTCGCGACAGGCCTGGAATCCGTTTCGTCCCGGCATCACGACGTCCATGACGATGAGATCAGGCTTGTCGGCCACCAGCTTTTCCTCGAGCTTTTCGGTATTGGGGTACGAGATCACGGTGTGATTGGCGGACTTCAAGTATCCCTCGATCATTTGCAGCTCGGCGTACGAATCATCGACGACAACGATCTTGCTCATAAGTCGGTTCTCCTTTTGTGATGATTGCAAATCGATTGAGCGTCCACTGCACCACTGAACAGGGCTGACCCTCACTTCATGGGCATCACGATGCTGATGGCCCCTGCCAAGTCTCCTTCCTTCCATCCCTCTTTTTTCATACCGGTGATATCCCGCTCGCCTTTCGGGGTACCGTGACAGCTGAGGCACGACGCGGTCGCATACTCCGGATCCATGACGCGCAGCACCGGTTTCCCCGCCACCATCGTCGCCTTCGTATACTGTTGACCCTTGGGGTGCCGAGGATCGGCAAACATGCGCAACACTTCAGCCTCAAAGTCATCCGGCCTGTTGCCTGGAAACCGGTAATCAGTCCCGGTCAACTTCAAACGGATGCCCGTTTTTCGGTGGAATTTTTCGCCGGACTTACGTGCGAAAACCGCGGGCAGGAATCCTTTGAATCCCACGCCTGCCTTATTGATGACCGGTTGGGCTTCCGCCACCACTTCCCTCTCCGATTCCAGCAAGGCCAATAATAGCGGAGCCTGCGGGATCCCGTTGGGACGAGCGAGATCGATCCGCGTTTGCTTACGAAACCGATCAATGATCTGTCCGGCCAGAAAATCATCCGTGAAGCCCTTCGGTCCCTTCGTCGCGTCATTGATCAAGTTCTGATGTTCCGACACGACTCCGCGGCCTACCTTCAACAGCGTAATCAGCAACTCCGCCGTCTCGGCTTCGTCACCGGCATAGACGGTCGGACTGATGGCCAACAGGCCCATCAGCACTCCCGATCCCAGCAGAGAAAGTTTCTTGACGAGTCGTTGCATAGGCGCCCTCCTTGAGGCAGATAGATTACGCAACCATGGGAGTAAGTGTAGTCTGTTGTCGACAGTTGGCAAGTAAGGGAGCCGACGCTACGGAAAGGCGAGCTTGCATCACATGACACCCCGACCGTCGCACAATCGAAACCAAGTCGCGAGGTTCAGCAACTTCTATGCCGGTATAACGTCAACAATGACAAGAACTTGGAGGATAATGCGCAAAGTGCGTGTAAATGCTATCAAGTCACCCAAATTGGGCACAGGCGATGTCATCTGGAATGAATGAGAACAAACCGAAGGAGACCGCACATTGTTGTGCGGTTCGACGAAATTTGGAACCGGCGGCGGTGAGGAGGAACCAGAGAAGAAAACCGAGAAGCCTGATGGGACCAGCGGGAGTTCAGCTTTGTCGGGATTCCCTGCGCCAATATAACTCCGGCTCCCCATGAGCCTTGGCCGCATAGCGAGCCAGCACGAACAACGCATCGCTGAGTCGGTTCAGAAACTTGATGAGTCGCGGATCGACCGCCTCTTCGCGGGACAACCGAACCACGACGCGTTCCGCGCGCCGGCAGACGCTTCGTGCCTGATGAAGAAGGCTTGAGATGAATCCGCCGCCGGGCAAGATAAATTCGCGCAAGGGAGGAAGATCTTTCTGGCACGTGTCCATGAGACGTTCCAGATACAGGACGTCCCCGTCCGCAATGTCCGGCATGTTCGGAAAGACCTGGCCGGGGGCCGTCGACAAAATTCCACCGAGATCGAAGAGCTTATTTTGTATCCAGCGGAGCGTGTGCTCGAAGTGCACGGCGCCCTCATCGATCGAACGCGTCTGGCCGAACGCACGAACGACCCCGATCGTGGAATTCAATTCGTCGACGGTGCCGTAAGCCTCGACCCGAACGCTGTCCTTCCACACCTGTTGCCCGCCCGCCAACCTTGTTTTGCCTTTGTCGCCCGTTCTCGTATAGACCTTTGTGATGCGCATCAACGTGCTCCTTGGTTCAAGGCCGACCAGACAGGGCGCAAGTCGAGATATTGCTCGACGTGATCGGCCCACCGATCGAGCTCATGCCGCAGCGTGTCGGACGTTTTCTTTGAAACCGCGGTATCCATGGGACGCAATCCCTTTCGGATGCGGAGCCGGTTTAGCCAAGCCGCGCGAAATTCCGGTTCGTCAAAGACTCCGTGAATGTACGTTCCCCAGACAAGTCCGTTGTCATTCACACCCCCATCGACCGCATTGTGGGCATCGGATGGAGCCGTGTGATCGTTGCGAATGTGAAAACAGGGACGTGCACCACCACGCGTCGTAACTCCCATGTGCATCCGATATCCCTTCACTCGAGCCGGCGTTCGAATATCAAGGTGGAGTGCCGTCGCTTCCACCAAGGTCGTGATTTTCGCGGCGCCCAGGACAGTCGTGACGTCCAACAGGTGCAACCCCGGCGAGGATCCGCCCGATTCCACTCCTAATGGATCCTCGATGGCCGAACCGAGCATTTGGTAGCCGCCGCACAGCCCCACGACTTCACAGCCTTTCTCCAGATGGGCACTAATGGCTTTGGCCATACCGGCTTCGAAGAGATAGCGCAGATCGCCGATGGTGTTCTTACTGCCGGGAAGAATCACCGCGTCGGCATCGGATAAGTCTTCCGGACTGGCCGCATAGCGGAGCGCAACACCCGGCTCGGCCGCCAATGCGTTGAAGTCCGTGAAATTGCTCATGCGGGGCAGCAACACCACGGCGATATTGACGGCATCCGGCGCAAACGGAGCTTGGCGCCCCCCAACGTCGAGGCTGTCCTCTTGGTCCAGCCGAAGGTCGCGGAGATACGGCAACACTCCCAGAATGGGGATCCCGGCTCTTGCTTCGAGAAACGCTCGACCGTCGGCAAACAGCGCAGGCTGGCCACGGAATTTGTTTACGACGATGCCGATTACCCGGCGCCGATCCTCCGGCGAGAGCAAATCGAGCGTGCCGAGCACTTGCGCAAAGACGCCGCCTCGATCGATGTCCGCGACCAGGACCACCGGTGCGTCGGCGTACGAGACCATGGGCCAATTGACGAAGTCACAGTACCGAAGATTGACCTCCGCCGCGCTGCCCGCACCTTCGATGACAACCGCCTGATACTGTTGCGCCAACCGCGCATAGCTCTCTTGGGCCAGCCGCAGGAACTCACCGGTGCGGGTGAAGTACGAATCGGTCCCGGATTTCCCCCAGACCCGGCCATGCACGACCACTTGTGAACATGCGTCCGACTCGGGCTTCAGCAGGATCGGGTTCATGTCCACGTGCGGATCGAGATGACACGCCTGCGCCTGAAGCGCCTGCGCTCGCCCGATTTCTCCTCCTTCCGGGGTGACGAAAGCGTTATTGGACATGTTTTGGGCTTTAAAGGGGGCGACGCGAATGCCGCCTCGATGGAGCAACCGGCAGAAGGCGGCGACCAGCAGCGTCTTCCCCACGTCCGAAGCGGTACCCAGGACCGCGACGGCTTTCGCTTTGGATGGAGCCGGCATCGTCACGCACCCTTGAACTCAGATGTACCTTGGCGAACGGACATGTCGCGGATTTGCGCCCGATTCAGGCCCTGCTCCACCGCTTGCGACACGACCCGCCCGACTAAAGATCCGATCATGGTATGTGTCCCGCTATAGTGGATGATGGGAGCACCATGAAGCGGCGCCGCTACGACTACCGCATCGGTTCCCGTCCCCGTGGCGGCAGGATGGCCCGAACGGCTTGGAACCCGACGGGCGTGGAGCGCAGCGGTCTTGGCCTCGGTCGCCACTTGAACCGCCCCCACCATCGCGGACACGGACAGCCTTGCATTCGTCAGGAGAATGATGTTGATCGTTCCGGCCGGGCAGCACCGGCTTCCCGCCCCTGAAGCATAAGCCGGCTCGCCGGCCTTCACCGCGTTTGTCACGCCGACCGTGCAGAAACAGGCCACCCAGACGCCATTCAACCGTTTGCGCACCGTGACCAAGCGCTTCATCGGAACAGCCGTCATCAGACCGACACAAGGTAGTTTCGCGCCCAACCTGAGGGCCAGCGATCCCAGATCCCGCGCCGGATCGTTCCATGCCGATTTACGAACGGGCGTTCTTGGACGCAATGGGTCGGCGGAAAGAGGGTTCATCGCCACCTGATGATTGAGAAGAGATCTGACCTTCGTTAAACCGCCGCCGCACGGGGCCGAGGACAGGACTCGGTGGACAGCGCCCAGATCGATGACCAGCGTGTTCTGCACGACGCGGTGTGTGAACGGAATGTCGGACCGTGGGTGCCGCATCGCTGTTCACTCCAGGAGAGCTTGAACGGCTTCTACCAGACGATCGTTTTCCCGCCTGGTGCGCACGGCGATCCGCACAGTGCTCCGGTTGAGACCCGGAACGGAAGAGCAATCGCGAATCAACAGACCTTGTCGCCGCAACGCCATCGCCAACCGACCCGCCCGATGAGGCCGAGGAAGTTCCCCGAGAAGAAAGTTCGCCTCCGACGGCGTCACACGCAATCCGGGCATCGCAGACAATCGTCGAGTGAAGCGATCACGTTCCGTTTGCATAAACATGAGGCTTCGCCTGGCATGGCCGCGGTCACCCAACGCCGTTTCCGCCGCAACCTGCGCCAACGCGTTCACGGACCACGGCGGCCGGCGTTGATCGAGCAGACGGGCCACCGGTTCGGACGCAGCCAGATAGCCGATGCGGAGCCCCGGAAGCGCGTAAAACTTCGTAAAGCTTCGCAGGACGATCAGCCGGGAATACCTCGACAGCGCGGGAAGGACCGAGCGGCTCTCGCAATACTCGACGAACGTCTCATCCAGAACCGTCCATACTCCCGCGCGCTCCGCCTCCCCGACCAATTCGAGCGCCGATGTCGCGTCGCAGGCCTGCCCCGTCGGACTGTTGGGATTACAGAGGAAGACCGCGTCGAAACATCGACGAGACCTTCGTCTCGTGCGGATCTGTTCGATCGCCTGCTCCAGCGGAGGCCGATAACCGTTGTGTTGCGCGGCGAACAGCATGGTGCATCCGCCGCCTGCTCGCGCCACAGCGTCGGCATACTCGGAGAAGGTCGGGCCGATGATCAATGCCCGCCGGATGGCGAGGGCGCGGGGAAGCAGATCTATCAGCTCGGTTGATCCGTTTCCTACGACAAGCTGCGCCGGAGAAAGTTTGCGGCGCGACGCGAGCGCACGTCTCAGGGACCAACAGTCGGGATCGGGATAGTGAGAAACAGCCTTGCCGGCTTTTAGAAGCGTGTCTAACACAGCGGGCGACGGTCCAAGCGGGTTGATGCTCGCGCTGAAATCGACCAACCTTCCGACGGGCAGTCGAAGTTCCCGCGCCGCAGCATACACATCACCGCCGTGTCCCCTGCGCGTCACCACAGCCCGACGTACGCCGCTGCCCCCGCAACCGCCAGCAGATACGCCAGGGCCGTCAGCCTCCCGGCCTGCGTGACATGATGCGGAGCGAGACACTGGTTGGCGTCTCCTAATAATGAACGTTCCACGGCGATGCCGTTGTAACGGTTGATTCCGCCGAGTTGGACCGACAACGCACCGGCCATGGCTGCTTCCGGCCGGCCGCTGTTGGGGCTGGGGTGCTTGTGTCCGTCACGCAGCAAGATACGGCCGCTCTCCCGCATGCGACCGAGGCCGGCCGACAACCCCGCGGCCAACACGATCAGATAGGCTGTCACGCGTGCAGGAACCCAGTTGGCAAGATCGTCGAGCCGGGCGGAAGCCCAGCCGAAGTCCCGGTACTGCTCATCCTTATGTCCCACCATCGAATCCAGTGTACTGATCGCCTTGTATGCCAACGCCAACGGCGCACCCCCCAAAGCCAGATAGAACAGAGGCGCGATGATGCCGTCCGAGGTGCTTTCCGCAATGGTTTCGACGGTCGCTCGCACCAACTCCGGTTCCGACAAGGTCTCCGTGTCGCGACCGACGATGCGCGAAACCGCCTGCCGTGCCTGAGGCAACACGTTGCCCTCCAGCGCCTTCACAACCTCGCCCGCATGATCGACGAGATCGCGCCAGGCCAACGTTGTCGCGGCGAGCGCAATCCCGATTGCTCTGCCGATCCACTCATGCAGGTAGGTCCCGATCCAAATCAGGAGCCATCCGGCGACATAGGACGCCAGAGGCAAGCCGACGGCCAGCGCGAGGCCGGCCACCCGGAGTTGCCGTGGCGTGCGACACATCGAGCGAATCTGTCGCTCGACCAGGACGACGGCCCGTCCCATCATGCGGACCGGGTGCGGCCAGGACCGAGGATCCCCGATCATTGCGTCGAGGGCACAGGCCAGAGCCAAATCTCCCGCCGTCATGACAGTGCGATCAACAGAGGGACGGCAATGAGAAACGCGATTTCGACAATTTCGTTGGTCGCACCCAGCGTATCCCCCGTGATCCCGCCCAACATTCTGCGGAAGAAGCCGGTCGACAATCGGCTCAGCGCCGCCCCCAGCGCCAGACTTGCGAGAGCTCCCGGAATCCCGAGAGCCCAGACGAGCGCACCCGCCAGGAGGACCGTAGCGACGACCACGTGGCGCATGGACAGGTGCAACAGAAACGGAGCGGCCAACCCGCCTTCCGCCCTCGCATAGGGAGCGTCCCACGCGCCTACCACCATGGCCCATCGGCCCATTGCCGGCAGACACAGCAGCGCCGGCAACCGCATTGCCGCCGGAAGTGAGACGAGCGCGGCATATCGCAGCATGATGGAACAAAAAAGCCCGGTCGCCCCGATGGCTCCGATCCTCGGATCCCGCATGATCGCCAGCCGATCGGCCGGCGTCCGTCCACCGGCAAGACCGTCCAGCGTATCGGCGAGCCCATCCTGGTGCAGTCCTCGCGTGAGCAGGATCAACAATCCGATCACCAGCGCGCTGACCACTTCCGTCGACAACCACGCGGTCAGAACCACGTCCACACCAGCCAACACTCCGCCGAGGAGCAACCCGACCAATGGGTACCAGACCATCGACCCGGCCAGTTCGTTGGGGGCGGGCTCATGGTGGTTGCGGCTGAGCGGGACTCCGGTAAGAAACTGCCAGGCAAAAATAAACGGGCGTATGACGATCGTCATCCTGATTTCTCCGAGACTCCGGCCTCGTCAAAGGTCGCCATTTCAGTCAGCACCTTGATCGCCGCGGACACCAGGCTCATCCCAAGGCATGCCCCGGTGCCTTCGCCCAGACGCAGATCGAGATCGAACAACGGTTTGAGGCCAAGATGATCGAGAAGCACCTGATGGCCACGTTCGACCGACCGGTGCGACGCGATGAGATACCCGCGACACTGCGGTTGAAGCCCGACGGCGATTAAGGCGGCGGCCCCGGCGATAAACCCGTCCAACACGACCGGCACGCGGGCCGCTGCTGCGCCGAGAATCAAGCCGGCGAGGCCGCCGATCTCCAATCCGCCGATTTTGGCCATCACATCGAGGGCATCAGCCGGATCGGGCCGATGCCGCTTCAGCGCCTGCTCGATCACGGCGACCTTCCGCGCATGCGTTGCCTCGTCGATCCCCGTTCCGCGCCCCGTGACCTCCGTCGCAGGCCGTCCGGTGATGACCGAGGTGATAGCCGCGCTGGCCGTCGTATTGCCGATACCCATGTCCCCCGTTCCGATCAGCCCGATGCCGTCCTGCGCTGCCTGCGTCGCCACCTCGACGCCTGCCATGAGCGCCTGTTCGGCCTGTTCACGATGCATGGCCGGTTCCGACAGAAAGTTTTTGGTCCCCGGCATCACTTTTTTGGAAATCAGTTCGGGGGTCCAGCCGAAATCATGGGCGACGCCGATATCCACGACTCGGACCTCGATCCCCGCATGGCGGGCCAGGACATTGACGCCGGCGCCGCCGCGCAAGAAGTTCAGTACCATCTGCGCGGTGACCTCTCGCGGATACGCGCTGACTCCTTCGAGCGCCACCCCGTGATCGGCGGCGAAGGTGAAGACGGCTCCGCGGGGAACGCTCGGCTTGATCTCCCCGGTGATCAGGACATACTGGATCGCCAATTCTTCGAGCCGTCCCAGGCTGCCGGGCGGTTTGGTCAAACGATCGAGCCGTGCCTGGACCTGAGGCAGCATGCGGCGATCGGGGGCCTGAACCGCATTAATGATCTTCGTCAAAGACACGCCCGTTCTCCTATCATTTCAGACGCAGCGGCAGACCGCCGACGACAAAATAGACCTCGTCCGCCTCGGCGGCGATGTGCTGGTTCACGCGCCCGGCGAGATCTCGGAACCTTCGGCCCGTCCGGGAAAGCGGAACCAGTCCGAGACCCAACTCATTGCTCACGAGCACGACGCGCGCCGTCGTGGATCGCACCGCTTTGAGCAACTCGTCGACTCGGCCGGAAACTGCCGAATCAGGCACGCGTGTCCCACCGAGGTTGCTCAACCACAGCGTCAAGCAGTCGAGGATGATGGTGCGATACCGCCTTCCTTCCTGTCTGAACCAGTCCGCCAGGTCGACCGGCACCTCGGCGGTCGTCCAGTCGCTGGATCGCGCCGCCCGATGGCGCCTGATCCGCTCGACCATTTCTCGATCAAGCCCCTGCCCCGTCGCTACAAAAGCCCTTGGGGACCGCCTTCCGGCCATTTCCAACGCCGCCCGGCTTTTCCCGGAAGCCGCTCCGCCGAGGACGAGGATAAGGCGATCTTGGCGCTTGTTTCTCTTAGCCATCTGATTAAATAGTAAAGCGTTGGATTACGTTTCCCCATCGTCCTGCATTCTGTGCCCCCAGGATTCATAATGAATCAGTCGCTCGATTGGAATCCTGTCTCGCCACCCTGCCGTCTCCAGGTCGGGCTGTGTGGCAAATTCGGCGACGTACCCGAGGCAAAGATAGGCCAGAACTTTCACCGGCTTGGGGATCCCAAGCACCCGCTTCACTGCTCCATGATCCAGAATACTGACCCATCCGACCCCGATCCCCTCGGCCCTCGCGGCCAGCCACAAGTTCTGGATGGCGCAGCAGGTGCTGTAGAGATCCGTGTCGCGCACCGTGGATCGCCCCAGCACGTGAGGTCCTCCACGCTGGCGGCTGCACGTCACGCAGAGATTGACCGGCGCTTCTTCGATGCCTTCGAGCTTGAGGCGCCGGTACAGCGACGCACGGGAACCACGATAGCGCCTCGCGGCTGCGGTGTTGGCGTCGCGAAACAGCGTCTTCACCGCGCTCTTGGTGGCCGCATCTTGGATGACCACGAAGTCCCACGGCTGCATGAACCCGACCGAACCTGCATGGTGCGCCGCGGTCAAAACCCTGGTCAACACGTCATCCGGGATCGGAGACGGTAAGAAATTCCGGCGGACATCCCGCCGCTCGAAAATCACGCGATAAACCGCCGCCCGCTCGAGGTCGGAGAACTTTCCGTCACTCGACATGAGCATGTCAGGATCCCGTACCCGGTGGATCGGCGGAGTTGACGGAACGAGGCCCCAGCTCCTCCGTGCCGACTTTTCTCAAGCAGTTCGGACAGAGGCAGTCTCGGAAACGAGCCGCAATCCAGTCCATTTGCCGTTCGGTAATGCCCATCTTCCCGCACCAGCATTGGTATCCGCCGCACTCAAACGTTTGTCCGCAATTCTCGCAAGTTTTGTCCATCGGCCCCTTCAAAACTCCACTCCCTGCTGAGCCTTGATCCCTTTGCGGAAAGGATGTTTCACTTGTTTCATCTCGGTCACCAGGTCGGCCTCTTCTATCAAGGCCTCCGTCGCTCCTCGCCCCGTGAGCACCACATGCTGCATGAGCGGCCGGTCCCGAAGCACGGAGAGTACTTCTCCGAGCGGGACATAGCCGTGATGCAAGGCGATGTTCAACTCGTCGAGAATCACCATGGCATAAGAGGGATCGCTCAAAAACTCGCAGGCCCTCGCCCAGGCAAGGCGAGCGCATTCCGTGTCGCGCTCACGGTCTTGCGTTTCCCAGGTATACCCCTCTCCCATTCGAAGGAACGTGACACGATCGCCGAAGGAGGCCAGGACACGCTCCTCGGCGGTATCGATCGCCCCTTTGATGAACTGCACCACCGCCACCTTCATGCCATGGCCGACGCATCGCAACGCCATTCCCAGTGCCGCCGTGCTCTTCCCTTTACCGGCTCCGGTATAGACGATCAGGAGACCTTTCTCCCGTTGCGCCGATTCAATGCGTCGATCTACCGACGCCTTCAGCCGCTGCATCTTCGACTTGTGCTCGGCCTGATCGGTCATCTCGGCACGCCGGTATTCATCGCCGCGCGCGGGGACGTTCGGCGCGCCAAACCCACCAGGGCTTTCGGGATCTGCGGCTGGCCGGCGAAGTGTAGATGGGTATAGAGCGCCACTACGTTGCCTGCGACCAGCCCGTCTTGACCCCGGGGATTTCCTTGCGCGTCCGCGATCGCGCAGGCATAAGACAGACGTCCCTTCGGTTCGAGCATGGAATAGTGAAATTCATGTCCGCGGGCCCGGACGCCGGCGGCGCCCAGCATGCAAGCATGCGAAACCTCAACCGTGCGGTAGCCGAGGGTCAGCCTGGTCCTCGACATGACCGTCTCGGCCGGGAACAATCCGACCATCTCATGCCGGCGTCCATCGGAATCGCGGATAGCTTCAGTGAGATACATCAGGCCGCCGCACTCGGCGTAGATGGCTCCGCCCTGCCCTGCATATGAACGGATCGCCTGTCGCATGACTCGGTTTCCGGTCAAGGCTTCACCATGCAGTTCGGGATACCCACCGCCGAAATACAACAGATCCACGTCCGGCAGGGCCTGATCGACCAAGGGAGAGAATTTCAGCAACTCGGCCCCCGCGGCTTCAAGCAGTTCCAGATTATCGGGGTAGTAGAAGCAAAATGCCGGATCATAGGCGATGCCGACGCGGACACGGGAATGGCCGGGGGACGACGGGTCTCGGGTAAAGGAAGACGACAGAGCAGGTGGAACGAATCCTTCCGCCGATTTGGCGAGGGCTTCGATTCGGTCCAGATCGACGGTGTGCATCGCCGCCCGCCCGAGCCGAGGATACACATCGGTCGCCGCCTGGTCGATGGCTGTATGAAGACCAAGATGCCGGTCGGGAATTGTGATGGAGGCATCGGGCTTCAAGTAGCCCATGACCGCAAGATCGGTTTCTGCCTCCACGGCCTCCTTCAACAACCGATAGTGTCCCTCGCTCCCGACTCGATTAAACAGGACTCCGCTCACCCGCAGCGCCGGGTCGAACCGGACGTAGCCCGACGCCATCGCGGCCACCGATCGCGCCATGGCGCTCCCGTCGATCACCAGCAGCACGGGCGCCTTCAATTGTTTGGCCAACTCGGCCGTGCTCCCCGTCTCGCCGACCGGCGCACTGCCGTCGAACAGCCCCATCATGCCTTCGATGATCGAGAGGTCCGCATCCGCCGCCGCCCGCGCAAAGATTTCGCGGTTGAGCTCCTCCCCAAGCATCCACCCGTCGAGATTTCGCGAGACGCGCCCCGTCGCAGCCGCATGATGACCGGGATCGATGAAGTCCGGTCCCGCCTTGAAGGGCTGCACCCGGCGGCCCTGTTCGGCCAGGGCCGCCAGGATGGCCAGCGTCACGGTCGTCTTGCCGGCGCCGCTGTGCGTGCCGCCGATGACGAGACGAGGATAGGTCACGGTCTTGTCCATCGTCAGTTGTAGAGAACCTTCACGCCAACAAACACGGACCGGACCGGCGTTCCGAAATTGAGAATCTCTTCATACTTCTCGTTAAAGAGGTTGTCCGCCCGCAGATAAACCTGCACGTTCCTGGTGGCATCGTAGTTGGCGATCAGGTTCCACACATCAAAGGCCCTCAGGCGTTGAAGATTATTCACGTCTTCGAAGCGCGAACCGACGTAACGGCCTTCCAAGCTCACCCGCAGTGGATCGATCGGCTGGTAGCTGACCACAAGGCTCCATTGGTCGACGGGCATCCGCGGCGCTCGGTTCCCAGGATGCTCCGCAAGATTCCGCGTCATCGTATTGGTGTATTGCGCTTGCACGTCAAGACTCTTAATCCAGGGAAGATCCCGCACCACCGCATATTTCACGCTGGCCTCCCATCCCTTGGCCGACACCAGGCCGGCATTCTGCGCGCAGAAATTGGGTCCGAACGGCCCCACACCGCAGGCCGTCGCACTCTGTTGGCTTACGATGAGGTCTTGAAACCGGTTCCAAAAATAGGAAGCACTGAGCACTAGCCGATCGTTCAAGAAGTACTGGTCCACCCCGACATCCATGCTTTTGCTCCGCTCCGGCTTGAGATCCGGCCTTCCGAAATCAGGGAAGAACAACTGATTGATGGTCGGGGCCCGAAATCCCGTTCCGTAACTCCCGCGGACCTTGGTCCCGGTTTCTCGATGAAAATACCCGGCCGTGGCTCGATAGGTCGTCGCGCTTCCGAAGACGTTGTATTCGTCTTGGCGAACACCCGCGGTTGCGAACACGCGATCCCACAGGTTGAGTTGCGCCTGAGCAAATCCGGCATGGCTCGACACGATGCGGTTGCTGATGTCCACCGTGCCGGTACCCAGGTTGAGATTCTCGCCCTGCTGATCGCGAAACTGGTATCCCGCGGTGAGCAGCAGCGGTTCCGCGACTTGGAAGTTGTGCTGCCACTCCACGCGATTCGCCAACGTATTGATCTGCGATCGGGCCCCGAAGGGAGTGGACACGGCGCCGGTCAAGACGTTGCGTTGCGTCGTTCCGGGGTTTGTTTCCGAGGTTTCCGTCTGGCGGGAGGCCGTCAGGATCTGCTGCCACCAGGTCGTGATCGGCTGTTGGTAGGAGGCGCTGTACACGAACTGCTGAGTCTCGCTGACGGCCCCCAGCACATCAAACCCTGGAGAGAATCCGTTGTCGAAGTTGAGCCGACCTTGCAGGAACCGGAAGTTCACGTCCACGCGTCCGTCGTGCGGGAGCTCAACCCCGATGCGGGTGGACGCCTGCCAATTATGAAATGCGTCCCGTTCCGATGCGCCGAGACGATAATTGACCTGTGAGAAGCCCGTGTAATCCCATCGGGACACCGCCGCGGTGAAGTCGATGGGCCCCTTCCGACCAGAAACCTGTCCGCCCTCTCGAATGGAGGAGAAGGAGCCGTACTCGAAAAAGGCGTTCGCCGACGGAGCCCCCGTTCCTCTTTTGGTCGTGATATTGATGACGCCGCCCATCGCATCCGAGCCCCACAGCATGCTTTGCGCCCCTCGCAGAATCTCGATGCGCTCGATATTGTCGGTCGTCAGATTGGCGAAATTGAAGCTGCCGAGTGTCGCGCTGTTCATGATCGCGCCGTCGATGAGCACCAAGACTTGGTCGGCGTTGCTGCCTCGGATACGGACCGTCGTATTCGTGCCCGGTCCGCCGTTCGAAAATACGGCAAGCCCCTGGCTCAGTCGAAGCGCGTCGGCGACGGTTTTGATTTGCCGCCGTTTGACATCTTCCTCGGTGATGATTTCGACGGCGCTGGTGAGCTGGCTCGCCGGCACCGGTGTTTTGGTGGCGCTGACGACCACTTCCTTCGTCTCGATCACCTCGGGTTGATCCGCCTGCGCGAGGTCCTGGGCGGACGCAGAAGGAACGGCCGTGAGGCCGGAATAGAACGAGAACATGAAGACCATCGCCACACTGACGCGGTTGTGCACAGACATGACTTCCTCCCTTTGACTCGAAGGGTGTGGAGAAATGTCCGTCAGCTGGGTCTCCTGACTCGCGGATCGTCGCTTTCCTGCGCCTTCCCAGCCGTCGCGTGAAGCGTGACGCCTCGTTCGTCACGCGCAATCAGAAACCCATTGCGCTTCGACGAGATCGATTCACGAACAACGCGACCGGCCAGTGGCAGCCTTGCAGGATCACTTCCCGCTTACAGTGGCGGCACCGTGATGGCTTTGCACCATCTTCCCCGGCGCTGACGGCTAGGTGTTGGTACTCCCTCCCGTTGATGAACCGACCGTACCCTGACTTTTACATCTACGTCGAGGAGCGGGTACGTGCCCCTCGCGAAGAGCAGATGGCTGATGGATGGCCTCGGAAAATCTCGTAGAGGCACAAAGACATTCTGGTTCTTGGCCATCAGCCATCAGTCTTATGCTCTTTGTGTCCCATACGCTCTTTCTGTCCCATCCTGCCCGGCAGCGTGATGCGCGGCAGACCCGACTCCGGGTGGCGGTCAACCAGGACCTCGCACCCGTACACCGCCCGCAGGATATCCGCCCGCATCACCTCATCCGGGGTCCCGAGGCGGAACAGTCTGCCCTCCTTCAACATGACAATCCGGTCACAGTGTTGGCCGGCCAGGTTGAGATCGTGAGAGACGAGCACCACGGTCAACCCGCGCTCCTCGTTGAGGCGGCGCACGATCGCACAGATCTCGATCTGATGCTGGAGATCGAGAAACGCGGTCGGCTCGTCCAGCAAGAGAACCTGAGGCTCTTGCGCAAGCGCGCGGGCGATCACGCACCGTTGGCGCTCGCCGCCAGACAAATCGGTAGCGGAGCGGTTCGCCAGGTGAGCGACGTCCGCGGATTCCATCGCCTGCTCCGCGACGGCGAGGTCTTCGTCGGTCTCCCATCCGAATCCCGCGACCCACCTCGCCTCCCGGTGGTGCGGGTACCGTCCCATGAGCACCGTTTCCGCGACCGTGAACGGGAAGATCTGCTGGCTTTCTTGCGGCACCAACGCCACCGTCCGCGCCGCTTGGTTCTGCGACAGCCTCCGCAAATTGCGTCCGAACAGGTCGATGGAGCCTTGCTGCGGCTCCAAGACCTTGGACAGCAATTTCAGCAGCGATGACTTGCCCGATCCGTTCGGGCCGACGATGCCGAGCATCTCTCCGCGCTTCACCTCGAACGTCGGGCCGTCGAGCACCCAATCGGTCCGGTTCGCCGCGGTGCGATAGCGAAAGTGGAGATCCTGCACCCGGTAGGCCGGGCATGCGACGTCGCAGGAGACCGTGCCGACCGTCCCCGCCATCAACTGAACCGATCCTTTCTCCACACGAGCAGATAGATGAAGAAGGGGCCACCCGCCAGGGCAGTGACGATCCCGACGGGAATCTCCGCCGGCGACAGCAGGGTCCGCGCCGTCGTGTCGGCGACCAACAGGAACATGCCTCCGACGAGCGCCGAAGCCGGCAAGAGAATACGGTGGTCCACGCCCAGGACGAGCCGCACTGCATGGGGGATGACCATCCCCACGAACCCGATCATGCCGCTGACCGACACGACCGCCCCGGTGATCAAAGCCGAGACGACGTAGAGCAGACGCTTGACCCGTTCCGTCTCGACGCCCAACGACCTGGCGGATTCCTCCCCCAACGTCAACAAGTTCAACACGCGCGCCTGTTTAAACAGGATGAAGACGCCCACCATAAGATAAGCCGTCATGATCGCCAGCGCCGAATAGGACGGCGCCGATAGATTCCCCATGAGCCACGTCATCATGCCGGCCGAGCGGTTGGGGTCCATGATGGAGGTTACGAACATGATCACGGCGGAGAAAATCGCGTTCAGAATCACCCCGGCGAGCAACAGGCTGTGGACCGGGAGCCGTCCGTACGAGGCCGCCATGCGATAGACCACGACGAGGGACAGCAATCCGCCGGCGAACCCGCACAGTGGCAGAGCCGACAGGGCGAGGACCGTCGTCCCGACTCCCAAGAGGATCGCCAGCGACACCCCGAGCGCCGCCCCGCTCGACACCCCGAGCACGTACGGATCGGCCAATGGGTTCCGCAGCAGGGCCTGCAGGACCACGCCCACGGACGCCAGACTGCCCCCGACGAGAAAGCTCAACAACACGCGCGGCAATCTCACCTGGAAGAGGATGACGCCGGTCGTCCCGATCGCCTCGGCGTCCGTCCCTCCCGCGCGCACCAATCGAGCAAGCAGCTCGATCAACTGGCCGGCCCCGATCCATTGCGTCCCGAATTGAAGACAGGCGAGCAGAAGCATGAGGGCCGCCGCGGACAGGCCCAGCATGACCGAGAGCCATCGCTTGGCCGTCAGCACCGAACCGGCGGCGGGGGTCGTTCCAGGTCGAACCGAGGAGCCCGCCGTACCCGGTTGCGCCGTGAGACGTCCGGTCTTGGTCGCCAAGCTCCGTTGATCGGTGATCGTGCTCATGAGGGACCGCGCATTGTCCGCTAGAACGCCTCCGGATGAAGAATTCTCGCGAGTTGCTCCAACCCCTCCACGATCCGAGGGCCGGGGCGATTCAGCAAGTCGGCCGGAATCTGATGCAGCCGCCCCTTTTTGACCGCTGAAAGCGAGGTCCAGCGCCGCCAAAGTTCCTGTTCCGCGGGAGGAATTCCTTCAGCTACTCCGACGGGAAACACGATCACTTCGGGGTCTTCCGTCAGCACCGCCTCCATGTTGAGACGCGGATACGCGACGGCGGCCTGCGCCGCGACGTTGGTGCCGCCGGCAAGGCCGATCACTTGATGAATGAAACTCCCCGGTCCCGCCGTGATCAGCGGCTGGCTGTTGAGCACGTACAGCACGCGCGGGCGCGGCCGCGCCTCCGTCCTGTTCTGAATCTCCGCGATCCGTTGCCGCATCTCCATGGCAACGGTGTCCGCGGAGGCGGATCGGTTCAGCATGCGGCCGATCATTTGGATCCGGCCGGGGATTTCGTCGAAGCTGTCGGGATCGACGATGAAGGTGGGAATCTTCAACTGTTCCAGCTTGCTCAGCAAGTCCGCGCGAAGAAACGCCCGGGGGGCCAACACGAGGTCGGGACGAAGCGCTACGATCGATTCGATATTGGGATGGCTGTAGCCGACTTTGGGCTTGGCTTTCGCCTCGGGAGGGAAGTCGCAAAACTCCGTGACTCCGACGATGTCCTCCTTCAATCCGATGGCGAACAGAATCTCCGTGATGCTCGGCGCCAACGACACGATTCGTGTCGGCACCTTGGCGAGATACAGCTTTCGGCCCAGGTCGTCGACGAACGTCCGCGGGACAATGTTCGCCATGAATGGCATGCCGGTCAGAATTCCCTGTTGGCGCCGTTTCATGACTCCCTCATCTCGCTCAGCATACGCAAAGCCATGTGCACCTAACCCGACGGAGACCGAGAGCAAACACGCGATCGGGACGGCGGCCAAACCTCGACGATGACAGCGGCGTAGGCCCAAATAAAAAATCCCCAAGGCCTAGGACAGACCCTGAGGATTGCACCCGCTTCTTCATCCTCACCTGTTCCCCAGCCCACGAGGGAACGAAGGGTATGACCTTGGGGCAGGTCTTCTGGCTTATGGGTCATCCTACTCCCCGCACCTTCCCATCCACCAACGTGGACAGTGGTACCGCGGGTTTCGTCCCCATTTACAGCGGCGGGACCGCGAGGGAGTCACACCCTCTTCCCTTGCCCCAAGGTACTGCTGCGATGCGGCGCACTCTAGGAGAGCAGGATAAACCTTGTCAAGTTCAATATTGTCCGTCGTCCCACGGTTCTTGTACCGGATCCACAGATGTTTCGGCGATGGCTCTCCGAAAAAAGGCAGCCGGAGGCCCATTTGCTGTGGTCCTGTACCGGCACAGGGCTTGCTGGATGACAGTCGATCGCCAAAAGACTAACCGATCTGCATAAGATCGCTATAACCATCGCTTAAGAGCAATATTTCATGAAAAACTTCATTATTGGAATTGCCATCGCCGCAGTCTTTCTGGAGGTGTCCGGACTGATATGGTCCTCCAAGAGTGACAACCCCACCGAAGCGTTCCTGCGGCTCTCCGAAGCGCCGGAGCGTCGGCTATCCAATCCGCTTGAGAACGGCTACTTCCTGTTATTGGGCTTTCCCGCCGCTGCCTCCGCCGATCCGGTTCACATCGGGTACGATATCTGGTTGGAATCCAACAGCAAACCGACCGAGCGATTCTTCAATTACGACAAGGCTGGTCGGACTGATTTACGCCTGCCGGTTCCTGTCGATGAAGCATTTCCGGAATGGAATGCCGATGATCCCATCTCGGCTTTTCAACAAACAGACTCGCTCTTCCGCACCTCCATCGCTCGCTACAGTGTGATGTTGACGCGCTATGAGCGGTGGATGGCGATGCCTTTCGAGGACTGGGGCTTTGCACATCGAGGCACGCCGCGGTTCGAGGAACTTCTGCTGACCCATCGGCTGTACATTGCCGCAGGCTTTGCGCAACAGCCCGCATTAGGGAGCGAGCGCCTGCGGCGTGATCTGGCCGCCTGGCGCGCGGTCATGCGGGAGGCGCGCACGCTTTCGATGAAAGTCATGGCGCAGGTGATGATTGAAGACGACGTGCGATTCCTTTCCCGGCTGTTGGAGCGGACGTCCGTGGATCGCAGCCTGCTTTCCACTCTCACCGCCGCCACGCAGCCTCTCACAGCCTCCGAGCATTCGCTCAATTGGCCGATCCGCAACCAGTTTGTGTTGGGGCTCGCCAGGGAACGGACGGTGGAGTTGGACGGCGTGCTGTCGGAAAACCGTTTTGATGAGCACCATGTATGGCTCGCGAAAGCCGCGCAGCTTCATCCGGAATCATTTCAGCGCGTCGAGCATCCGCCCAGCACCAAGCTGATGGGGGTGGCGCTGCACACGCAAGGCACCTGGAACACCTATGCGGCGTACTACGAGGCCACCATCAAAGCCGCGGAGACCGTGCACTCGCCGTTGCCCAAGCTTCATGACGTGGCCCGTGAATCTTCACGCACGGCCCTGGAAGCCGTTCTCAATCCGCTTCAGTTCGAGCCGGACTGGGAGCCGTTCAGCCAGCGCCTGGTGGAAACGGATGCCAGGTTGCGCCTGCTCTCGCTCCAAGTGATGCTGCGCAAACCAAGCTCGACAACCAGCATCCCGAACCGGCTGGCAGAGCTCGGCCCGATGTATTTTGATCCGTTTACCGGACTTCCGATGCTATGGAGTCCGACCCAGAAAAAAATCTACAGCGTCGGCAAGGACGGCCTGGACGACGGAGGAGACAGCAGCTTCGACATCAGCGCACCCGTCGTCCTCGGCGCAGTGACGACGGCCGTGTCCGAATCTCATTCCTTCAAAACATCGGTGAAGAAATCATCGAAGAAATCATCGAAGAAATCATCGAAATCCCCTCGCAGAGCGCGCTTGGGTCGCTGAGTAGCGGTCGCAGCGAGCGGTCAAGCAGCCTTCAAACCATCCGGAGCGCGATGTCTTTCAGGTAGGATGCGACCGCTGCGCTTGTCACTGTCAACGACCCTGTGATAGCATGCGTCCCGTCGTCGGAAACCAGCACATACAACAGAGGAGAGTCCAGTGGCATTCGCGTGTGATTTGTGCGGCAAGAAGCATCAGACGGGCAATAACGTCAGTCACGCCAACAATAAGACGAAGCGCGTGTTCAACCCCAATCTGCAGACCGTCCGTGCCCTCGTCAAAGGGGCGGCGAAGCGGATTCGCGTGTGTACCCGCTGCCTTCGCTCGGGCCTGGTCAAGAAAGCCGTCTAGCCTCCCCTTGTTCCTTCCTTAGCCTGTGTCCTCTTAGGCGCCGACTGCAGGAGAAGTGCGCGTACCGGGCTTCGTAAGCGAGAAGAGATTCACTGATGCCCGCCCGCATGCGGCACCTTCGTCGGCGCGCTTTTCCTCTCCCTGATGCAAGCCAGTCAAGGCCTATTGGCGGTGCATCCCTTTCCCTGCACACTGGGAATCGGGTATGAAGCAATCGCCGTCCACTCGCCTCATTTCCACCGTACGGTTGCCATTTCAACTGGCGGCATCGAAGTTGCTTTTCAAACCCACGCGTCGTACAAGGTGGGGGAAAGGTCCGGTATACCAATTGGTCACACGGCGATACCTTCGGTTTGCCACCTCGTTTCCCGCGATGTTGATCCACAGAGATCACTTTGAACACCGAGGGACCGTTCAGGATTTGTCGATTAAGGGCTGTCGCATTAGCAGCATGATTCAAGTCTTCACGGGAATGCAATTAAGCGTACGCCTCCATGTTCCGGGAGCCTCCGGCGCAATCCTCGTGCAAAATGCGGCAGTCCGCTGGTGCGGAGCGCAGGGCATGGGCCTGGAATTCCTCGTTATAGGCGCCGCGGAGGAGGATCGGCTAAAGCGTGTGGTCCAAAATCTGGATACACCGCGAGGCTAGCGCCTGAGTCCTGAGTGCGGTGAATCATGTCCTCGATGAGGTGCTAATCCGGCGGGGCGATGACAGGTCGAAATATTCAGAGATGTTCGATGATGATGTCTCTCTTGGTCCAGGGCAGAGTCATAGAGAACACACTCCCCTATCTAGGCCGCAGGTTTTATCTCCTCACGAAGATCCGTGAAAGTTGATTGCGTGCCCGCACACGGCCGCCTGTCAGGTGCGCCCTCCGCACAAGCCATGCTGAAAGCAAGGACGCACACCAGCGCAGTGATAGTGACAAGCCCGATTACCATGACCATGTGGCACCTCTCTTCTGTAAGTTCATTCTCGACAATTCATAACCTTCACTACGTACGACCGGTTTACAAGCAACTCCGGTTACATTCCCCCCTGTCGTAGGCGGCGGTATTCCTTAATCCCGAAGAACAAAGCGAAGAGGCTATACATGGTCGGCCAGCCTAGCAGTGCAATAAGGCGCTGGTTGGTAGACAGTGCTGTGACGACCCCGATCGTGACATAGGAATAATTGCCCATGTCGACCCCCAAACGAGCCAATCTACCTGGGAGAAGTGAAACCAGGTTGTAACGACCTGTGTCGCGCATCTTTCTGAGCCATGTAGTCATTACCGCTCCTAAGAAAAAAATGACGGCGGCCGGCATTCAATGGACGCGGCCAAATAAGCAAAGCGAGTGCCGTCTACGCCGTCTATAAAACACGGTGTGACGTGCCTATTTCAGGAGACGTACACGGCAAGTTTGTACATCAGTCGCGATTTTTGTCGGCTGTGAAGGACGAGGCGTTTGAACCCGTCCGCGTCACTCCGTTGCAGGCTGGGGTGATCCTTTATTTGCGGCGGTATGTTCGCGCTCGAATGACAGACACCGCAGACGCTGTGGAGATGTCGGCATGCCGACGATGAGGTTGGGGAAGGGCCAGCCCGCAGAAATAAGTCACGCTCGAAATTTCAAGACGAGAAGAAGTGGGGCAAACCATCGCTGATACGGTTGTGTTCAGCCAAACAAGGCTCCGTTGAGAGCTTTACTTTGTCATACGATGCTGAGCCAGTCACACCCGTGCCTCTGTACTCAACTCGTCCACATTCCGTACAGGACCAGGCAGTTACGCCTTTTATTTTGACCACGCCGCCTGCGACCAGCACCTCTTCTTCCCACATGGTCCCTCCACAGCGTTCGCACATCATGTGTCCCCCCTTTTGAAGTACCTATCTGAGAGAAGAAGAATATAGGTCAGTCACGGTAAAGCTGCATAGGCTACAGATGGGGGGTGCGATCTCGAATGCTTGCTGCCACGCTGCCGAGCGTGAGGGGCTTGGTATATGGCCGGGCGGAACGTGTCGGCGGGAATGGCAGCCGAGCCCGACCAGGCCGGAAGGGCGTGCGGGAAAAACGGTACAGCGCCCCTTCTTCAGAGCGCGTCGGTTTCACAAAGTGGTTGATTTATGGAGCGGGCGATGGGATTTGAACCCACGACAACTAGCTTGGGAAGC
>JBDZUK010000105.1:0-7761 GCA_040255165.1 Nitrospiraceae bacterium | reverse complement strand
GTGATCTGAGGGTAACGGTTTTCCTTTCCGCGCCTCGCGATCGATCTCGGCCCAGGCCACGCGGTGTATTACCCGCGCCGTCACGAGCAGGTGATCGATGCGCATGCCGATGTTTTTATGAAAATCGCCGGCGCGATAGTCCCATCAGGTGTACCGCCCGGCTTCCTGGCGGTGCAGTCGATACGCATCGACGAATCCTGCGCGTAAAAGGCGCCTGAAGGCCTGCCGCTCGCGCTCTGAAACGTGCGTGTCGCCATGACAGGCGCGCGGGTCATACGGATCAATATCTTCAGGCACTACGTTGAAATCCACGCCGATGAGGGGCCGGTGTACCCGCAGTAAGAACCTCATTGATCCAGCGAGCCAATCTGTCGAACCACACGAGCTTGAGAAACACGCGGATCTCCGCATGCAACTCGCGTGATGTCCGAGGAAGAGTGGGCTGGCGTGGCCATGCCAAAGAAAATTTACGATAGTTTTACATCGTTTTTTCCTCGGTGAAGTTGCGACGATTCCGAGTGTTCATTACGATGCCGCCGTGTCGAAAGCCTCTTCCTTCCACTCCACAATCGTTCTTGAGGAGGTTGTATGCGCTTCTCAACAGACGGTCGAGCAGCAGACGTTAAGCGGTGCCTCAGCATCGGGCTCGTAATCGTGAGCATGGCCATATCGGTCTCAACGTTCGCCGACCAGTCCGCGCTCCAGACTCCTGCTCGGGACACGGCCGCTCGGTTTACCTTATTAGGCGAGTACAATCGCGAAGCGGTTCGGGATAACAAGACCGGTCTGGTATGGGAACGATCGCCGGCGTTGCATATGTCCGATTGGGAAATGGCACAGCAACGGTGCTCGTCCAACCTTGCAGGCGGTGGAAAAGACTGGCGGGTACCCACGGTTCAAGAGCTCCGTACGTTGGTAGAGCCGTCTTCGATTGACGTGAAGCTTCCGCCAGATCATCCCTTTGCCAACGTGGAGCCTGCGATCTATTGGTCGGCCACAGAACGTCAGGACAATGTCGCGTACGCGTCCTTCGTGAACTTCAGCAGCGGCGCATCAGCCACACTCGAAAAATATATGCCGAGCTTCGTGTGGTGCGTACGCGGCGGGATGAGCGGTCAATGATTGGACGATGAGAGGACGAATAAAACGGACAGGCTTGGCTAAGCCCCGGGTGCTCGCTAGGTCATAAGAACTCTGGCAACCCGGATTCCGGAGGGGAGCGGATGCCGATACCATCGAGCCGTCTGAGTCGAGCCCTGTGGCTCACCGCTAGATCCGCCGGCGGACCGCAATTCGTGACTCGGCCGAAGCCCAGCCGGCGTCGAAGGGATGGCCGGGCCTGTCGAGGTCGATGACCACCGGTGCGTGATCTGAGGGTAACGGTTTTCCTTTCCGCGCCTCGCGATCGATCTCGGCCCAGACAACGCGGTGTTGTAAAGGCGCCGTCACGAGCAGGTGATCGATGCGCATGCCGATGTTTTTATGAAAATTGCCGGCGCGGTAGTCCCACCACGTGTATCGCCCGGGTTCCGGGTGATGCAGTCGATACGCATCGACGAATCCCGCGCTTAAAAGCCGCCCAAAAGCCTGCCGCTCGCGCTCCGAAACGTGCGTACCGCCATGGCAGGCGCGGGGGTCCCACACATCGATATCTTCGGGTGCCACATTGAAATCACCGCCGATGATGGCCGATGTATCCGGAGTGACGGCCTCCTTGATCCAGCGAGCCAGCCTGTCGAACCACACGAGCTTCGCTTCATAAAACGGCGAACCCACGAGCCGGCCGTTCGGCGCGTACACGCAGATGATGCGCAGGCCGCCGCATTCGGCAGCGAGCATCCTCGCCTCAGCTAGCGGTTCGTCATCACCGGTCTCAGACGTCCGCGGCCGCCGTAACGGCTCTCCAAAATTCGTGATCACGCCGCCGATGCCGCACCGGCTCGCGATCGCAACGCCGTTCCATCGCCCCTCACCATGGTGCACCAGCTCGTATCCGGCCTGTTTGAATGCGGTGACAGGCGCGTTGGCGTCCGCCAACTTCGTCTCCTGCATCAGAAGCACGTCCGGCTTCGCCCGATCCAGCCACCACAGAACCTTTTCGAGGCGAGCCTTGAGCGAGTTGACATTCCAGGTGGCAATCCGCATGGCTAGAGATCCTCCTAGCTTGGCTGCGTGGTATGGCCGCGCTTACTGTGCATCATGAAAAATGACTCCGAGCATAAAGCGTGACCCCGAGCCAACCGTGCTCACCCCGTGCCGCATACTCTCTCGGTAATAGCCGCGGCCTTCTTGCACGGGACGGTTCCGCGTCGCAAAGATCACGAGTTCACCCTGCTCGGGGGCCAAGACCTCACCACGGATTGCGCCCGCGGCCGCTGTTCCACGAGCAGAAATTCGCCATTTGCGAAATCGCGGTCAGGCCGACAGTTGGGCCAGTCTGTCTTGAATAGTCATGGCCATCGTGGCTTCCATATCCTGTCGGGACGGCGCTAGCTGAATGTCGATTGTGGGCCTCGCGAACGACTATCTGTCAAGAACAGCGTTTCACAGCTGACCTGAGCCTCTAATCCTCCTCCAGAAGGGGACTTGGGCTCAGGTCGAGACGCGTCGTCGTTCGTCCTTGGGTACGAAGCCAAATAACTGGAGAGAAACCATGAGAAAGATCATCGCAATCACGCAGGTCACTCTCGACGGAGTCATGCAGGGTCCCGGTGGCCCCGACGAGGATCCGAGGAACGGGTTCACCCACGGAGGCTGGGCCATGCACTTCTTGGACGATGGCCTGAACCAGGCCATTGCCGAGACTATCGCCGGTGAGTTCGACATGCTTTTGGGGCGCCGGACCTACGAGATCTTCGCCGCCTACTGGCCGAACCAGGGCGACAACCCGATCGCCAGGGCGTTCAACAAGGCGACGAAATACGTCGTGACGCGCAGTGTCGACCGTTTTGACTGGGAGAAATCGCAGCGCATTGACGGCGACGTTGTTGAGGAGGTCCGCCGGCTTAAGGCATCGGACGGGCCGGCGTTGCATGTCTGGGGCAGCGGCGAATTATTGCAGACGCTGATCGCCGCCGAACTCGTCGACGAGTATCGCATCTGGGTATTTCCGCTGGTGCTCGGAGAAGGAAAGCGGCTGTTCGAGAACGGCGTGCCGCCGAGTGGCCTCACTCTGGTCGAGACACGACGCACGCAGAGAGGTGTCCTCGTCAACACGTACCATCCGGCCGGTCCTTTTCCGAGGGGGTGAGCTACCCGAAAATGCCGTCCGAAGCGGAACTAGTTCGGCAGAGAAATCATCACCCCAAGGATTCCCCTCAACACCTGAGGAAACTTGCAGGGCACAGTCAAATTGGAGAGTCGCCATGCCTATTGCGAGGTGCTGAAGAACAGCGGTCACCTCCTTGCGGTAGATCAACTCGAACCCATACAGACGGCCATGAGTGTAAGAGTCCGAAGCAGGAAGTTGTTACTTTTTGAGAGCCATCCGGTCCACTCCATGGCAGGGGGTTCGGGGAGTCCCATCGTCCCGCGGGATCAGCGAAGACATTCTCGGTTAGCTGCAGGCGGTGCCGTTGACTCGCCAGACAGTCAAGGCGCAAATTGTTAGGGATGTCGGATGAGAAGCATTCCTTTTTGCCAGCAGGAGGAGGTTTTCATGGCACCACAAGCACAACCGATTCCACCGGGCTATCACACGGTGAGTCCGCACCTGGCAGTCCGCGGCGGCGTGGAAGCGATGGAGTTCTATAAGAAAGCCTTTGGCGCCGAGGAACGTGGCCGGTTCATGGCGCCCGACGGCAAACGGCTGATGCATGGCGAGATCAAGATCGGCGATTCGATCGTCATGCTGGGAGAGGAGAATCCCCAACGGGGCTGCGCAGCGCCGCAGAGCGTGAACGCCACGACGGTCAGCCTCTATCTCTACGTGCATGATGCCGACAAACTTTTCAATCAAGCTGTGGCGGCGGGCGCAAAATCCTTGATGCCGATGGCGGACATGTTTTGGGGCGACCGCGTGGGTACAGTGGCGGACCCATTCGGGCACCAGTGGACGATCGCGACACATAAAGAAGACGTGCCTCCCGAGGAGATGAAGAAGCGAGGTGATGCATTCTTTGAGCAGATGGCGCGACAGAAGGTATAGGCGGGCGCACGCGTGCTCTCATAAGCAAACGGCGGCCGGCCCCGGCAATAGCGATCCAGTCACAGTTTGGATCGAGATCGTCGCCGGCTATATCACGGCAATGATGTGGAAACGGTGACAATGCCCTTGCGTGAGAGGCGGAAGTAAAAGGGGGCGGGGTATGTGTTTGGATGATGTTGGGACCTCCTAAAACGATACGGCGCGCGGGGGCAGCTAGAAAAACAGCTTGTCCTCATTTATTGGCCTTAGCGATGTGAAATAATTAGTTCCATTCATATCAAGGGATTCCGTGAGAAGACATAGTGGCACAGGTTGACACCGCTCTCGATGTCCCTGTAGGGTGCCACCACGACGTATTAAGCTAGGCCGACTGTCCCATCTCTCGCGCGTCCGAACTTCTCTGCGCGTCTGATTCTCCGGTCTCCACTGCTTCTACGCCAGAATTTCTTGTCAGTCACGTGCTGTCCCAAGCAAGACGGAGGCAGGCGCCTCGACGTGGCTGGCCGGGGCTAACGGTCAATACAAAAAAGGAGCGTAAACGATGACGCAGGAACAGTTCCAACAGTTTTGGGAGCAATTAAAGGCACCTCTCATGGCCAAATGGGAGAAGATCACGGAGGCCGATGTTCTCGAGATCCAGGGGAATCTCGCCGCGTTTACCGGCGTTCTTCAAAAACGATATGGGGAGCTCCACAAGGAGGAGGTCCGAAAATGGGCGGAACGTCGGCATGCCTACTGGAGCGGAAACTATATTGGATACAAAGATCCACAGCCCGAGTCATGATTGAATACACATAGTCGTGGAATCCTTCGGGGCGACGGCGCCCCTCGTGCCACTATCCCGGAAGAAAGAAAGCGAGCGTGTGTCATGCAAAAAATCGTCATTAATAAGAGCTACGAGCGGTTTTGCTTGAGTCATAAAGCGTTCTTGCGCTTGCGCGAATTGGAGCAGCAGCAAGCGCTACAGGAAGCAGATCTGGGAACCTACTGGCCCTTGGGTGTCGGCCAAAGGGAGCCGAGCCTCAACCAATTCGGAACGCTAATCCCGCGCGATGATGAGAAGCTGGTTCGCGTCGTGGAGGAGCTGGGAGGAGAGGCCAACGGGCATTGCGCCGAATTAAAGGTGGTCGCTATTCCGGATGGCGTGCGATGGATTATCGCGAAGGCAGATGGAATTGAGCACGTGAGTGAAATCCATCGCACGTGGGAATAGTGATCAGGACATAGGCACGCTCTGGATTGATGGGAGTCACTTCCTGGGGTCCCACCGGAGAGGGATGCCAAAGCGGTGATAGCGTAAAGTTCAGCCACCCGCCGTCTAGCAGGAAGCATCTCAGCTCGCCGGTCCAGCCATGTAGGGGAATCCCGCCGCAAAGGCAAAGCTGGGGCTGAAAACTCACCCCGCACCTAAATACGTACAAGCGTGCTGACAGTCACGACCGGGTCTTTGCCGGACGCGACGCGCATTTCTCATCATGTAGGCAAACAATACGCATGGTGGCTGGCATGGTGAGCACACGCAAAGGGAGGAGGGGCGCCTCGGTGAGGCGCCCCCTTTTTCATCGTCAGTCTTTAGAACCGACCGCGGCCACGGCTCTCGCCGCCGCCGAACCGGCTGCCACCGGAACGAGGTTCCTGCGGCTTGGCTTCGTTCACGGTGAGGGGCCGACCGTCCATCTGCGAGCCGTTCAACGCAGCAATGGCGGCCTTGGCCTCTTCGGGTGTGGCCATCTCGACGAAGCCGAAGCCTCGCGATTGTCCTGTGAACTTGTCCGCGATCACGCGTGCCGATTCTACGGTGCCGTGTGCGGCGAACAGGGTGGTGAGTTGGGATTCGGTGGCCGAGTACGGCAACCCGCCGACATACAGTTTTGAACCCATGGGGGTTCCTCCTTCTGAGAAGTGATATTGTCGCGAGACGCGAGCACGAGAGAGGAAGGAGCGGGCCGAAGACGCGCAATGAGGCAGGCGGCTTAGGTCAGACTTCCGGTCAGATTCTCGGTAACAACAACATCGATAATAGGCCGTTCGACGTCTCGTTTCATGTGAGGCCCGCCACGATGAAACGTTGCCATGCTAGCAGAGTCAGCTCAAAATAGCTACCCGAGCGGTGCGCCATCAAGTCGGGCGGTACGTGGCGGTAGGGTTGCGGCTCCGCTACGCTGACTTGACGAACCGATCGACGGCAAAGATCCCATGCAACTGTGCCGTGATGGAACGACGATAGGGTTCTTTCTGTCTGGCCATGATCACGAGGTCTTGGCCGTCAAGCAGAATGCAGAGGTCATCTTCGGCAACCAGTCTTCGGGCCTGGGCTCCGACATTCATTCGGTACTGCGTCCTGCCGTCAGGGTTGCGATTTGGTCCGGTGACAAGCTCGGTCAGGCCGTCAATAAATCCGTCATATCCTTCGTGGCGGTGCTTGACCTTGATGCCATCGGGAATGCGCATCCACTGCGAGGCAGGCTGCGGATCACTCGGTCTTACTTTGCTCATCGTGCTGGTGTCTCCTCTCATAAATCGGACTATGGGCACACAGGACTCGGTCAATCCAAAAAGATCGTGCAACAATCCAGATGGCAAAATCGGCGATGACTGCCGGAGTGGTCGCGTGCCGCTTTGCGACATACGGACGGAGGCCCATGAAGAAAAAGCTAAGCGAGTAGCCGTACGTTCAGCAGTATATCACGTATACCACCGCGTCTGCCTACGTGAACCAGGAACTAATCCCACCCCAAGCGTTTCCAAACGACGCAACGACCGAACACTACGGTGACACAAAGTGCTCCGCCGACAAGGTATCCGGCGATGGCTTGGATGATCGGCGTGTGCTCTTGATAGCTGAACATAAATAGGATCAATGCCATCAGAGTCCGAACGAGTTGCTCGCCTTCACTGAGGTTTCTGTTCCACATGAGTCGCCTGTCCGTGCATCATCTCCAGTGCGTCTCATATGAGCATCCATGGCGTGGGAAGGATTCATGCGTCGTCCAGAAGCGGACTATAAATAATTATAAGTGTATGAAATCGTCCCTTTACGGTGATACGCATCTCCGACCTGTTTGACTCCACTCGGTGCGAACTGTACAGTAAGCACTGTAGTGAGCTACGCCGACTGTCCCATCCCTCGCGCATCCCTATCTTCTTCGCGCGTCTGATTCCCCAGTCTCCGCCGCTCCTTCCAGCGAGTAATGCGTCGTCTTGTGCATGAACGCAGAGTCTTAGGATGTCTGTGTCTCCGGTGCCGCACAACGGTATGGAAGACTCCGACGATACCAGGCTCACAAGCGCTTCATCGAGCGGGCCCGTCATGAAGCGCCAACCACGGGCCCGACGGGAAACGGGGAGGTACGCGCTATGAACACTCATCTCATACAACGGGCAGTCGTGCTATCGACAATGGTGCTGATCGCGTCATCCATGTTGACGCTGTCGAGTCACGCGGCAGATCAGCTGCTGACAGGTGCCATGGTTCTGGCTCCAACGGAAAAGCTTGGCGTGGTGGCATCGGGCGCAGTGGAAGACACGCTAAAGGAATGTTTGGCAAGAATTCCCAATGACGCCAGTGCTGGGCAGCGCATGTTGGCTGAACAGAGCTGCCAGGGGGAAGAGGG
>JBDZUK010000104.1:0-7925 GCA_040255165.1 Nitrospiraceae bacterium | reverse complement strand
TCGCGCGGTACCGACGCGACGCCCGATAAAGAAGAGCGGGCCAGGCAAGAAACGGCCTACATGCGGTCCCGATGGCGACATGTGATAGACCACGATCCATTCTACAATCCGAACCTCAGCTATGAACGTCCCGATTTTTCACTGAGCCATGCCCCGGTGGTACGGAAACCCTGGCGATCACCAAGTTGGGCCATCCAATTCAAGACGCTCGCCCGTTGTTTCAGGAGCAAGGCATGACTGGGGACAGCGTGCCTGATGCTCTTGTCTTATCGGATGGAGCCACAGCGAGCACGGATTATTTTCTCTTTCCTTACCTCAAACAGCTTGGGCATCGTCCGACACTCGTCGACACCCGTGGTGTGCCCGGTCAGTCTCTCCATAGCGGTGATTGCCGACTGGTGGTGATTGCTCGGTATCTCCCGAGCCGTTGGCGGGGGATGTTGGTACAGTGGCGCCATCAGGGAACGAGGATCGTGTATTTCATGGACGACGATCTTTTTGATCTCAGGGCATTGCAGGGATTGCCTTGGCGCTACAAATGGAAGATTGTCAGCCGCGCAGTTTTCCATCGCCGATGGTTGCAGAGCCTGAGAGCTGAATTGTGGGTTTCCACGGCTCACCTCGCGGAGAAATACGCACAGTTCCGGCCGGTGTTGCTCCACCCGACGATGTCGGAGACAGCGACGAAGCATAAGGGGATTCTTGTCTGTTATCACGGGACAGGCTCCCACGAGAGGGAGATTAAGTGGCTTGTGCCGATCATCGAGAGGGTGCAAGCTCGCACCGACCACGTGCATTTCGAACTTGTCGGGGCTCATGCCGTTCACAAGCTGTTTCGAAGGCTTCCCCGCGTATCGGTGCTACATCCGATGAGCTGGCCCAACTATCTCAGCTTCACCTCTATTCAGAAACGAGACCTTGCCTTAGCTCCACTGCTTCCCAGCGCTTTCAATGCCGCGCGTGGCCCGACGAAGTTTTTCGATTACTCGCGAATGGGGGCCGTCGGCTTGTACTCTAACGAACCGCCGTACCGAGGATTTATCAAAAATGGGCTGGATGGGGTGTTGTTGGATAACGATCCCGCTCTCTGGGTGGATGCGCTGTTGGGTCTGGCTTGCGATCATGGGAAAAGAGAGAGGATGGCGGCGGAGATAAGGCGGCGTGTTGGCGAGTTGCTATTAACGGTGAAGCGATAAACCGATTGATATGTCAGGAGACAAGCTTCATGGAACCCAACTCTAAACTGTTAAAGAACCTAGTGTGGCATCACGCCACCGTCACACGGGAGCGACGAGAAGGCATGAATGGTCACGGTAGCGCCATTCTATGGTTCACCGGTTATTCAGGCGCCGGAAAATCCACTCTCGCCCATGCCATCGAGGAGCAGTTGCATCAACTGGGGTGCCGTACCTTCGTCTTGGACGGGGACAACGTGCGCCATGGCTTGTGTTCCGATTTGGGCTTTTCGATCGCCGACCGTGCAGAAAATATCCGCCGGATCGGGGAGATGTCCAAGTTGTTTATTGAAGCGGGCATCATTGCCCTCACGGCTTTTATTTCACCCTTTCGCGCCGATCGTGAGCGTGTTCGTTCATTGGCAGACAAGGGTGATTTTATCGAGATCTACTGTCGCTGCGCACTGCAGGTATGCGAGCAGCGAGATGTGAAGGGACTGTACAAGCGTGCACGGGCCGGGGAGATCAAGGAGTTCACGGGTATCTCTTCGCCCTATGAAGAGCCGGAAAATCCGGACTTGCTCTTGGATACCGATCAGCTCTCGATAGAGGAATCGAGCGGCAAGGTCATGCAATTGTTATGGGAGCGGAAGATTTTGCGGCCTCCGAGGTAAGAATCTGACCATCGATACGGCTCTGCTCACTGTTGTTGCCCGGGAACTGCAATCTCGTGTGTGGTCATGGCGATCGGCGTCTTTTCCAAAGGCATCCTGAAGATCCCTCACTTATCGGCCTTCTTCGGCGCGCCGGTCGTTCCCTATTCCTGGGGGCGGTTCCAGCGTCCCATTGACACAGTGGCGGGATGGGGCCTTCGGCCGACCTCGGTGCGTGCCCGTCGCTATGCGGAACGGCACCGGCTTCCCTATGCGGCGCTGGAAGACGGGTTTTTGCGATCAGTCGGTCTAGGCAGTCAGGACCCGCCGCTCTCGCTGGTCTTGGATGATAGTGGAGTGTATTACGACGCCACACGACCCTCCCGCCTCGAATCGTTGATTGCGCGTCCACATTCGAATGAAGAAATGGCCCGCGCCCGCGACCTGGCGGCCGCCTGGCGGGCTGGCCGAGTCTCGAAGTACAACCATTTGCGTGAGTACCCGGGGGACTTGCCTGTGCCCTACGTGCTGGTGGTGGATCAAACGCTCGGTGATGCGTCCATACAGTACGGTTTTGCGGGACCGCAGAGTTTTCAGCGCATGCTCGAGGCGGCGCGATCCGAGAATCCGGATTGCACGGTGCTCGTCAAGATTCATCCGGACGTGTTTGCCGGACGCAAGAAGGGGTATTTTGATCTGCCGATGCTCTCACGTCTCCCGCGTGTGCAAGTCATCGGGGAAGATGTTCATCCTGTGACCCTGATGGAGCACGCCGAGGCCGTCTATGTGGTGTCGTCCCAAATGGGATTCGAGGGCCTCTTATGGGGCAAGCGAGTGCGAACTTTCGGCATGCCCTTTTATGCCGGCTGGGGCCTGACACAGGACGACGTTGCGGCCCCGGAGCGCCGCAGGCCGGCTGTGTTGGAGAATCTGATCCATGCCGCCTTGATCGAATATCCCCGCTATCTGGACCCGGAAACCGGACAGCGTTGCGAGCCGGAGCGGTTGATCGAATGGGTAGCAGTGCAGCGGACGATGCGAGCGCGCTTTCCCAAGACGGTCTATGCCATCGGCTTTCCTTACTACAAAAGGCCGATCGTCCGTGAATTTTTCCAAGGCAGCGCGGTCCAATTTTCACGCCGATCCGAGGAAGCTCCCGAGAATGCGACGCTGGCGGTGTGGGGGCAAGGAGACCCTGACGAGAAACGCCCCGCGATCCGGGTGGAGGATGCCTTTCTGCGGTCGGTCGGCCTGGGAGCCGATCTTATCCGGCCGCTTTCGCTGGTGATGGACCGTCGCGGAATGTATTACGACGCCACGGCACCGTCCGAGCTGGAGGAGCTGCTTCAGACGACGGAGTTTTCCGCCAATCTCCTTGATCGCGCTCGACGGTTGGGGGCGCGTATCGTCGAACATGGTCTGACCAAGTACAACGTTGGGGCGAGGGGCTGGCGCCGACCTGAGGGAGTAGGCGACGTCATCCTGGTGCCGGGACAGGTGGAGTCTGACGCCTCGATTCGCTATGGCGCTCCAGGGATTCGTTCGAACATCGCGTTGTTACAGGCCGTGCGCGCGGCCCATCCCACGGCCTATCTTGTTTATAAGCCCCACCCGGATGTGCTGGCCGGTCTCCGTGCAAAGGGTGAGGGCGAGGATGAGGCCGCTCGCTGGTGCGATGAAGTTGTGACCGATGTGGCGATGGGGGAGGTGTTGTCCTCCGTCGATGAGGTGCACACGCTGACGTCTCTCGCCGGGTTTGAGGCCTTGCTGCGAGGGAGGCGAGTGGCCTGTTATGGGCAACCATTCTATGCCGGATGGGGCCTCACGAATGACACAGTCACGATCGCGCGCCGCGCACGCCGTCTGACTCTCGACGAACTTGTCGCCGGTGCGCTGATTCTCTATCCCACCTATGTGAGCCGGACGACCGGACGATTCACGACACCCGAGCACGCTCTCGATGAACTGTTGGAGTGGCGGAGACGACAGCAGACCGGCTTGCCGCTCTGGCGGAAGTTGCTGCGTTTCGCGCTTCGCCTCGGCAAACGTCTGTGACTGCGGAACCTTCCTGCTAGACATCGGCAAGGGGCGCCTCGGCTCGATCTCCCGATAACGTGCCGCAGACCGTCCTTGTCTTCCTCCCTTTGTCGCGACGGCCCACGCACGACTCTCAGCTATACTTGATGGGGTGCGTTGCTTGGGCAACCCAGTACGGGACAAAGAACCAGTGACATGAGCCTCGGCGATCGCTCCTACATGCGCTCGATCCACCATGCCAAGTCTCTGTCCCGTAAGACTGTGATCCGAGTGCTTGCTCTCCTCTTCGGCGTGACTCTCGGGCTCTGGTATCTGGTTTCCTCTCAACGTTTTGTCGGCCCTTCGCCCGTGTTCAACGAGCGAACGGCCGCATCCGTTCCCTCTCAACCCTCTGTCGAGCGGACGTCGATGCAGCCGGCGTCCCGCTACGCTCCCTTCCTCAACGCGATCAATCCAGCTTCCAACGAGCTGCGAGCGCTGGCCTATGCCAAAACCAAGACTTGCCCGGCCGGTGATAAGACCTGTGCGGCCGTCCAGCTCTATCGATATGTTCAGCAGGAACTCGGCTACTTGAGCGACCCCGTCGCGCGCGAGCACATTCAGTCGCCGGAGACGACGCTGCAGATCGGAGCGGGGGATTGCGAGGACTTGTCGATCTTGCTGGCTTCATTGCTGGAAAACGTCGGTGTCCCCACGTACCTGGTCTTCACTCCGACGCATGCCTACACGCTTGCGTGCGATGTGGACGGCACCAAACTGTTTTCCACTGTCGCGGAGGTCTATACCGCCCCGGCGCCAGACCGTGCCTCCGAGGAAACGAAATGGATCGAGCCGCACACGATCGTTTCGTGGGGGCTCAACTCATCAGTACGGCGCCTGTCGTACACGATAGACGCCGGCGAGCCGATCGACTGGATTGTGGTTCCTACGGCAGCCGATGCGGAAGCGGTACAACAAGGGAAATCCTATCGGCACTACCCCGGTTGCTCGCGGGAGGCCGTTACGCATCTCCAGCTGGACTGTTCGGTCTCGGACTCGGCACAACTACTGGCTCGGAATCGCTCAGATCAAGCGGTTCGAGTCGCCGTGACACTTCGCTACCAGGCACAACCCATCGCTCCGCAGCTTCCGGCCTCGCTACAGACGTATCGATTGGATGGCACCACTTGCCTCACGCTGGATCCGTCTATCAAGGGCCGGGGCTATCCGGGAGAGGTCATGCCGAGCGTTGTGGCGGCGCCTCAACGTCTCGCAATCAATCGATCCGGGCGGGAGATCGCCCTGCGCTAAGCCTACGGTCGGTGCTGCGCTAGACCGGCTTGGCGATCAGAAGTTACGTTCGCGGACGCACAGACCCATGCATGCTTTTGCGCTTGTGAGCGCGTCCAGCCTTAGGATTCTCGTATATCAATTGGGCTCGCTCCCTTTCGGAATAGAGACGCACCCCGTAGGTCGACATTAATTCATCCTGGGCTTTTGCATCCCCCTTGCGGGCACGCATCATTAATTTCCTTCGATACTCTTCTTCCTCTTCGTGGGTTACTTCCCACTGTCCTTTTGCGCTCACATTAGCCCTCCCTGGTGATTTCGAAAAGCCGCCGATCCTATCCGAAAGGGGTGTGTGATTACAACTCCGGCTCTTTCGACTGGGAGTTGGGGCATCCCTCGGAATGGGAAGCATCCAGATGGGGCAGCATTCGTATGAGAGCGGGGAATTGTTTCGACCGCGAAGTGGGAGAGGAGTGACGACGAACCCTAGAAGCCGAGCACGAGACCGACAACTGCTGCGCTGAGATTCACGTCGCCTTTCAAGGCGGGAAATATGAATGAGGAGCGATTGTGTTTGAATTCGATGAAGCCCCCGATACGGTCGTTCATCATGATCCGAGTCCCCGCCAAAAGGTTCAGCCCCCAAGATGAGTCGGAGACCGTCCCCGTATCCGGGTTGGACGATCGCACCCATACTATTGACGGCCCTACACCGACATAGGGCTGCACCGGCCCGTGAGGATATCGCAGGACAAAGTTAAAGGCGGTGACCAAATGCCGCATACGGGAGCCGGCTGCCTCGCCGGAAACCGATCCTCCGCTGGTAGTTGCGGTGACGGTTTGTTGCTTCACGTGCGGTGAAGAATAGTACGCCTCCAGTTCCCAACTGAACCACGTGACCTTCGGCGGAGGACTAAAGCCGAGCTTGAGGCCGAACATTGCGCTGTTGTCCAGGTCGAGGTCGGAAAAGGTCGTCCCCGCCGTGGCGCGCCGTCCTTTCAAGTCACTCATTTCCCCGGCGAAGGAAAGCCCCCCGAACGGTGCAATGTAGAAGAGGGGTGGGTCCTCCTCCGCCATCGCATTCGCGGACCAGCAAAGAATCGAGAGCAAAAGGCATGTCGCAATCACACTCCGCATGGCCACAGCCTCCAGGGCTTAGGGTTAAGCTAAGCAACCTAGTACCATGACCCGTTTCTATGCCCAACGAAATTATGGTTTTGTGCAGCAAGCCGAAGAACGTGTGAATCGGAGAGTCCCCGGTTGACGGGTGAGTACGGTAGGTAGGATGCCGGGAAGACAAGCAAGGGCCCAGAATGGAGTCCGAGGACCTGTAAACTGCCGAAGATGGTTGCTCTAGCGCTGCTTCATGCGTTTCCTGCGCCCGGGTGAGACTAATGCCTCATTGTGGCAAGCGAGCTGCGCTCGTTCCGAGGCGGAATAGATCCGAACATGATAGGTCCGTCGCAATTCCTCTTGCGCAGCGAGATCTCCTTTCGCTGCGGCGCCGAACAAGTGCCGTCGATAGTCCTCTTCTTCTCCTAGCATGAAGTTCACTAACCGTCTGTTAAGCACCGACTGCTCTCCTTTCCGTGCCAGAGACCATTTGGGTTTCATATTGTTCCACCTGTGTGTTTAGGGTCTAGGGCCACACTGAAAACTATCGAATGCCGGGCTCATGCGATTTGTGACGTGAGGGGACGTGCAGGCGTTGTCGTAGGAACCAGAGCCGGCGTTGTCGGGATCGCGCTGTCCTGCGCGCGACGCCGTTTCTCTCGATACGTCTCAACGGCTTTCATCATGACTCGTTCGTGGTGTTCACAAATGCCATGTGAGGTCAGTGAGTCGTCATTTGATCTCACCTCACAGAGTAGGTTGCTCTTTCCTTCTTCCCCGCACCATGCACACATCACTCTCATGTTGGTCTCACGATCCACGTTAAATTGTTGCAATGGGTTCATTGTGACGCAAGGTCGGTGCCGAGCCGCGATTACTTGAAATGAGGCTGAATTCAATGATTGTGGGCGGGCCTGCAGCTAGACCCGCATGGAAAGGAATGCACCGCAACAGTTGCGACGAGGTAACTCGCTGATTTGCCGATGAAAGCTAGAGAAGCCGAGTCCCTACAGGGGATCTCCCCAGTCGATGCCTTTCGACACGCATTGTAAGGAAGGCGAGAAGTATCAGTACAAAGGCAAGGCTAAACCGGGGTATTTCCCAGTACCTGGTCAAATCTCGGGTTTGTTACAAAAGCGATATGAATTCAACGGGAACCAGCTCAATGTCGAAGGAAGAGCACCAGCTGGAGCAGCAGGTGAATCGGCTCGACGTCGTCGCCATGTCTGTCGGCAGACGGGGGACGCTGTATTGTAGCGAGTGTGAGAAAAACATCGACCACTCAAGCATCGTCACGGGGCCGATTCAGGGCTGGCCGTATTGTCCGGTACACCGGGGTAAGGCGTTGACCGTCATTCCCGCTGTTTTTGACCTGGAAGGTCTCTCTCAATACAGCACTGCCTGCTCCTGATCCTGTTCCTTCATCCCCTCAGCAACAGCCATCACCTTGAACACCCAACTCACCGAGTCGGTCGTTTGTCGCCCCAGGTTGGACGCTGTCCGTCATACCTTCAAAAGGGCAGAAACAGCCGGAGGAGCGATGCCAACATAGTATCCGGGAATACGGACAGCAGTCCGTAGCAGAGAATCAGGAGCGCTCCTTCCCACAGGAGTCCATCGCGGGTATTGGAAAACGCGCTTAGAAACGCGGTGCTCAGTATCAAAAATACGAAAATGT
>JBDZUK010000103.1:0-8047 GCA_040255165.1 Nitrospiraceae bacterium | reverse complement strand
TTGACAATCCTCCAGTCGCCTGCGCTGATTGTCCCGCGCCTCGATCATCGGGCTCGCATTTACGGCCGTGCCTACTGGCACCGAGCGTCGATAGCGCGCGTACCTTAAACCGAAACCCCGCATCTGAACCGGAAGCGGTGCCCTTTGCACGTTGGCTGCACAAGGGCGAGTCAAAAACTAGGCTGCCGACCTCTTCGAGCTCTAAGCCACCTCCTTCAATACTAAGTTAACCATCCTCGGGACTGGATCAATCTCCCCCTCAAATCAATCGGTCATCAATCAGTCATTATGGACCGGGATGATTCCACTGCTCATGAGGAGAGCCAGTCCTTCTCTGACTTCCCTGATCCTGGATGTCGCTGTCCGAGCGAGTTCTTCACGGCTTAGGCTTAGCCGAGCAACCCCTTGGGTTTGCGCCTTCAGGGCAACGGCTGCCGCCACACGAGGAACCACTTCCCAGTCTTCCATCGCGACCAGAATGTTCTCCTCGTGAATGCCCCGCTCTTCGGCGCACATGGCCAACTCGTGGGCCGCGGCCATGACCATCTCATCGGTGATGGTGCGGGCCCGGACGTCCAATGCGCCCCGAAACATCGCGGGGAAGACGAGTGAGTTGTTGACCTGGTTTGGAAAATCGCTCCGGCCGGTGGCGACGATTCTGGCTCCGGCTTCCTTGGCTTCCCACGGCCAAATCTCAGGGATCGGATTGGCACACGCAAAAACAATCGCATCCCCGGCCATCCTCGTGATCCATTCCGGTTTGATGATCTCTCCCGCAGCGAACGCAACGCACACGTCCGCGCCCCGCAAGGCTTCGGCGATGCCGCCGCGAAGACCGTCGGCATTCGTCTCTCTGCACACTTTCCATTGCTCCGCGTACGCAGGATCGTCCCGGTATTCCGTACGATGTCCGCCCAGTATCCCCCCTCGGTCGCAAGCCACGACCGCGGCCGGATTAGCGCCATGAGCTTTCAGAAAGCGGTACGCGGATACATTGGCCGCTCCCATTCCGATCATGGCGATCCGAAGCTGGCTCAAATCTTTGCCGACCACCTTCAGAGCATTGAGCAAGGCGGCCAGCAAAACCGTTCCCGTGCCTTGTTGATCGTCGTGCCAGACGGGAATACTGAGTTGGTGCCGGCACTCTTCCAGGATTCGAAAGCACTTCGGCATGGAGATGTCTTCGAGATTGATGCCGCCGAACGACGGTTCCAGCAGCCTGACGGTCCGGATCAGCTCATCCGGATCTTTCGTGTCGAGACAAATCGGAACGGCATCCACCCCGCCCAGGTATTTGAAGAGCAGCGCCTTGCCTTCCATGACGGGCAGGCCGGCCTGAGGACCAATGTCTCCCAGGCCGAGCACTCTGCTGCCGTCCGAGACCACGGCGATCGTGTTGGCCTTGTTCGTGTACTCATAGACGAGGGCGGGAGTGCTTTCTATGGCGCGGCAGGGAGCGGCCACGCCGGGGGTGTACCACACCGAAAAATCATCAACGGCACGGATGGGACATTTCGGGAACGTCTGGACTTTTCCTTTATAGTACCGATGGAGATTCAGCGCCCTCTCCGCAGGTCTCTGGGCCCGTGCGAGCAATTCTTCTTTGGTAGGCATCGCACATTCCTCTCGTTCCAGAATTACCAGGCGATCGCCGCCCAGCAGGCCCCGTACGAGACCGCAGTTTGAAAGATGTCCTACGCCTCTCGCGCGGTGCCTTGGAAACCGATTCCTTCGATGGAGACCAGACGTTCATCAACCGTCGATGTCATCCCTACGAACTGCTCCGCCAGCCAGATGTTGGTGAGAAGATGCTCCGTGACCGCCGCCGGCCGAAACGTGCTGATTCCTGAGGCCAACGCCGCGTAGGGCACGATCTGGTCGCCGGCGAAGCGATCGATCGTTCCCCCGCTGCTCAATTCTTCAAGCAGCTGTCGAGCCGCGCGTTTGCCGATGGATTCAGCTGAGCGCCGCAAGGCCCCGGCTTGATCCGCGCCGAGCCGCGTGCCGTTCGACAGGTCGGCAAACAAGGCTAATGCGGCTCCGGGTTGGAGGGAGTCGGTGTCCTCGCGAATCTCGATGTCCGCTTGATATCCGGCTCGAGACAGCTCTTGTCCGGCCGTGGTTGCCATGCGGTGACTGACGCGCCGGCTTTCGAGATGAGAGGAGAGAGAGATGCCCCAGACCCGAGTGACGGAACCGCGCTCATCCATCCGTACGCTCCGGAAGGGAGACCGAACCGGCCGCACCGTCAACTCGAGCACCCCGCCGCCTCGCGGCACATAGCCGGGACGGGTCATGAGCAGTGCGACGTCGAATCCCATGCGCCCGAGGATGGGAAGCATGACGTGCTGAAGGTGAAACACGGAGAGAGCAAAGTCTTGGAACAGCCCCCCGCGCAACTCCACCATGACCGGCGAGGATGCGAACGCCAAAACCGGCAACAGCGCCGAAGCCAGCATGGTCGTGGAGCCGGCCGTCCCGATATCCCAGGTGTAGTGACGACCCGTTTTCAGTGGTCCCGGTCGAAATGTAATCTCCTGGGAACCGACCGACAGCCCATCCGCCTCGCCGTTGACCAGTTCCCTGATCGCCTCAACCACGCAGATGTGTTGTGGTCTCAGGCCCGGTTTTGGCCGCCGGACTCTCGCACGGGTGATGTGAACCGGCTTCCCGGTGAGGGCCGACAAGGCCACAGCTTGACGCACAATAGTGCCGCTACCTGAATACCTCGCGCCGTCGATCTCAATCATGACAGCCTGGTTGGTCGGTTGTTTCGTGTATTTTGGGTTGTCTGGTTCGAGCGAGAGAAGGAATCAAACCAGAGAAACCGGATGAACGAACACTTATCCCATCGTCCGCTCGATCAGTGGCTTCAAGTCTTCGAGCGTCCGGCTGTTCAGCACGTCATGGGCTTCCAGCCACCCCCGACGGGCCTGCCCGACCCCGTAACGAAGGTTGTCGAAGTCCAAGACGCTATGCCCATCTGAATTGATGGCGACCATGACGCCGACCTCTTTCGCCAGCTGGCAATCGGTGTCGGTGAGGTCAAGACGATCAGGATTCGCATTGACCTCCAACATGCAGCCCCGCCCACGAGCCTGGTGCATGATGCGCGGCATGTCGACGTCGTACGGCACTCGTTCGTCGATCAGGCGGCCGCTCGGATGAGCGAGAATGGTGAAATGAGGATGATCTATCGCTCGGAGGATACGGTCGGTCTGTTTCTGTCTGGATAAGGTGAAGTGGCTATGCACGGCCCCGACGACGAGATCGAGATGGCTCAACGTATCATCATCGAGGTCCAGGCTCCCATTCTCCAGAATATCAACCTCAATGCCCTTGAGCAGAGTGAAGCCGGCAAAGCCGACGTTGAGCCGGTCGATTTCCTCCACCTGTTCGAGCAATCTCGTACGATCCAATCCTTTCGCCATGCCGAGCTTCTTCGAATGGTCTGTAATCGCCAGGTATTCGAATCCACGCTGGCGGGCGGCCGTCGCCATTTCCTTGATGCTGTTCCGGCCGTCCGTGGCTCTCGTGTGAGCGTGCAGATCACCCTTCAGATCGCCAAGCTCGACCAATCTGGGCAAGCGCCCCGCCCTTGCCGCTTCGAATTCGCCTCGATGTTCTCTGAGCTCCGGAGGAATCCAGGGCAAATCCACCGTCGCGTAGACAGATTCCTCCGTCTCCCCAGCCACCCGCTCTTCCCCCCTGAATACTCCGTATTCGTTGAGCTTCAGTCCGCGCTGCTGGGCTAATTGACGCAGCACGATGTTATGCGCTTTGCCGCCTGTGAAGTATTGCAGCGCAGCCCCGTAGCTCGCTTCACTCACGACCCGGATGTCTACATGCAGTCCACAGGCCAGCCGCACGGTGGACCGTGTCGCCCCGTGCGAGACCACCTCCGCCACCTCGTGGTAGGACACAAACCGATCCATTACCGTGCTGCCGAGGCGGGCCGTCGCGAGGATGTCCAGGTCCCCGATCGTCTCCTTGGCCCGCCGGTAACTGCCGGCTGCCATCACATGTTTGACCCCGGGCGATTGCTTGAGATAGGCGAGAAAGGGATCGGCATATTGCGCGGCTATGGCCAACTTGAATCGCCGCTCCTGCCCGGCCCGGGCCTGCACCGTCTGCAAGATGTGTTGCTCCGTCTTCTCCCCAAATCCGGGTAAGTGCCTGATCCGGCCTCCCATGGCCGCCCTGTGGAGCTCGCTCAACGTCCGAATACCCAGGTCCTGATACAGAGCTTTCACCCGTTTGGGGCCCAAACCGGGAATCCGCAGCAACTCGACCAACGTCGACGGGATCTGCTTGCGATGCTCTTCGAGCATGGCAATCGTCCCGGTTTCGAGAAGCTCCTTGATCTTCGCGGCGAGATCCTGTCCGATGCCCGGCAATTCGGACAGCGCCTGTCCCTTCGCCATCGTGTCTGCGACGTCGGCGCTCAAATCACGGAGAGTCCGAGCTGCGTTTCGGTAGGCCCGGATACGAAAGGGATTGGCGCCTTCGATCTCCAGGAGATCGGCGATTTCGTCGAGCACGACGGCGATATCGGCGTTATGCATCCGCATGGATCACCGCCACCGCACCTATGTAGATCCCTCGGCGTATGCGGTCACGCCCTTTACGAGCCCTCGTGGCCCGTTGCCGTGCGCTCTGCTCCCGGAGCTTCCTGAACTTTTTTGCTTGGATCTTGGGCAAATTCTTGAACGATGGTTTCGGTTTCATGAGCCACCCCCAACAAATGGTAGCAATGTATGGGCCTCTTGAAACGTGGGTGATATCAAGACCATCGCGTACGCAGGGCACGCGCCCTTTCTGCCGACTGGCGCCTTCCTCTACACCGGCAGACGGTTGTCTGTCGCCGAACGCCTCCTCAGAATCGGAATCCGCACGGTGAAGCGGTTTTCGCAGTGGCACTCGACTTGCCTGTCCCCGGGAGAAAGACGATGGGAGCACTCGCGTTCCGATGGCGGGCTGGATCGATCGCTGGCGTGAAGCAACAGTAGCGATCGGACGTATCGAGCGCATGGCGCTCAAGCAACCCAGCGGAACCGTAGCGGAGGTGGAGTGTTTCGCGGTAGTGGGGACCGGAGTAGTGTTTGGGCTGGAAGAGGGTCGAGCCAGCAACCGGTGGCTCGTGACCGCTCGGCACGTTTTTTCAGACCCACAGGAGCGATGGGAGCCCGCCACGCTGCATCTGCTGTTTTCCTGGGCCATTGATCGGCGCGGGCATCGGTTGTTCAGTGTCCCGATTCAGCTCAGACAACGGAATCATCCCCGATGGTTGCCTCATCCGGATCCGGCCGTCGACCTTGCGTGTCTTCCGCTGACGTTTCGCCCACATCAGGTCGGTAAAGAGTCGTTGCCGAGGATCGCCTTCGGCGAAGTGGCGACCACCGATGATATTTACGAAGGAGCGCCGGTCGTCATCCTTGGATATCCGGGTGCCGTGGAACCGAGTTACTGGCCGAGAGCCATCGTCCGCCAGGGGATCATCGCATGGGTGTCGAAGCGAAACCCGGGATTCGAAGTTTTTCTCGTCGATGGTCACGTCTTGCCGGGGAACAGCGGCGGACCGGTCTTCAAATTACCGGCCGGCACCGACCGACAAGGCCGTTTCTCCTTGGGCGGGAACGTGGCCTTGCTCGGGATCGTGACTCAGGCTCGGATACAGAATCTTCCGTTGATGGCCGGGGGAAAAGAGGTGGAAGTGGAGTTCAAGGGCAAGAAGATGTCCCAGGTCCTGCTGGTGCCGAACTTTATGGGAATCGGTGTGGTGGAGCCCGCCGCCCGAGTGCGGCAACTACTCGATACGGCGAGACGATCGCGCAAATCAAAGCGCCGTTCGAGGTAACGTGCATCCGGGCGGTATGCCTGCGACGCCGTCAGTTCAGACTGGCTTTGCCCGATCCGGCAAAAAGTTTTCCCGCATCCTGACGTGCCGAGTTCAGGCGCCGGTGCGCCAAGATCACCGGGTCGATTCGCTCCCCGCACATGACGCAGTGCCACTCGGTCGTCCCGATCTCGCGCACGACCTCCGGGACCATGAAACCGCCGCACCGATGGCAGTGGCCGGTTGCCGTGATCTTCGCCAAGCTTGCCCTCATGTTCGTTCCTCCTTTACCCGATGAACACCGAATACACCTGCTGAGAGAATCCCTCCGCCGGAAGGATTCACTTAACTTTTCTTTATTTGAATGATTCGCGCCAGGGCGTCCCGCAACGTGGGCCGTCCCCGCTCCCGGAGTTCATAGCTAACTCGGCAGGTGGCTCTAGGGATAGGCATCAAACGGCCCAAGTCAACGGGTGTCGCGACCAACACGGTTTCACAATCGACGTTGGCGATGGTTTTCGCCAAGTCGTCCAGCTGATGGGCACCGTAACCCATCGCAGGCAAGACGGCGCCCAGATGCGGATACTCTCGATAGGTCTCCGCGATGCTCCCGACAGCGGCCGGCCTGGGATCCACGACGGCAGCCGCACCGAATTGCTTCGCCGCCAACACGCCGGCCCCGAACGTCATGCCTCCATGGGTCAGCGTCGGTCCGTCTTCGATGACAAGGACACGCTTGCCTTTGATCCGGTTCGGGTCTTCGACCGACAAGGGCATGACCGATTCGACGATCAGGGCATCGGGATTGTGGCGCATGATCGCGGCCCGGGCTGTTTCGATCTCGGCCGGGCCGGCCGTGTCCAACTTGGTCAAGACGATCACGCCGGCTCGGAGCAGATTCACCTCTCCCGGATGATAGCGGCGCTCGTGTCCGCAGCGATGAGGATCGAGAAGGACGATCTCCAACGCCGGCGCGAAAAACGGGAAATCATTGTTGCCGCCGTCCCAGAGAAGCACGTCCGCTTCCTGTTCAGCTGCCCGAAGAATGCGTTCGTAGTCCACGCCCGCATACACGACGGTGCCCTCCCTGAGATGAGGCTCGTACTCCTCCCGTTCCTCGATCGTGCAGCCCGCCTCATCCAAATCGGCGAGGCGTGCGAACCGCTGCACCGTCTGCTTCGCCAGATCGCCGTAGGGCATCGGGTGTCGCACCACGACCACACGCATGCCTTCTTGCTTCAGAATGGCTGCGATTCTTCTGGCGGCCGGACTCTTCCCGGCACCGGTTCTGACGGCGCAGACGGACACCACCGGCTTGGCAGCCCGCAGCATCGTGTGCCGTGGGCCGAGCAGGCGAAAGTCCGCGCCGGCCGCCAATACGCGCGACGCGTGGTGCATCACCTCCTCATGGGACACGTCGCTGTAGGAAAAGACGACTTCGTCGACCCGGCTCGTCTCGATCCATGAGCGGAGCTCGGCCTCCGGCACAATCGGAATCCCATCGGGATAGAGAGGGCCGGCCAGCACAGCGGGATAGCGACGCCCGGTGATGTTCGGTATCTGCGCCGCGGTGAACGCGACCACCCGGTACTGGGGATCGTCCCGAAAGACGACGTTGAAGTTGTGAAAATCGCGGCCGGCGGCCCCCATGATGAGAACCGTCGCGGGTTTATCCTTGGTGCGAATGTCCACTGGCATAGCTCAGAGTCTGGTGAATATTGCTACAGAGGATCATGACAGGAGATTCCGGCGAGACAAATGACCGCACTTTCTCAAGCTGTTCCCCGTACATCTGCCGTGGCCGTGATGGTCCATGGCTTGCAGAACTCATGCTCAATCTTGCGTCGCTGTATGCCTTGGAATCCCATCATCAAGCCGAGGCGCGAGCTCGGCCTCGTCCCGAATCTATTCGACTACAGCCGCGTGTGCTCACAGTTCACCTGGGAAGATGCGCGGCGAGAGTTGGACGGTTTGCCCGACGGACGGGGGCTGAATATCGCGCATGAAGCCGTCGACCGGCATGCGGCCGGGCCTCAAGCCTCACGCACGGCGCTCCGTTGGATCGGCAAGGAGGGCGAGGTCGAGGAATACCGCTACCGTGACCTAGGCGTGCTCACGAACCGGTTCGCGACCGTGCTTCGGCGACTCGGGGTCGCCCCGGGAGACCGCGTATTCGTGCTCGCCGGCCGCATTCCCGAGTTGTACATCGCG
>JBDZUK010000102.1:0-8071 GCA_040255165.1 Nitrospiraceae bacterium | reverse complement strand
TGGGCGGGTTGTTCACAGCCTTCCTGGTTTCCTACTGGACGATGAAGGCCTTCGAGCCGACGGAGCCTCTCATCCCGGCGACCGTCGAGCATCCGCGTTTCGCAAAAGCGGCGTAAGCCAACCCGAGCGAGATCGAGCCGGCAGCAGACAGCGCAGCTCGGTCTCGGGTTCTCTCATTAAATCACACCAGACAGCCACAGGACACGCGTCGTCGCCATTGCCCATCTCATTTCCGGCTGTCACACCGCCGCACGGATGGATGAGCGGGGGACGCCCACTCGTGGTACAAACCATCGAGGAAACCGACGAGCTCCTCTATCGTGAGATCCGGCGGCACCACGACATGGCTGAGATAGTAAAAGTTGCGCTTACCAATCTATCTCGTATACCTCGGTCCAATAGATGAGATCCTCAGCATTATTAAAGAGCCAGGAAACAAAGGCGCCGAGAAGCTGATTCCTCGAAGGAGTCCTCACTATCACCCAAAACTTTCCTTTTTCTTTGCAGAGCTTCACGGTGCCTGCATACATCTTATGGGTCCACTTATAAATAGTATCCTTCTTTTTCGTCGCCGTGTGAGAAACGAAAATGTAGCGGGGATTTGACCGAAGACGATTGTTTAGGTCGTCAACTGAAAATCCATACTTGAACGATAGATCAACCTCGTACTTTGGCATGGCACCCTCCTTGAGCCGCGGCAAGAAATCTCTGTAGCGAACGGCTTCCCTATCAGGGCGTCATGGACTTGATGCCCTTAGCAGCGAACTTAGCTAGGATTTCTGAACTTGGGACATCAGCAAGTGACACGAGGCGGTTTGCCAGCACTACCGGCACGAGCGCATTGTCGTACATCGAGCAACGCAGCTGGCTGGTGACGCGGAGGACTTCGGCGCCGTTGAACAGATCCGCAAAGAGAGGCTTGGCCTTGAATGTCGCGGAGGGTATCGTCGCGACATATGTGTCCTGCGCCTGGCCTTTGAAGATAACCTTCGAGCCGTAATAGGTGTTAAAGCCGAATGCATCATTGCTTTCCGGGTCGCCCGGAGCAATGTATCGACGGATGTACGCATCATCCAACACTAACATCTGCCCAGGCTTAAGCAGAGGTTCTATCAAAGCCGCGTGCTCCACGAACGCACCACTCTTCTCCAGCCCTACTAGGTGTATGATAGGTCGGCCGCTATCCATTACTCCGAGAAATTGCATCAGCTCTCGCATCGGCTTACGCAAGGGAGCTGTAACGCCAAAGAAGGCGAGCGGACCATCTTTGACGAAGAGCATCTCGCCGAGCAAACCGGGCTTCATCTCTAGTATCGTTCGGATCAGGTGCACTAGGACCAGTTGCTCAAGGGTCGTGAGCAGGTAAGCGAGGATGGCTCCGGCTCCAAGGTCATCATCTATCCGTTCGTATAATCGCAGAGCATCGGCCAAGTACACTGACCCACCGCACCCGGTACAGTAACGCTCTGACGGGTCACCTGACTTAAATTCGTGGCTGGATTCGCAGGTGTGGTTTGCAGGGCACTTCGGAATGATCCATGTCTCCCTCTCGCCTTCCGGACGCCATTCCCGAAACAACAACCAACGAAGCGCTCTCAAGAGATCCGGCTCGTCGTTGGCGAGAAACTTGTGTATCGTTTGTCGCACTCCGGCGGCAAAACTTTTTGCGCCAGGTGCGCGTACCAACTTGACCGGGATCACAACAGTGTAGCGCCGGATATCCCGAAACCGGGCCATGTCCTCAGGCCCGATGAATGGCTGCCTATCGACATCGGCAAGGTCAGCAAGGGATAAAAGCAGGGGCCCGAAAGTCATAAATACTATTGAGGCGCTTGGAAATTCCTTACGCACAGCTACTTCAGTCATCCCACCGTCAACCGCCACAACATTCTTGACTTTTCCGGTACCAGCGGGAATGGGCTGTAGGTTTGCCTGGAGATCGACGCGGTCTGGCGGTGCCGGCAGGGCGCAGCCCTTGACGAATTCTTGAACGAGCGGGTTGTTCAGGACCTCGGCGTGAGCGATCTTGCTCGCCCTCTCGAATGGCCTCCGGCCCTTGGACTGGCTATAGCCCACTCAGTCAGCCTTCTTCTTCGCCGAGAAGCGATCGATTTGAACGGGCACAATGAAGGCGTTTGAGTACGTCTTCATTCGGATGAAGCCACGGTCAGGTGCGCGCCGAAGGCTTTCCGTAAAATCCTCGAAGTCGTAGAACTTTTCGACTTCTCGGAGCTCATCCCGATTATTTAGGTGGGAAACGAACCAGTTTTGGGTATTTTTGAGGACATTCGATGAAATCGAGCTGACCTCCTGAGTGGCGTACACGAGTCCGAGACGGAGTTTCGCACCTTCCTTCGCCAGACGGTTGTAGATCTGACTAAGATCCTTGTCGTCTTTCTTCGGGAAAAGATTGTGCGCTTCCTCGAAATATAGCTGAATGTAATTTGTGTCGACGTTATCTATGAATTTCTGCATACCGTCATTGAAAATGCGCTTACAGATTCGTTCGGAGTACGTTGCCTGCAGCTTCGGGTCGCCCTGAGACAGATCCACAATGACTACTTTGCCAGACCTTAGCTGAGCTATGATCGCATCCTCAAAAGATTCGGTGTTGGCAGCTGAATGGTACGGCCGGAACGGTTGCAGTTTCCGGTAGCCAGAAACATTCGCATTACCCGCGGGCACCTTCTTCCGCGTAAGCATCACAAGCGCCGCCTTGAGATCCTCGTCGGCCCACTCTCGTCCCCCGTGCTTCTTCGGATAATTCTTAAAGTACTCGTGCTCGTAGTAATTGTCCCAGACCTTTGTGAACCAATGGATTGCATCTTGTCCGGAAATCCCTTTCTTCGGGTTAATGCCCCCCGCTAGCTCATTAAGCTCGGCGGATCCTTCAAAGATAATTTTCTCCTTGCCGATATCGAACCCAGCAGCAGCCAGGCAGGCGCGATAGGCTGCGATGACGCGGCCGCGCCGCACCTTTGCCGACACATCATCGGGCGGTGGCGGCGTTAGATCGATGCTCAAAAAGCTTCGGACGTAGTCCGAGACGTCTTCAGACAGGAAGCTCTGCAGGAGGCCGAAGCCCGGCTCGATGTCCTTGTGGAAGTTAAGTTTCATGACGGTAAAGCCATCCTTCTCAAGAAGCGAATAGCGAAACGTGTCTTTTTTGAACAGCTCGAAGATCGCAGTCCCTTCGTCCTGTTGGTTGGCATTGGCGTATTCGCCGTTAATATCGAAGATGATCTGCCCCACCGGCTTCAAAGCCTTTCCATCCAGCTTCACACCCTTGCCTGAGAGCTCCATAACAGACTCGAGAATCTTTTTCACCGTGTTTGACTTTCCAGTGCGTGTCATGCCGAACAACGCTGTACGCTTGCCTACAAAATCAAGGGCTGACACATAGATGGGTACGTCTGAGCCGTCTTGGTGCCGAAGAGATGCGCTGTAGCGGACACACCCCAGTCGCACCTGCTCTGGCCCGCCTGGCACACCGTCGCCCTCACGGTAGTTCACTATAAACTCTAGAGTCTTACCTCGAGGCTTGAAGACCGAGTAATTATGAGCGCTATAGAAATTCTCAACGTCGGCACCAAACACAGTCCTATGGTCTGAGTTTCGAAAATATGTGCCGAGCACTCGACACTCCAGACCGGAGAAGTTGAATTCGTACCGGGTAAAAGTATCGAGCTTCTTGTGCCCCTCACCTCCCGGAGGTGGATTTTCCTTGTAGTACTCCACCATCGAGGCAATGACTTCCGAATCTGTGGGCAGAGCCGTCGGCCCCAGAACCCTGATGAGAACCATTTCTTCGACACCGGGCTCACCGTCATAAGCGCAGAGAAGAAATGCACCCGCTGGGACTCCTCCGACTAGATTCTTCCACTTATCGTTGACCAAGACTTTTACAGTTGAATAATCGAAGTAGAAGGGTCGGCCGATAAATGTCTTCGGATCTCGCCCCTCCTTGAAGAGATCGACCGACGCAAGGGACTTAAGGGCTTCGACTATGGTGGTGCTCATCGTATAGCTCCGTTACATGCGGCCCAGTTGAGCATTGGCAACTGCCGAGGGATACGCGCCCGTGGTCCAGCAAGAACGAGAATTCGGTCTGTCTTGGTCGCGCGTCCCTTTTTCGAACCCCAAATGCGGCTGACCTTATGCTTAACAGGGAGATGATCCTCGATAATGCCGACGAGACGTAGATCCGTGGCAGATGTACATTCATTAGCGACGACTTCACCTAGTCTGATGTTGGCATTTCCACGGCGAACATCACCAATCACTAGGCAGACCACGCCGTCGTCACGTAGCACCGATCGACACTGCACTAGCGTCTCACGGATGAAGAGCAAGTACTTCTGAATCGCTCCCGACGAGAAAAGACTCCCATCGATTTGGCGATGATCGGTTCGAATCAGCCAGTGCCTGATCCAGTTGAGCTTGGCGTACCGCATCACGCCTAGGTACGGCGGTGACGTGAAAATCAGCTTCGCCAGAGGCAGGCCGTGAGGCCAAGGGATTGGTCTTCGGACATCATGTATCCAAGCACGATTCAGCCGCGACCCGGACCAGGGCAAGCGGAAGCGATCCGCCCGCTCAGCGAGGAATGATAATACATTAACCTTAGGCGGACGCAGCCCGTGTTCCACAATATACTTACTTACATACCCGGGCGCCATCGCGAATGTGTTTGGCATCGCAACTGTGAGTCCACGTGGCCTGCCGTCGCTATCTGCGTTCGCATGAAGGCTTCCCATTAATACGGCTAGAAGAAAGCGATCAACTGGACTCTTGGTGCAAAGCTCCCCTCTAAGCCACATGAGCTGTCGCAAGGTGCCGCGACTGAAGAGCATTCGGATTTCACTGGGTACCTGGTCAAGGTCAGCCTCCTTGCCTAAGGCGCACAGCGCGGCGAGGCGTCGCTCCACGGCGCGTTTAGTCGGTGGCGTTGCCTTCGCGGAACTCAAGATCCAGGCCAACGGATTCGCGTCCGATCCCAGTGCGACCCTTCCACTTAGCAAGGATTCGAGAATTGTGGTCCCTCGTCCACTGAAAGGATCATATACGACGTCTCCGGGCTCGCTCAGCCACTCAATAAAGACACGTGGCAGCGCGGGTGGAAACATTGCCATGTAGGAGCAGAGTGAATGAAGCTCATGCCCCCATCGTCTCGGCGCTTGGCGCCACACTGTCGGCAGTTGAGCAAGAATCTGTGTCATTCTTCTCCATCGTGCGATTGCACGTGGTTACAAGTCTTGGCTTTCTCGAACCATAAACGAACCGGATTCGTCGGGAAAAGACTTAAATATTTTGAAAATCGCGGCACAGGCTACACCTACACGAAAGCAGGGTCAAGTTTACCTAGAGTTACTCCATTACCAGGCGCACTCCGCTGAAGTGTGTAAATTACTGGGAGCGCTAATGCGATAGCGCGGTCTCACGCTTCACGAGATACGAACGACGAGATACGAGTTTCCTGCGGCACGACTCCTTGTCCTGCCATTCGCCATCAGCCATCAGCCATCCGCCAATTTGCGCTATAGTTAGCGCATGGCCCCCACCTCCTATCGGCCGAACGTGAGAAAGCCTCGTCGCCGCCGGCGGCCTCGTCGGCGCAAGGTCACGCTCAAAGTCCTCCGGCGGCTGGCGCGGCGGCGGTGGCGCGAGCTGCGCACCTTTCTCCGCGCCTGGTGGAAGTCGCCACCTGCGCTCCGCTGGACGCTTGGCGCCGTGCTCCTCGTCGTCCTCTGGCTGTCCGTCAACTGGCTCTACCACGCGCTCGTCAAACCGACCGAGCTGCTCTTTCCGTTGGACCGGTCCCTCGCCAAGATCCCGGCGGAGACGTGGCGCGAGTACGGGCCGTTGTTCCGCAAGCATTCGACCCCGATCATCACGCCCGAGCTGCTGGCGGCGCTGGCGCAAGTCGAGGGCGCGGGCAATCCCGTGGCGCGGACGTACTGGCGGTGGCGGCTGACGTGGAATCCCCTGGAGTGGTACCAACCGGCGTCGAGCGCGGTGGGCATGTACCAGATCACGGACGCGACGTTCCGCGCGGCGAAGCGCTACTGCATCCACGACCACGTGGTAATCGAGGACGGCCCCTGGCACGATTGGCAATCGTGCTGGTTCAACAGCCTCTACACGCGCGTGCTGCCGAGCCACGCGATCGAGCTGACGGCGGCGCTCCTCGACCGCAGCGTCGCGAGCGTGACCGGGCCGAAGCGCAAGCGCGCCACGACGCTCCAGCAGAAACAGGATTTGGCCGCCGTGATCCATCTGTGCGGCGCCGCGGCCGGCCAGGCCTTTGCCGCGCGCGGCTTCCGGCCGGCGCCCCGCCAGAAATGCGGCGACCACGACCTCAAAACGTACCTCGCGAAAATCAACGGCATGAAGCGCCAGTTCGCGCGCCTGGCGGTCGATGCCGAATCGCTCCGATATGTCAGCCCTCGCTGACACCCTGTCAGGACGCCGGCACGCCCCGGCGGCCCGATGTTACCGTCTTACCGCACCGGTCTCTCGGACGAGACAGATTGTCTGCGTAAAACAGGACAAGTTGCACCCTGTCGTGGCTGTTTTTGTACGGTTCTCGGACAAACCCGTTGCAAAGCTTACGGTTTGTTTGCCCACTCGGCTTGGCAAAACATTTGCGCCTGCAGCTTGGCAATTGCTCACGGGCACCGTGCGCGCTAGGCTGAAAGAAGGGATGGACCTACCACCACTCGGAGGTGCAACGATGAAGACATCCACGATCGTAATCATGGCGGCCTTGTTGCTTTGCGTGGTTGGACTGAACGTTCAGACCAGCGACGCCGCCACTTCCTTTAGCGGAAGCACCGTCACCGCTGTCGACGAATCGAAGGGGACCGTCACCTTCAGGACGAAAGAGGGCGAAAGCTGGACGCTCCCGGTGAGCGACCCCGAGCTGATCAAGAAAAAGCAGGTCGCCCAAGGAGATCAGGTGAGCATCGAGATCGACTTGGATGATCGGATCACCAAGATCGCCAAGCCTTCCGACGATCAGCCATCCGCGCAGAGCGCGCCCCGCGAGGGCGAAAATTAGTAAGGGCTCCGAGTGCTCGCCCGGGCGGCGGTCGACTGCCGTTGCTCGGGCGAGGCTGGCAGCGGCCGTTCCACGCACGCCCGGCTTCTCGCATCGGTCGCGCTCGACTGAATCACGCGATCCGTCCTAGGCCGCCACGCGCACCAGCACTTTTCCCATGGGCCCTTCGCCCAACCGCCTGAAGCCGCGTGGCACGTCTTCGAACGGCACGATGCTGTCCACCTGCGGCCGCCGGCCCATCGCATCGAGTCGGCTAACAATCTCCTGCCATGCCGCCTGCGCTGCCTGCGCGGAATAATCCTGCACCGACACCCCGCCCATCCGAATGCGGCGGAACAGCAAGCTCGCCGTGTTGAACTCCGGGACGGTTCCCCCGCTCCTGCCGACCACGCTGACTCGGCCGCCATAGCCCAACAAGCCGATCACGGGTATCAGCAATTCGCCGCCCACGCTGTCGACGACCAAGTCCACCTTCTTCGACCCGAGCGCCGTCTTCACGGCCTTCGCGAGATTGCCATTCATGGGATCACAGACGACGTCGGCCCCCAGCTTCTTCAACGCGGCACGCTTCTGCTCACTGCGGGACAACGCCACGACCGTCAGGTTCATGGATTTTCCAAGCTGCACGGAGGCCGTGCCGACGCCGCCCGACGCACCGGTCACGAGCAGGACGCTCCCCGGCGGCGACAGAGATGGAGGATCATTCCACTGGGTCAGCGCCTGCCAGGCGGTGAGAAACACCAACGGGGCGCCGGCCATCTCTTCGATGGACCAGCCGCGAGGCACTCGGGCGACACTGTCCACCGGCACCACCACTTTCTCGGCCAGCGTGCCCCACGTCTCCACTCCCACGTCGCAGCGCAGGATCCCCACCGTCTCGCCGACCCGGATCTGGTCCGCGCCGGACCCGACCACCAGCACGTCGCCCACCCCGTCACGCCCGAGGATATGGGGCCGCGGCGGGTTGGCCGGATACATGCCGCTCGCCAGGAACGCATCAGCGGGATTCAA
>JBDZUK010000025.1:0-42085 GCA_040255165.1 Nitrospiraceae bacterium | reverse complement strand
CGTGAGCTTTGGTCTGTGGTAAACGCCGATCTCGTGGAAGCAGGAGTACCGGTCTGAGCATGAGACCGATGTCGCTGGTCGTCGTCGGGTTTGGCAGAGTAGGACAGGTGTGCGCGCAGGCCATCCGCTCGAGCCCTGACCTCAGTCTGGCGGCCATCGTGCGTCGATCGGAAAGTATGGGGGAGAAGCTCCCGGAGTCTTTTCAACATATCCCGGTCGTCTCGCAGGTCGGGCAACTCAGAGACGTGCAGGGGGCCGTTGTCTGTGTGCCGACGAAAGCGGTCGCGGAAACGGTCCACGGATTGTTGCCGCATCGGGTTCCGATCGTCGAGTGCGCGACGCTCCAGGGTGAGGCTCTGCGTGCCCATAAGGAAGCGATTCACAAGCTCGCGCTCCGTCACGGGGTCCCTTCCGTCGTCGGGGCCGGGTGGGATCCCGGTCTGCTGTCGGTATTCCGATCCTGGTTTGCCTTGGTGACGCCGGGAGGAGCGACGGAGACGAAGCGGCACACCGGGCTCAGTCTCCGCCATACCACGGTGGCCCGTGATGTGAGCGGCGTGAAGGATGCTCTCTGTGCCGAGCGACGTACCGCCGACGGCAGGCTGCAACGTTACCTATACGTCGAAGTGGACAAGGGATTCCATCCGGAGAAGCTCCGCCAAGCTCTTCAGGCAGATCCGCTGTACCTTGGAGAGGAGACCCAGATATTTGAGGTGGAGAACATTGCGGCCCTTGAAGAAGAGGGAAAAGGAATTGTTTTGGAACGACGAGGGTCGAAGGGACGACTAGGGCATCACCATTTCCTCCTTGAAGCTCGGATCGACGAATCCGTCATCACGGCGCAGGTCATGATCGCCGCAGCCCGCGCCTTGCCAACGCTTAAACCGGGAGCCTACGCCTTGGCCGATGTGCCTCTCCGGGCGCTTTGGGGGCAAGAGGCGGAAATGGCAGAGCATGACTGGTCGTAATGATAAGCCGTGCATGTACCTCCAGTTCATATCCGGGGTCTCTAGAACAGTACGCGATACAGCTCCGGCATTTGTCTTGCCTTCACTTTGCGACATGAGGCCAGTACGGCAGGGAAATGAAGATGGGCGAACCGGAACGCGCGGTGCTCGATGCGGCAGACACGTGCTCGCATGCTTCTTAATGGCTGGCTGCGCTGGTGTCGCCGTCGTGCCTGACGATCTTGAGGACCAAGTTGATTGGAACGTGTCGTTCGGCCAAATGAAGGCCGAGCCGGCGTCCTACCAAGGAAAGCTGATCGTACTGGGCGGAGCGCTGTTAAGTGCGAAGCCGCTGAAGCAAGGTGACACTCGTCTCGAAATCCTTCAACTCCCCCTCAACCGTCAGCATGAACCCATCGACCGACTGACCGAGTCGGAGGGCCGCTTTCTCGCGTTTCACAAAACATTTGTCGATCCAGCCACCTGCCGGGACGCGGGTCACCGTGGTGGGCGAAGTCACGGGGCCGATGACGTTGCCGATCGACGAAGTTGAATACGACTACCCGACCCTGAACGTTCGTTCCCTGACCGTCTGGCCTCTCAAGTTGCCTTCGGGGTGGTTCCGCCCCTACCCGTATTTCGGGGCATACTGGGGGCCTTACTGGGGACCGTACTGGTATCCCTATTGGCAGTCGTACCGGTATCCGTACTGGTGGATCACACCGTAGCGAAGAGGAGAAGCTGAACATGGAACCGCGCCTTGAATTCGGTATGTTTCGAGATCGCCATGATGCGGGAAAACAGTTGGCTCAGCGACTGCTTCATTACAAGTGTGCGAAGGAGACGCTGGTACTCGCGCTGCCTCGCGGCGGGGTGGTGTTAGGGTATGAGATCAGTGTGGCCCTGCGTTTGCCGCTCGATGTCCTGATCACCCGCAAGCTGGGCACCCCGGGGAATCCCGAACTGGCGATGGGGGCCCTGGCGGAGACCGGGTACCGTCATCTCAACGATGATGTCATGCGGGAACACCACGTGAGCATCGAGGAACTGAACCGCGAGGTCTTCCGCCAGGAGAAGGAAATCGAGCGGAGAATCGAGCGGTATCGCGGAGGACGGCCCTTGTCCCCGATGAAAGGTCGCACGGTGATCCTCGTGGATGATGGAATCGCGACCGGTGCCACTTTCTACGCCTCTCTGGGCGCGCTGCTGAAGGCACAGGCCGCTCGGATAGTCGCCGCCGTGCCTGTGGCGCCGCCTCGCGCGGTGGACGAAGTCAAGCGGCTGGTCGATGAACTGGTGATCTTGCACTCCACCGAGTGGTTCTTCGGAATCAGCCAGTTCTATGAACAGTTTCCGCAGGTCGAAGATGAGGAAGTCATCGCCTGCCTTGAACACGTGCGTCAGAGCCTGTCCTCGAGTGAGAGGATTTCGACGTGAAGATCGTATGCGCCATTGATGGCTCTCGATATTCGGCATGGGCCCTGGAGTGGATCGCCCATGTATGCGAGCCGGACACCTCGTCCTTGTTGTTGGTCCATGCGGTGGATATGGCGCCGTTCAAGCCGTTGCCAAGACTGGATCGGAAGGCTCGCGCCGCCTTGGTCCGGGTCCTGGAAACGTCGTTGGAGGGAGCGGCACGGCTGCTGGAGTCGGCCGAGATGAAGGTGTCCAAAACGTGGGGCGACGTGAAAGCCAAACTTCTCCGCGGCAGTCCCGCGGAGGCCATCGTCCGGGCGGCAACGCGGGAGCATGCCGATCTCTTGGTCGCGGGATCCCGCGGCACGTCGGATTTTCAGCCCATGCTGATCGGGAGCGTGTCGCGGAAACTATTGATGCAGGCTCCTTGCCCGGTGCTGATCATCAAGAAACCTGCGAAAACCCTGGCCCGTCTGGTGCTCGGCACGGATGGGTCGCGGGAATCGTGGGATGCCGTCGCGCTCTTGCAGCAGTTGCCGCGCGACGTCCGGCCGGATGTCCTCGTCGTGAGCGTCATTCCGCCGCTTCCTCTGGCAAGCGCGCAAGGAAAAGAGCCGGCTGCCTCGCAGGCGGATCAGGTGCGGCAGGTGTTGGAGCGCGAGGCGCACAAGCTCGTGGCGCGCGCAGTCGGAACCCTGAAGAAGACCGGGTTCCCGGCAACGGGAAAGGTGGTGTCCGGCCATCCTGCCGCGGAGATCGTCAAATTGGCCGGTTCGGAGCGGGCGAACCTCACGGTGGTCGGCTCACGGAGCGGTCGTAGCCCGTCCGAATATCTGCTAGGCAGTGTGGCCGATTCCGTCGTGAAGCATGCCCCTTGCTCAGTCCTGGTTCACAGGAGGTAGCGACGATGGCAATGAAGCTCACCAGCTCCGCGTTCGCCGAAGGGGACCGGATTCCGAACCGGCATACCTGCGAAGGCGGGGATGTGTCGCCGCCGCTCAACTGGACCGGGGCTCCGGCCGAGACGAAGAGCTTTGTGATCATCGCCGACGATCCCGATGCGCCGGCCGGCACGTGGGTGCACTGGGTGATCTACAACATGCCGGTTGATCTATCCGGTGTCGGGGAGAGTGTGTCCGACCGGGAGAGGCTGCCGAACGGCGCGCTGCAGGGTATGAACGACTTCAAAAGAATCGGCTATGGCGGCCCTTGTCCTCCGCCGGGAAAACCGCACCGCTACTACTTCACGCTGTATGCGCTCGACCGTGTTCTCGATGTGAAGCCCGGCGCGACCAAATCCCATCTGCTGAGTGCTTGCCGGGGACACGTGTTGGCCGAAGCCAAGCTCATGGGCCGATTCGGACGGTAAGCCTGCGGCAACGCAGATCCAATACCGATCCGAATGCTGCGGGAATCGCGAAAAGAGTAGCGCAATTGCATCCTTTCGGCAATATACATACTAGCCCAGGGTGCATTCCGCGAGGCCCACATGGATCAGCGCAGGTGGATCCGCTTCCCCGTTCACTTTCAAAGCTCCTTCAAATCCATCAACGTGGTCGACGGCGAAGGAAACGTGCTGGATCTCTCCTTCCGCGGCTGCCGGGTGTACAGTCTCACTGAAGTCCAGCCAGGCACGACGCTCGAAGTCCGTATTTACGTGTCCGATACGGAGCCGCCGATCACGATCGAGCAGGCCGTGGTGCGATGGTACCGCGCCAAACATTTCGGCCTGGAATTTGTGACGCTTCCGCCGGACGAATGGGCGCGGCTGCAACATGTGGTCAAGCAGATCGAGATGCAGCCTTACCACCGCGCGTAGGCAGATCCTCTCAAATTCCGCTAGCCGTTCCGACGGTATCCGTACAACAGCGTGACGTTGATCCGGCGGCTGAGGTAGTCGTCCTTGAACGACACGTCGTCCGTTTCATGGAACAGGTCCGAGTTGAACACGACGGCGCGGTTGGCCCGGTAGGGGATTCGGATGGCTTGCGAACCCGACTGCTTCAGCCATTCCATAATGGCGGGCTTCTTCTGGTCGGTGTTGTACTCTTTGAAGTTCCACTCCCGCGGCGCTTCCTTGTCGTAAACGACCAATCCTCCGCTGTCGGGGTTCAGGTTCGCCTGGTCCGGCGTGATCCAGAAATTGACGTTGACGGCGGCGGCGTCGGCGTGGATGTTGAGGCCCCGCCGCGCGCTGTCCTGCTTGAAGGCCCACGCCTGCGTGAGGTGGTGCGACCGAAAGATGCGCGGAAACTTCAACCGCAGCTCTTCTGCGATCTGCAGCAGGAGCGGCGTGGCAAATCCGTCCCCTAAGAAGGCGCCGAGATACCCGTTCACGTAGTCCTTCTTCCAAATCGTCGATTCACGGCAGAAGCGGCGCAGGCTGTCCAGAGCGTCCGGTCTGAGAAGCCCGTCGATGAACGTCACTTCGGGTTTGGAGCCGCAATACCGCCCTTCGATATCCGCCACGTCCAGATCGGAACTCAGGGCTCCGCCCGGGATTCGATCGCAGGGCGCGAGGTACAAGAAGCGATTGAACGACGCCGCCACCGGTTGGAGATCGGACGGATCAACGGCCGTCCGGTTGGTCGACGATCCGCTCCGGTCGATTGCCTCACGCAGCCGTCCGAGCGCTTCGAGATAGGGCCGGTGAGCCTCGGTGAGCCGGCCTTGGTTTAGAAGGTACCGGACCTGTTCCTCGTCGTGTTTGAGGCGAGACCGATAGATCGCCCGTTCCACGACCGGCCTGCCATGATCGTGTTTTGCGGCGGCGGCAAGGCGCAATGTGGCGACGGCCCTGTCGTGCTCGCCTTTCCAAATCAATGCGACTCCTAAATTATAGGTGGTCTTGAGATGGCCCGGCACGGCGGCCAGGGCCCGTTCGAAGCAGGACACGGCCTCGTTCAGTTCGTCTCGCTCCATCAGCGCAAGACCAAGGTTGTTCAACGCTTCGACGTGAGTCGGTTTGAGGGACAAGGCTCGCCTGTAGGCCGCCACGGCTTCATCGAGCCGGCCTTGGTCCTTCAGCACCACGCCCAGGTTATTGTGGTTGTCTGGATGAGTCGGGTTCAAATCTAAGGCTTGGCGATAGGCTGCGAGCGCATCCTCAAGCGATCCTTCTTCCTTGCGAACATTGCCAAGATTGGTGAAGGCATCGGCGTAGCGCGGATTGAGCGCGATCGCTTTTCGATAGGCGTCGGCCGCTTGAGCGAGCCGGCCGGCCCGCTGCGCCACGACGCCAAGATTGAAATGATAGAGAGGATGGTCGGGACTTGCGTTGATCGCCTCCCCGATGAAGTCGATCGCCTCGTCTAAACGCCCGGCTCGGTAGGCGAGGAGCCCAAGAAAGTGGAGGGCGTCGGGATGGCCCGGCGCCATGCTGAGAACAAGCCGGTAGAGCCGCTCTGCTTCCTGCAGGCGGCCTGCCTGGTGATGTGTCTTGCCTTCGTCCAGCAGCGAACGAACCGCAAAAGTATCAAAAGGCTGCCCGGTCCTGCTGTGGACTTTCTCACGGCGTCGGCGGTCGGCGCGATTCATCAATGTCCTCTTGGATCATCCGCACCGGCAAGAGCGTATCCGAAAGTGCCCGCTTGGGTCAAAGGGGCTGAGTGGAAGGCCCCGCGTTCGTGACATCTCGCGGCCTGATCGATATACTGCCTTCCGCCTTGCCGCCAATCTTCACCAGGAGGTCTAGCGTGAAAGGAATTGCCGGGACCTTATTGATGACGGTGCTTGGGTGGACTGCGCTTGGATTCGCGGCCGATTCCGCGGCGCCGGTCACGGGAGACCGGGTGACCAGGGAGGCCAAGGAAGCGGCCAAGGCCGCCAAGGATTATACGTTCCAGCAGAAGGACGCCTTCCAAAAAAAGATCCAGGCAGAATTGGACGATATGCAGGCCGAAATCGTCCGGCTGCGGCAAAGAACCGGTCGGGCCTCTGCCTCCGTCCGGACGGATCTGCAGCAAGCGATCGCCGACCTTGAGAAAAAGCGAGAGGCGGCCCGGCGCAAGCTCGATGAAGTCGGAGCGGCCGGCAGCGCTTCCTGGGAACAGCTCAAGGGGAAAATGCACGAAGCGATGGATGACCTCTCCGCGGCTTATCGGAAAACGGTATCCAAGCTTCCATAGGGTCTCCCAGCCGTCCCGGCTCTGTTCTTACTCGATTTCGTGTCATATACTGTCGATGAACATGGGTGATCGCCTGCCAATCGAGGCTGCACGCTGATGAAATTTGCCTTCTATCCAGGTTGCGCCGCCAAGGGCGCGACGCCGGAATTGTACCAGTCGACCATGGCCGTGATCGGCCGCCTCGGCATCGAAGTCGTCGAGCTTGAGGCCGCCTCGTGTTGCGGGGCCGGGGTCGTCACCGAAGCCGATCCCGACGTGGCGCTGGCGCTGAACGCGAGGACGTTCGCTCAGGCGGAACGCCTTGGACTCGATGTCATGACGATCTGCGGGACCTGCCAGGGTATCATGAGCGCGGCGAACAAGCGTCTGAAGACCGAGCCGGGGCTGCTCGATCGGATCAATGCCGTGTTGGCCCGCGACGGCATCCAGTATCGGGGCACGATCCAAATCAAGCATTTGCTCTGGATCATCGTTCGGGAGATCGGTGTGAGTCGGTTGGGGCCGCAGGTCCGCATTCCGTTGAGTGATCTGCGCATCGCCCCGTTCTACGGCTGCTACATCCTGCGTCCTTCCTGGACTCTGGGGTTCGACGATCCGGAAAACCCCACGTCGCTTGAGAAAGTGATCCGCGCCCTGGGTGCCGAGCCGGTCACGTACGCGGGCCGGACGAAATGCTGCGGGTTTCCGATTATTTTGGAAAAAGAGGCGATCGCCGTGGCGATGGCGGGCGCCAACATGAAAGAGGCAAAGGACCAGGGCGCGGACTGCATGGTGACGCCCTGCCCGCTGTGCCATATGAGCTTGGACATTTACCAGGATCGGGCGAGTCAGGCTGTGCAGTCCGAGTTGAACCTCCCCATTTTACATTTGCCGCAGCTGTTGGGCCTCGCGATGGGGATTCCGGCGAAAGAGCTGGGTGTGGCCAGGCACCTCGTGCCCGTGGATTCGATCGTCCGGCAGGTCGAGAAAAAACGCGAGGAGCAGGCGGCGCGGAGCTAACCGGGAGGAGGGCGATGCAGGTCGCGAATTGGGCGGACTACGGGGAGTTCAGTCCCGAGAAGATGAAGAAGAACAACCTGTTCCAGACGGACCGATTCTTCTGTGACGTCTACTGCTTCGAGCCGGGGCAGGAGCAAAAGGGCCATGTGCATGGCGACCAGGACAAAATTTATTTGGTGCTGGAAGGGCAGGGCACCTTTCACGTCGGGACGGAGAAGCAAGTGCTCGGCCCCGGTCAAGGCACGATGGCTCCCGCCGGCGAGCCGCACGGCGTAGTGAACCACACGAACGGACGGCTGAAAGTGTTGGTGTTCGTGGCGCCGAATTCCTCGCACTAGCGCAGTGCCTGAGTCGTGAAGCGTCGTCCGAGGCGTGAGGTCTCTCGACGAGAGACGAGATACGCTTCACACGATACGGATTATCGGCTTTTGAGCGGAATCTTCACGCTGATCGCGCCCGCCAATTCTCCTTCCCGGGCGCCTTCCTTCGGATACCCGGACATATCCTCCTCGCCGGCCGGTTCACCGTGGCAGACGAGGCAATCCTTGTCGTAGTAGAGGGGCGTCACCATCCTGAGGGTGCGCCCGCCGTCCGCCACCTCGCTCACCGCGCCACTCGGAGCCTTCTGCGCGCCGAGTCGGCGTAAGGCCTGGACCTCATAGTCGTCCGGCTGGTTCTTGGGATTCCGCGGCCGTAAAGTCGTCTGCTTCAGCGTGACGGAAGAGCGATGCGAAAACCGGGCAGCGGCTTGGCTGCCGAACGTGGCGGGGATGAAGTTCTTGTACCCGACGCCCCGCTGATTGATGACGATTTGCGCGTCCTCCACGACGGCCTTGCCTGCTTCCACCAGACGCGGGAGTAATTCCTTCGCCGTGGTGGGGATCGCCGCGTCGTGCAGGCGGTGCAGATCGATTCCTGTTCTGGCCTGGAATTCTCGCGCCAACTGGCGCTCAAAAGCCTCCGCCGTGAAACCCTTCTCTCCTTTGTGGGGATCGTCGATCAGCGCCTGATTGCGGTCGACGACGATGCGGCCGGCGTCGAGCAGTGTTGCCAGGAGATGTGCCGTGGCCTCCGCGTCGGCGCGGTTCGAAGATGTGTCTGCCGTCGCCGGTCCCGACAAACCGGCCGCCAGCACCATGGCGCACGCCAGGCGTCTCATCATCGTCTCCACCGACAGCGGCCCTGATCGTAATGCGCCGGCATATCCTCCGCGGCAAACGGCAACCCTTCCGAGGCCGCCCGGCGGGGATAGGCATACGGCTCCTCGAACCAGCGCCGGCGCATCTCAGCGAGACGCCCGTTCTCCTCGAGGCGGAAGAGCGCCGCGTTGACCAAGGAACGCAGGCGGTAGCTTTCCTCGGCCATCGCGACCGCATACTGCTCACGGCTGAGCCGCAACGGTTTGCCGGTTTTCCGGGTCAACATCCTCCAGTCTGTCTTGACGCGGGTCGAGACGAACCGAAGCACCGGTTCTTTCCCGAGCATAACGTCGATCGGCGGATCCTGCCATTCGAAGGCAGCCGGCAAGGAATCGCACAACAGAAGGCGGCTTGCTTTCAAGGCCATGCGCGCATAGAGTTCGGCCGTCGTACCTTCTTGCACGCCGACGACAAGTCCTGCGAAAGCGCGTACAGCCGAGGAGGGATCGCTGCCGTCGGCTTCGCCGAACTCAGCCGAGATCTTCGCGTCGGTCTCCGGTCGGCGGGTCATCCCGCCGAGCCCGCCGTCCATGAAATAAGGCATGGAATAAGCCAAGCCGCTGCGGGCCGGAGAGGGGACGTTCGCGCTGATGGATGAAACGAAGAAATCCAACTTTCCCTCGTTCAGCAGGACGAACAGATCGCGGAACCGCACCAGATGGAGCACGGGCTCAATGGCGCGGCCGTCGCATGCCTGCGAGAGAGCCGCCGCCAATTCGCGAATCAGTTCGACGTCCAAACCGGTGACCCGCACCCCCTCGTCGGTGAAGACCGCCGGAAACACGAACGGGCGCGACGGTTCGACGGAGATGCCGACCTGCACGCGCTGCCGAAGACAGATTCGTTGCACTTCGTCCTTCGCGATGGGCTGCACCAATTGGACCGCGTCGATGACCAGGCCGCAGCCCGTCATGAGACAAAAGGCGGCCAGGCCGAGCGATCGCACGAGCGCGGTCAGAACCGCACGCCGGACAAAAAGACCCATTGCTGCGCCAGTCCACGTTCCTGCTGAAAGTCGATACGATACTGGGTGTACTGAAAGCCGAAATCCACTGCGATGCCGTGCGCGACCGGGAAACGGACGCCGATTTGTCCGCCCACGGCGTGTCCCGCTTTGTCGTTGCCGGAACTGGGCAGCACGATGCCTCCGAGACCTCCGATATAGGGAACGGCCCGATCCTCCAGCGGACCGAACAGCACATGGCGGATGACTCGGTTGATGGGCATCCCCTTTGGGAAATCAAGGATGTCGATGAAGTTGTTCCAGCGGGGATTGATGAGGATCGAATGCTGGTCGGTCGTGAACTCCTGCGTGGCGATGCTGAAGAATTGGTACAGGGCCCGCACCTCGAGGTTCCCGTAATGAAGCGCGGTGAATCCGGCCTGGATGCCGATCTCCCGATCCTTGGGCGCGAACGTTTGCTTTCGAATGGCGACGTCGAGATTGATGGGCTTGATGGGGAACATCTCGAGCAACGCCTCCTGCGCCGGGACTGACGTGGAACAGGAGAGCACGGAGGCAAGGATCATGACGGTCCGTAGAGCGAAGCCTACGCTACGGGGCGACATTCATCGAAACCGGCCTTTCACCGCATTGTCGGCATCAGAGGGCCAAGGGTCGATGAAGGGTGACCGCTTGCTCCGGCCACCCTTTATTCCGTCAATGAGCCGCTTTGGCCGGGAGTTCCCAAGGCACCATCGGCATCAACGGCGCCGGCTTGGCGTCGGGCGACGCCAGCAGCACCGCGATCGCACCGCGGAGCGCGCCGGTCAACGAGTGTGTCACGAGCGGGTAGGCGCCGGCCGATTCCACGACCACGTCGAACGTGGCCGCGCTGCCGGGTCCGACCACGTACGTCTGGACCCCTGTCAGCTTGTTCGCAGGATTTCCACTCTCGTAGACGTTGTCCCAGATCTCGCCGATCGGGTGAAAGGCCGAGAACTCATTGGGGCCGGCGTTCACGAAATAGATGCGCACGCGCTCGCCCGGCTTGGCGTCCAGCTTACCCCCGCCGGTCACGAACGGATGGTACTTGAAAATGCCGCCGTTGAACATCACGCCGTCGAACTTTCGGTCGAACATGGCTTGTACGTCGTTCGGGTTCTTGTAGTATTCCGACTGCACCAAGACATATTCCCGGTCGGCTTTGGGCCAGGCTTTCACGTCCTTGGGATCCACGATGATGGCGCCGAACATGCCGCGCGCCACGTGCTGGATCATCGGCGGCGCGCCGCAGTGGTAGAAGAAGATCCCGGGTTTCCTGGCGACAAACGTGTAGCTGATCGACTCGCCGGCGTTAATGGCCTTGTAGTTCGCCAGGAAGTCGATCTCCGCCGCATGAAAATCCATGGCATGCGGGTTCTTGTTAGCCGCCGGATTGGTCAGCGTGAACTTGATCGTATCACCCTCGGTGACGCGCACCACCGGCCCGGGGACCGTCCCGTTGAACGTCCAGGCCGCGTACTTCTCTCCCCCGCCGTCGATGACCACGTCGGTCTCCACGGCGGTCATATTCACTTCATGGGTTTTGGCCGACGCGGAAGCCGGCCACCCGGCCGTCGTTGCCAAAGCGGTGGCAAGGATCCCGGCCACCGCCAATCGATAGACCGGCGTGCTCTTGTCTTTGCTGCTCATCGATGCCCTCCTTTGCTTCTGCCGGAAGCGCGGCTTCCTTATGTTCCTTTTACGCAGTGTCTTTTAGTACGGGGACACACGATACTCGAAGAGGTGGTTGGATTAATATGACGAAAATCAGGTTTTTGAAAATGTTGAAAGGGTTGTCGCCGGATGAGGGGCGGGCGTCAGGTCGAGGCGAGGTTCTTGAGGCGGGCGAGGTCCCGGATGATCAGTCGGCTGGCGGTTCCCGCGACGAGCTTGCTTTTCTTGAAGCGAGCGATGATCCTGATGGCGGTCTCGGTGGTGACGCCGATCAAGTTGGCCATGTCCTGGCGGGTCAACCGAACGGAAAGGCGGATGCCCTGCGGCTCGCGCACCCCCGTACGTTCGGCCATCCCGACCAATAGCGCGGCGAGCCGCTGGTCGGCCCGGTCGAGCGCGAGGATCTTGGCTTTTTCCTGCACTTCCATGAGGCGGTTGCCGAGGTAGCGGATGACTTCGATCGCTGCTTCCGGATTGCGACGCAGCATCTCGAAATACACCTTTTTGCTCACCCGCAAGACGCTGACGTCGCCCATCGGCTGAGCCGTGCCCGGATGGCAGGCGCCGTCGAACACGGCCGCTTCACAGCAAAAGAGATCACCCGGCATTAAGACTTTGAGCGTGCATTCTTTTCCGCTGGGCGAGGATTTTACGCACTTGACGTTGCCTTCTTTCAGGATGTGGAAGTATTCCGCCGGGTCGCCTTCCCGGAAGATATATTCTCCCTTGCCGTAGTGCGTTTCCGTCAACTCGCGAAGGAGCTCCCGCTGTTCCTGCAGGCTCAAAAAGTTGAGCAGCGGGATCTGTCGAAGGGAAGTGGACTGAACGGCGGCCGGCCGGTCACTTGATGATATGGGTAGCGGCTTCAACGATGGATCGCGCTCCGATGCCGAAATGGTCGATGAGCTCCTCCGGTTTGCCGCTGTGGGGGATGGCCCGCACCGCGAGCTTGTGGACGCGGATGCCCTCCGTCCCGAGCGCCGCGAGGACCGCGTCGCCCAATCCACCGTGGGCATAGTGATCTTCCACCGTCAGCACGCGCCCGCCGGTGGCCCTGGCGCTGTCCATCAAGGTCGCGCGGTCGATCGGGGCGACGCTGTAGAGATCGATCACGCGGGCCGCGATGCCGGCGGACTGCAACTGATCGTAGGCCTTCAGGGCTTCGAACAGCGTCACGCCGGCCGCCACGATGGTCAGTTTATCGGAAGCGCTCTGGCGGACGATCTTGGAACCGCCGATCTGAAAGCGTTCGTCCGGCCCGTACAGCACCGGGGACTTGGGCCGCCCGGCCCGCAGATAGACCATGCCTCGATGGGATGCTGCCGCCTCCACGAGCCGATACATGGAGGTCGCGTCGGACGGGTAGAGCACTACGACGCCGGGCTGGGCACCCAGCATCGCGATGTCCTCCAGCCCCATCTGAGACGGGCCGTCTTCCCCGATGCTGACGCCGACGTGGGTGCCGACGAGTTTGATGTTCGATTGACTGATTGCCGCCATGCGGATGAAATCGTACGCCCGGGTAAGGAAGCAGGCGAAGGTCGCGGCGAACGGAATCTTGCCGCAGGCGGCCAACCCGGCCGCGGCACCGATCATGTTCTGCTCGGCGATGAAATTTTCGAAGAACCGCTCGGGGAACTTCTTGCCGAATTTGTCCGTGTAGGTGGAATTCTTCACGTCCGCGTCCAGCCCGACCACCAGGGGGTTGGCTTCTCCCAGCGCGGCCAGTGCGGCGCCGAATGCTTCCCTGGTCGCAACGGTGTCGCCCGGTTTATACGACGGAGGCGCCATGGGGCCGGCCGGCTGAGCCGCGGCGGGCTGCGAGGACGGTTTGCGAACGACAATCTCGGCGCCGTTCGGCTGCAGCCGGGCGGTCAGCTCTTCGATGGCTTTTTGTGTTTCCTCGCCCTTCTTCAGCGGCTTGCCGTGCCAATCCGGACTGTTCTCAATGAACGAAATGCCGCGCCCCTTGTACGTGCGCGCCAACACGACCGTCGGTTTGCCTTTCGTCCTGGCGGCCTCTTCAAACGCATCGAGCAAGGCCGAGATATCATGCCCGTCCACCGTGAGGGCCTGCCAGCCGAACCCGGCCCATCGTGAGCGATAGGCCTCGAGGTCGTGTTGCAGCATCGTCGGATCGCTCTGCCCAAGGCGGTTGATGTCCACGATGGCGCAGAGGTTATCGAGTTTGTTGTACTGCGCCACCTCGATGGCTTCCCAGACGGAGCCCTCCACGGACTCGCCGTCACCCAGCAGCACGTACGTCCGGTAATCGGTCTTATCGAGGCGCTTGGCGTTTAGCGCCATGCCGACCCCGGCGGACAGGCCCTGGCCGAGCGAGCCGGTGGCAATGTCGACGAAGGGAAGCCGGGGAGTGGGATGGCCTTCGAGGTCCGACGCCAAGGTCCGGAGTTTGAGCAGGTCGCTCTTCGGAAACAGCCCCGCTTCCGCCCAAGCGGCGTACAGGAGCGGCGCCGCGTGGCCCTTGGAGAGCACAAACCGATCATGATTCGGCGCTTTCGGGTCCTTGGGATCGTACCGCATGACGGAGAAGAAGAGCACGGCGACAATGTCGGCGGCGGAGGCGCAACTTGACGGGTGCCCGCTTCCGGCTTCGGAAGTCGACCGTACGCTTTCGATGCGCAGGTGCGTCGCCTTGTTGTGGAGTCGGGTAATCAGATCCGAACGAACCGCCGAACTTGCCATTGCCGCTCCTTTCGTCGTCGTAGAAAACTGAGGCTAACAAAACGATTCAGGCGAGTCAACGAAGAGCCGGACCTAGGGGGAAGGAACGGTTCCTACCGGCGGCCGAACGCGAGCTTGAGAAGGAACGGAGCTATGAACGTCGTCAGCACCACGACGGTCAGGATGGCGCCGTACTGGCCGTCGGTAATGATGCGGTGAGACAGTCCGACGCCCGCAAAGATCAATCCGACTTCGCCGCGCGGCAGCATGCCGACGCCGACCGCCCACCTGTTGACTTTCTCTCCCACCACGCCGACGCCGGAAACCAGTTTGCCGACCACCGCCGCCACTGTGAGCCCTGCAGCCAACGTCAGGACCGGCCAATTGGACGGATTGGTAGGATTCAACGTGCTCAGATCCAGGACCGCCCCGATCATGACGAAAAAAATCGGCACGAACACGTCCGCGACCGGCTTGATTTCTTCGCTGAGGCGCGTCTGATGCTCGGTCCGCGCCAGGACCAGACCTGCTGCAAATGCGCCCACCAAGGGGGCGATATGAAGCAGATCGGCGAGATATCCGAGCACCAGAGCGAACGCGGTAGCGGCGATGACCAGGCGACCTCGCGTCCGCATGCCGTTGACGATGCGGCTGAACAGGTGTGCGTACTTCATACCGATGATGATGGCGCTGGTCAGAAAAACCGTCGCGACCCCCGCCGTCCAGCCGATATTAAGCCACGAGACGGTCCCGGACTCGGCGAGGCCCACGATGACGGAGAGCGTCACCAGGCCCAGGACGTCGTCCAGCACGGCGGCGCCCAGAATAATGTTGCCTTCCGCCGTCTTGATCCGGCCCAGGTCGAAGAGAACGCGGGCCGAAATGGCCACGCTGGTCGCGGTGAGCGTCGCGCCGACGAAGATCGCCTGCAACTGAGACATGTCGAGGGCCAGCGCCAGTCCATAGCCCAAGGCGAACGGTGTCACCACCCCGATGGTGGCCACGAACCCCGCGGACCATCCGACGCGCAGAAACGACTTGAGATCGGATTCCAGCCCCACTTCGAACAGCAGCAGCATGACGCCGATCTCGCCGAGCAGCTTGAGGACCTCCGTCTGCTCCACCCAGCCAAGTACGCTGCCTCCGACCAGCACGCCGGCCAGCAATTCGCCCAACACGGCGGATTGACCGAAGCGGGCCGCCAACTCGCCGAAGATGCGGGCGGCCACGTAGATGACGATCAAGTTGAGAAGAAAGACTTGGAGTTCCATGCTTCAAACCAGAATGCGCAGTATAACGAACCAGGCCGGCCGAGTGGGAGAGGAATCGACAAGTGGAGGACGAGAAAAACGTCGCGGGGCTCCAATGGAGCCCCGCGGGAGAAACGATCAGGCCGCGTCGGGCCGATCCCTCAGTTCAGACGGTTGGCGATTTCGGAGAGGTCTTTGGGGTAGAGGATGATTTCGATGCGGCGATTGGCGGCGCGTCCTTCTTCGCTGTCGTTGGCAAGCTGGGGACGGGTGTCGGCGTAGCCGACCGCGGAGAGGATGTCGCGCTCGACGCCGCCCTGTTCGATGAGGTAGCGCACGACAGTCGTCGCGCGCGCGGTGGACAGCTCCCAGTTGGTGGCGAACCTGTCGCGAAGCTTCGAGCTGATCGGCACGTTGTCCGTATGGCCTTCCACACGGATCTGCTTGTCGTTGACCTTCTTCAAGACGTCGCTGACCTGCTTCAATACTTTCAACCCGGCCGGCTTGGCCTGAGCTTGTCCGGAATCAAAGAGCACCCGGTCCACCATGTCGATGGTCAGGCGGTCGCGCACCTGCTTGATCCGGATGTTGCCCTTCGCGATTTCCTCTTCCAGTGACTTGGAGAGATCCTCGCGGGTCTTGGTCAGTCGTTGAATTTCCGCTTCCTTCGCGGCCCGTTCCTGTTCGAGCCTGGCCTTCTCGGCGGCCTCGGCCTTCAACTGGTCTTCACGGCTCTGGATCTCGTTTTCCCGCTGCTTGATCTCGTCGGCCAGTTGGCCGCGTTCGCGCTCCGCCGTGGACAGCGCTTCGCGCAGTTTGGCCAACTCCTGCTCCGCCGCGCCGGCCGACTGCCGTGTTTCCGCCAATTGGCGGTCGCGATCGGCCAATTGTTGCTCCAGCGTGCGGAGCCGCGCCGATACTTTCTCCAGTTCGGCCATCCGCTCCTTCAGCTTGGCCGATTCGCTCTGTCCGGTCGCGGTGACGGCGGTGAGCGCCTGCTTTTCCTTCAGAAGAGACGCCTCCGCTGCGGTGAGCTTGCCGTCGAGGTCTTTGATCCGAGCTTTCGCGTCCGACAATTCCGCGGTCAGCTGGTCACGCTCCTTTTCCAAACCGGCCGCCCGAGCTGAAGCCTCCTCAGAGGACTGCTTGGCCGCGGCCACCTCTTGCCGCGTCTGGGCAAGCTGCTGGTCGAGATCGCTGAGCTTGCTCTGGGCGGCGGCGAGCTCCGAAGTGAGCCTCGACTTCTCCGCCTCCAGCGCGGCCAAATTAGTTTCCGCTTGCTTCTTATAAGCCTCCAGCTCGTCTGCCGCGCGTTGCTTATCTGCTTCCAACGCGGCGATCCGTTGAGCCGAGGCCTTCTTGCTCTGCTCCAGTTCGCCCAACGTCTTGGTATGGGTGTCCTGGCTGACGCAGCCGGTCCCGGCGAAAACAACCAGGGACGCAAAGGCGACGGCGGACAAGTGACGGTGTCGTACCATGGCGCAACTCCCTTTCTCTTAAGGAGAGGGCTCGTCCGGAGGTTCGACCGGCTACTGGATGACGGCCGAGACTTCCTGCGAGAAGGGGCTCTCCAGCCCGTTGTAGGCGGTGACGGCAAAATAATAGGTGGTGCCGGGCTCAAGGTTGGTGACCGTCGCGGTCGTGCTGTCGGCGCTCACCCGATCGTCATAGGCGTCGCCGTTTTGACTGCGGGGACGAGTGCCGTAGTGAACATAGTAGGCCGTGACGGAAGGATCCTGCACCGGATCCCAGGCAAGCGTGGCGCTGGCGCCTGCATTGGTGATGAGGCTAGGGGTTCCTTCGCCTCCATCTCCGCCGCAGCCTGAGAGGCTCGTCGTCATGAGAAGGATGCCCGCTGAGGCAAGGATGCGATTGACCCAGGTCCGTGTGGTGCGCGTGGAGTGAGTCATGAAGTCCATAAGTCGGTGGTTCCCTTTCCCATGTGAGGTGGTTCTTGACGCCGTCCATCGGAGTTTCGCCTCGTGCGTCGAGCTCGGGACGGCAAACGGCTAGGCGCTTCAGCAAGGAAAGTGCCGGGGTGAATTGATCGCAGAACTAGGTGATTTATCGCGGAAACTAGGGGTTATCCGAGGCTCGTGGCATGTAGATATGAAGGATTTAACCTTCACATCCAGCGTACAAAGGTGAAATATCTCGGGAATCCGGAAGAAATTAAGATGTAGGGCAATGCCTACATTCGTGCAGTTTCGTCCGGCAACAGAGCCAGAAGTTAACCTAGGGCGGAGAGCTACGGTGAGCTGAGGGTCGGCGTCACACGGCCCCTCAGTCGGATGGATATCCCATTGGTTGTTAGGGTGAACAACATCAGGGGGTTAGGGCCCCGCCAACGGGATCGTCTCGAGCGCGTAACCCGTGACACCTTCTTGCGGAAGTATGCGGTAATGCGTCACCGCATAAGACACCAGCTGCCCGGCCTGGAAGCGGCATTGCCGGAACTCTTCCTTATTCATGCGGCTTCGGAGAAGCAGCCCCTCGGCCGTCTCGATTTCCAACCGATAGGCGACGCCGAGAAAATATACGTGGCGCAGCCTTGCTTGCTGGCGGAAATGGGAGGGATCTTCGGAAACCTTGACATAGTATGGTCGAAAACCAATTCGAAGGCTCGTGCCGTCCGGGATGGCCGGTGTGGGGAATTCGAGCGGCCCTGCTTCTACCTTTCCTCGGCGAACGGTTCCTTCAACAATGTTCATCGACCCGATGAACCGAGCGACGAACTCCGTAGCCGGGTCTTCGTACACTTCAGCCGGACTGCCGATTTGTTCCAATCTGCCTTTCGAAAAGACGATTATGCGGTTTGATACTTCCATGGCCTCTTCCTGGTCATGCGTAACGAAGAGACTGGTGACGTTGAGGTCATCGTGCAGCCGGATGAGCCATTCCCGTAATTCTTGTCGGACCTTGGCATCGACTGCCCCGAAGGGTTCATCCAGCAGAAGCACGCTGGGGCGGGGGGCAAGCGCCCGGGCAATCGCGACCCGTTGTCGCTGACCTCCGGACAGTTGGTGGGGATAGCGACTTCCAAGTCCTTCCAGCCCCATCAACGTGAGCAGTTCATGGACCCGCTCCTCGGTTTTAGGGCGGATCCACCGCCTGATTTTCAGCCCAAATGCGACGTTGCCGAAGACGGTCAGATGCTTGAAAAGTGCGTAATGCTGGAACACGAATCCGATGTTCCGATCCTGAATGGACACGTCGTTCACCCGCTGACCGTTGATCAAAATCTCACCCGCGGTCGGCGTCTCAAGTCCGGCAATCATCCGCAGCACGGTCGTTTTTCCGCTCCCACTTGGCCCGAGCAGGGCCAATAATTCGCCTTCGTTCACGGAAAACGATACGTCTGTTACAGCCTGCACTGCTCCGAATTTCTTTGAAAGGTTTCGAATCTCGATCTTCACGGAGACTCCTTCACATGGCGGCGCGGCCCGTCGTCCTGTTTCTGGCCATCTCCAAGACGGCGAGAATGGCGAACGATGTCGCCAGCAGGGTCAACGCGACGGCGTTCGCGCCCGCGTAGTTAAAATCGACGTAGCTTTGATAAATATGCAGCGTTGCTGTTTGCGTGAGGAGCAGGATATTTCCCGATACCACCAACACTGCTCCAAACTCGCCGATAGACCGAGCCACCGTCAGCGTTGCCCCGTAGACCAGTCCCCAACGGATCGCCGGCAAGGTCACTTTCGTGAAGACTTGCCACTCGCTGGCACCGAGAGTCCGCGCGGCCTCCTCGCTTTCCGTGCCGATCGTCTGAAGCAGAGGCGTCAATTCCCGCACGACGAAGGGAAAAGTCGCAAAGAGCGTGGCGAGGACCATCGCGGGAAGGGCGTACAGGACCTTGACTCCGGCGGCACCGAACAGAGTCCCCAGCAAGGTATCCGGCCCGAACAAGAGAATCAGCATAAAGCCTGCAATGACCGGGGAGACCGCGAAGGGCAAATCGATCAGCCCGCTCAGCAACGTCCTCCCGGGAAACTGTTGACGGGCCAATACGAGGGCGGTGATCGTGCCGAGGAGGATGTTGACTACCAGTACGATGCCGGTAATGAGAGCGGTGAGTTTGAATCCATGCACTGCTTCAGGTTTGGTGATCTCGGAGAAAAACACGGTCCATCCCTCTCCGAAGGTCTGGAGGACTAGATAGAGGATGGGACCAAGGAGGAGTACCCCAAAGTAGAGCCACACGGTGAGGATGAAGAAATGTCGCATTCCGCTCTAAGGGGTGCGGGATTCAGCTCGTGCCGCGGTGATGAAAAACCGCTCCCCTGGAGGGCGGGTCATCCGCTCCAAAAGCAAAAGCGCCAGGAACGAGACGATCAGCACGGCGATCGACACGGACGTAGCGCCGCGGGGGTTATAGCTTTCGATCTCTCCATACACGTAGACGGAGGCCACCTGTGTTTTCATTGGAATATTACCCGCCACGATCACGATTGAGCCGAATTCGCCGAGAGCCCGGACGAAGGCCAGGAACACGCCGGTGAGGAGGCCCGGCAAGACGGACGGCACGGTCACTTTCCAAAAAGTCGTCCAAGGACCAGCTCCGAGCGTATAGGCGGCCTCTTCTTGTTCCGGCTCCAGTTCCATGAGGACTGGCTGAAGTGCGCGAATCGTGAATGGCATGGTGACGAACGCCATGGCGAAAGCGATCCCCGGCTGCTCATACAGGATCGTGATAGCGCTGCGTTCCACCCAAGCGCCGACGAAACTCGTCGGTCCATAGATGGCCGCGATCATCAACCCTGCAACCAAGGTCGGGATGGCGAAGGGAAGGTCCACCAGCGAGTTGAGGAACCATTTACCCGGAAACTGATACCGGACGAGGACAATGGCGGAAAGAGTACCGAAGACGGCGTTCAGGGCGGTCGCAATGAGGGCCATCTCGATGGTAAGGACGAGGGCTGACCAGGCTTGAGGAAGCGTGATGTCGTCGAGGAATTGTCCGACTCCGTTCAGGAAGGCCTGGTGCCCCAGCACGACCAAGGGGAGAAGAATGAGGCAGACGACATAACCGACGGCCGTCGCCCTAAGCGCCAGCACGGTGAGTGCACGAGAGTTCATATCCGATTCATCGTAGACTGCGAGACCGTCCGATAGATCGAGGCACTATTTGCCTCTTGCAAGTTCTTCCACCGCGGTGGTCCACAGCCCCTTCGGGCCGAACAATTTCGCGCTCACCAGATCCCATCCGCCGAGATCATGGATGGTGAACAGCTGCGCGGGCCGATCCCGGGCGTTTGTCATCTGAGATTGGTCAATTGGCCGAAACCCTGCGTTGAGAAAGGCCGTCTGCGCCTCCTTGTCATGCAGGAATGCGACGAAGGCCTCGGCGACATCCCGGACCTTGTGCCGGTCGGCATTCCGGTCGATCACTGCCGCAGGGTTCTCGATCCAGACCGTTTCCGCGGGGACGATGATGTCATAAGGGCGCCCGCTCTTGATCCGTGGGAGGAGCTCGTTTTCATAGGTCACGATGACGTCTCCGACGCCGCGCTCGAATGTCGTGACAGATTCGCGGCCGCTTTTGTCCATCACCTTCACGTTCCGTTGAATGCGTTTCAGCAGTCCGGCGGCCGTCTCGGCGGCCGCGGTCTGGTCCACTTTCTTACCGCTCGCGTTCCGTTCCGCCTGCTTGAGGCCTGCTCCGTAGATCGCGATGATGTCCCACATGGCGCCGCCGGATGTCTTGGGGTTTGGGTAGAGGACCTGGATTCCCGGCCTTGCCAGGTCCTCCCAGGTCTTGATCCCTTTCGGGTTGCCTTTTCTTACCCCGAGTGCCACGACCGATGCAGCCACCATCCCATTATGGGGGGTCTGTCGCCAATCGTGCGAAATGGCGGCGGCTTTGACGATTTGCTCGACGTCACCTTCCACCGAGAGGGCGGCCACGTCCGCTTCAAAGCCGCCGATGATTGCGCGCGCTTGCGCGCCGGAGGCTCCATACGACGCTCGAATGCGAACCTCTTGACCTGTCCGCTGCCTCCAATACCGCTGGAAGCTGGGGATAATGCTTCGTTCATATGCTTCCTTGGGCACGCTGTAGATGGCGAGGATCAGCTCGCGAGGCTCGGCAGCCTCCCCTGGGCGGCTGGCAGCAGCCATGCAGAGCAGGACGAGCAGAAGCATCGACAGGCCACGGCGGGCGGCGCCAGCCTCAGTGCTCATGCGCATTCCCATAGACTGTTGAGTCCGCGAGTTGCCGGAGCGTGTAATGATCGAGGATACCCGCGATGGCATTGCGTACTTCTCCCATTGCGTTCTGCAGAGGGCACGATGGTGTCTTGGCATAAGGACAGTCCCGGCATTTTTGATACGCGGTCTTGCTGACGCAGGAAATCGGCGCCAGAGGGCCGTCCAGGATCCGTATCACTTGTCCGAGCGTGACTTCATCCGGCGGCTTGATCAGCGCATAGCCGCCGCTCATGCCGCGCCGACTCGACAACAGCCCGGCGCGCTTCAGGGCCAGAAGAATCTGTTCGAGAAATTCGAGGGGAATGTGTTGCCGTTCGGCAATCTGATGGCGCTGGAGGACGCGTTCATTGTAGGCGAGCGTCAATTCCAGCAACGCACGAAGCCCATATTCGCTTTTCTTGGAAAACCGCATGGCAATAAGATAAGTTAACTGAGTTAGTCAACTTCGGCAACAATACGGGAGACGGAGGCATCTCGTCAAGCGCTGAATGCAGCGCGATCCACGCAACTCTTTGAAGGACGAGGGGAACCTTTCTTGACACTACCGGAGCATTCTTGCTAGCTTCGACTTGTCCATCGCCTGAGTTAAAACTCTCCCGCGGATTCGTGAACCCATTGTGACATTCCAGGACCTCATTCTGACTCTCCACCGGTATTGGGCGGATCAAGGCTGCGTCATTCATCAGCCCTACGATCTTGAAATGGGAGCGGGGACGTTTCATCCCGCCACCTTCCTAAGGGCGCTCGGCCCGGAGCCATGGCGCGCCGGTTACGCGCAACCGTGCCGCCGTCCCACCGACGGACGTTACGGAGAAAATCCCAACCGGATGCAGCATTATTATCAGTACCAGGTGGTGCTGAAGCCGTCGCCGGACGATATCCAGGCGCTGTACCTCGATAGCCTCGCGAGGCTGGGGATCGATCCGAAACAGCACGACATCCGCTTCGTGCAGGACGATTGGGAATCGCCGACGCTGGGGGCCTGGGGGCTCGGGTGGGAGGTTCGCCTGGACGGCATGGAGATCACCCAGTTCACCTATTTTCAGGAGATCGGCGGCATAGAGCTGAACCCTATCACGGTCGAGATTACTTACGGGACCGAGCGGATCGCGATGTATCTCCAGCAGGTGAACAGCGTGTTCGATCTGGCCTGGACCGACGGGATCAAATACGGCGACATCCACCACGAAACCGAGGTGCAGTTTTCACGGTACAATTTCGAAGAGGGCGACGTGGGGATGCTGAGCGCGGCCTTTCAGGCCTATGAAGCGGAATGCAAACGCCTGCTGGCCGACACCGAGAAACGGCTGACCCTGCCGGCGTACGATTTCTGCATCAAATCCTCGCATGTCTTCAATCTGCTGGATGCCCGGGGCGCCATCAGCGTGGCGGAACGGACCGGCTACATCGCGCGCGTGAGGGCGCTGGCGCGGCAATGTGCCGAGCGCTACATCGAAGAGCGGGCCGCGATGGGTCATCCCCTTCTGGAGAGGACCGCGAAGTCGGGGAAGACCGGTCGTATACGGGCCAAGGTTGGAGCGTCGTCTTAGCGGAGCCGGATACCGATGGCCAAGCTCACCTCTTCGACGCGCAAGAAGCCGACCGCCGCGATCCGAAAGGACTCGGGCGACCGGGTCGCCGAGCTGCTTGTCGAAATCGGCGTCGAGGAATTGCCGTACCAGTTCATCACTCCTGCCTTGCAGTGGCTCCGGCTCTCGGCCGAACAATACCTCAAGGAGGCCCGTCTCTCCTTCACGTGCGTTCGAACCTTGGGTACTCCGCGGCGTCTCGTGTTGGTGGTCGATGGAGTGGCGGGGCGGCAAGCCGGCGCAGTGAAAGAAACCATGGGCCCCTCCAAGGCGGTGGCGTTCGATTCATCCGGTCAGCCCACAAGAGCGGCGCAAGGCTTTGCCGCCGGGCAGGGGCTCGCCGTCACGGATCTTCAGATCAGGCAGACGCCCAAGGGTGAGTACCTTTGTGCGGTCAAGCGCGACGAGGGGCGGCCGGCGAAAACCGTGCTGCTCGACCTGCTGCCGGAGCTCATCGCAAAGCTGTCCTTTCCGAAAGCCATGAAATGGAACGAGGCGGGCGTCCGGTTCGCCCGTCCGATCCGGTGGGTGCTCGCGCTGTACGACCGGCAGGTGTTGCCGATCGACGTCGCCGGGCTGCAGGCGCAGAATCGGACGTGGGGTCACCGGGTGGTCGGCGGCGGCAAGCCGATCGTGGTCCGGGACTTTGCCTCTTATTGCGCCGCATTGGAACAGCACGGCGTCATCCCCGATCCGGAGCGACGCCGCGGGGTGATCGAGAAGCAGATCGAGGACTTATGCCGGCAGACGGGATTCCGCCTCAACACGGACCCCGAGCTGTTGGAACAAGCCGTCTTCACGACGGAATATCCGTTCGCCGTCGTCGGCTCGTTCAAGCCCGCCTATCTCGACGTCCCGGAAGAAATCCTCATCACGTCCATGAAGGAACATCAAGGGTTCTTCTCGCTGCGCCACAAGGACACGGGCAGGCTTGTCCCCCATTTCATCGCAGTGGCGAACACCAAGCTCAACGATATGTCGCTCATTCGAGAAGGGAATGAGCGCGTGTTGGCGGCGCGCCTGGCGGACGCAAAATTTTTCTGGGACGAAGATCGGAAGACCAGGCTGGAGGAGCGCGCGAAGAAGCTCTCGCAAGTGACGTTTCATCAGAAACTCGGCACGATGGCTCAGAAGCAGGAACGGGTGGCGACGCTCTCCCAAGCCATTGCCGAAGCCCTCGGCCTCTCTCCGCACCTGGCTCGCGCGGGCCGGCGCGCGGCGGAGTTGTGCAAGGCCGATCTGCTCTCTGGCATCGTCGGTGAATTTCCGACCCTGCAGGGCATCATGGGCGGGCATTACGCCAGGCACGACAAGGAAGACGACGCGGTCTGGCAAGCGATCCGAGAGCAATACCTTCCGCGCGCGATGGAGGGCGGGATTCCGTCGTCGGACACCGGCCGGGTGCTCTCGCTGGCGGATCGGCTGGACAGCATCGCGGCGTTTTTTCACGTCGGGATCATTCCCTCGGGCTCCGAGGATCCCTTCGCGCTCCGGCGGCATGCGACGGCAGTGGTTCGTATCCTCATTGAAGCGGGTCTCCGCCTCGATCTCGGGCGACTGATCGAACGGGCCATGCACGTGGTCCGCGACGGCGGGATCACGGGTGTCCCGCGGGCGGAGTCGGAAGGACACCGGCACATCACGGAGTTTCTTTTTGAGCGGCTCCGGCATTACGGCAGGACCGTGCACGGATTACGCGACGACGTGATGCAGGCGGTGCTCCGACCGGTGTCGGAAGCATCGTTCGACCTGGTGGACTTGCTGGCGAAGATGAGAAGCCTGCAGGCGGTGACCGAGCAGCCCGACTTCGATCCGCTGATGGTGGGGTTCAAGCGAGCCCATCGGCTCGTCGAGAAGGAACGGTGGGAGCACAAGCCCGTGGATGCTTCGCTGTTCCGCGAGGCGGCGGAATCGGAGCTGCACAAGGAACTGAACGGCCGGCGGCAGGACCTCAACCGGTCGATGCAGGCCGGCGACTATGGGAAAGCGCTGGACCAGTTGGTCGCGTTGAAACCGACCATCGACGCTTTTTTTACGGCCGTGCTGGTCAACGCGGAGGATCCGGCCCTGCGCGGCAATCGATTGTCCCTGCTCAAGGACGTCGACGATTTGTTCATGGGCTTCGCGGACTTTTCGCAGATCGTGGTACAAGGGAGTTGAGCGACGACCCTGGATGATCGCCATGGCGCTACCCGCTGAGCGGCCTTCGGCACAGGCTTCTGAGCCGGACGACGGCCGCGCGAGAAAAATGCGGCGCTTCTCGTGGGGCGTGACGATCGCCATGATGATTTTGTGCAACGCCATCTTCCTGGCGGGCGTGTGGGCCAGCGGGGTCAATCTGGACGAGCTGATGCAGACCCCGGATCTGTTCAATCCCAAGCAAGACATTTGTCTCCGCCTGACGTGGGAACGTGTCGCCGGCGCGCCGGAGCCCGTCCGTCTCTGCTCCGAATGGATCAATCTCTCGGATCCCTCCGGCAAACCGCACCACATTCAAAAGGACTTCAAAGTCACGCAGGGGCCGGACGGGAAGTACTACTACGATCAGGCCGTGCGAGCCGACTACCGGCTGATCGGGTTCGTGCTGTTCGTCGCCGCCGTCGTCGTGTTCGGCATCGTCACGAAACGATATTTGGTCAGCCGCTACCGGGTGCATCTCGACGCGGTCGACGGCCGCCACTCGCACGTCGTTCATTGACTTCATAAGAAAGAAGGAGAGCGCAGCGTGGGCAAGACGAAGAAATATGTCTACTACTTCGGTGACGGCAAAGCGGAGGGCACCTCCCATATGAAGGAGTTGCTCGGAGGCAAAGGCGCCGGCTTGGCCGAAATGACCAATTTGGGGATCTCGGTTCCGCCGGGTTTCACGATCACGACGGAAGCATGCGTGGAGTATTACAAGCGCGGCAAGACCTATCCACCCGGCATGTGGGATGCGGCACTGCAGGCACTGAAACGGGTCGAGCGCTCGATGGGGATGGGGTTCGGAGATCCCGAGAAGCCGCTCCTCGTGTCCGTTCGGTCCGGGGCCCGCGCCTCCATGCCGGGCATGATGGATACGGTCCTGAACGTGGGGCTCACGACGAAGACGGTCGAGGGATTGGCCGCCAGGACCCGGAACGACCGGTTCGCCCAGGACAGCTACCGCCGATTCGTCTCGATGTTCGGCAGCATCGTCATGGGAGTCCCACGGGAACATTTCGAGGCGATCCTCAAACATAAGAAGGAAGAGATGGGCGTCGCGCACGAGACCCAGCTGGATGCGCGGGCCTTGCGCGAATTGGTGGCCAGCTACAAGGACCTGGTCAGAGAAGAGACGAAGAGAGAGTTTCCGGATGACCCGATCGAGCAACTCAGGATGGCCGTCAATGCCGTCTTCTCGTCCTGGTTCGGCGCCCGCGCCGTGACCTACCGCCGCCTCTACGGGATTCCCGATTCATGGGGCACCGCCCTCAATGTGGTGGCGATGGTCTTCGGGAACATGGGCGATACCAGCGGGACCGGGGTGGCGTTCACCCGCGATCCGGCGACGGGAGAGAAGAAGTTTTTCGGTGAGTGTCTGATGAACGCGCAGGGGGAGGACGTCGTCGCGGGCATCCGCACCCCCTTGCCCGTCACGGAGCTCGCACGCACGGTGCCGCAGGCCTACAAGGAACTGGAGGCCACCTACAAAAAGCTGGAAAAGCACTACCGCGACATGCTCGACCTGGAATTCACGATCCAGGAAGGCAAGCTGTACATGTTGCAGACCCGCGTCGGCAAACGAACCGGAATTTCCGCGGTCCGGATCGCAGTGGACATGGTGAAGGAAGGACTGATCTCGAAGCGCGAAGCAGTCCAGCGCATCGGGCCCGACCAGTTGTCGCAATATTTGTATCCTATCTTTGACATTAAGGAAGAATCCAAAGCGACCCCGCTCGGGAAGGGCTTGCCGGCCGGACCGGGAGCCGCGGCGGGGAAGCTTGCGCTCACGGCGGACCGTGCCGTGGAGATGAAGGCCGGCGGGGACCGCGTGATTCTGGTTCGGCAGGAGACCAGCCCCGACGACATCCACGGCATGAACGCCGCCCTCGGCTTTTTGACGGCGCGCGGCGGAATGACGTCGCACGCGGCCGTCGTGGCGCGTCAAATGGGCAAGGTCTGCGTGGCGGGCTGCGAGGCGGTCGAAGTGCACGAGAACCAGTCGGTGCGCATCGGCGCCAAGGTGTTCCGCGAAGGCGATTATTTGTCGATCAACGGCTCGACCGGCAGCGTGTACGACGGCGACATCCCGGTCGTGGAATCTGAAATCATTCAGGTGATCCAGGGCAAGCTGGATCCCAAGAAATCCGACAAGTATCAGCGCTTCGCCACGATTCTGTCCTGGGCGGACGACGTCCGGCGGCTGAAGGTGCGGGCCAATGCCGACGTGCCGGAGCAGGCGAAAATCGCGCGCGGCTTCGGCGCGGAAGGGATCGGCCTCTGCAGGACGGAGCATATGTTCTTCGCCGAGGACCGCATTCCGATCATGCAGAAGATGATCCTGGCGAGGACCAAGGAAGAACGGGAAAAGTCCCTGGATCAATTGCTGCCGCTGCAGAAGCAAGACTTCATCGGCCTGTATCGCGAAATGCAGGGGCACCCTGTCACGATCCGGTTGCTGGACCCGCCGTTGCACGAGTTTTTGCCGAAGCGCGAAGAGCTGATGGTGGAGATCGCGCAGCTTGAGTTGACGGGAGGCGACGCGGCCAAACTGGAAGAGAAGCGCCGGCTGCTGGCCCGCGTGGAAGAGTTGCACGAGTTCAACCCGATGTTGGGCCTCCGCGGGTGCCGGCTGGGCATCACGATGCCGGAGATCACGCGGATGCAGGCGCGCGCCATCATGGAGGCGGCCTGCGAAGTGGCCAAGGAAGGGAAGAAAATCGTGCCCGAGATCATGATTCCGCTCGTGGGCATGGTGTCGGAAATGAAGGCCCAGAAGGACCTCATCCGCGAAGTGGCGCAGGAGACGATGAAGCGCTGCGGCGTGAAACTGTCCTATTTGGTCGGCACGATGATCGAGCTGCCGCGCGCCGCCGTCACCGCGGACCGGATTGCCGAAGAAGCCGAGTTCTTCTCCTTCGGCACGAACGACCTGACGCAGACTACCTTCGGCTTTTCCCGGGACGATGCGGCCAAGTTCGTGGACTTCTACAAACAGGCGGACATCCTCGACGTCGATCCCTTCGCCGTGCTGGACCGCGAGGGGGTCGGCTCGCTCATGGAGCAGGCGATCGGCTCCGGCAGAAAGACGAGGCCCGGCATCAAGCTCGGCATCTGCGGGGAGCACGGGGGGGATCCCAGTTCGGTGGAATTTTGCCATCAGATCGGGCTCGACTACGTGAGCTGTTCTCCGTACCGCGTCGCCATTGCCCGCCTGGCTGCCGCGCAGGCCGCCCTCGCGGAACAGGACGCAAAACCCTCCGCCAAGAAGCCGACGTCCAGGCCGTCCCGTACCGGTTCCCGGGCTCGCCGTGGCGCCCGGCGCTCCGCGAGGCCCGCTGCTCGCCGAACGCGGTGACGCCCGCCGCCCGCGATCACCATTACATGGCCCTGGCTCTTCGCCTCGCCGCGAAGGGCCGGGGCAGTACCAGCCCGAATCCTATGGTCGGAGCCGTGGTGGTGGCCGGCAATCGGATCGTCGGCCGGGGATACCATCACCGTCCCGGCGAACCCCACGCAGAAATCCTCGCCCTCCGGCAAGCCGGCCGCCGCGCCAGAGGCGCGACGCTGTACGTCACGCTGGAGCCCTGCCGGCACTTCGCGAAACGGACTCCGCCGTGCGTGCCGGCCGTGATCGAATCCGGAGTCAGACGGGTAGTGGTCGCGGCCGCCGATCCCAATCCTTCCGTGAGAGGCAAGGGCGTGACTGAATTGCGCCGGGCCCGGCTTGCGGTGAAAGTCGGTGTCCTGCGCGAGGAAGCGGAACGGTTGAACCGAGCCTATGCGCATTGGATCACGACCGGATTGCCGCTCGTCATCCTGAAAGCCGGCATGACACTGGACGGGCAGGTTGCGACGGCGAGCGGAGAGTCGCGATGGATCACCGGAGCGGAGGCGCGACGGGATGTTCATCGTCTGCGGCAGACGGTCGATGCGATAGTGGTGGGAGCCGGAACGATTCTGCGCGACGATCCGGCATTGACGGCACGCACCGGGGCGGCGTTGTCGCGACCGGCCCGCCGGCAGCCGTTGCGCGTGGTAGTCGACAGCCGTCTGCGAATTCCGCTCCACGCGCAGGTATGTCGGGGGACGACCACAGTCAAAACGTTGGTCGCCACCACCGGGCGATCTTCTCCGGCGCGCAGGCGCGCGTTTGAGCGATTAGGCGTGGAAGTGGCGATTCTGCCCCGCGTCCACGAGGGTGTGTCGATGAAGGCGCTGTTCGGTCTGTTGGGGAAGCGCGGCGTGACGTCCGTGCTGCTGGAAGGCGGCGGAACCCTCAATGCGTCGGCGCTTCGTGGCGGGTTGGTCAATCACGTACGCCTCTACCTGGCGCCGGCGCTTCTCGGCGGGCAAGATGCCAAAGGCGTCGTCGGTGGAGCAAGTCCGTCTCGCTTGGCGCAGGCGATTCGGCTGCGCGACGTCCGGGTCCGGCGACTGGGTGCTGATATACTGATCGAGGCCGAGGTCTAGGCGAACGTCGATGCGCTCTTTATGAGAATCACCATCATACTTGGTCTGGCGTTGATGGCGTGCGGCGGGTGCCAAACCTCGTCGGCGCAGCCGCCGGCGGCGGAGCCGTCGGGCGAGTTGGCGGCGCTGGTTCGTGAGTTCGTCGACACGCAGGATGCCGATCGGGCCGATGAGCTGTTGTCGGCGATTCTTCATGATCCGGCCGCGACGGTGGCATCCATCGAGTCCCTGCTGCAGGTTCCGCGGGTGTACCAGGTCCAACCGGTGGGGATCCTACGCGACGGCACGATCGTGGTACGAGATCGACGGTATCCCGTGGCCTATTACGTCCCGCCGTCATACCGGCCGGAGAAGAGCTACGGCTTGGTCGTCTGTCTCCACGGAGCGGGCTTTACCGGCGAAGCGTACCTTGAGCGATGGCAGGCCCGCTTGAGGGAGGACTATATCCTCGCCTGTCCCACGTTCATACAAGGCGCCTGGTTTACGAGACGCGCGGAAGACCTGGTGATGGGCGTCATCGCGTCGGTGCAGCAACGGTATCACATCGACCCGAACCGGATTTTTTTGACCGGCATGTCGAACGGCGGCATCGGTGCCTGGCTTATCGGGATGCATCATGCCGACCGGTTTGCCGGACTCGCACCGATGGCGAGCGGGTTGGACGATGTCCTGATGCCGTTGCTGACGAACCTGGGGGCGACGCCGGTGTACATCATTCACGGCGCAAAAGACCGGGTCATGCCGGTGGAACTGAGCCGAACGATCGCGACCGAATTGGCCAGGCTGCATTATCCCTTCGTCTACCGGGAGCATGACCGTGAGCATCCGGTGGCCGGCGGCCACTACTTCCCGCGCGAGGAGTTGCCCGACCTGGTGGCCTGGTTCGGCAGGCAGCAGCGAGCCGCCCTGCCGACCTCGCTCACGGTCGTGCGCGACGCCACGCATCTGGTACCGTTCGGCTGGGTCCGCGTTGATGCCACTGATCCCATCATTGCGTTCTCCGAAAACCTGATCGACAAGCGCGATGACGCTCATCGGCAACAGCGCTATGCCAAGATCGCGGCGAGGGTCAGCGGGCCGAATCGCATCGAAGCCGCCACCGAACATGTGCGGCGCTACACCGTGTTCCTGAACGACCGACTGATCGACCCGTCCAAGCCGGTCGTCATCCTCACCAACGGCGAAGTCTCGTTCGAGGGGATGGTCACCCCGAGCTTGGAGACTCTTCTGCGGCAAGCGCGCCTGCGCCGCGATCCGGGGCGGCTGTTTTCCGTCCAACTCTCCCTCACCGTTCCTCCTCAGCCGGCGCAATGACCACCTCCCGCAGTTTTGTCCTTCTGTGCACGATCGGCATCTTTTGCTTTGTCAGCTACAATCTCGTGCGCATGCCGGTCCTGGCCCTTTTCGCCGAATCGCTCGGAGCGGGCCCGGAACGCCTCGGCCTGATCGTATCGGTGTCCACTTTGACGGGGGTGTTGTTGAAGTTGCCTTCCGGGGCGTTGTCCGACATCTACGGCCGCCGCCTGCTGCTGCGGGTGGGCGTCGTCGCGTTCGGCCTACCCCCGTTCGTGTACCCGTTCGTATCCGACCTCAATGTGCTGACTGCGCTGCGGTTCGCTCACGGGCTCGCGACGGCGATCTTCGCGCCCAGTGCGTTGGCGACCGTCGCAGAGTTGTACCGTGAGCGGCGAGGGGCGGCGCTCGGCACCTACACTGCGTGTACCCAATCGGGAGCGTTGCTCGGCCCGTTTATCGGCGGATACCTCGTCCATGCCGCCGGGTTCAACGCCGCGTTTGTGACCGCCGGAGTCTTCGGGGGCATCGCCTTGGTGATTTTCTACAGCCTGCGTCTCAATCCGCCGCCGCCTCGGGTTCAAGACCGAGGCCTGCGACCCGTGCTGGGCGATATGTGGAAAGGCTTCGCGGTCGTGGCCCGCAACCGCAAGGTACTGATCACGAGCTCCACGGATGCGGCCAAAATGATCGCGAACGGAGCCTTGATGGCGTTTCTGCCGCTCTATGGGGTGGCGGCCGGATTGAATCCCGGCGAGGTTGGGTTGTTGTTCACGGTGCAGGCCTTCACCTCGTTTTTCTCCAAGCCCATCATGGGGCGGGTTTCCGACTTTGTCGGCCGGCCGCCGTTGATCGTGCTCGGGCTGCTCATCTGCGCTGCGACGTTCGCGGCGATTCCCCATGTGGCCGCGCTGCCGATTCTCCTGGCGTTGTCGGCCGGGTTCGGGTTCGGCGAGGCGGTCGTTTCCTCCTCCTCATCGGCGCTGGTTGCCGACAGCTCGGAGTTCAAGACGCTGGGGGCGGGCATGGGGATGCAGGGCACGATCATGGATATCGGCCACGCGAGCGGGCCGCTGCTGGCCGGCCTGCTGATCGCGAATATGAGCTACGCCGATGCGTTCGCGATCATCGCCGGCATCCAACTCCTTGCGGCCGCGGTGTTCTGGCTGACGATGAGGAACGCGTAGCGAGATGCTGAGCATCCCGCTAGGCGCAGGTTTTACTCCGCTTACCAAGGCAATGCTATAATGCCCCGCTGCGGCGGGGACGTAGGACGGTAGAATGGAAACGGCGGATATTGTCATCGGTGTGCTCGCCGGACTCGGAGTCGTCGTGCTCATCGTCGTGTTTGTGTGGGTCTTCAAGCAGGTCATGAGTAAATAGCCATGTTTACCGGAATCGTCGAAGAAATGGGCGCCGTGACGTCGATGGACAAATCTCTGGCCGGGACGCGCGTGACCATCCTGGCCTCCACCGTGATGGGGGACTTGAAGGTCGGCGACAGTATCAGCGTCAACGGCACCTGCTTGACGGTGGTCGCGAAAGGCGAGCGTGAATTTTCCGTGGAGGTGTCGCCGGAAACCTTGTCCGTGACCACGCTCGGCCATCTCGCCGCGGGCGCGCCCGTCAATCTGGAACGGGCCATGAGGCTCAATGAGCGGATCGGCGGGCACCTGGTGGCGGGTCACGTGGACGGAGTCGGGACGATCCGAAGCCGGACACAGGAGGGAAACGCGCTCTTTATTACGATCGAAGCGCCGAGCGAGATCATACGCTTTTGCGTGGTGAAAGGATCCATCACGGTTGACGGCATCAGTTTCACCATCAACGAGGTCGCCGACCACGGCTTCTCGATCGCCGTCATTCCTCATACCGCGAAAGTCACGACGCTCGGTCTCAAACAAGTCGGCGACCACGTCAATCTGGAGTCCGACCTGATCGGCAAGTACGTCGAACGGCTCCTGCAGGAGCGGAGCCAACTCCCGCCGAAATCATCGCCCGTGATCGACCGCGACTATCTTCAAAAGCGCGGGCTGATCTAGGCCGGTCCGGCGGCGATTCCTATTCCTCGATCGTCGAGATGTCTCCCGGATCCTGACCCAGCTCCTTGGCTTTCAGCACGCGCCGCATGATCTTGCCCGACCGGGTTTTCGGGAGCGACGGCACGATGTCGATTTCGTGCGGCACCGCGATCTTGCCCAACTCTTTGTGGACGTGATCCTTCAGCGACTGGATCAGCTCCTTGCTCTCCTGAGTGCCCTGTTTCAGGATTACGAAGGCCTTGATCGATTCGCCGGCCGTGCGGTGCGGCTTGCCGATGACGGCGGCTTCCGCGACGGCGGGATGACTGACCAGCGCGCTTTCGACCTCCGCCGTGCCGATCCGGTTGCCGGCCACCTTGATCACGTCGTCGGCCCGGCCCATGAACCACATGTACCCGTCCTCATCCTTGCGGCACACGTCGCCGGCCGTATAACAGTTCGGGATCGTGTTCCAATACACCAGATACCGGTCCGGATCTTTGTAGATGGTCCGCATCATCGACGGCCAGGGCTTCTTGATGACCGCGAACCCGCCCGCGTTGGCCGGCAGGCTGTTGCCTTCCCGATCCACCACGTCGGCCTCGATGCCGAGGAACGGTCTCGTGGCCGACCCGGGCTTGAGCGGCACGCAGGGGAGCGGGGTGACGAGAATGGCGCCGGTTTCGGTCTGCCACCAGGTGTCCATGATCGGCTTGTCGCTTCCGGTGACTCGATGGAACCATTCCCAGGCTTCCGGATTGATCGGCTCGCCGACGCTGCCGAGGATGCGCAGCGTGGAGAGATCGAATTTCTTCGGCCATTCCTCCCCGTATTTCATCAGCAAGCGGATCGCGGTGGGCGTGGTGTAGAAAATGGACACGCCGTAGCGCTCGATGAGGTCCCACCAGCGGCCGGGATTGGGATAGTCGGGCTTGCCTTCCGCGGTCAGGATCGTGGCGCCGTTCAACAGCGGGCCATAGACGATGTAGCTGTGGCCGGTGACCCAGCCCGGATCGGCGACGCAGAAGTATACGTCGTCTTCCTTCAAATCGAAGACGTATTTCGTCGTGGCGTAGGTGCCGACCATGTACCCGCCGTGGACATGGACGACGCCCTTCGGCTTTCCGGTCGTTCCCGACGTGTAGAGTATGTAGAGCGGAGCCTCGGCGTCCAGCCGTTCCGCTTCGCACACGGGTTTTTCCCCTTTGAGCCAATCATCCCAATCGATTTCCTTCGGAGCGGACAGTCCGATGCCGGGCTGTTGGCGGCGGACTACCACGACGCTTTCGACCGTGCCGCAGTTCGCAACCGCGTCATCGACGACGCTTTTCAACTTGATGACCTTGCCGCGGTCGTACCCAACGTCCGCCGTGATCACGACGCGCGCTTCGGCATCCTGGATTCGGCTGGCGAGCGCGGGGGCGCTGAAGCCTGAATAGACGACGCTATGAATGACGCCGAGGCGGGCGCAGGCCAGCATCGCGACGATCTGCTCGGGGATTTTCGGCAAATAAATGGTCACGCGGTCGCCCTTCTTGAGGCCCAACGCCTTGAGCGCGTTCGCGCAGCGGTTCACCTGCCGGTACAGCTCGCCGTAGGTGAAGACCCGCTCCTGGTCGTTCTCGCCGACCCAGATGACCGCGACTTTGTTTTTCCGCCAGGTTTTGACGTGGCGGTCGAGACAGTTGTAGGCGATGTTGCACGTGGCGCCCACGAACCATTTCGCCCACGGATAATTCCATTCGAGGACTTTGGCCCAAGGCGAGAACCACTCCAACTCCGTGGCCATGCCGCTCCAGAAACCCTCCGGGTCGGCGATCGAGCGCTTGTATTCCGTCTCGTAGTCCTGGATGTACGCGGTTGCGGTCGTTTTAGCGGTCGGACGAATGACCCGGCTTTCTTTCAACAAGGTGTCGATCTTGTCGGACATGGCGTCGGCTCCTGTTTGAGGTGAAGCCCAACTCGTGAGGCGAAAAAAGATAGCCTCTGCGCGCGTGAGAGGCCCGCGGGGGCAGCGCCTCCCGCATGGCTGTCGCAATTATGGATAAGGCGGGATTCAACTTCAACCATACCTTGGTGATGTGGATGGCATGGCTGGAGCGGCGGATCGTTGAGTCTGCCATGAAGGCTAGTTGCTCGATGACGACGACCGCGAATACGCCAGAGACATCGCTGTCTACAGGATGCTCACAAAGGGTGCACCCCGAGCTGCAGAGCAGCTCTTTCCCGAGTCGGTGCGTTGTACCTCCGAACGATGCGATGACAAAGCTCGTGGTACAGCGTCTCTCGGCGCGCTGGGGTTGGCCGGGTGAAACAGAGGCTTGTCCAGCTCCTGCAGGCCGCTCTGTTTCTTGACAGCCGTCAGAAGGCAAGAGTAGGCTGACGTATCTCGCTCCACCGGGGTGCTACTTCCAGATGGCTTCGATCGCTACTCGGTTTTCCACGTTCCTTCTTGCCGTACTCTTCGCCGTCATTTCCGTTCCGCCTTTCGATCCTTCCGCCGTCCAAGCGCAACTGGGCAAGCCCGAGGGACTCTATTACAAATCCTGGGCGGTCGTGATCGGGATCGAAGACTATTTGCTTGCGCCCAAGCTGCCCGGCGCGGTGTCCGATGCCAAGACCGTCGCCGATGCGCTTCGGCAACTCGGATTTGAAGAAGTTCTGGAGGTATACGACAAGGAAGCAACCTACAAACGGCTGCATTACATCTTGAGCGACTACTTGCCCCGCAAAGTCGGCCGTCAGGATCGCGTCGTCATCTTTTTCATCGGTCACGGCGGCATGACCCAGGATATGCAATCACAGGAATTGGGATTTCTCGTGCCCTGGGATGCGCAGGTCAACAATGCGTCGAAATCCGTCACCCTGGACAATCTCAAAGAGTTCAGCCGGCGATCCATGTCGAAGCATACCCTGTTTATTTTGGATACGCCTTTGCGCGGGTGGGAAGTCACGGCGCCGCAGCAGTTGTCTTTGGAAGGACGGGCGGCGCCCGAGGAGGACACGGAAAAGCGAGCGGTTCAGGTCCTTACGGCCGGCGACCGGGGCGAAAAGCCCACCAGGGAGGGCGGCAAAAATCTCTTCGTTCAGTCGATCGTAGCCGGGCTCCGGGGCGCTGCGGATTCCAACAAGAACGGGTGGCTGATGGCCTCGGAGCTAGGTCGCTACGTTCAATCAGAAGTCGAGCAGGCGACGAAAGGCGAGCAACATCCGCAGTTCGCCCGGCTGGACGGGGACGGGGACACCATCTTAATCGAGGGACGCAAGGCGTCGTTCGTGTTGGGTCAGGATCCGTCCACCGCCGAGGAACGCACGAAGGCGGCGAAGGCCCATTACGAGCAGGCGTTTACGTTGCTCCAACAGCAGAAGTCCGCGGAGGAGGCGCTGGAACGATTGAATAAGGCCCTGGAGTATGACCCGGGATTCGGCGATGCCTACGTGCTCAAAAGTTTTGTGCGCCTTGAGGTGCTGCCGAATCTGGAAGAAGCGCTCGCCGCCGCCAAGAAAGCCGTCGAATATGCGGCGGACAATCCCGATTCTTTTTATACGTTGGGACTCGTCTATGAAAAGCAGGGCCGCTATGCCGAGGCCGAACAGGCGATGCTGCGGGCGACCAAGGTCAATCCGTCGTACCTGGACGTCTATTTCTCACTCGGCACCCTGTATGCCGATCACCTCAAGAACGAGCCGAAGGCGGTCGAGGCGTTTCGCCGCTACCTTGAATTGGGCGGCGACCATACCCGCGCCAAAGCGACCGTGGAGAAAGCGGACGCTTCTTCCGGCCGGACCCAGTAGCGCCTCAATCTTTCCCGCCCCCTTTGAGATACCCCAGACCGATTTTCAACGCCCGCCGGGTAATCTCGGGCCAGCGGACTTGCGGGTATTCGGCCAGCACGGCCGCGGCCTTGGGGTCCTGCACGTCCAGTTCGAGCACCTTGATCACGCCGTCCTGAATCTGTACCTCTGCCACGATACCCTCCTTCGGTATTCTTCCTAAGAAACTGCAAGTCTTGAGTGCAAGGAACGGCCGGTTGCGTTGACTGCACCCGGAACGCATGTTAGCATGACCGCCGATTTTTCGCAGTGAGACGGAAAGCGCCGGAGTCACCCAATACGAAGGAGGAACGGTATGAGCACGTCACGTGGGCCTCTCGCGATGCTTGCCGGAGCTGGAGCGGCTCTCGCTTTTGTTATCGGACTCACCGCGTGCGGCGGTCCTCCAACTTGGGTGAAGAAAGGTTCCGGGGCCTTCAATGAAAAGGACACCAAGGCGTTCTACGGTGTCGGGTCGGTCATCGGCGTGAGAAATGAGCCGTTGGCCTGGGACACGGCCGAGAACCGGGCCAGAGCCGAGATCGCCAAGACCTTCGAGACCTACACCGGCTATTTGATGCGGGACTACTCCGCTTCGACGACCGCCGGCGACTTTACCCGCAACACGGAGGAGCAAAACGTCGAGCGCGCGATCAAAACGGTCACCACCGCCACGCTCAGCGGCGTGCGTCCCATCGAGCGCTACAAGGACGAGAAAACCGGCACGTACTATGTGCTCGCCAAGCTGAGCCTCGAAGACATGAAGAACAACCTGGACCAGATGAAGGAATTGAATGCCCAGGTGCGGGACTTCGTCAGGAAGAACGCCGACCGCCTGTTCGAGCGACTGGAAAAGGAAGAAGAGAAGCGCGGAGTGCGGTAACGACGGATGCCCGTCCAGTCGACTCCGGGGCGGCAACCTGAGGGAGGAGAAACGTGAGCAATCGCGTGCGGCATGGGGCCTGGGTGGTGCTCGGGCTATCGGTGATGGTCGGAGGGTGCGGCCACGAGACGAAGGTGACCCGCGTCGATACGGGCGTGGTGACCGATTTCAGCGGCCGCTGGAACGACACTGATTCCCGCATGGTGGCCGAGGCCATGGTGAAGGACGCCTTGCAGTATCCGTGGCTCAACAACTTCACCCAAGGCAAGCGCCGCCAGCCGGTCGTCGTCGTAGGCACGGTCATGAACCGAAGCCATGAGCACATCAACGTGCAGACGTTCGTCACGGATCTTCAACGCGAGTTGACCAACTCGCAAAAAGTGATGTTCGTCGCCGGCAAAGGAGAGCGGGAAGAGATCCGCGAGGAGCGCAAGGAGCAGGCGATTCATTCACGGGAAGATACTCAAAAGGCGCCCGGGAAGGAAATCGGCGCCGACTACATGATGAAAGGCAACATCTCGACGATTTTGGACGAGGCCGACGGGGCCAAGGCCGTGTTCTACCAGGTGGACCTGGAGATGGTGGACCTGGAGAACAACGTGAAGGTGTGGTTCGGCCAGAAAAAAATCAAGAAAGTCATCGAGAGAAAACGAACCGTCTTTTAGTCCCCACGTCGTTGAACCCTTTCCTTTCACCCTCTGCCGCGGCGCAACCGGACCGGTGGAGCGGCTCCATGTCCCTGCCGGGGTTGATCCTCGGTGTCCTGCTTCTCTCCCTGACCGCCTGCGGTCCATCCGTCAACCGCTATGCCTTGATCGAGGAGAGTCTGCGGGCCAACGATCCCAAGCGGGCCGATGCGATCGTCGAACAGGCTGAAAAAGAATACGGCGCGAAGAGCCGCGTGCTCTACGGCATGGACCGGGGCATGACCCTTCACCTGGCCGGTGAATACGAGCGGAGCAACGCGGTGCTCGAACAGGCCGAAGACGAAGTCGAACGGCTCTATACGCGCAAGGTCCGGACGGAAACCGCCGCATTTTTGACGAACGACAACGCGCTTCCCTACGAAGGCGACCCCTACGAGCAGGTCATGATCAATGTCGTGAAGGCCTTGAACTACGCGCTCCTGGGACAGCCGTACGAAGCCTTGGTGGAGGCGCGGCGACTCGACCACCGGCTGAACCTCTTGGCCGACCGCGCGAAAGACAAGACAGGCTACCGCGACGACGGCTTCGCCCGTTATCTCAGCGGAATCCTGTACGAGGCGGCCGGCGACCTCAACAACGCGTTCATCGCCTATCGCAAGGCCTACGAGGCGTATGACGCGGCTCGCGCCTGGTCGCACACTCCCGTGCCGCGGTCGTTGCGCACCGACCTGCTGAGAGTCACCGAATCGTTGCACCTGACCGCGGAATTGGAAGAATACCGGCGGTTGTTTCCGGAGGAGACGTCGCCGGCGTCCCAGAGCCAGGGGCCGCTCGCTCAAGTCGTCGTGATCAGCTATAATGGCCGCGCTCCGAAGAAGGAGGATCAGTTTCTTGATCTCCCCATCAGCCTCGATGCGCTGCAATTGGTCCTGCTCAACCGCGCGCTTGCGCAAGGCGCCCATCAGAACCGCCGGGCCGTGGACAGCGTGCTCTACGGATTGAACGGCCGTGTGGTGCGTGTGGCGCTTCCTCGACTGGTGCCGCAGAAAACCGGCGTGGCGGGCGACTCGGTCGTGCTCGTTTCGGAGAGCGGCGACTCCATCACCGGGCCTACCGAGTTGGTACACAACGTGACCGCGCTGGCCGAAAAGAGTTTGATGGAGCGGCTCCCAAGCATCACGGCCAAGGCGCTCGCTCGCGCCGCAGTCAAGTTCACGATGGCGGAAGGGGTGACGCGCGGGGCGCAGCAAGCGGCCGGCAAAGACCACGCCGCCTGGGTCGGTCTGGCCGTCGGGTTGCTCGCCAAAGGATTGGCCGTGGCGTCCGAGGAGGCCGACAAGCGCAGTTGGCAGACCCTGCCTGATGAGATCCATCTCGTGCGGCTATGGGTGCCGGCAGGGACCTATGAGGCGCACATGGGGCGGACGGAAGCCCCGCATGCGTCCGGAATCAGGCGCCGGTTCACCGTCGGTCCCGGTGAAACCACGTTTCTGGTGCAGCGGGTGATCCAGTGACGGACCGTTTGAGCATACCGTCTCAGTGCGCCGCGATCCTACTCTGCGCCGGACTTCTCCTGGGCGGCGTGACGGCCTGCGGGTGGGCCGGCCACCGAGCCAAGCCGGCCTGGGTCGAGGGCAACAGCGCCGTCTATCCCGCCGGTCAGTATTTGCTCGGAGTGGGACAGGCGGAGATGAAGTCCGTTGCGTCGGAGCGCGCGTACGCGGCGGTGGCAAGAATTTTCAAGGCGGAAGTCAGCGCGCAGGCCAAGGACTGGGAGTCTTACCTCGTCATCGAGGGAAAAGGGCAGACGAACGCCGAGCGCCGGCTCACCCTCGACCACGTCACGCAAGTTTCAACGGATAAAGTGCTCGAGAACGTTCAGGTTCTTGATAGTTGGTATGACGCCGGCAAGGGTCAGCATTACGTGTTGGCCGGCATGAATCGCGCGCAGGCCGAGACGGCGATGGCGGAACGTCTGCGCGAGTTGGACCGGGAGATCGACGAAGCCGTGTCCGAGGCGCGGCGCACGCAGGATAAGGTCGCGAAAGTGAGGAATCTCCGCCGGGCCGCGAAGACGCTGGTGTTGCGCGAGGCGTACAACGCCGATTTGCGCGTGATCCGCCCAAGCGGGCAAGGGAGTTCGCCGCCGTACCGGGTGTCGGAGCTCACGGCCGAGTTGGAGCAGTTTCTCGCGTCCAATTTAATTGTTGCGGTCGAGGTGACGGGCGAGCAGGCCGAGCCTGTTCAACGCGCGCTGATCGAAGGGCTGATCCGGGAAGGATTGCGGGTCACCGGCCGAGCCCCGGAAGGCGAAGCTTCGCCGGGAGCCGAGGGAGCGGTTCCGGCTGCCGAAGTGCTCGTCACCGGCGTGACTCGTGTATGGCTCATCGACGCGGGCGATCCCCGGTTCCGGTACGCGCGATGGTGCAGTGATTTCGCCGTCTACGACCTGGCCGCCCAGCGAATCGTGGGAGCGATCTCCCGGGGAGGCAAAGAAGGACACTTGTCGGACCGTGAAGCGACGGCGAAAGCCGTCCGTGTCATGCAGCAGGAATTTTCCAACGAGGTGGCGAAAGCCATCGCCGCGCATATCTATGGAGAATCGGAGTTGCCGGCCAGTGCGGCTCTTCCGGCGGGATGTCCCCGCGAGGACCGCGCGCCGAAGCCGGGCGCATTGCACATCAGACCACTGTGAGGAGGAGGATGGCGAAAACGACGAGGGAGCCGAGATCGACACGATCGCCGCGAAGCCGCGGCAGGGGCCTAACGAACAGCAAACGCCGGCTGCCGAGCCGGCTGGCGAAGCGGCGCCTGGGAGAGCGGCTGCGGGAAGACACCGCGTCATTTAATCGGGGCAATCTGGCCGACAGCCTGCGCAAGCAGGGGTATGAGGATCTTCCGTTGGACGAGTTGCAGGATCGGCTTTCGAAGCTGCAGGGTCCGCTCGCCTCGGTCCTGTTGAAGGGGAGGGCCTGAGGCATGCCGTACTACTATTTCGACTCGACGGCGCTTGTGAAACGCTACAGCATGGAACGCGGCACGCGGATCGTCAACAAGTTGATGGTCAAGCGCGGCAAGGTCGCCATCATTCCGACCTGGACGGTCACGGATCTCTATTCGGTGTTCTCCAACCGGGCGCAGATCGGCGAAATCACCAGGGACGATTGTTACTCCGTGCTCTATAAATTCGAAGTGGAATCCCAGCAGGGCCTGTTTCAATTCATCGCCCCGACGATGGAGACGTACTTGGCGACGAAGGAGCTGGTGCTGGAGTATCCGTTCCTCAAGTCGCCACAGGCGATGCATCTGGCGTTGGCGATGGAGCTGAAGCCGCTGCGGCTCACGGTCGTGAGCGCCGACACGCAGTTGCTCTCCGCTTGCCGGCCGCTGGGCCTCCATATCATAAATCCGGAAGAGGACTGAGCCCGGAAGCAGCTTTTTCCCGGGGCGGTACGTCGGGGGCGTTGAGCGAGGCGAGAACAAAGCTGACGGGCTTTTTCAGCGTCCTACAAAATCATTCGCAGCGATACTCGGCGTTCATCGAGGCAATCACGGTGACCCAGTCCTCGGCCGATGCGCGCAAGCGAGCGGCGCGCGCGGAGACGGATTCCGGCTGGGCGGCGAAGGCGGGCTCTTCCAGGATTTCGAGGCTGTGCTGTAAGCTGCTCCGGGCCAGGCGAAGGCTGCCGCAGACGC
>JBDZUK010000024.1:36051-43447 GCA_040255165.1 Nitrospiraceae bacterium | reverse complement strand
GCGGGTTCCCGACTTCGATGACCGGCTGCAGCGCGGTCAACGCCAGGACTTTGTCCGCCACCGCGACCGCGGCGACCGTCCCCACTGAGACCTTTAAAAATTGCCGACGTGACAAAAACATCGTTTACACCTCCATGCTAAGAGACCACTCTCTAGAAACCTTTTTCTTCCCTGAATCGCGTCTCACCTCCCTTCTCCGTGTAGTCGTGCGAGAGATCCACTCGACAGCAGGCAGGATCTTCGCGCGTTGTGTCGTTCAGCAAGGAGGCTGCCAAGAAGATGGGGAATTCACTCGCTGGGAGGCTTACGAGCTAACTGGCCGTCAATACAGACTTTTATGTGTCTTTTGCGGCGTGACTATCGAATCAGAACACTGCGGCCTTCCCCGAGGACGAATATCTGAATATGCTTCAACATGCTGACCGTTGAAATTTGCTTCTCAGTCAATGTGTTTTACCGCGCATATCAGAATATTCGCGCGCCGACGGCCGGTACCTGACGGATAGATCCATGCGGATCGACTTCCAAAACAGGTCGACTAAGAAAAGCTTGTTACTGGGGAGTAACTCGGTGAGGATGCAGGAGTCGCCGCACTAGTTCAGGCGAGGAGACAGTGTTACGAGACGAGACAGTGTCACGAATCGCAGGATGAGGCATCTTCCTGCTCGTCCGCCGTCCCCAAATACCGCTTCATCAGGAGAGAAAAATGTTGCCGAGGGATGCCGCTGTCTTCCGCCGCCTTGGTGATGATCCCGCCAAATTGCATGAGTTTGGCGCGTAGGTAGGATTTGCTGAAGTCGGCGATGGCCTGCTCTTTGGCTTCCATGTATGGAAGACCGGTATAGCCCGGTTCGCCAACGGCCTCCGGTCCAGTGGCCTGCGGAAGCACAGGGTGGATGTCGCGGCTGGTAATGGTATCTCCCGTAGCCAGCATCACGGCGCGTTCCACCACATTGCGCAGCTCACGGCCGTTTCCCGGCCAGGAATATTTCATCAATTCAGATAGAGCACTCTCGTCAAAATGGCAGCGCGGCTTGCCCATTTCCCGCGACAAACGACCCATCAGGTGCCGCGCGATGACGGGAATGTCGTCACGCCGCTCGCGCAGCGGCGGGACGGAAATCGATACGACCGCAAGGCGGTAATACAGATCCTTGCGGAACGTGCCCCGGCGGATCTTCTCTTCCAGGTTCTGATTGGTGGCCGCGACGAACCTCATATCGACCCGCTTGGTCCGCGTGCCTCCCACCGGCCGTACCTCGCTGTCTTCGAGGACGCGCAGCAATTTGGCCTGAAGTGGAAGCGGCAATTCGCCGATCTCGTCGAGAAAGACCGTTCCGCCGTTGGCCAGCTCGATGAGCCCAGGCTTGTCTGCAATTGCGCCAGTGAAGGCCCCGCGCACGTGCCCGAACAGCTCGCTCTCCATCATCCCCTCCGGGACGGTGGCGCAGTCGATCACCTGGAACGGTTTATGACGCTCAGCGCTCTGGTGATGAATGGCGCGGGCGATCATCCCTTTGCCGGTCCCCGTTTCGCCGGTGATCAAGACCGTCGAGCGCACGTGAGCCGCGTCCCGGATGCTTCGCAAGATCCGGTCGAATGCCGTGCTCCCGCCCACGAGATTGTTCGCCTCAAATTCCTGGCGATCCTGCTGCTCGTAGACCGCGTGACGCCGGAGGATTTCCGAAATACGAATCGCCCGGTGCAGCCGCATGCCCAGATCGTCTGCGTTGACGGGCTTCAGCACATAGTCAAACGCTCCACGGCGCATGGCGTCGACGGCCAACTGCACAGCGTTCATGCGCGTGACGACCAGGACCGGGAGGTTTGGATCCATCGTCTGGATGCGGCTCACGAGATCCAACCCATCCATGCCGGGCAACATCATATCGGTCAGCACCAGATCCACAGCGCGCTCGTTCAACAAGTCGATCGCTCCCTCGGCGGTGGCGCGCACCTCCATCTCAAAATCCCCGCCGAGCGGCTTGAGATCGGCTTGTTCGACCGCGTGCAACATCAGCTCAACATCGGTGGCGCTGTCTTCAACGATCAAGATCGTGAACGGAGCCTTGGCCCTTTTTTTCTCGAACTTCCTGTCCATCACTCCGGCGTTCATCATAGGCCTCCTCTAGCGGGAACATGAGATGGAATGGAACGACCCGGGGCCCCGGGCGGTCCTGAGAAGAACCGACCTTCCTCTGCAAACCACGGAAGGGTAAACTTGATGGCGCAGGCGGCTTGCTCCGTTTCCTCGATCCAGATCTTCCCCTCGTACAACTCCACGATTCGGCGGACAATGCTCAATCCGATGCCGCTGCCGGGAGCGTCGGACGATCGCAGCCGCACGAACGGCTGAAACACGCGATCCCGCTGTTCCCGGGGAATTCCTATTCCGTTGTCGGCCACGGTGAAACAGACCCGCTGCCCGTCGACGACGCCCTCGATGCGTATATGAGGATTCTGCCGAGGCTTCGCAAACTTCAGCGCGTTCGACAGCAGGTTATCGAACACCTGGCGAAGGTACGCATTGTGGCAGGCCACCAAGGGCAAGTCGCGGGCCACCTCGATTCTGGCGGCGCTACGCTCGATTTCCTCAGCCCGCGACTTGAGGATGTCCGCAAGCACGGCGCTCGGATCGACCGCCACGACCGGCACGTGATGTGTCCCGAGCTTGGCGACAGCCAGAATCCCCTCCACCCGTTCGGTCATTTCCCTGCTGTTCCATTCGATCATCGCCAGCCATTTTTTCGCCTTCTCGTCCAACTGATGCCGGTGTTCTTTCAAGAGCAGCTGCGCCAGCGTGCCCATCCGCTCGCCGGGTCCTTTCAGGTCGTGGGCCAGCGCCTCCGCCAGATGTTCCAGGTACCGAAGACGAGCGAGCAGATCCTGGTGCTTCTGTCGAGCGGCCTCGTACAGATGGGCGTTCGAGATCGCCAAGGCAGCACTCTGCGCCATGCCGACCGCGAGACGTCGGTTCCATTCGTTCGCCGAACGATCGCTCTCACTCAACAACACCAGCACGCCGAACGGCTCCCCCTGCGCCAACAAGGGGATGGACAGCATGCTGTCGCCGATCACGTTGCGCCGGGAAACCTCGGGACGCCGGTCGCTCCTCAGGTGCCGCCCTGTTGCGAACTGCCGTGTCTCGAAGGCCTGCACCGACACCGGAAATTCTTCCCAGAGCATGACGGCGTTCTCCAAACGCTCATTCCATTCGCCCGAGGCAGCGGCCACGACCCAACATCCCATGATCTCGTTTTTGAGCATGACCAAACACACGTCGGCCCCCACCGATTCCACTGCGCGATCCGTAATCTTTCGCAGCACGCCGGCCAGGCCGTCCGGTCCGATCGCGTTGATCTCCTGACCGATGGCTTCTAAGATTTCCAGTTCACGGATGTGGTTTCCAATACGCCGTGCCATTTCGACATACGCCAGAGCCAACTGCGCCAATTCATCCCCACGATGGTCCCGCTCGGGTAGCAACCGTTGCATGTCCTGATGGTCGGCGTGCCGGCCGAACGCGGTCGTCGCCGACTGCAATCGATTGATGGGGTCGGTGATCGATCTGGCCAGAAGGCGGGAGCAGATCCACCCCAACACGAGGATTCCGGTCATGCCAGCCCACAGGCCCTTGAAGGACCACCCCGAGAGGCCCTCCGCCTGCTCGTTCACCTGGATCAATTCTCGATCCAACTCGTCTTCGATGGTTCGAAACTCATGGCGCAAGGCATCGGACAGCTCCAAGCCCTTTCCCGACCGGATGTAGGCCAAGGCTTTACCGGAGCGGCCTTCTTGGATGTCGGCGATCAATTCACGCTTCGACTCCAGCAAGCTGTTGATTTTCGGGATCAGAGGGCGCAATGCTTCTGGCACGGTCTTGAACTGAGTCCGCTGTAGCGCCTCCAGTTTGGATTGCGCGTCTCGCATCGGCGCGAGAAAGGCGGGCTGTTCTGTGAGTACGTAGCCGCGAAAGGCGTCTTCGATGTCCACCGCCAACCGGCGCAACACGTGCACATGCTCGCTTGTCACGAGAATTCCATGCCGTTGCTGTTGGACCAGGAGCAGTTGTTCGGTGAGGTACAAATGGAGCGAGACTGCGACAAAGAGCGGACCCAGCAGCAGACCCAGCACAGCCCAGATTTTGTGCTGGACCTTGAGCCGTTCCCAGCGCTCCCGGACAAGCCGCATCATCCGTGGATGTTCCCCGGCATCACCTCAAATCCAATGCGCTGCCGGAAGAGGCGCCGGCGGCGCGAGGTGATCCTAGGCCCCGGATCCGAGGACTGTCAAGCCAACCCGGTTGGGCATTTCGGCCTAATGGGTCATGGGGCCTATCCCTTGCCTCAATCTCTGTCGAGTGTGCGATAATGCTGCCATGCTTCTGAAGCGGTGGCTGGTCGGCGACCCCCTCAAGACCGCTCAGGCGGCCCACGAACGACTCTCCAAAACGGTCGCGCTGGCCATTTTTTCTTCCAACGCGATCTCCTCGGTCGCCTACGCAACGGAAGAAATCCTTCTGGTTCTCATCCTGGCGGGCACCGCCGCCATGGCATGGTCCATCCCCGTGAGCATGGCCATCGTCTTTCTCGTGGTCGTCCTGACATTTTCGTATCGCCAGATCATCTATGAGTATCCCGCCGGCGGCGGCGCCTACATCGTAGCCCGGACCAATCTCGGAGACCTGCCTGCACTCACGGCCGCCGCAGCCCTGATGATTGACTATGTCCTGACAGTGGCCGTGAGCGTCGCCGCCGGCGTGGCGGCCGTCACGTCCGCGATCCCAATGCTGTATCCTCACCGGGAGGCGCTCGGCCTTGTTGCGATCGTCTTCATCGTCATCATGAACCTCCGCGGGGTACGAGAATCTGGACGGTTTTTTGCCGTGCCCACGTACGCCGCCATCGGTGGGCTGGCGCTCGTCGTGCTGGCGGGGGTGTCTCAGGTGCTCTTCGGACATGGGTCGGCCGCACCGCCGCCCACCGTCGAAGCCCAAACGGCGATCGAGGGGCTTACGCTGTTTCTCATCCTCCGGTCGTTCGCGGCGGGCTGCGCCGCCGTCACAGGTATGGAAGTCATCTCCAACGGCGTCAAGGCTTTTCGCCAGCCCGAGTCCTATAACGCTGCGACGACGATGATCTACATGTCCTTCATTCTAGGCTCCCTATTCATGGGTATCAGCTTCCTGGCGTACCACTACACCATCGTGCCCAAACCCGATGAGACGGTCATTTCCCAATTGGCGCGGCTGATCTTCGGGACCGGGTGGGTCTACTTCGCGATCCAGGGTGGCACCATGCTGCTCTTGATCCTCGCCGCCAACAGCGCCTTCGCAGGCTTTCCTCATCTCTCCTCCATCCTGGCGCGCGACGGATTCATGCCGCACCAGATGGCCACCTTCGGCGACCGCCTGGTATTTTCCAACGGTATCGTGATCCTTGGTTTTCTAGCCTGTGTCCTGCTCATCCTATTCCGAGGCGACACTCACGCGCTGATTCCGCTGTACGCCATCGGCGTTTTTATTTCCTTCACGCTCTCCCAGGCGGGCATGGTCCGTCGGTGGCTGATCAAAAAAGGCCGTCATTGGCAGAGTAAGCTCATCGTCAACGGCATCGGCGCCCTGGCCACCGGCATTGCGACCGTGATCATCGCCACCACAAAGTTCATGCAGGGCGCGTGGATCGTCTTTCTCCTCATCGCACTGCTGATCGCCATGTTCCGGTCCATTCATTCACATTACAAAGCGGTGGCCGAGCAAGTGTCCTTGTCGCGCGATCACCGGCCCCCAAGGCCCCGGCGCAACATCGTCCTTATTCCCATCGGCGGCGTGAACCGAGCGGTGGTGCGTGCCGTCGACTACGCCCGAAGCCGCGCCGGCGAAATCCGGGCGGTGTTGGTCGATGTCGACAAGGAAGAAACCGCGCTCGCGGAAATTCAATGGGCGCAGTGGGGCTGCGGCGTGCCGCTGATCGTGTTGCCCTCGCCGTACCGTTCGGTTCTCGGCTCCCTGTTAAACCACATCGAAGAGCTACGGCAGAAAGATCCGGAATGTTGGATCACCGTCGTGCTGCCGGAAATCCTGCCTGCGCGCTGGTGGCAAAACATTCTGCACAACCAACGGGCGTTGATGTTGAAGGCCGCGCTACTCTTTAAAGATCGCGTTGTCCTGACCGACGTGCCGTTCCACCTGACGAGGTGACCATGGATGAAAGTAGCAAGTTTGAAGGAAGAAGAATGAAGCCGGGGACGACGCTGGGGCTGTGTGCTTGCGCCTTGCTTCTAGGCCTGTCCGGCCCGGCATTCGCGTTCAAAATCGTGTCTCCCGCGGAAGGAGCGCATCTCAAATCCGGCCAGACGATCACGGCAAAGGTCGATCTGGGCTCGGACAGCGGCGTCGTCATGGTCCGCTATTATTGGTACGCCGAATCGGCCGAGACGCTGGTACAGCAGGACGAAACGGCGGGCGGCGGTCCGCCCCAGCAGGAAAAGATCGCGGACGATCGGTATTGGCAGCGGGACAGCGTCGCCGGCGGTGCCGTCGTCGCCCTCGCCTCCTTGGCTTCTACGGCGGCTCAGGAACCGCCGTTCGGCGGGCCGTTGAAAATTCCCAAGGACGCCATCGGCGCGATGCGGTTGCTGGCGGTGGCAGACATTTCCCGCGGACGTCTCGGCACGAGATCCGTCTTCGATGAAGTCGTCGTCATGGTGGAACCTGCCACCGAATTGCACGCCATCGATTTTGAAACCGACAAGCCGCTCCATCTGGGACGCGCCGGACAGAGTTCCGCCTTCGGCCATGTGGATTCGATGGGCAAAGTCTTTGAGTTGCCCGTGGTCGGAGAGTTTGCCGACGGCGTGACCAGACCGATCGCATCCCCGTCGACCGGCACCGTTTATCATTCATCGAACGAGAAGGTCATCAAAGTCCTGCGGGACGGCATGTTGCAGATCGTCGGCAACGGCAAGACGGTCCTCACCGTCTCCAACCGAGGCAAGGAGGCCTCGCTCGATGTGAACGTCGAAGTGAACGACGAGCCCAATGAGCCGCCCATCGCGGACGCGGGGACGAACCGCACAGTGAAGGCCGGTTCCAAGGTCAAGCTGAGCGGCCTGAAGAGCCGTGATCCGGAAGGCGAAGCGCTTTACTATGCTTGGAGCCAGGTTCGGGGCAGCAAGGTCGCCCTCCTCGACGTCAACAATGCCGAGGCATCGTTCTCGGCTCCCATCGTATCGGAGCCCAGAACTTACCGTTTCAAGCTAAGAGTGACGGATCGAAAGGGGGCGGATGGTTTGCCGGCGTATGTCGACGTGACCGTCGAACCTTAGGCGGCTGCTGAAAAGGCCCATCCCCAATTTCAGTCGCCCGTCCCCTTGCGACGTACCCTAGAGGTACGCC
>JBDZUK010000024.1:0-35951 GCA_040255165.1 Nitrospiraceae bacterium | reverse complement strand
CGTGACTCCAGAGTTTCGGTCGCGCTGTTTCGCGACCATGCCCATGGATGATCCGACTCTGTGGCTGCTGAAAAGGCCCCCGAGCGGCGTCGAAACTTTCCGATGGAATTTCCGACCAGGTGTGGAACCGACTCACACACGTCTTCTTTAGAACTTGATTCGGTTGTTATTCCATTACCCGTTCGACTCCTGTTTGTTCAGCTCTTTTTCCGCCTCATTCGCTTTTCATAGCTCATGGGCCCGTACGTTTGGCGAGCTTTTCTCAACTCCTTTTCATGGCGACGGAGCGCGGGGCCGAACGGCGACCGTGCCACTTTTTTGCGATAGCGGGCCATCCTTCGCTCAACGGTGCTGATCGCTTCTGTCAGCTGCTCCACCAATGTCCTGCCTGAGCTTGTGAGCCAACCTTTGTTCTCATCCGCATAGCGGAGATCTTCCAGCGAATGGCGGACGGATGCGATTTCTTCCAGGCAACGGAAGCGGGCGCGTTGCAGGTCGCGTGGCGTAAGGCCTGCGCGCTTCCATCGGGCCATCCCTTCTCGGCCTGAGCCCCACGCCGACAACCGCTCGAACAGCATCGCGCCCATGGTGAAGGTGAACGTGGCGTGGAGGATGCCGCGCAATGGGCGAAGGCTGCGGCGCCAGGGGGAATAAAAGATTTGCTGATTGTGGTCGCCTCGGTACATGACGGACTTGCGGAGCAGAAGATTCAGATGGTGGTGGCTGTTCTCATGGATGAGATCATCGATAAGATCCAAATTGTCGCGGTCGAAGCAGTTGATGAAGGAGAGCCCCGGCCTGTGCCGGTAACTGAAACTGACCACTCCTTTCGCCCTCAATGGAATAAGTCTGGAGGTCAGCAGCGCCAGGACGCCATGCCCTTCCGGCCAGGCTTCTTTGACAGTTTCCCAAGCTCTCTTGATTCGCCTCGCGACTTCAGAGGAAGTCGGCCGTACTGCACAAGGTTGGCGGTGTCTGTCGTACACAAGAGTCGGCCCAACCGTAACGGTGCCCACTGGACTGGAAGCGATGATGGCGGGCGTACGGTGGCTCCAACGCGATACGGGCCGATCCTGTATCAGTGCAAGGATAGGACATCGCTTGCCGTTTACCAATAAGGAGATGCCGGTTTTTGTGGCGGACAGAATACATTGTGACGACCGCCTGAGTTTCTGTTTCAAATCCGGAGGAGGCTCATACCATTCTCCGTCTGTGCCTACCGGTATGACGCCCCGCGGCTCCGCCCGCTCGAAGCTGCCGCTGAGATCGCCTTCCAGGTCCCATCGTGCCGGACCGTTGGAAGCACACCAAGCCGGGGCGAAATACGGCCGGATTACAAAGGCCTCTTGAGCCGCCTCCTGCGCGAGACGACGGCACAGTGCCGTAAGGCGGGTCTCCAAGCCAGCCGGCTTCGGTAATCCGCAAGGAAACAGGTCATCGAGGTACCCGTGCTCAAAGAACTGTCCCTGGCATTCTCGGAGCAGTTGCTCGGTGAAATCCGTCCGGTCCGCCTCTCTCTTCAGTTGGGCGAGCAGATCGACGAAATACACGAGGTCGTTCAGGGACTCAATCCACCCTGCAATTTTCCAGTTGGAGTAAAACCGGACCGGCAAGGAGGCTTGAAGGAACCGGAAAAAGGGGACCGGCAGTCGCCACCGCTTTACTGCGTCCGCATAGTGCTCCTCCAAATCATCGCAGAGGTCGCTCAGCAGCCTGCGCATCGAGCGGCGAAATTTCCGCTGGAGGTGTGAGACTTCTTTTTCTCTCACGAGCGACATGCGTCCGTTCCGCCAAGGAACAGACTCTAACGGGGGGGCGGTATGTTCGCAAGCAGCAATGGGAACGGATAAGAAAGAGTATTTCTACGCGATAGCCTTCGAGCCACCCACGAGAGCCGGCGCGAGGCCACCCGGGGCTAAGAACCGGAGCGCGCCTGTCTGTTGAACCATACGGTGGCGCAGAATTAAGGGGTCCACGAGGTTTCCGCAGGATACGCAGCGCCAAGCCTGTATCCGCATAGGGTGGCTGCTCTCCTGTAAATCGATTAACTCATCCTGGACCATCATTCCTTCGCAGCGCATGCAATACATCGGCTCCTCCTTCGTTCTCGCATCGTCCGGCGGAAACCCAATCCCGGCATGAATGCATGACGGGTCCCGCCCTGAATGCTTAAGCAATCGGGATGCCAGGGCGAAGGACGCTTGCACGGGTCAGTCCGGCAGCCGTACAGTGCACCGTACCGGCCAAGACGTGGGATACCGAAGGACGAATCATGGCACTCAGAGAGACAGAAATTGCGGCCGTCGTCGCCGAAGTTGGACCCGTCCTGACGGGCGGCTGGATTCAGAAAATTCACCAGCCATCAGCGCAGACGACCGTCCTTGAAATCCGAGTCCCAGGGCGCACTCATCGTCTCTTGATTTGCTGCCAGCCCGAGACAGCCCGGCTTCATTTGCTCAGCGTCCCTCTTCCCAACCCCCCTGCCCCACCTCCGTTCTGTCAGTACCTGCGCGCCCACGTACAAGGCGCCAGGATCGACCGCATCGAACAGGTGGCGGGCGACCGGATCGTGCGGTTGTGCCTCACCACAAAAGAAGGTTCCCGGACCGTGGTCGCCGAATTGATCGGGCGAAATGCGACCTTGCTGCTGATCGACGAAGCAGGGCAGATCGTGGCCGATCTCACCGGAAAGCGTGTGGGACTCGAATACCAGCCGCCCAAATCACACGCATCAGGCAAGGTGCCTTTACAGAAATCTGAGCCGGCGCCGGGCGGATCGCTCTATTCCGTCTCCGCTGAGATCGAGGCACGGTATCAGGAGCATGAGGCAGCCGCGGCCCTGACCGTCGAGCGACATGCGCGCGCAACGGGTCTCAAGAAAGCCATCAAGAAACTGCAGCGCCGCATTGACAGCTGGGAAGCTGATTTGGCCAAGGCCGAGAAGTACCGGGATTATGCCCGGTACGGCGAACTGATCAAGGCCAATTTGGCACAGATTCGAAAGGGCCAGACAGGGATTGAGGTGGTGGACTACTTCGACGAGTCGCTTCCGATGCTGACACTCCCTCTCGACCCGGCCAAAACGGCGCAGGCCAACATGGAAGACTATTTCCGCAGGCATCGCAAGTACCTGACGGCCCGGAGAGAGTTGATCCCGCGTATCGAGCGCGAGCGTCAACAGCTCGACTCGATGCGCGACGAACTCACGTCTATTCAGCAGGGCCTGTGGACTCCTCCCGCAGCGACTGCGCCGGGCGTGCCGCAGTCGGCTCGGCAATCGCGGGAACCCTCCACCCGAGACGAGCGGCGCGGGCCATACCGACGCTTTATCTCAACCGACGGCCTTCCCATCTATGTAGGACGAAACGCCCGCGAAAACGACGACCTGACGTTCAAACTGGCCAAGAGCGACGACCTCTGGCTTCATGCGCGCGGCACACCAGGCTCACATGTCGTGGTGCGTCTGGAAAAGGGAGCCGACGTGCCGCCCGAAACTCTACTCGATGCGGCCACCCTCGCCCTTCTCTACAGTGATCTCAGGAAAAGCGAAAAAGGCGACGTGGTGTACACGAGACGCAAATGGGTCAAGAAAGCGAAGGGCCAGGCGCCCGGTGCCGTGACCATCATGCAGGAAAAATCGCTGTTCGTGAAACTGGACCGTTCGCGGCTGGAATCGCTGAAGACTCGATCTTCGGCGTAGCCCGCCCAACGCCATTTGAAATCGATCACATTCGTGCTACAGTGCCCACATATGGGCACCCCACTCGCCCTCGATCTGCTGCTGGAAACCACGGAATCGTTGTTGCGCTCACGGAGTCTGCGCGAATTCGATGACCGGTTGGCCGGCTCGCTCACCAACCATTTTGGATTCGACAAGACCGGGCTGTTTCTCTATAGCCCCTCAACGAAAAGCTTCAGCCCTACCTCCAAGAGCATCCTGGACCCCGCGCTGCCGGGTCTGGAGATCACGCAACTGCCGGCGGAAGGCACTCTCAAAGAAGCGGCGGTCCTGACCGGACGCGCCCTGCTCTGTCCGAACACTTCGTCGGAATTTTGGACCGAGGCCGTGACCGCGACGAAAGCCGGGCTCCCGGCGACGTCGGTGCTTGCGGCGCCGCTGATTCTCCGTGTGGACAAAGGAGAGAACGCCCCTCGCACATTGGCCGTCATGGTCGGGATGGCAATCGGCCGGCCGGGTGCTCTCCATGAACAACACCGGCAGCTCATGGAGGACCTCGGCATTCACATCGCACCCGTGCTGCAAACGGTTCTCGCCTCCGAGGAACGAGACGCGATGATGGCCATCAACAGCCGCGTGGTCCTGGGCAGCGTGACGGTTGAACAATTGGTGCGCGGCGTGCACGAGATTCTCGGCTCCGCCATCCCACACGATATGATCGGCCTGGTGAGATTCACTCAGGGGCCGCAAGGTCGTTGGTTCGAGATCCAATATGCCGAAGGAGTCGATATCGACCTGGACGCGCTCCGGCAGTTTCCGTTCGAGCAGATGGCGCCGGCCGAACTCGCCGCGACAGGTAAGCCATTGTTGCTGACCGGTCACAATCAGCAGCGCTTTCCCGAATCCTCCTACATCGAATCAGTGGGGATTCTCTCGGCCATGCTGTGTCCGCTTGCCTTGCAAGGCGAGCCTTACGGCTTTCTCGCCTTCGGCAGCCGGAGGCGCAACGCGTTCTCGGAACGCGATCTGGCGCTGGCGGAACAGACCGGCCATCACGTGTCCCAGGCTATCGGCAATATCGCGGCTTACGAAGAAATTCGTCGGCTGAAAGACCAGCTCGAACGCGAAAACGTCTACCTGCGCGAGGAAATCGGTGCTTCGGTCGATATCGGATCACTGGTGGGAAAGAGCCCTGTGCTGCAAAAGGCGTTGAAGGCGATCGAGCGGGTGGCGCCGACGGACAGCACGGTGCTGATCACCGGAGAAACGGGCACGGGGAAGGAACTGGTGGCCCAGGCGATCCACCGTCTTTCTCCGCGCAAGGACAAGGCGCTGATCAAGGTCAACTGCTCCGCCCTCCCGCCCACGCTCATTGAATCCGAGCTGTTCGGCCACGAAAAGGGAGCGTTCACGGGAGCCGTTTCCCGGAAGGTCGGCCGGTTCGAACTCGCCGACGGGGGCACGCTGTTTCTCGATGAAATCGGCGAGATTCCGCTCGACATGCAGGTAAAACTCCTGCGTGTGCTCGAAACGAAGGAACTGGAGCGTGTGGGAGGCCGCGACACGTTGAAGCCGGACGTCCGCGTGATCGCGGCCACGAACGTGGACTTGGAACAAGCCGTAAAGTCCGGAGTGTTTCGTTCCGACCTCTATTACCGATTGAAGGTGTTTCCCATCCGTATGCCCGCCCTTCGCGAGCGGCCGGAGGACATTCCGGCGCTGGCCAAGCACTTTGCGCGCAAATACGCAGCACATCATAAAAAATCCATTTCGCGCATCGGGACCGCCACACTCCGGGCTTTGTCTACCTATCACTGGCCGGGCAACGTCAGGGAGCTTGAGCATGTCATCGAACGTGGAGTGATCCTTTCGAACGGCCCGGTACTCACGATCGAAGAACTGGAGACGGCATCCCGCCCCGTGGACTCCGATGATTCTCCGCGCCTCACTCTCGCGGAAGCGGAGCGCAGCCATATTCTGGACACTTTGCGCCGCACCAACTGGATCATTGCCGGGCGCTACGGCGCGGCCGCCCGACTGGGAATGAAGCGCTCTACGCTGCAGCATCGCATGCGAAAGCTAGGAATCATCCGACCATCACATCGTTCCGATTGACTCCTGCCCACATGAGGGCACTGCTGACCGTCCTTAGGCAGCACCGCAAATTCTCAGGTTGAAGCCGCCGACCGATCTCCGGCCTATTTCCTCCGAAGCCTCCGATTGTTGCGTCGATCGCTCTACCGAACGAGGCGCGCGGCATCGTCCGTGCTATCCGCAGCCGGCATGGAAAAGCAAAGCCCGCCGCATGCCGTCACGATTGAGCAAGCCGTGGAAGGGCACCTCCACCGGCGGCTCGCCGAGATCATGTCGCCTGACGGTCCGATCAGCCACGCCAAGCGATTTTCCTGGTGCGGCGAATTGTTCGATTACCTCGCCCAAGGCGTTGATGAGAAGCTCGCGGACATGGGCATTACCTTGCAAGATCCCTATCCGGGCCCGATGAATCTTTTGGACGAAGATCAACATCCTGACGGCAGCCACGTGCGCCGATTCTGGACGGTGGCGCTGAAGCATGGATGCCCGATCGCCAAACTGTGCACGATTTTCTTTCATCGGCATGACCGGATCGACTTGCCGAAGCCACCGCGCGTCGTCGCCTTGCCGCCGGATGATCGGACTTCGGGAGAGGAGATCGCCGGATGAATTACGTCGCGCTGAAGATGCTGTTCGGCGATCGCGCCAAATATCTTATGCTCCTGTGCGGTCTCTCCTTCGCGGTCATGCTGATCGTCCAACAAGGATCCATTTTTTGGGGTCTGATGGTGTGGTCGCAGTCGGGCATCACCAATCTGCGCGCGCCGATTTGGGTGACCGACCCGAACATCGCCCAAGTGGAGGAGGTCAAGCCGATCGCCGACACCGCAGTGGATCGCGTCCGCAGCGTTCCCGGCGTGGAATGGGCCGTTCCGCTTTACAAGGGGCTGCTGCGCGCCAGATTGGCGAGCGGCGATTATCATCAAATCGCGCTCGTCGGACTGGAGTCGGCGACCTTGATCGGGCGCCCGGCCGACGTGCTGGAGGGGAAGATCGAGGACCTTCGGACACCCGATGCGGTGGTCGTGGATCAATGGGGGGTCGAGCGAATGGGAGGACCGGACGTCATCAAGACCGGCGCCACGTTCGAATTGAACGATAAACTGGCCCGTATCGTGGCGATCGCAAAGACGAAAAAGAGCTTTCAAAACATCCCGGTCGTCTACACGACCTACGAGCGCGCCGTGCGCTACGTGCCTCGCGAGCGCCGGACGCTCTCGTATGTCCTGGCCAAGGCCAAGGACGGCGTGCCGACCGAACAGGTGACGGCGCTGATTCGCGAGCAGACTGGACTTGGAGCCTACACCGCCGAGGAGTTCGGCCTGAAGACTCTGTGGTGGGTACTGAAAAATACCGGCATCGGCGTGAACTTCGGGACCACCATCCTCCTCGGCTTCATCGTCGGCACGGCGATCGCGGGGCAGACCTTCTATTTGTTTACCGTAGAAAACCTCCGGCAGTTCGGTGCGCTGAAGGCAATGGGCGCCTCGACCGCCGTGTTGGCCCGGATGATCCTGCTTCAAGCGTTCACGGTGGGGCTCACGGGCTACGGGGTCGGGCTCGGATTGGCCACCCTGTTCGGTACCATGACGGCGAGCGGAGGTCGCTTGCCGTTCGTAGAAACCTTCACGCTTCTGACCCTGGTATTCGGAGCCCTTCTGGGCATTTGCATGTTTTCCGCGCTGATCAGCATCGTCAAGCTGGCGAGGCTGGAGCCTGCGGTCGTGTTTCGGTGAGCGCCATGAGGGAGACGGACAGGGCGCCGGCCGTGCGTGTACGCGGCATCATTAAATCGTTCGGCACGGGGGACACGAAGGTCACCGTGTTGAAAGGGATCGACCTCGACGTCTGGCTCGGAGAGCTGCTGCTGCTGGTCGGAGAATCGGGGGGCGGCAAAACCACGCTGCTGTCGGTCATTGCCGGCATCCTGGACATCGACGAAGGAGATCTCGACGTGCTCGGCATTCCCTTGGCGGAGTTGCCGGCCGGCAAACGGACAACGTTTCGAGGCGAGACCATGGGATTCATTTATCAACAATTCAATCTGTTGCCGGCGTTGACGGCGGCGGAAAACGTGGCGGTGCCCCTGTTGATTCAGGGACTCGGAAAGCGGGAAGCCGTGCGGCGCGCGCAGGCGATGTTGGATCGGGTGGGACTGAGCGACCGGGCGGATTTTCTGCCGCGTAATCTTTCGGGAGGCCAGCAGCAGCGGGTTGCGATCGCCCGCGCGCTGGTCAACGAGCCGCGGCTGCTCATCTGTGACGAGCCGACCGCGGCGCTGGATGGGCCGAACGGCCAAAAAATCATGGAGCTGCTGCGCGAAGTCGGGCGGGCGCCCGATCGCTCCGTCGTCGTCGTGACACACGACAGCCGCATTTTCCACTTCGGAGACCGGATGGCGGAGCTGACGGACGGCCGCATCACCAGCGTCCGCGAGCTTCGGCAGGAGGGGTCGGCATGATTGTCCTTACGCGTCTCAGTGTCTGGCTGTCACTGGCCGGCCTGCTCTTTACTGCCTGGATTCTCATGACGGGGACGAAACAGGAAGCCATGCCGGAACCCGTCGTTCCGCCGCCGCAGAGCCCGTTCCGTGCGACCGTCGCCGCCTCAGGCATTGTCGAAGCGGTCAACGAGAACGTGCGGATCGCACCGCCGGCGGCGGGCCTGGTGACAAAAGTCTTCGTTCGGGTCGGCGACCAGCGTGCCGAAGGCGACGTTCTGTTTCAGTTGGACGATCGGGAATTGCTGGCGCAACTCGGTACCAGGGAAGCGGCCATTCCACCGCTGCAAGCCCAGATCGACGAACAAAGGTTTCGCATCGGTGACCTCGAGACCCAGTTGAAGCGGCTGAAGGCCGTGCAGGACAAGCGCGCGGTCAGCGAGGATGATGTGAAGCGCACCTGGTATGCCTTGGAGATGGCAAAACGAGCCCTCCTGCGTTTCGAGTCGAATCATAAACAGGCGGTGGCCCAACGGGATGAAATTAAACTGCTGCTCGACCGGCTGACCGTGCGAGCTCCGCGTGGAGGCACCGTGCTGCAAGTCAACGTTCGAGCCGGCGAGTATGCGACGCCGGGCTCGGCGGACGCGCTCATCCTGCTCGGCGACATCCACCAACTACAAGTGAGAGCCGACGTCGACGAGGTCAACGCTCCGCTGGTCCCGCGCCAGGCTCCTGCCGTGGCCTCACTCAAAGGCCGCCCCGATCTAAAGATTCCCCTTTCGTTCGTCCGCATCGAACCCTATGTGGTGCCCAAACGGTCGCTCACGGGCGAGAACACTGAACGCGTGGATACCAGAGTGCTTCAAGTGGTTTACAGGTTCGACCCGCCTGCTTTTCCGCTCTACGCGGGGCAGCAAGTCGACGTCTTCATCTCACGCGAAGGCACGGAGGACAAGGAGGCAACACCGTGACGCCCTCGTGGGTCTCCCGCGGCCAAATTGTGCTTTCCGCCGCCGCGCTTCTGCTGCTGACGGCATGCGTCCAGGGTCGTGCATATCAACGGCCGGCAGTCGACATGCCGACCAGCTGGAACCAATTGGCCGGCACCGAGGCGGTAAGCAAGTCCGGGGCCTCTGACGGAACTCCTGAAGCGGAATGGTGGAAGGCGTTCGGGGATCAGGATTTGACCGAATTGATCGAGCGGGCGGTTGAGCAAAATCACGACGTCCGACGTGCCGTCTCCCGGCTCGTGGAGGGCCGCGCCTCGGTTCTGTCCGCCTCCTCCGGCCTTTATCCGCAGGTGAACGTGCAGAGCAGTTACGCCAACATCCTGGTGTCCAAAAATACGCTGGCCGGGCTGGGGCTCGCCGCCGGCCGGCAGCCTGGGCCGCAGGTGTTCGCGGCGCCCGGCACGAGCTTCGATTTGTGGAACGGAGCGGCGGACCTGCGCTGGGAAGTCGATCTCTGGGGCAAGATCCGCCGGAGCGTGGAAGCCGCCTCCGCGGAAGCCGACGCCCTCTCGCACGATGCACGTGCCGTCACCTTGGCCCTGATCGGCGACGTGGGCCAGGCCTACTTTCGCATCAGGGAGCTCGATGAGCAACTCAGGATCGCCGAACGGATGCTGGCGCTGCGCCGGGATTCGCTCGGACTCGTTGAGGCCCGCGCGTCGGCGGGGCTGGCATCGGAGTTGGACGTCGCCCGAGCGCAGGTTCTGGTAGCGGACAGCGCGGGACAAATTCCGGAATGGCAGCGCTTGCGTTCGATCGAACTGCATCGGCTGGAAGTCCTCACCGGCGCGCCTCCCGGCACACTGTCTCTGGCGTCGCGTGGCCGCGCCATGGCGATTCAGCCGCAGGTTCCCTTAGGGCTGCCGTCTCATCTCCTCGAACGCCGCCCCGACATCCTTCAGGCCGAAGCGACCCTTATGGCGGCCAATGCGCGGATCGGTCAAGCCAGGGCACAATTTTTCCCCGGCTTTTCGATTACCGGACAGGGAGGCCTTCAGAGCGTCGAATTCGCCAATTGGTTCAGCGGCAACAGCTGGAACCACAGCATCGGACCATCAATCACCCTTCCGATTTTCCTAGGCGGCACGAACGTCGCCCGGCTCGACGCCGCCGAGTCGCAGTATGTCCAAATGCTGGAGCGCTACCGACAGACTATTCTGGTCGCATTCCGCGAAGTCGCAGATCTGCTGGTCTCCCTCCACCGGCGTGCGGATCAACTCGCTCGTCAGCGCGAACAAGTGGATGCGGCCAGAACGGCGGTGGAGTTGGCCGAGGTGCGGTACCGTCAGGGGCTTGTGAATTATCTCGATGTGCTGGATGCGCAACGCACCGTCCTCGCCGCGGAAATCCAACTGGCGCAAACGGAACGGGCCCGCTTGACGGATATGGTGGGATTATTCAAGGCGCTTGGCGGCGGCTGGAGCGTGGCGCGTGAGGATGGCGATCCGGCGGCGGCCACATCCCGATGAAAAAGGGCACCGCCCCGAGGACGGTGCCCTTCTCATAGTTCAATTCTTATCGTAGTTTACCAGCGGTCGCGTTTGCCGCGGCCTCCGCCGCCGAATCCTCCACCGCCCGGCCCGCGCCCTCCGCCGGTCCTGGGTTCCTGCGGACGAGCTTCGTTCACGGTCAGAGTCCGACCGCCGAATTCAGTGCCGTTCAAGGCGCCGATCGCCGCCTGGGCTTCCTGATCCGAGGCCATCTCCACAAAGCCGAAGCCCCGCGACTGACCCGTAAACTTGTCCGTAATGACCCGCGCCGACTCCACCGAGCCGTGTGCGGCGAACAAGTCGTTCAACTGCTGTTCGGTTGCCGAATAGGGCAACCCACCGACGTAAATCTTCGAACCCATGAGGGGTTCCTCCTTTGAAATGGTGACATTGTCTTGGACCGAGGAAAGAAGAGGAAGAAACGGGCCGAAGACGCGGTGAGCGGCGACTTAGGTCTGGCTTCCGGATCAGATTCCTGTGCAAAACAACGTCGGTGACGGACCCTGTCTCCTGATCGTCTTCCGCCGGGCCCATGCGGAATAGAGCGACTGTATCACGCTCCCTTGACAAACAGCAAGGGGCCAATGAATACAAGCGGCTCCCCTTCAATGCTCCGTCATAAACCAGCCGGCAACGGAAAGCCGCTTGTGCTGCCCCGCGGTCGGATCGACCCGACACACTCGATGAAACCGAGGTACGGTAAACAACACCAGCGAACCTGGCCGAGGTTCGATGCAATGTGTCACGGTCAAGTCGGGGCGCTCGGTCGTGTGCCCTTTGCGCTTGCTGTAGACGATCAGTTCCCCACCCCAATCGGAATGCCATTCTTCGTGGAAATAGGACACGAGCGCGATGCGGCGCGCCGGGGCCTGCTTTCCGCCGCTCGCGTACCCCTCGTCGGTATCGTCGTGGGTCAAGAGACAATCGCCCGCTGCATAGGCGTAATAGCTGAAGCTCATGTGCCGGCCCCGGATGTTTGGAAATGACTCGATGTAGTCTCGAATGCAGCGCAGCGACAGTCGTTCGAGGAAACGCTGGGCTTCAGCCCGGCCGATCGGTGCCTTCGCCCAATTGCCGGCGTTGGGAAAGTCCGCTTGAACTTTCGGTATGTCAGCCAGGTGCTGCCAGGGCGCTTGCTGCATCGCCTCGCGGAAGAGCCGCCGTTCCTGGCCGCTCCAGAAGTTTTCCACCACCAAGACCGGATCCTTGTGGAATGAGAAAGAATCTAGCTTCGCCAACTCCAGGGCGCCCGGCATCCTCGTGGCATCAGTGACTTGCATGTCTCCCCCAAACTTCGATCTCCAATACCATTTACCGGAGAGGGACTGCAACCCCACCCCGTGGAGAGCGATGCCTCGGTACCCCCCTGGTCGATATCAATGCAATCGTCGCTTTCTTGATCGCTTCGCGGTATCTTGGCTTATTAGGCCGGCCCATATTTCATAGGTGAGAACCAAGCGAAATGGATAAACGCCAGCATCTTCGCGTCCGGGTCCAGTTCCGCAGCCACTTCTCCACGAAGAACCAGATGGTGGCGGGTGACGGGGACTTACGCGATTTGTCACCTGCCGGCTGCCGGATCACCAGTACCAAGAACGTGCAGCCTGGGGCCGAGTTGGAACTGTGCATTTTCGCCGGAGACGAGCCGAACCCTCTGGTGATCGACAGTGCATCGGTGAGGTGGGTGAACGCGCAGGAGTTCGGACTAAAGTTTTCCCAGATCCGACCGGGGGTGCAAAAACGCTTGGCTACGCTCTACCGGCGGCTTGCCCCGCCGACATAGGACGTCCCGGTCGACTTTCCTTATTCACCCACCCGCACCAGCGACCCTCGCTCTTTGCACATCGCAAACGTCCAGTGGAACATGGCGATAACGAGGCCGAGATAAAGGACATTCAAGCCGCCGGCCCAGGCCAGGTTCACCAGCGGCTGAGCCTGGCTGGTCAGCACCGCTCTCATCCCCTCGAATACGTGCGCAGCCGGGTTGGCCCAGGCGACCGCTTTCAGCCAATCCGGCAACACGTCCATGGGGTAAAAGACGCAGGAAATGGGCTGGAACAAAAACACCATACTCCAGGCGAGGACTTCCGCCTCCTGGCCGAATCGCATGATGAGCGAGGTGGTCAGCACGCCGATAATCCATCCCGTGACGACCAGATTCAGCACAAACGGCATCAACCAGATTCCGATAACGAAAATGTTGTACGAGTAAAAAATGAGCGCGCAGACGACCATCACGACGGAGACCGCCGCCACTTTGAACACGCTCATTGCCATCGTCGCGGCCAGAAATTCGCTGGGCTTCAGCGGGCTCGCGAACAGGTTCATCAAATTGCGGGCCCAAATTTCTTCAAGGAACGAGATGGTGATGCCCTGCTGCGCACGAAACAACACGTCCCACAGAATCAAGGCTCCGAGGAAGAAGGTCACGAAGCCCGGCAGCTCCGGCTGGAACCGCGCCAGGTAGACGGTAATAAATCCCCAAATTACCAGATCGAGAAACGGCCAATAAAAGATCTCCATCAATCGCGGCAGGCTCCGGCGGTACAGGTACAGATGCCGGGCAATCAAGGCGCTGATGCGATGGAGTTTCATGATGGCTCGTGGCGATGCTCCTCGGAGCACCCGCCGCACTCGTGGCGATGCCCAAGAAGCCGATCGGCGAGGTGCCGCATGCCTTCGATGAGATGGGCGCCGGCCCGCCGACCGTCCGGGGCCTGGCGCCATGCCAGCCCCAACAACAAGAGCGGCACGCCGAAAAGGCCGATCTGGAACGAAAATGAACTGCGTCTTGCCTCACCTACGCTCCACAGCAAAGTTCCGGCGAGCACAAGGGAAATCCCCCCCATGGCGAGGCTGTTGAGCCAGGCCTTTCGGGTGCACGAGCCCCGAAGAAAGCCGGTCGTCGAGATTCCCAGCCAGAACAATCCCCAGCATGCGCTGAGCGTCAAGCCCCCGACGGCCAGTCCGAGCGGAAACGCGACGGCCCATTCAATCATCGTGAGCCTCCCGCCTCGCGCGCCAGCTTCAGGAACACCTCTTCCAAGTCCGCTTGTCCGAACCGGGTGACGATTTCCTGCGCTGTTCCTTCGGCCACGATCGTGCCACGCTGGAGGAAAATGATTCGGTCGGACATTTCCTCCATCTCTCTCATGTTGTGCGAGGTGTAGAGCATGCTGAGTCCGGATGAGCGCCGCTCTTCCTGGAGCAGCCCGCGAATTTTGTGCGCAATATCCGGATCGAGGCTGGCCGTCGGCTCGTCGAGAAAAAGAATCTTGGGCTCGGTGAGAAACGCCTTGGCCAGCGTGAGCCTGGTCATTTGCCCGGACGACAACTTACGCGTCACCTTGTGTCGGAATTCTTCCATCTCGAGTTTCTTGATAATGTCGTCGATTCGGCGCGGCACGTCGGAGAGCCCGTACAGCTTCGCCACAATACGCAAATTTTCCTCGACCGTCAGGGCATAGGGCATGGAGATATAGGTCGACGAAAAATTGACCTGTTGAAGAATGGTTTCGCGGTGCGTCTTCAAATCCAGCCCGAACATCTCGATCGATCCGGACGTCGGCGTCACCAACCCGAGCAGCATCTGGATCGTCGTCGTTTTTCCCGCGCCGTTCGGGCCCAGGAGTCCCAGGATTTCACCCGGCTTCATGTGAAAGGTAATCCCACCCACGGCGGTGAAATCGCCAAACCGCTTGGTCAAATTGCGCACCTGGAGGACAGGAGGCATCATCGATTGTTATTGAAGAGGGTCAGTTGAACAACAGCGCGTCGCTGATCTTTTCGGGAATGTGGCAAGTTTCGCATTTCCGGCTCAGCACCTTGCCTTCGTATCGCGTCTTGCCGTCATGGCAACGGAAACAGTCGCTCAAGGCTCGTTCGCGCAGGTAAGATCCTTCCGGGTGCTCGGGATACCAAGGCTGGCTGTCGGCCGAGACGTGGCCGCGGGGTATCACGATCGGATAGCCTTTGATCGGCTGCTCGTGAACCACGCCCGAATGGCAGGTCGTGCAGCTCTCCTGCTGCCCGCGCTTCACAAATGCCTCCATGTGGCGGCGGTGGCTCATGACCAACCCCACCTCTTTAACCGGAGACGGCAGATCCCGCGGCGCGATTTCCGACACCCGCAGGATGTTGCGGTGGCATCCCAGGCAGACTTCCGAATGGACATGGGATTTGAGATCATGCGGATCGGTCGGGGTTCCGAACAGGTAGATCGCCACGTCTTTCGTCCCTGCCCAGGCCTTATCATGCAACCATCCTTTGATGCCGGGCGCAACATGGCAAGCCACGCAGGTGACTTCCTTGTGCGAAGAGTTGATCCACGATTCATACGAAGGGGCGATCGTGTGGCAGCTGGCGCAGAACTTTGGATGGTTCGTAAGTGGAACGGCAAAACCGCCCAGCGCGGCTACGCCGGCGATCAACGCCAGGACGAAGAGCGCCCTAGACGTCCGGTTCATGCTCCGATCGCAGTGGCCGTTTAGGGAAGTGTTTCATGATGAGCGCCGCCACGCCGGCCGCGTCGTTCAGGTCGAACACCGGCACGTGCATATCGACAGCCTGATCCGACACCACCGCCAGAAGACCGTCCGGTGCTATCGGGACTTCGCCGATCTGCTCGCGGATGACTACGATCTTCGCGTACCCTTCGCTCTTCCATCCTTCGGCCACAATCAGATCGTAGGAGTGATCGAGAAATCGGTCGCGCACTTCTTCGACCTTCATCTGTTCCGGCACATCGGCGAACATGGCCAAGCTGCCCTTGGACATGACAATGACGCTGCTCGCGCCCGCCCGCTTATGGCGCCAACTGTCCTTGCCTTCGGTATCCAGATCGAACCCGTGTCCGGCATGCTTCACCGTGGCGACCTTGTAGCCGGCCCTTACCAGCTCGGGAATCACCCGTTCGATCAATGTGGTCTTGCCGCTGTTCGACCGGCCGACAAAAGAGACGATGGGAACCGCCATATCGTGCATGTGCTCAGCCCTTTAACAGCAAGACAACCGGTGACCTGTGGATGCCGGCGGACGGGCCTGCGCCGACCAGACGTGACCGCTCAACAGCTGCACGCTGACCGGATCGCCCGGGTTCAACCGTTCCACTTCCACCGGCACGTCAATCAAACAATTCGCGCGCACCATGGAGGTCAGGATGCCGGACCCTTGATCGCCTGTGGTTCTCACCTTGAAAATTCCTTCCTCGCAGGTCAGGATCCCGCGAAGGAAATGGCGCCGGTCCGGGCGTTTCGAGAACTTTTCCTGAAACACCGCTTGGACAATGGGACGCCCGTAACTCCGATGCCCTCCCATTTTGAGCATCGCCGGACGCACCAACTGCTCGAACGTCACCATGGACGACACCGGATTGCCCGGGAGGCCGAACGCCAATTTGCCCTGGATTTTGCCGAACGCCAGCGGCTGCCCCGGTCGGATGGCGAGCTTCCAAAAATTCATCTCGGCGCCCAGGTCCCGAAACACCGCCTTCGTGAAATCATAATCGCCCATTGACACACCGCCGGACAGGACGAGGATGTCGGCGGTGAGTCCGTGCGAGATTTTTTCTTTCAGCGCCGCCGGATTGTCCTTCGCGATGCCGAGCAGAAACGGGATACCCCCTGCCTCCTGCACTGCGGCCGCGATTCCGTAGCTGTTCGAATTGATGATCTTCTCTTCACTGAACCGCTCATCCAAATCCGCCAGCTCATCTCCGGTAGACAAAATCGCCACCCGAGGCCGTTGGTAGGAAAAAACGAATGATTTGGCAAGGATCGCCAGCATCCCGGCCTCGCCCGGGCGAATCTGCGTCCCTTTGGAAATGATGCAGTCGCCTTTCTTGACGTCCTCTCCTTGCGGTCGGATATTCGCGCCCCGGGCCTCCGGTTTGAAAATCCGGACCGAATCCGGTGTATGCTCCGTTTCCTCCACCTTGATTACCGTGTCCGCTCTCTTGGGGATCGGCGCGCCGGTCATGATTCGGATGGCTTCTCCCGGCCCCACGGTCTGCGAAGGCATCTTTCCCGCGGCAACATCCTCGATGATCTTCAGCGTCACCGGCTTCTGGATGGCATGCTCCTGCTTGATGTCCTCCCAGCGAACCGCAAAGCCGTCCATCGCGCTGTTATCCCACGGCGGATTGTCGCGTTCCGCCACGATGTCTTCCCCCAAGACGCGCCCAAACGAGTCCAGGATCGAAATCTTTTCCAATCCCAGGATCGGCGTCGCATCCAGTACAACTTTCTGGGCCTCCTCGAGAGACGTCAATCCTTTCATGGCGTCCGCGGCTTTCACGCTTCACTCCTCAATGATGGTGGCGCGGGGCGACGTTGACCAACGATCCGCTTTTCTTGCAAAACGCTTCGACTTTGTTGGCGATGGCGTGATAGGCCTCGGCCGTCGACGTGTCGGAATAGAACATGGCGAACGGCTCCCCCGCATCCGACTGCGTGACGACTTCCGGGTCCAGCGGGACGCGTCCCAGAAACGGCACGCCCATGTCGTTCGCGGAGGCCTCGCCGCCCCCCTTCTTGAACACTTCGATATGTTGACGGCAATGCGGACATTCCAACCCGCTCATGTTCTCTACGATGCCGATGATCGGCACTTCGCTGTCGCGGCAAAACGTGACGGATTTCCGCGAATCCAACAGCGCCACTTCCTGGGGAGTCGTCACGATAACGGCCCCGCTGACGTTTCCAAGTAGATCGATCGTCGTCACGGATTCATTGCCGGTGCCGGGCGGCAAGTCGATGAGCAGGAAATTCAAATCCTGCCATTCCACGCCGCCGAGCAGCTGATTGATAAATTCATATTTATAGGCATCGCGCCAGATGATGGGATCGTCGGGGTTCTGCAGCAGGAAGGACATGGACGCTATTTTCAGGTTATAGGCTTGAAACGGGATAATGCCCCCGGAGGTGCTGATCTTGAGCTTTTGCCCCTCGGCCCCGACCATCTTCGGGATATTGGGTCCGTGGATATCCATATCGCAGATGCCCACATGCCAACCTTTCAACGCCAAGGACACCGCAAGGTTGGTCGTCATCGTGCTTTTTCCGACCCCACCCTTGTTGCTCATGACGAGCACTTTGTACTCGATGCGCTCCATCCGCTTGTTGACCAGCCAGCGGCTATGTCCTTCTTTGTCCTTCTGGCAGGATTCGTTCTCGTCGCAGATCGCGCAGGCCCACATGTAGGTGCAGGCATCGCTCCCGCCCGACGTCGGGGTTTGAATAATGTTCAATTCGCGAGGCATGAAGAACTCCTTATTCACACAGGCTGACAGGCGCGCAAGCTCGTATCATTCGCCGCTGGTCACCACGTTCCTGGCGAATCGGCGACGCAGGCCCGTCGAATTTTTTCCACCGTATGCTCCAAAATCGGAGCAAGCACCAAAAGGTTCTCTTTCGCGCCCTTGGGACTACCAGGCAAATTCACAATAAGCGTTCTCCTTCTGATGCCGGCCGTGCCGCGGGACAGCATGGCGGTCCGGACTTTTCTGAGGCTCTCCTGCCGCATAGCCTCCCCGATGCCCGGTATTTCTTTGTCGATGACGTCCCGCGTGGCTTCAGGAGCCCAATCTGTGGGTCGCACGCCAGTTCCTCCCACGGTCAAGACGACGTGCGGACGGTGTTCCTCGCACAACCGAATCAGTTCTTCGGCAATCCGCTTCCGATCGTCCTCCACGCAGCGGTAGGCGGTCACGGCGGCCGGTACGTCTTCGATCATCTGCTCCAGTGCGGTCCTGGCGGTATCCGCTTCCCCGCCCGACGCGATCTTGGTGCTGACGACCAGGAGCGCCACCGTCACCATACAGCAGCCTTAGCGCCGTCGCCCGCTTCCCGTCGGCACACCGACATAGTCCCCTTCACTGGAGGTCTTGGCCAGCGCGGCAGGTGCCGTCCTTGGACTCCCGGCTGCAGCCGGTTCCGCACTCCCGGCAGGCCCATCCCCCGCCTGTTTTGCCTTCTTGTTGAAGAATCCGGCGCTGACGATCCCGACCTCGTAGAACACGTACATCGGCAAGGCCATCAGACATTGATTGAACGGATCGGGCGTCGGAGTCAGAATCGCCGCCACAATGAAGGCGCCGAGTAACGCCCACTTACGGTATCGCTTTAGAAACGGCGCATCGACCCATCCCAACTTGGCCATCAACGTGATGGCCAATGGGACTTCGAAGATGAGGCCGAAAATCAGCAGAAACCACAGGGCAAACCCCACGTACTGCGCGATCGACAGTTGCGGGATGAACCCGGCGCTGACGCCGTACGAAATCAAGAAATTCAGGGCGAACGGCAGCACGAAGAAGAACGAGAACCCGACACCGACGTAAAACGCCAGGGTGCTGAGCAATGCGAACGGCCCTACGAACCGGCGTTCTTGCACGTGCAGGCCTGGCATGACGAACTGCCATATTTCCCACAGAATGTACGGCGTCGCCAGCACCAGGGCGAACAGGCCTGCGACTTTTACGTTTTGCCACAGCGCCTCGGCGGGCGCCAGAAAGACGAACGGCACTGTGGGCAGGTCGGTGGGCACCCAGGACAACGATCCCGGCACGAACATGTTCTGCAACGGGATCCGGAGCCACTTGACCAACGTGTCGGCGTAGAAGAAGGTTCCGACAAAGACAAGGGCGATGACGATGACCGAGCGGGTCAGCCGGACCTGGAGCTCCACCAAATGCTCCATGACCGGCATTTTCTTGTCTTCCAGCGGCTTGAAGACCGAGTCTTGCAGCCATTTCTGGAAGTTGAATCCTTCAGGCATATGCACCAAAAAGCAGCGAGCGAGTTATGGTTGTTTCTTGCTTCTTATTTCGGGTTCACCGCCACAAAGAGGTTGTTCCCCTGCCGGCTCAACAGCAAGACAACCATTTCATCCTTCTTAACCTTGGCCGCGGCCTTGTGGTAGTCATCCAGGCTCTTGATGGTTTCGTGATTAACTTCCTGAATCACATCCCCGCGCTGCAGTCCTGCCGCTTCGGCCTGGCTGCCGGCCTCGACGGAGCCCACGACTACGCCGGTCGTCTTCGCGGGAATATTCAATTGACTCATCATCGCGGCATCCAAGGTCTGCACTCGGAGAGCAGCCAGCACGTTATCAGGCGGCTTGACCGTCTCCGTCGGTTCTTTCGGGGCCGGTTCCTTCCTGGCCAAAAGTTCATCTGACGGGCGCTCTGCAACCTTCACGTTCAAGGTCTGCTCCCTGCCGTCTCGCAAAATCTTGATTTGGGCGTCCTTGCCCACCACGGTTCGTGCCACCATGTTCCGCAAATGGCTGACGCTCTGTACTTCCTTCCCGTTGAACGCGATCACGACGTCGCCGCGCTTGACACCCGCAGCGAACGATGGACCGTTCTCGTTCACGTCGCTGATCAAGACGCCCTTCTTTTGTTCGGGCAGCTTGAACGACTTGGCCAACGCCGGGGTGATTTCCTGGATGGCGACACCCATCCATCCGCGCACAACTTTTCCGGTCTTCTGCAGGCTGTCCACGATATCCAACGCGATGCTGCTGGGAATCGCAAAGCCGATGCCCTCGGATCCGCCCGTGCGGGAGAAAATGGCTGTATTGATACCGATCAATTCTCCGTTGGCGTTCACCAACGCGCCGCCGGAATTTCCCGGATTGATGGCGGCATCGGTCTGAATGAAGTCCTCGTAATCGGCAATTCCCACGTTGCCCCGGCCTAACGCGCTGACGATGCCCAATGTCACAGTCGAGCTCAATCCGAACGGACTGCCGATCGCGAGGACCAGATCCCCGACTTGCAGCTTCTCATACTCCGCCCATTTCAGCGACGGCAGATCTTTCGCGTCGATCTTAATGACGGCCAGGTCGGTTTTAGGATCGGTCCCGATGATTTTCGCCGAGAATTCACGTCGGTCGCTCAAGGTGACGGTGATTTGGGACGCTCCCTCTACCACGTGATTATTGGTCACGATGTAGCCGCTCGGATCGAGAATGACCCCGGACCCGGCGCTCTGCTCCGGCCGGCCATGAGGCCCTGGCGGGAACGGAGGCGGAGTAGGTGGCTGCTCACCGCCGGGCTCTTCACCCGGAGGCGGCCCGAACGGGCCAGGAGGGAGGGGCCGCCGTCCTCTGCCCGCCTCTCCCCCGCCCGTCACGGCGATATTGACCACGGCCGGCGTGACCTTTTTCACGATATCGGCAAAACCCTGGGCGAAGGCCGGTGACGCGGCCGATGCGGAAGACCAGCCCGTATGACCGACCCAGACAGCCATACTCAAAAACAACCCACAGACAAGCACAAATCGCTTCTTACTCCGAGTGACCATGACGGGGTTCCTCCACTGGCTTGAGTATCAATGCGCGCATCATGAATAGATGATCGGTATCACGGCACGGCGGGACCGAACCTTAAGCCGCCGCTCATGCATGCTGAACGGTGCATTGTACACTAATCGTTCTTCGCCCTTCAAAGACTAAAAGTCCTCCCAGAGCGCATGAATAGCTCAGATTAGAAGACCGTCTATCTCCTTATGGATGTGTCGACGGTCTCCATCTTTCCCGTGTGACGGGCTGCCCCTGCTCGTGAGACGAGTGGAACGAAATCCCTACATCGGTGCCCACGTCGCGGTCGTGCGCGCAGACACTATACCTTCGCCCTCCAGAACTGGTCTGTCAAGGTTACCGATGTGGTGGTTTTGTGTCGACGATGTCAGGCATCGTTTCAAGGATGACGACACGGCCATGTCGTTCGGACTGCATTCCCAACATGCTGTGTCACTTGGTGAACAGATGCGGAAGCATGGCCTGGGGTTTTCTTTTGATGCGCGGGAAAGGAACCACGACTCGGTATGCTGAGAGAGTAGAAGCCATAAAAAAAAGGGGGTGGAAGGACATCCTTCCACCCCTCCATCAATCCTTACGAATGAAAACTGGCGGCCGGTTATTCTCCCTTGCAGAAGCTCCGCTCATAGTTGATGATCGTCCAGGCTTCCTCTTCCGTAATCGCGGCAGGAATCAAGGAGACCATCCCCGTGCCCGGGCTTCCATTCTTAATCACCCAGAAAAGCTCGCCGTCTTTCCGCTTCTTGTGGAACTTGCAGTTGGTAAAGTTCCGCGGACTCGGGTTCAGGATCGCGCCGGCAGGACCGTCGCCCTTGCCTTCCTTGCCGTGACAATTGAAGCACGTGCCCTTTCCTTCGAACAACGCCTTGCCCTTCGCGATGTTTTCCGGAGTATTGGCCACCGGATTCTTCATTTGTTTGGCCTCGGAGATTTGATCGGCAGGCACGCGGGGCTTGAGCGGATCCCGCTCTTCGGCTCCCACCAGCGTGGCCGAGAGTAACATCAGAGCCGCGCCCACACTCAAAGACTTAGAAAGATACCCCATCACACTTCCTCCTTTTTGTTGAACCCCACCGCACTGGTTGACGACTGTAACCGCGAGAAAAGTAAGGTCGATAAAACGGACGGACTATAGCAACGTGATTTTGTGCTGTCAACAGGAGAGAAAACCAAAACGCGTGCCAGACCATAGAAACAGAGCATCTTATATTTTCAAGTGTTACACATCCCGACTCACGTGCAGAGCGATCACGTGACACCTTTGCGCCTCATGCAGCCACCACGCCTCAACCTCTCGTCGGCGATCGGGAAATCAGCACGGAAGTAAACAGGGGTTACACCTGGAGGGGAAACAGACGGAGAGTTATCGTTTGATCACGATATCCCGGGCGACCTTGCCGCTCGGGCCGAATGGTTTTTGCGGCTTACCGTTCAGTTCGGCCTTGACTCCGCCGGCGTTTCCTAAGGTGAGCACGAACTGGTCCTGCCCCTTCCACCGGGCTTTTTCCCCCGGCCGGAGCAGAGCCTCTTGTGGGCTCCCGCCATCAATCTGAACCACGACCCAACTCAGCTCTGTCGCCTCCAGATCAAGGACCAGGTGGCCGTCCGAATCACCGCTCCCCTCGAGCGACAAGCCCGCCAGCGGTCCGTCGCTCCCTGGAGCAGACTCAGGCTGTGTCGGCGCGACCGAGGCCACCTCATTCCTTGAGGAGGCGGATGCCTCGTCCGGGACTTCCGTCGCAGGCTTCCGGGAAATCGACGGTTCGATAGGGGCATGTTTGGCGGCGGCGGAATGCTCTCCCTCGGAACGCTCGACCGAGTCACCGACGTCGGTTTGAACAGGCGCCGGCCGTTTTGACACCGGTGGTTCGGGAGCGTTTCGGTGGACGAAGACCGAGGCTTGCTCCCGACTGAGCAAGAAAATCAACGTCACTACCGCGATGCCGATCGCAACGGCGACGGCCTTGCGGTTCGCCTGCCGGCGGCGCTCTTCCTCGGCGTGCCGAACCCGAAGCCGTTCCCGCTCCTCCTGCTTTTCATAGAAAGCACCGGCCGACTGAATGAAGCGATGGATGGCGTCGTCCTCGTCCAGTCCCAACGATCGAGCGTAGGACCGCACGAAGCCGCGGGCGAACACCTGATCCGGCAGTTTGGCGAAATTGCCGTCCTCCAGGGCCTTGACGAAATCCGGCCGAATGCGCGTCTTTGACGCGACCTCATCAATGGTCAGCCCTTTGGTTTCCCGCACCTGCTTGAAGAACTCGCCGATGGATTCCATTAGTGCTTCAATCGCGCCAGCAAGTCGGCCGCGGCGGCCGCATACTCGCCGCCCTTGTCCAAGCTCGTAACCTTGTTCAGAGTATCCTTCGCTCGAGACTGGAATCCCAGCTTGTAATAGATCTGTCCCAACTCCAAGTGGAGCAGCGCGGGCGGAACGCTGGGAGGATTGACGAGCAAGGCGTCTTCGTACGCTTCCATAGCGGCCTGCAGTTCCCCTTCATGGGCCAGCGCCCGTGCCAGATGAAAGCGTGCGAGATCCGGAGTCGGGTACAGCGGGTTTCCGAGCGCCGACTTGTACGAGTTGATCGCCTCGCTCCATCGACCCTGACTGACCAACACCTGTCCCAGATATGCGTGGGCTTCCGAGTAGTCCTCGTCAAGACCGATCGCGGTGCGGAATTCTTCTTCTGCTTGGTTGAACTTCCCCTGCTGGGCATAAATGTGCCCGAGACCGTAATGGGCTTCTTTGTTCTTGGGATTCACCTGAACCGCCCTCTGGAACGAGACGAAGGCTTTTTGCCGGTCCACAGCCAGGCTGGCGACGCCTTCCTGGTAATAGCCCTTCGACTTCTGAATCTCTTCCTCCGTCGTCGAGCAGCCTCCGGCCAGCAAGGGGCCCATCAGCACGGTCGCGAACAGCAGCCGGTTCAACGAATGGGGATTATGATTTCGATTCATTGCAGATCCTCGAAATGGGTCAATCGCTTGAATTCTCGGAACCGCGCGTGAATCTCTTTGTAATCCAGGATACGCAAACGGTCAAGACTAAAGGCTTCTACAGTAAACGACGCCATGACGCTGCCGAAGATGATCGCCTGCTTGACTGCGTCGAAGGATCGGTTGCCGGTCGCGGCCAAGTAGCCCAAGAAGCCGCCGGCGAACGTGTCGCCGGCACCCGTGGGATCGCGAACTTCCTCCAGCGGGAACGCCGGCGCCCCGAACACCTGCTTTTCGTTGAACAGCAACACCCCGTATTCCCCGCGTTTGACGATCAGATGCTTCGGCCCCTTGGCTAAGATGGTTTTCGCCACCTTGACCAGGTTTGAATCACCGCCGAGCGCGCGCGCCTCGCCGTCATTGATGACCAGCACATCGACTTGCTCCAGGACCCGCCACAGCGCATCACGCTTGCCGGCAATCCAGAAGTTCATCGTGTCGCAGGCGACCAGCGCGGGACGCTTCACTTTCGTCAGCACGTCGAGCTGCAGTTCAGGATCGATGTTGCCCAAAAACAATACCTCCGGCGACTGATACGCCGGCGGAATCTTGGGGCGGAACGTTTCGAACACGTTCAGCTTCGTATCCAGCGTATGGGCTTCATTGAGCTGGTGCGTGTACTCGCCCTTCCATCGAAAGGTCGAGCCGGGCCGCCGCTCAAGGCCAGCCAAGTCGACCCCCCGGCTTTTTAAGAATGTCAGGTGCTCGGAGGGAAAATCCTCGCCGACCACGGCGATGAGGTCCACCGTAGTAAAATAGCTGGCGGCCGTCGAAAAATAAGTCGCGGACCCGCCCAATACTTCGCTGGCCTCCCCGAAGGGGGTCTTGACCGTGTCCAACGCCACGGATCCGACGACGAGCAATTTACCCATACGTCACCGCTTTCCTTTGCCCGCAGGCATGACTCGGTTGATCAGTAGCGCCAGTTTCGCGCGAGCCGACTTCGGAATGCGATCCGGCGCCGTCACGATCGCATCCTGCAACGACTGCCCGCAGCGGCAGCCGGACGCATCGGACGCCAGAGGCAGGGCGACCGCCAGCATTTTCCTTGCCAGAGCCACGTTGTGCCGCAGAGTCGCCAAGATGGCTTCGACGGTGACGTGCTCTTCGGTGTCGTGCCAACAGTCATAATCGGTGACCAGAGCGACCGTCGCGTAGCACAGCTCCGCTTCGCGCGCCAACTTGGCTTCCGGCATGTTCGTCATTCCGATCACGTCCACACCCCATCGTCGGTACAGCTGCGACTCACCTTTGGACGAAAACTGGGGACCTTCGATGCAGAGATAAACACCCCCCCGATGCACGGTCGCGCCGACCGATTGGGCCGATTTTTCCAACACCGCCGCGAGCGGCCCGCACAGCGGATCCCCGAACGGCACATGGGCCACGATGCCCCCCTCGAAGAATGTCGATGGCCGCCGCTTCGTCAAGTCGATAAACTGATCCGGAATCACGACATCCCCCGGCTTGATCGCTTCTTTCATGCTCCCGACCGCGCTGACGGAGATGACTTTCGAGACGCCGAGCGACTTCAACGCATAGAGATTCGCCCGATAATTGATCTCGCTGGGGTTGAGTCGATGACCGCGCCCGTGCCGAGAGAGAAAGGCCACCGGCACTCCGTCCAGCACCCCGACCACCACGCCATCCGACGGACGGCCGAACGGCGTCCGAATCGACACTTCCCGGACATCACGCAAGCCCTGCAAGTCGTACAATCCGCTGCCCCCGATAATGCCGACCGCCGCCCGGTGCCCCTTCTCCGTTCGCCTCATGTTCGTCCTTTCCCCAACTCAGTGAGAAATGCGTGGGTCATCTCGACGATACGGTCCGCCGTCTGCGCCGGCTCTTCGTCGTCGATCTGCAACCACACCACGCCCGGCTCTTTGCGAAACCAGGTCAGCTGCCGCTTGGCGAACCGCCTCGTATCCCGCTTCAGGAGCCTCGTCATTTCGGCATGATCATAACGCCCCATGAGATACCCAACGGTCTGGCGGTACCCCAAGCCTTTCATGGCGCCCGACTCAGCCCGGCAGCCTCGGGCCAAGAGACGCTGGGTTTCTTGGACGAGCCCGTTGGCGATCATCTCATCGACTCGCGTGTCGATGCGGCGGTAGAGCGCCTCGCGGCTTCTGACGAGGCCGATCAGAAGCGGAGAAAACGATTCATCGGCAAACCGGTGGGCCTCCTGGGCCATCGACAAGGGCCGTCCCGACACATCGTGCACTTCGAGGGCCCGGATTACTTTCGAAACGTCCCGCGGATGCAGTCGCGCCGCGGTCGAGGGATCGACCGTCGCCAACCGTGCATAGAGCGCATCGCTTCCCTTTTCCCGGGCTTCTTTCACCAGCAGCGCTCGATACGCCGGATCGGCCTGTGGGGCGTCACAAAGCCCCCGCACGAGGGCACGCACATATAAGCCTGTCCCGCCTGCCACCAAAGGAAGCCGGCGTTCTCCATACAAACGTTCGATCTCTTGCACGGCCAAACGCCTGTATAGCCCCGCATTACAGGCCTCGTCAGGATTCACGACGTCGATTAACCGGTGGACAATCTCCCGCCGCTCGCTCGCGCTCGGCTTGTCCGTCCCGATGTCCATCTCGCGGTAGACTTGGCGGGAGTCCGCCGTCAGCACCTCCGTCTCCAGCCGCCGGGCGACTTCCATGGCCACGCGGCTTTTTCCCACGGCGGTCGGACCGACAATGACGAGAAGCGGGCGGCCGGCCAGTTGCGAAGTGGTAAGAAGAGGCATGGCAACCGCAGCGGTGGATGACATTCGCGCCTTACACCCGTGAAAAAATTTTCGCGAGCTCCTGCAGTCCCAGACGGAAGGCCGTTCGTCTTCCGTGCGGGCATGTCATGATTGATCCTTCTTGCAGCCAATCCCCGATGAGTTGGCGGATCTCGGGCAATGCCATGGAACGCCCGGCCCGCACCGCGCCATGGCAGGCCAGCGAGGCGAGCACCGGCTGCGCGCGCGTTTCCAAGGCCGTGCGCGCATCCCAGTGGGCCACATCTTCCAACAAGTCATGCAGCAACGCTACGACGTCCAACTTGTCCAGCCCCACCGGTGTTTCTCGCACCAATAGGGTCGAAGCACCGAACGGCTCGATCGACAGTCCCAGTTGTTCAAGATCTGACAGATGGCGTTGCAGCAGCGCCGCTTGTGACGGCGAGAGCTCGACCGGGTCGGGGATGAGGAGGGGTTGAGTCCTGATTTGCCGAGACTGCCAGGCCCGCAGAAGCCGCTCGAACAACACTCGTTCATGCGCGGTATGCTGATCGATCACCTGCAATTCATCTCCCACCTGCGCCACCAGGAACGTCCGATCCAGCTGACCGAGCGGGATGATATCCGGGGATCCCGGTGCCGCGTAGGCGCCGAACGATTCTCCGGCCAACGACAGTTGCGGCTGTGCCGGCGTGGAGGCGTGGAGCACATGCGCGGATCGGCTCCCGTCGACCGAGCCTCCCCCGGCCACGCCGTCCGGCCCCGCCTGGAAATCCACCGGCCGCGTTGCGCTTTGGACGGTGACGTTCGCCGGTATGGTTCCGCCGACGGCGGCGGCTGTTCCCGCTTCGTTTCGCCCCAATGCATGCCGGACGGCCCGCCGCACGACCTGATGAATCGTTTCAACATCAGCAAACCGTACTTCGCGCTTGGCCGGATGCACGTTCACATCCACCCGGTCCGGATCGACGTCGAGGAACAGCACGAACACAGGGTGACAGCCTTTCGGAAGAAATGCCCCATAGCCGTCCGCGACGGCATGGAATACGGCGGGGTGGCGGACCGGCCGGCGATTCACGAACAGCTCCTGCGGCGTCCGCGACGTTTTGGCATGCAACGCCTCCACCGTGAAGCCGGTCAACCGGACGGCGGAGGACGCTTCTTCCACCGCGACGCTGCGATCCAGAAAGACCGATCGGTAGACTTGCAGCACGCGATCGCGGTCCGAATTCACGGAGGGATAGTTCAAGACCTCTTGGCCGTTGTGGAACAGGCGGAAGTGAACGGAAGGCCAAGCCAATCCGGCCTGCTGCACGACGCGAACGATATGGGAAAATTCCGTAGCGGTCGATTTCAAGAATTTCTTCCGGGCCGGTTGATTGTGGAACAGGTCTGAAATTTCAATCCTCGTGCCGGGCGCCGCAGCGGCTTCGGTGACTTTTTCGATCTTGCCGCTCCGAATAGAAAGACTCCAGCCGTTCGGATCCGTACGGGTCGCGGATGTCGCTTGCACCACCGAAACGGACGCAATGCTCGGCAGCGCCTCCCCCCGAAACCCCATCGTCGTGATGAACGCCAAATCCCGGTCCGAGCGTAGCTTGCTGGTCGCATGCCGCTCAAAGGCCAACGGCAAATCCTCCCGGCTCATCCCTTCACCGTCGTCCGTCACCTGGATGAACCCGAGCCCGCCGTTTTTGACTTCAACGGTCACGGTGCGACTGCCGGCGTCGAGGCTGTTCTCGACGAGCTCCTTCACGACCGCGGCCGGGCGCTCGATGACTTCTCCCGCGGCGATTCGGCTGACGACATCGCCCGGCAAGGTGTGGATCTTTCCGGCGCTGCTGGTTGGGGACATCGGTCTAGGCTCCAAGGGCGGGCACTGCGCGATGAAGAAGCGGCGGTCGTGAAGGGCCGGCGGTCACCGGATCTCGGCCAACTTGTTCTTGGCCAACTTCGCCTCGTCCGACGTGGAAAACTCCTCGATCACCCGTTTCAAGTATTTTCTGGACTTGGCGACGTCACCCGTCTCGGCGGCAGCCATGCCGAGTTTGAACAGCGCGCTGGCCACTTTCTCGTTGCCCGGATACTCGGTGACGACATGTTCGAAGGACTGCATCGCGCGCACATAGTCTTTCATGTTGTAGTAGGACTCGCCCAACCAGTAATGCGCGTTCGGCGTGAGGGACGTGCCTGGAAAGTCTTTGACAAACCGCTGAAAGCCGGCCACGGCCAAGTCATATTTTCCGTTGAGATAGTCGTTGTACGCGAGGTTGAAGGCGGACGTGGGAGTGATTGCGGGCACGCCCGGCACGATGGTCGGCACGTCCGGCTGCATGGGCTTGCCCGGTCTCGCCGCTCGCGCATTTTCCCCCGAAGGCTCCACCTTGGCGCCAAGCCCGGCAGACGAGGCTTCTTCCACTTTGGCCATCCGACCTTCCAACTTCTGCAATCTCGCCGCCAGATCATCGAGACGGGGTTTCAGCGGGTCGCCTCCGACATCCTTGACCCGCTCGAGCGACTCGACGCGGCGCTGCATCGCCTCCAGTCGCTTCTGGTCCTGGTCCTGCAACTTGGATATGGTGGCCATCTGGTCGCGCAGCTCGATGAAATCGGCGTGTTTGGCGCAGGCGGACAGGTTCAGCGCGGGAACAACGAGCAGGAACATGGATAGAATGCTCGGCGGGCTGGGGCGCATCGGGTCTATCTCGGCTCCTTCAATTGGGATAATTTATCGGAAGCCTTTCCGGCTTCCGGGCTCTTGGGATACAGCGTCACGACTTGTTTGAAGGCCGACGACGCCCGCTTGCGGTCTTTCAGGGCCAGATAGGCAAACCCTTTCTTGAGAATGGCCGCCGGGACCTTGTCGCTGTTCGGATAGTCGAGCTCGACTTTGTCGTAGGCGTCGATGGCTTTCCTGTATTCCTTTTTGCCGTAATAAGACTCGCCCAACCAGAAGCGGGCGTTCGGGGACAATTCGGAGTTCGGGTACTCGACAAGGAATTGAGTGAATCCTTGGCGCGCTCCCTCCAAGTCTCCCTCCTTGAAGCGGTTGAGGATGCGCTCGTAGGCTTCGCGATCGTTGCGCGGGGCAGGCTGTTCCGTACCGGACGGACGAACTGAGACAGGCTGCGATGGCGTCATGGAATCCTGTTCGGCCCCGCCCTCTGTTGGCTGCGGCATCGCCGCCTGCGCTTCACCGGAGGACGGCTGCGTCCGCTCCATGGGCTGCGATCGTACCGTTCTCGGGACGCTACGGAGCTGCACCAGATCCTTGTTCACGTCATCGACCGCCTTCGCGATCTGCTCCAGTCGACGATCCTGCTCATCCAGACGAGCGGAGAATTTCTCGCCCGCCGTCTCCAAGGCCCTCGCCACGGTGGCCACGCTTCTGTTCACCTCGGCGAGATGCCCCATCATGACCTTGTTGGCCTCGTTGACATGCCCGGTCACGGACTTCGTGTCGTTGTCGACTTTGGCGGCAAGAGCTTCGGAGCGCCGGTTGAGAGCCGTAACGTGCTGATCCATCGTCGCGGCAAGCTGCTTGCTGTGCTGCTCTTCCTGCACCAACTTGTCGCCCATCACGGCCAAGGCCTGCTTGAAGTCGGCCAGGGAATGGGTCAGCTTGGCTATCTGATCGTTCAACGACTTGTTCTGCGCCTCCTGCTGGTGAATGCGCGAGTCGGTTGCTTGAATGCCCTTCTGCTGCTCATCGATCCGCGTGTCGATCTTCTGGGTCAGCGTTCCCATGGTTCGGCCTAATGCATCCAACCGTCCGGCCACTTCTTCCAGTCGGACCCCGATGGTATCCAGGCGGACTGAAGACTTCGCCGTTTCCGCCGTCACCTCCTGCTTTAGGCCGGCGCTTTGCTCGCGGAATTCTTTCTCGAGCTTGGCCTCTAGGGCGTTAAACCGGGCTCGCTGTTCCGACTCCCGCCGCTGCGCGTTCTGCTCCAGGACGGCCATTCGATCTTCCTGGCGACGGACCAACTCGGTGGATTGATGGGCGGTGGACTGGATATCGCCTCTGATGCTGGGCAATTCCTGTTCGATGACGTTGCGGATTTGCTCGTTCAGACGAGCGCGGGTCTCCTTGACCATCTGGTCGACCTCGTCCTTGGCCGACTTGATCTTGCTCTGCAGTTCTTTATTGGTGCGCTGAAGATCGGCCTGCTGCTTGCGAAGATCGGCCTGCTGCGCCAGGCAGCCTGCCAACAGCACTGAGACGACCACGACACCCCCACCACCAACCGCCGAGAACAACCGGGCCTGTGCGCTCCCTTTGATCATGTCAACCCCCCGTTCCCGTAGCCATCCACGAGGAATGCCGACGCATGCCAAAACCAAAAGAAGAAGTCATTGGGTTACTTCGTCCTCACCACGAGGTGGCCGCGCCGATTTTGCTGGTAGCAGGATTCGGCATGTTCGTTACAGAACGGCCGCTCCTTGCCATAGGAGACCACGGACATGCGGTTTGCCCCGACTCCCAGCTCGATGAGATAGTTTCGCACGGCCTTGGCCCGTTTCTCACCCAGCACGAGATTATACGCCAACGTGCCGCGCTCGTCGCAATGACCCTCGATCTTGATCGTCGTGCCCGCATTCTGCTTGAGCCACTCCGCATCGCTGCTCAACGCGGCTCGGCCCTCCTCTGAGATAGTCCAGCTGTCATAGCCGAAAAAGACGTCACGCAAGCCTGCGGCCGCGGAGGCGGCCTGCTCGGCGCGGATGTCATCCAACTGTCGCCCGGCACTTTCCGACGGTGCCACTTTAGCCAGCATCGTGCCGCTCCCGAGTCGTTCCTCCGACGGGGATTTGCCGGCGCTCACGGAATCTAAGCCGCGCAACCCGGTGTCCATGCCGCCGGACGTTGAATCGGCCTGTTCAGATAAAGTGGTATCCGGAAAGTCGGATCCGATGCCCGTGGCCCCTTCTGAGCCGGCCCCTCCGCTTACGGCGCTGTCGGCGGGGACGCTGTCGAGAGGAGCGCCGCCGGCCGGAGGCGCCGCAGCCTTGCCGCGCTTCGCCAAGCCCTGCTCTGAAGACTGGGCATCGCCGCCCGACTGCAGCGACTTCTTTGAACAGCCCGGCGCGGCGACGGTGAAAAGCACGGCCGCCACAGCCACGCATGTGGTTAAGGATCTTGTTACCATATGGCTCGCCTCCATCCTATAGGTTGTCGCTTACGATCCGTTTCGGTGTTGGTCAGAACGCCGGGGACCACGACGGAGCGCTGTTATGATTCCCTCCGAAGGTCAGACGCTCCAGGTCCTTTCCGTCGGCATTGATCATATAAATATGGCTCTTTCCCTCGGCTGTCGAACTGAACACCAAATGGCGGCCGTCCGGCGACCAAGACGGGGAATCGTCGACGCCCGGACCTGTCGTCAATTGCATACGTTTTTGGCCGTCGGGGCTAATTATGCACAGTTTGTATTCTTTTTTCGGCGTCCGGCACACATGTGCGATCCAGTTGCCTCGGGGAGACCAGGCCGGTGCGGCGTTGTATTCTCCTTCAAACGTCAACCGGCGCACGTTGGACCCGTCGGCGCTCATGAGAAAAATTTGCGGGCCTCCGCCGCGGTCCGAGGTAAATGCAATTTCGCGGCCAGTCGGGGACCAGGACGGCGACAGATCTCCGGCCTGATTCACGGTAAGGCGCTGCAATGTCTTGCTTCTGGTGTCCAGTCGGTAGAGCTCCGAATTGCCTTCATGGCTCGATGCAAAAGCCAAATAGTTGCCGTCCGGAGAAAGGGCCGGCGTAATGTTCAAACCGCCGAGCGAAACCACGGTCCAGCGTTTTCCGGTCGCCAACTCGATCATGTCAATGTCTTGCGTGTTGCGATTGCGATAGGCGGTAAACACCAGAAATCGCCGATCCGGCGACCACCGGGGCATGAGATTGAGAAAACCATCCGCAGTCAATTGCCGTGGCTCATACCCGTCGTAGTCCATGACAAAGAGCTCCCGAGCCGGTCCTTGCTCCGACACATAGGCGATCTTGGTTCTGGCAATGCCGGGCTCGCCGGTGTAGCGAAACACGAGTTCGTCGGCAAATCGATGCGCCATGAGACGGACGACGGACGATGATCCGACGTAACGCTTGCCTCCGACGACTTCATCGCTCCCGCCGTCGTACACGTAGCCGTCCATCATGACATCCGAGTTCTTATCGCCCTCTTTGATCCCGGCCTTGCCCCACACCAGCACGGATACGCCGTTCTCGGCTGCCTGTTTGAACAGTGCGTTGGATCCGCTCCCGACGTCCCGCACCTTGATCCCCAAGCTGGGCAAATCGACGAGGTTGAAGACCAGCGAGCGCCGAATGTCGGCCTTGAGCACTTCTTCGATCCGGCCGCCCAACCACTCGGGTCCGCTACTGTGCTGAATCCCCACGATTCCGATGGGGATCTTTTGAAAATCAGGCCGAGTCGCTTCGAGAAACACATCGGTCGCACCGGACTCCAGGATACCGGCAAGCCCGGCGGCCATGAGAAAACCGATCAGGACGGCACCGCGCAACGTCATCGGGTCACCCGTTTTGTTTGCCGACCGCAAAACTGAAATGAGCATCGAAATAGGACTCCTTCAGTTCCGGCGGAAAGGCCGGTAGCGGCTTGGCACTCAGTACAGCCCGCTTTCCGGCCAGATCGTAATACTCGTTGCCGGAGGACTGCTCGATGGAGACGGAACTGACCGATCCGTCTTTATGCAACCGAAATCGAATCACGACCGCGAGCGATGTACCGGATACGTCGACGGGCGGCGCCGACCAGAAGCTGCTGATCCGCTGCTGGACGCGGGCCAGATATGCATTAGACCCTGGAGCGATCCCGGTCACTTTCAGCGTGGTATCGGGCACCTTGACGCTCGAGGCCTTCGCCTCCATTTGCGGCGGGGGCTTCGCTGCCGGTTCGGCGGTCGCCGGAGCCGGCTCTTTCTGGACCTCGATCTTCGGGGTGGGCAAAGGTTTCTGTACTTTCTTTAGCTCTTCGTCGAGTTCCCGCTTCAACTCCTCGGATAACGAGGATCGCGACTTCGAAATCTGAGCGGGAACGGGAGATTCTTTCGCGGCATCTACAGCGGAAGGCACATCAGGAACCTTCAGTTTGCTCAACACCGTATCCAGATCCTTGCGGAACTTCTCCGGCGACCGTTCCGTGCGCGGAACATCCTGGCGTAGCGGATCAGCAACGGGTTTCGTCGGGCTCAACTCGCCGACTTGAGGCGCATCCGGTGGAAGCTCGATGCCCCGCAGCACATCCCGCATGACGTCGCCTGAAGATCGCTTGGCTCCCTGCGCGTCACTTCGAGACAACGGAGCCGGTACGGCTTCCGCCTTTGCCACTACCGGCGGCGCCACCGGAGGTGTCGGCCGCGGGGTTTCCACAGGCTTTGAAGGTTCGACGGGCTTGACCGGCGCCGTCTTCTGCGCCTTCGCCGGCTCGGCCGGCTTCACTTTTCGCGGTTCGACGGATTTCGACGGCTCTGCAGGACTGACCAAGGATACTTCCACCGAGGCCAGCGGGCGTTCCCCATGAGAGGGCAACCGAAGCCCGATCGCCGCCAGCAGCGCGATAAGGTGCAGTGTCAGGGAAAGCCAAAGCGTGCGCCCAAGGCGAGGCGCCGAGTTCAAATGATCGCGATTGAAAAAAATCGTCGGGTCCGCGTATCCCGGCGAGCCCATGAGTTCCGCATCCTCTCACTTTGGGTGGCGAGACGGAGCGTGGGTGACCTTCGATTCCGTGACCCGCTCAGCGCCTCCGGGCTCAGTCACCATGCCGAGCTTCTCGATCCCCGCTCGTTTGACCCCGTCCATCACCTGCACTACGACCCCATACGGCACTTCCCGATCCGCGCGCAGATACAGAGATACGTCGGCATGCTCCTCTTTCAGCGTTCTCAGCTTCCGTTCCAACTGGGCCAGACCGATGGGGTCCTTGTCGAGGTACAGCCGCTGATCTTTCTCGATGGTAAGCACGGCACGCATTTCGGGCTTGATCGTATTGGTCGCCGAGGTCGGAAGCTTGATGTCGATCCCCCGATACAACATCGGCGCCGTAACCATAAAGATGACGAGCAGGACGAGAACGACGTCCACCAGTGGAATCACGTTGATCTCGGCCAGAAACCGGCGATGCCGGGATTCGAACGTCATTACTCCACTCCAACGGGGGCCGGCTTGGCCTTGGGTCGCAAGAGTGAGAGCATCTCCACCGTTACCGTATCCAGCCGAAACGCCGTACGCCTGATGCGGGACAGAAAGTAATTGTAGGCAATGACTGCGGGGATCGCCGTGAACAATCCTGCCGCTGTGGCGATCAACGCTTCTGCGACTCCTGGTGCCACTGCGGCAATACTGGCCGTGCCTTGCGTCCCGATTTCTCGGAACGCATCGATGATCCCCATAACCGTTCCAAGCAATCCGATGAAGGGAGTGATATTCCCGGTCGTGGCCAAAAACGGCAAATACGCTTCCAACTGGGCGAGTTGACTCTGCGCCACATGCGCGGCGGTTCGTTCCACGACGTGCCGGTCCGCGGGTGTGAAGCCGGCACCTTCTTTGCCGCCGGACAACGACGGCTCGCCGTCTGCCTGAATGGTATCGAGCCGGTCCATCACGCCTTGGAAGACCTTCGCGCTCGGACCGCCGGCGATGCGACGGGCCTGGCGGTGCAACTCTTCCAGATCCCTGGTTTTGGCGAACAACCCGACGAACCGGTGATCTTCCAGATCCGCAACGCGGAAGGCCCGCCATTTCATAAAGATGACGGCCCAGGAGATCACGGAGAAGAGGAACAACAAGAGCAGGACGGCCTTGGATACAATCCCAAGCGAGCCGAGGAGTCCCATGGGACCTGATTGAAACATCATCAGTCTACGGTTTCTCCTCCTCGCGAGCTATTCGGTGCCGACGTTCATGGGAGTGTACCAGACACCGGCGACGATAACGGTGGGGCCGACGGGATCGCGTCCCGTCGCGAGTTGGCGATAGATCCCGTCTTTCCGGCTGCTACGGAGAGGGTCGAGCCCGCTCGTACGCATCCCGAAAAGAGGGCGCTGCCCCTTCACAACGTCCGGTCGCGGGCTCAAACCCGCTGTACATAGCATAGCGACAGTGTAGTTGGCGGGGCCGACGGGATTTGAACCCGCGACCTCCAGATTGACAATCTGGCGTCCTAAACCA
>JBDZUK010000101.1:0-8401 GCA_040255165.1 Nitrospiraceae bacterium | reverse complement strand
AGGACTCAAGAGCTTGATGAGGTAAGACATGGCGCTCGACACAATGCCACAGATGGAACGGCCCTCTTTGGCCGGCCTGCTCACCGGGCTGGTCGACGAAGTGAAGAAGCTCGTCCAGCAGGAACTCCGGCTGGTGCGCGACGAAATCCGCATTGAGCTCGGCAAGGCGCAGCGGGGGGTCGTGTCCATGGCGATCGGCATCGGTTGCCTGGCCGTCGGGGCGCTGTTGCTGATTCTCATGCTGGTACATCTGGTGCAGTTCCTCACGCAATGGCCTCTCTGGGTCTGTTACGGCCTGGTGGGTGTGGTGCTGCTCGCGGCCGGTGCCTGGTTGGCCATGAAAGGGCAGCGTGCCGTGAAGGACGTGCATGCGATGCCGATACAAACCGTCCAATCGATCAAGGAAGACGCCCGATGGATCAAGGAGCAAGTCGCATCGACGAGGACCTGAAGGATATCCTGCACACCCGCATGGCGATTGCCGACAAAGTGGAGCAATTGGAACGGCACGTCCAAGAACGCGTGGAGCGGACGAGGAGGGCTGCCATGGACACCGTGTCCCACGTCAAGGATACCGCGGCGGATCTGGTGGAGCAGGCGGCGCAGAAACTGGACCCGGTGCGCCAGATCGAGCAGCGTCCATGGACGATGCTGGCCGGTGCCGTGGCCATCGGCTACCTGGCGGGAATTCTCGAAGAACGTGCGCGGAGGGGGGGCGTGTATCCCTACTATCCGCCCGGTGCGGATGCCGCCTCCGTCATGCCCCCACCCGGGCAATCGGCGGAAGAAGGGGAATCGGGTGTCTACGGGTTTTATCCCTCCAGCCCGTCGGCGGCCGCATCGGGCACGGCGGCGGCTCAGGAGAGGCGTGACCGGTCCGTCGCACAGGAGCTGGGGCAGGAACTGGTGCAGGAAATCGACCATCTCAAGTACGAGTTGGTGGAGGCCGGACGCAGCTGGATGCGCGTGTTGTTTCGGGAGATTATTCCGTCGCTCATCAAGACGCCGGAGGGACGAGGCACCGGAGGTGTTCGGTAAGCTGCGGCAGGCTTAGGCAGGAGGCCGCCTGACCGTGATGGAGACATTTCTCGACCAACTGCTGCACCAGCTCGCCGTCTGGTCTCCCAAGGTCGGGATGGGGGCCGTCCTCTTCTTCGCATTTTGGCTGGCGGGAGTCGTCTTCCGAAACGTCTTCATCCGCATCGGCGCGAATGCGGATTTCAACACACGATACGTCTTGCGGCTGACCGGGCGGATCGTGTCGTTGTCCTTGCTCTTGTTCGGTGCCGTCACCGCGCTCGGCACCATGGGCGTCAATGTGTCGGCCCTGGTGGCCGGTCTTGGCCTGACCGGCTTCGCGCTGGGCTTCGCATTAAAAGATATCCTCTCCAACTTCGTCTCCGGGCTGCTCATTTTGCTGTACCGTCCGTTCCGGCTTCAGCAGTTCATCACGGTGGCGGGGCTTGAAGGCAAGGTGACGGAGATAGATTTGCGGTACACGCGGCTCGAGAAGGAAGGCCGCGCATTTCTGATCCCTAATTCCATGCTGATCACGAACACGATCGGGCTGGTCGAGCCGGAACCGATGGAAAACGGATCGCAAGCTGTAGGGAATTGGTCCGGCCGGATAGGAACGGATGGATGACGGGTGAGGAGAGGCAATGGCGGCTAGAACATCAACATGGCGGACCGTGGGTTTGGTGGTGGCCGGGATCGCGGTCGTTCTGGTGGTCGCGGCGGTCGTGGCCGCCTGGTTCATCGACGAACCGCTCCGGGCGGCCATCGAGCGGAACGCCAACGAACAGCTGGACGGCTACGAGCTGCGGATCGGCGCGCTGGACCTCCATCCCCTGACGCTCGGCGTCGATTTGGATGGAATCGTGCTGCGGAAGAGTCAGGACGACGGCCCGCCGTTCATCGAGGTACCGCACTGGTCTGCGAGCCTGCATTGGTCGGGTCTGTTGCGCGGCGACATCGTGAGCGATCATGAAATGCAGCGTCCGGCCATTCATGTGAAGTCTTTGCCGGAGACCGATCCGGCCGACGCCGCAGCCGGCAAGGATCAGCAGGCTTGGCAGGATGCTGTGTTGTCGGTCCATCCGGCGACGATCAACGAGCTGATCATCCGCGATGGAGTCGTCGTCTACGAGTGGCGCGGCAAACCGATTCGACTGGAGCACATCGAGGTGCGGGCCGGGAACATCCGGAACGTCGCATCCAAACCCGGGGAGTATCCGGCCGATCTCCAGGCCAGCGCGCGCTTCCTCGAACAAGCGCAGGTGGAGGTGAAAGGCCGCGCCGATCTCTTCGCGAAGCCCCATCTCGGCGTCGATGCGCATGTGCAACTGAGCGACGTGTCCGTCCCCCGCGCATTGGCGGTCGCCGGGCTTCAAGACGTTCCGGTGCAGCAGGGCGAAATCGGACTGTCCGGCCATGTGGAATATGCGCCGACACAAAAGGCGGCGTCGATCGAGGAGATCCGGGTCCGTAACCCGGAGGTGGACTACGTGGAATCCGCTGCGCGCGGCGCCGGGTCCAAGGCGAGCCAGGCGGACGGTGCGTCCGGAGCGTGGCAGGATGCCGCGACGTCCATGTTTCCGGTGTCCGTCCAGCAACTGGTGGTTCAAGCAGGCCGGGCCAGCTATCGACCCACCCCGGACGCGCAGCCGCTCACGGTGGGCGACATCGAGGCGACCGTAGGCAACATCAGGAATACCGCCTCCAAACCCGGGGAGTATCCATCGGAGATCCATGCGAAAGCGCGCGTGCTGAATCAGGCTCATGTGGCGCTCGACGGGCGCGCCGATCTCCTGGCCAAACCCATGCCGGCGGTCAATCTCGAGGCGAAGGTGCGGGATCTGCCGCTTCAGCCGCTTCGATCCCTCACCGAGCGGTACAACGTTCAATTTCGGGACGGGCAATGCGATGTGACCGGCCGCATCGAATACACGGGCTCGGCCGCGAAGGTGGTGGCACTCGACGGCTTTCTTCTGAAGAATGCAAAAATCGACTATGTCCATGCCGCGGAGACGAAAGGGCAGGAACGCAAGCGCGTCGAAAAAGGCGCGCAGAGCGCCAAGGAGGCGCACGCCGACGCGGAGGTCTTCGTGAAAGTCGAGCACGGCAAGATTCTCAACAGCGAAATCGGGTTCGTGAACAAGGCGGCGTCGCCGGACTATCGCGTGTTCATCGCGGACTTGAACGTGGAAATGGAAGACGTGAGCAACCGTCTGTCCGAGGGCACCGGCGTCGTGAAGATCACCGGGAAATTCATGGGAAGCGGGCCGATGGTCGTCACGGGGAATTTCCGCCCGGAGAAGCCCACTCCGGACTTCGATCTCGACGTCCGGATCGTGAAAACCCGCCTCAAATCCCTGAACAACCTGCTCCGGGCCTACGGCGAAGTCGACGTTCATGCGGGCACGTTCGCATTTTTCAGCGAAATGAAGGTCAAGAACGGGAAAATTGAGGGCTATGTCAAGCCGTTCTTCAGAGACGTGGACGTGTACGACCCCGAGAAGGACGAGAACAAGGCCCTGATGAAGCAGATGTACGAAGCCGTCGTCGGCGGCATTACCGGTCTTTTGCAGGACCGGCCGAGGGACGCCGTGGCGACCAAGGGAGACGTGACGGGTCCCGTGGAGAATCCGCAAGCCAACACCTGGCAGATCGTCGGCAATCTGGTGCAGAACGCCTTCTTCAAGGCAATCCTTCCCGGGCTTGAGAGCGAGGTGGGGTAATCATGAGCCGTACCTCGACGGCCGCCTCGATGGATAGCCCCTCTCCGGCGTACAACCCGTGGAAGCTGGGCGGTTTGACGCTGAAAGAGTTGGCGCGTCGCCTGTGGCACGAGAGTATGGAGGATGAGCTGCTCGGTCGTGCCGCGCAGTTGTCGTATTACGTGCTGCTCGCCGTCTTTCCCGCGCTCATCGTGTTGACGGCGATCATGGGGCTGTTGTCGGTCCAGAATTTCATGCCGGAGCTGATGAGCTACCTTCAAAACGTTCTCCCGGCCGACGCCTTGTCGATGGTGCAACGGTTTCTGGAGCAGGTGGCCGAGGGAAGCGGTGCCAACATTTTGTCGCTGGGGGCGCTGGGTGCGCTGTGGGCTTCCTCGAGCGGGGTGACGGCCATCATGGAAGCGTTGAACGTCGTGTACGACGTGAAGGAGGATTCGCGGCCCTTCTGGCGCATTCGGCTGACGGCCATTGTTCTCACCCTCGGGCTGGCCGGCTTTGTGATCATTTCGATGACGCTGGTCCTCTACGGCGAGCACATCGGCGCGTGGCTGGCGGACTTCGTCGGATTGGGGGACGCCTTTGCGTGGGCGTGGTTTCTGCTGCAATGGCCCGCCGCCATCGGCCTCATGCTTCTGGCCGTCGCGGTGATCTATTACGTCTGTCCCGACATTCATCAAAACTGGCGATGGGTGACGCCCGGCTCAGTGTTTGCGGTGGGTATGTGGCTGCTCGTGTCCCTGGGCTTCAAGGCCTATGTGGAAAATTTCGGCGATTACAACAAGGTGTACGGATCGCTCGCGGGCGTGATCGTGCTCATGCTGTGGCTGTACTGGAGCGGGATGGTGCTCCTGATCGGCGGCGAGATCAACGCCGAGATCGAGCATGCGGCGACCCGGCAACAGCAGAAAGAGCACGAAGCCGCCCAGGCGGCCTAAGAGCGTGAAACGTTCCTCGTGAAGCGTATCTCGCGGAGGAAGTCGGTCGAAAATCTCTCGCACGCTCGTGAGCGCCGACGGCCGTCTTTCTCGCGAGATACGAGCGACCATTGACGAACGACGGTGACGGATGCCTCGCGTTCTCTGGAAAGGCGCGATCAGCTTCGGACTGGTCCACATTCCGGTCGGGCTCTACTCGGCCGAGAAGCGGAACAGCTTCGATCTGACGATGCTGGACCGCCGGACGATGAAGCCCGTCGGGTTCAAACGCTACAACAAGGAAACGGGGGAAGACGTGTCCTGGGACGATATCGTCAAGGGGTATGAGTATGAGAAGGACCGATATGTGGTGCTTACAGAGGAGGATTTCAAGCGCGCCAACGTGGAAGCCACGCAGACCGTGGACATTTTGAATTTCGTGGAGCAGTCGGAGATTGCGCCGATGTATTTCGAGACGCCCTACTATTTGGCGCCGGATAAGCGCGGGCATAAAGGTTACGCGCTGCTGCGGGAGACGCTTCGCCAGACGGGAAAAGTGGGCATCGCGAACGTGGTCATCCGTACCAGGCAGTATGTTGCCGCACTGATCCCAGTCGAGGACGTCATCGTGATGAATACGCTTCGGTACGCCAATGAGATCCGCGCTGCCGACGAGTTCGACGTGCCGTCCAAGGACTTGAAGGCCGTAGGCGTGTCGCCGAGAGAAATCGAGATGGCCGCCAAACTCGTCGAGGGCATGACGGACACTTGGCAACCGGAGCGATACCGCGACACCTATCATGATGACCTCCTGGCGCTCATCGAGAAGCGGGTTGAGGCGGGGCAAACCGAAACCATCACCGAGCCGTCCGAAGCCGAAGAAGAGCGACCGGCCAAAGGAGAAGTGATCGACCTCATGGCGCTGCTCAAACGCAGCGTGGAGGTCAAAACCAAAGAGCGCCGTCCTGCAGCGCAGAGCGGCAAGGGGAGGAGAAAAACAGCGTGAGTGGCATCGCGCCTTCCTTATCCAAGTGCCCCGTTACTTCGATCACGCTGTGACCTCGTTCTCGCCGGCTCGTACCGTACCGCAAGTGTATCCCTCGCCCCTCGAATCGCTCCCTGGATCTTTTGGAGCATTGAACCCGCGGCGAGCGACCCCGACGGCTGCCGAGTATCCCACGACATTTGAAGGAGGCGCCGATGACGTGTTGCGCCGGTGGCTGGTGGGGTCTTTGCCTTGCCTTGACGTCCGTTCTAGTGTGTGCCGGCTGCGCGGCCACGCCGAAGGAAAGGGAGCGGCCGGACGGGTTCGAGCGGCGCTGCATCTCGACATCGGTTGAGCTCCGCAAGATGCCGTTGAGCCAGCTCGATAAGCAGCAGCCTCTGACGCGAAGAGAGCCGGGCGACCGCACCGAGGCGTTGAAGCTGTATTCTCCGGTGGCCGTGGACATCGCGGACGTCATGGACCTGTTGCCGCTCTTGAACCAGATGGCTCGATTGGAAAATCAGGCGGCGCCCTTTGCGGAGATCGAACGGATTCGAAGAAAGTTTCTGGGGCGGCTGCAGCTCGCCTCACTCGAAGTCGCAAGCCTGGTGGCGGAAATCGAGTGTGAAGTCCAGCGGGCGGACCACGTTCAGGACCGACTGAAGCAAAGCCAATCGAGTCGGACCACCTTCCAGACCATTCTCGCAGTGATCTTCGGCGGGGTGGCGAACATTTTATCCGGCGGCTTCGCCATGGCGACGGCGGCCGGCGACACCGGCAGCCTGGCCTCAGTCACGGGCGGTGCGCTTGAAGTGCTGTTCGGCACCTCGGCCAATTTCACGAAGGTGCATCAGGAATTCCGGCATCCCAGGAATCATTTGACGGGGGTCTGGGACGGCTCCCAGGAGCATGACCTCATTCCGGACAGCGTCTGGCGGTATCTGACGGAGCCTTCCGTGCGGGATGTGGAAGGCCAGACGCTGCGCGGTCAAATGATCAAAGCATGGCGAGAGGAAGGTCGGCTGGGCGAGCCGGGATCGAGCCAGGAGGAAAAGCGGATCGCTCTGTTGTTCGGTGAGGGAGGTCTCTACGGGACCGACGAACTGTACGTCCGCGAAGCGATGCTGCAAATGCTGGAATCCAACGTTCAGCTGATGCACCAAGACCTCGAGACCCTGCTGCGAGAAGTGTTGATTCGCCAGGCAATGGAGGAGGACAGAACTTAATAAAAGCGGCATGCGCGGTGCGGTGGAACTTAAACCCCGTTTTGCCTCCCGAGAGCATCCCAGGCCGGTGAACTGAATCTAATTCCGGCCTACATCGTGGGACTGGTGATGTTCATCATTATTGAAGCGGTCGGCATCGACTTTCTGAGCGGACAATTGCACGATGCCGAGCAGGAGCGGTTGCTGCAGCGGTGAAGTGTGAACAACTGCTCGATTCCATCTCCGACCCATTCGTGGCGCTGGACGCCGACTGGCGATTCACCGTCGTCAATCCGAGGGCTCGCAGATTCTCGGCAAACCGGCGAAGGGTGTTTTGGGGGCCTGTCTTGGGATCTCTTTCCGGACACGGTGGGAATGCCCTGCTGGACGGAGTTGCATGAAGGCCCGGAACGGGCCCGCTCGGGGTCCGGTACGTTCCCCGGCGTCGCCGCGTGTCGGATCTCGGTGGACAGGATGTTCTCCGTCTGGGACACAATGCACCTCCTGTCCTCAACGATGCTGATCGATGTGACTGATTTCTCGCGTTGAAGGCAGTGCAGCCTGGCTCGGCTCTTGCTGAGTCAGAATCGCATGAAAACACAAGCGGTACTCATCGGGAATCTGATCGTCGTTTTGGCGCTCTTGGCCTGTTCCGACACGAGGGCGTCGATTCACCGCGAGCAATTGATCCCGATTTTAGGTGTCACGCTGTCTGATCAAGAACCGGCCGGCACGGTCACGACCATGACCGTGGCGTTCGAGCAGCGGGCGGATGCGACCGGCCTGATGGTGGTCTTCTCGAGCGGTCCCGGAAGATTGTCGCCGATGGCACAGACCTCGATTCAGCAGGCCATTTACAGAGCCGCGCGCACGGCTGGTCTCTCCACCGATTCATGGACCGTCACCCTGACCGTTCCCCACCAAGGCGTCACGGTGTATGGCAACAGTCTGTCCGCTATGGTTGCACTCACCGTTATTGCGCTGGCTCAGGGCGAGACCATTCCCCGGGATCGGGTCATTACCGGCGGGATCACGCCGGACGGGCATATCAGTACGGCGGGCGGCCTGGCGCTGAAACTGGCAGCCGCGCAGGAGGCTCAGATCAATCGAGTGCTCGTTCCGGAAGAAGTGGACCCGGCCGACGGGGAATGGCGTACTCCGTTCCTCATGCACGTCAGCCCCGTCCGGACGCTCCAGCAAGCCTATCTCGGACTCACGGGGCAACGGCTCCGTTAAACATCGGTTATCCCTTTTTCGCCAATGGATTCCGACAATAACCTGGCTCGTCCACTAGGGTGATTCCTAGGGGCGGGCCAGGCGCGTTTTCTATACACTCTCCCCCTCGTTCTCAGCTCTCCGCCGAGTGGCGGTTATTTCCCCGTATCCAGGAGACAGACGTCAGATGGTAGAGCCACGGCAGTCGCTCGATCGGAACACCGAAGATTTCCTTGTCGGCGGTGGGGAGATGGGCGCGTTGATGCGGGCGTTAGATTTTTCTACGACCCCGCTCGGTGCGGTCTCCTGCTGGCCTCAGAGTCTGCGGTCGGCCGTCAGCAT
>JBDZUK010000023.1:0-43886 GCA_040255165.1 Nitrospiraceae bacterium | reverse complement strand
TGTCTTTCCGATACGCGCCCGTAGCTCAGTTGGATAGAGCATCAGCCTTCTAAGCTGAGGGTCGCTGGTTCGATTCCAGCCGGGCGCGCCAGCTTCTATCCTACCGGTATTCTTTGTGTGCACAACTGCGAAATCTGTCGCTGCACGCCAGGACGTACCTTGGTGAAGGCAAGCCCGAATTCCAGAGCGCGGCTCCAGCGAACGGTTGCACGTTCGATGGTAAAGGGATGAGCTTCATCCTGCGGGAAGATACAACACTCAAGCTCTACTCCGACGGGGACTGCAACGGGACTGGTGACGCGACAGCCACCGGGCGACAAATCTCGCAGTTCTCCCTCACCGGCCACCATCCGATTCTTGGATGAAAATTGACTGCGTAATCGGATGGCAACGCGTATATCTCGACGTTTGTCCATCTTTTTCCGAACCAGGAGTGATCGGTCGGTTGTCAATGGTGAACCGCGCTGCTTTGAACTGAGCTTCATGTCTCGGATACTTGTGGACTTTGTGCTGACCCAGCCATAGGCCTTCAGGGTTCCCGCATACCGGCCTATCGATTTCCATGCCTGTCCCAGCAGCGGCACAACACGCGAACGTAGTTGCTGCCCAAGGCTGAGCATGTCTTCGACAAAGGACTGTTCGGGGGGTCGACTTCGGGGCACCGGGCCGAGTCCGCCTGAGGTCAGATGTTTGACTCTGCGTGCGACATCAAGGAAACCGGGATCTTCTCTTCTGATCCAGCGATAGGCCTCCAGCGTTTCTGCGTACCGGCCTAGTGATTCTAGTGTTTGTCCCAGCAGGTACAAGAGGTGAAGTCTTTCTTTGGGCGAGAACGTGGCCGACTCGAGGGCTTGGCGGAATGCTACGACGGCTTCTTTGTAGCGCCCGGTAGACCTTAAGCACAGGCCCATCTGCACGTGTGCTTTCCCGGCATGCTGTGGGTCAGTGGCAGCTTGTTGGAACTCTTCGAGCGCCGTGTGGAATATTTTGACTTGCTTGAGAACGAGACCGCGCTCATAGTGTTCGAATGCGGACATCCGTTGTCCCATGCAGATCCTCCCATTATTTTCGTAACCTCTATGCAGAGGACATACACAAAATCTGGCGGATGAGCAGTGGAGCAAGAATGAAGCCCGGCTGAAGGTCCAGACTACAGCCACAATTCAATAACTTGCCTGGTCCAATAGCTGTCCAGTGGGAGAGGAAGATTCCAACATGCTGGCCGTAAAGGTACGCGATACGGTAGGCAGGGCAGTTACAGGCGCAGTTCGTACGGTGAACTTTAAAATTCGATACCGGAGGGACTGACATACTGCTCGGGACTTCGCTTTTAGGCGCGTGCCGCATGCAGGCGCATGACGAAACCTTTTCCATTTCCGCCGATTGATATGCCGAACCATATTCAATCCAGATCCCTAAAAGGCAAGCCGTACGAATCTGAATGTTTTCCACTGTGGTTGCTTGTGTCTATCAAGGCACTTAGGATAGAGGAAGCGTTGTGCGCTCCGCTGATTCAGGATACAGGACAACTCTATTCGAGACGGCGCACGAGCTGATGGTTGCGGCACTCCGACGCCGAACGAGATGAAGATGCGTACGAAAATTCCGGCTCACGTGACCATCGACATAGCCAACCGGCGCGATCGTTTGGTCATTGGAGCAGATTCATCTAGGAAGTTTCGAATCGCCTCCACGACGGTTTTGAGGCGCCCTTGCCTCTCAGATGGTTATCCCTTCCTGCCCGTGTTGTGCGACAACGATTACACACCCCAGCCTGTCCAAGAATTTTGATGAAGGAGGGGTAGCAATAGGGGCAGTTCACTCTTACAAAAATTTTACTCGGTGCACGAACTTTGGTATATCCGACATACAGACTCATTTTAGAACTGGAAGGGGGTGGAATACTGATGGCAACGAAGAAGGCAGCGAAGAAGTCTTCGAAGAAGGGAGGCAAGTCCAAGAAGAAGTAAGCCTCTTGGGGAGGCGATGGCCACGTCGCCTCCCCACCTTCTGTTTCTCCAACCGCTCTGTAGTACTTCTCCTTGACCTCCGCAACGGTTTCGTTCCATCAGAAGATCACTGGTCTTGCCCGCACGCATCCAGCTTCACGCGTCCTTGGGATAAGAACCTTAGTTGGCCGACCATAAAGGGCCATAAAAAAGGGGAGGTGATGGCCACATCACCTCCCCGGTTTCCTCGCGCCTGAGTAGAACCCTGGCGAGAAGAAGGCAGCGTTTGGGATCCTCGAATCCCAAAGCGGCTTCAGCATACCATGAAAAGCCCCCTATAAAGAATTGGCATAGTACTGAATGATTTCAAATGGTTACATAGATCAAGCTATGCTTGGAGACCGGCCGGTCGAAGAATCTGCGATTGCCTAGTATCAATAGTACCAGCTGAGCTACTGGCCGCATTCAGGTTCTGGCGGGGAGAAGCATCGCTACAGCCTACCTTCATCCAGCTCAATGACATCCGCCCATGTGCTGACTTGGGGAAGGGATTCGACGCGTGCGCCGCGCTTGGCTGCGATTTCGGCGAGCCGCGCTTGGAACCGCTGGCGCCCGGCGTCGTCCTTCGGCTGTCGCTTCAGCAGTTCCTCGCTCCATGCAGCAATCTCCCTGGCCGACAACGGGCGTGCGTGGGTTCGCACCCAGGCGAGCAACTCCTCGTCGTTTCCGCCTTGAAGGACTCGCTGCTCGAATGTTTGCGGAGCCAGCCCCAAGAACTCTAGAAGGTATTTATCGAAACCCACGGTGAGGTAGTTGTAGTCCGAAATCAGCCCGGCGTGGCGCATTCTGATTTTATCAATAAGCCTTCCCAAGTGGGCGAAACCGCCGAGCAATTGTTTCGGACTGCGCGGATAGGCAGGCTGCGTCATGTATTCTTCACGGTAGGGCCGTACTCTACCACACCCCCGCCGACTCCACCTCTTTCTCCCCCTTGAACTCTTACCTGGCCCGGCAGTATGGTAGCCGAAGTCCATCGAGATCAATTCCACTTACAACGACCTCACCGGAAGATAAGGAGGCTGCCATGGCACTACGATTGGGCGATGAAGCGCCGAATTTCACGGCGGAAACGACCGAGGGCACCATTAATTTTCACGAGTGGCTGGGGAATGGCTGGGGGATCTTGTTCTCGCACCCCAAGGACTATACGCCGGTTTGCACGACGGAGCTCGGCACAGTGGCGAAGATTTCGTCGGAGTTCAAGAAGCGGGGAGTGAAGGTCATTGCGATCAGCGTCGACCCGCTCGACTCGCATAAGGGGTGGATCAACGACATCAACGAGACCCAGAAGACGACCATGAACTATCCCATCATCGCCGACCCGGACAAGAAGGTAGCGGCGATGTACGACATGATTCACCCGAATGCGCTCGACAACATGACGGTCCGATCGGTTTTCGTGATCGGGCCCGACAAAAAGATCAAGTTGACCTTGACCTATCCCGCTTCATGTGGGCGGAACTTCGACGAGTTGCTTCGGGTGATTGATTCACTCCAGCTGACCAGCAAGTTTAAAGTCGCGACTCCTGCGAACTGGAAGGAAGGGGAGGATTGCATCATCACGCCGGCCGTCAGCGACGATGAAGCGAAGGGTTTGTTCCCGAAAGGGTTCAAGACCGTGAAACCGTACCTCCGATACACGCCGCAGCCGAACAAGTAGACTGGAATGGAGGAGCGGCGCAGAGCAGGCCGCTCCTCTTTTTTCATCTGCCCTCGAGTACAAGCAAGTCAGACGAGCAGTAACCCGGCTTCTCGCGCGCGCCGCCAGGCTGCCGTTCGGAGGAGCCGATCGAACTTCGTTGCACCCCCAAGCGGGAATGCCGCCCGAACTTCGGCTAGGCGGGGATAACGGCCTTGGGTTCCGTCGCCGGGCGTCGCTTGTCCGATGAGGTTGAGCAGCCAGTATGCTTCGGCAGCAGGGAGCGGCACGATCGTATCGCACCGACGGTTGGGCAAAATCACCCGCGATGCCCCTTTTGTGCCGGGCTCGATTACCGGTTGCCCGCCGATCCATATAAACCGTCGCTCCGCAAGGGGATCGTCGGCTCGCTGCCGCCGGATGATCCGCGAGATCCACTCTGACGGGACGCGCGGGCGCGCGACCGGATGTCCGAACCAGCCACGCACGTCCCTTTGCAATCCGCGGCCTTCCATGTAATTCAGCAGAGCCGTACGCAAGCCTTGCGCAAGCCAGTCGGGACTTTCTCCTGCCGGGTCTTCGTGAATGAGGTCGTTCTCCGCAAAACCGCCGAACGGCGGGCCTAAGATGGTGATGCCGTGCGCGGCTGGGTTCAATCCCACGGGACTGTGTGCGGTCGCCGTGAATCGATGCCAAAAGCCAGACTGCACCACGCCGGCGGCAAATAATTGGCGCACGCGTTCCAGCGCATCGATCGTCTCCTGGGTCGTTTCCCCGGGGCATCCGTACATCAGATAGGCGTGGACCAGAATGCCGGCCTGATGAAACGCCGCGGCCACCAAGGCGGTTTGTTCCACGGTGATTCCCTTCTTCATGGAAGCGAGCAGCCTGTCTGACGCCGCTTCCAGCCCGGCCGTCACCGCAATGCAGCCGGACGCGGCCAACAGACGGCAGAGGTCCGGCGTAAAGGCCTCCTCGAAGCGGATATTGCCCCACCAGGAGATGGCCATCCTGCGTTCCAGCAATTCGATGGCCATCCCTTTGAGGCCGGACGGCGGAGCTGCTTCATCAACGAAATGAAACCCCCGCCGCCCGGTTTCGGCCGCCAATCGTTCGACCCGATCCGCTAGAATGGCGCTGGGGGTGACGTCGTAGCGGCCGATGTAATCCAACCCGACGTCGCAAAAGGTGCATTGCTTCCAGTAACAGCCATGTGCGACCGTCAGTTTGTTCCAATGGCCCTCCGACCAAAGCCGATGCATGGGGTTGGTCGTGTCCAGGATCGACAGGTAGCGGTCCAGTGCGAGGCCCTGGTAAGTCGGACAGCCGGCTTCCACCATGCCGAAGTCAGACTCGCGGCAGCCGTCGCGAAAGACCACCTTCCCGTCTTTGTCGCGCAAAAACGTGCGGCGGAGATCGGTTTCTTTTCGCTCGTCGACGAGCAGTTCGATGAGACAGAGCAGTGGACGTTCTCCGTCGTCCAGCGTCACGTAATCCACCAAATCAAACAGTCGCGGCTCGGTCAGGCGGCGGAGCTCCGTGTTCGCGTAGCCGCCACCCAGCGCGATTCTGACTTCCGGCCGCCGCTCTTTGATCGCCTTGGCGATTCGCAACGCGCCGTAGACATTGCCGGGAAAGGGTACGGTGATTCCCACCAACGACGGATTCACCCTCTCCATGTGATCCCACAGGGCTGCCAGCAGCAGCCGCTCGGTGGGGCCTTCCGGCTCCGCTAGCGAGGCCAAGAGCGGGTCGAAGGAGGAGGCGGATCTGGCCACGTGCTCAGCGTAGCGGTTCAGGGCAAAATGCGGCGAGATGGTGGCTTGAATCAAATCGGCAAGATCCTCAAGATACAACGTCGCGCGGCGGCGCGCGCGATCGGTATCCGCCTGATCCGGCGGCAAGGACGCGGCGGCGAAGCGCGGCCCTTCAGGAAGAAATCCCGAACGGGCAAGGCGCGGTGCTAACATCGGATCCTGGCCCTGCAAAAAGCCGATCACCGGATCGATGGATTCGAGGTACGCGTGCTCGAGCGCCAACATTTGCCTGGCTTCACCCGGGGCATCCCCGGCGTTGGCCCTGATCCGCTCGAACACCGAGAGCAGCCCTGAGCGACTGAACAGGCGGAGCACCATCTCAATGCCGAGATCCGCCTGGGCGACCGGCAGGCCACGGGATCGAAGAAAGCCGGCCAGGTATGCGGTCGAGGGATACGGTGTGTTGAGCTGAGTGAGAGGCGGAATCAACAGCAGCACGGTGGGAGCGCCCATGCGGCTGACATAACACATCGAGGCGGGCGATTGCCAGGCAGGTCAAGCGCCCGTCGCCACAAGGCAGCGATCACAGGAGGGCAGCATGAATTGGCAGCGGTTCATGGTCGTGGCGATGCTGGTGGCAAGTCTCGGCTCCTCGATGAGCCATGCACAGATCGACGACGCCAAGCTTGTAGATTTGACCCATCCGCTCGACGAACACACGATCGCCTGGCCGGCCAACACGCCGTTTACCTGGGACAAGAAAGCCTGGGGCAAGACGGCCGCCGGATATTGGTATGCCTCCGGCGATTTCATGATGTCGGAACACGGCGGCACGCACATGGACGCGCCGATTCATTTCGGCGAGGGCCGCAACACCTTGGACAAAATCCCGCTGCGGCACCTGGTCGGCCCGGCCATCGTGATCGACGTCTCCAAAGCCGCCTCCCAGGACGCCGACTACCGGTTGACGATGAAGGATATTGAGGACTGGGAACGGCGATACGGTCGCATTCCGTCCGGCGCGATCGTCTTTCTCCGGACGGGATGGGCCAGACATTGGCCGGACAAGGTCAAGTACCTCGGCAGTGCGACGCCGGGCGACCCGCTCACGCTCCACTTTCCCGGCTACGGCCGGGAAGCGGCCGAATACCTGGTGCTCAGAGGAGTGGACGGCATCGGGATCGACACGGCGAGCATCGACCATGGGGCCTCCCGCGATTTCATCGTGCACCAAATCGTCAATGGAAACGACCGGTACGGGTTGGAAAACGTCGCGAACCTCGATCAATTGCCGCCGACCGGCGCCACCGTGATTGCACTCCCGATCAAGATTGCCGGCGGCACGGGCGGACCCGTCCGGATTATCGCGGTTCTTCCGTGACAGGAGCACGATGACGCCGGGCCCTCGGGTGAACCTTTACAGCGATTTCAATTGTCCGTACTGCTACGCCTTGCATGAACGGCTTCATTCGCTGGGGGCGCAGTCGAGGATTGCATGGCGAGGGGTGCAGCACGCCCGGTTTCTGCCGGTTCCCATGGCGCCGTGGCTAGGCCGGCTTCAGACGGAACTGCGGCACGAGGTCGAGACGGTCGTCCGCCTCGCGCCGGAGGTGCCCATCCGTCTGCCGAATGGGAAGCCCAACACGGGAGCAGCCATTGCACTGGCGGTCAGGGAGATGCGCACGGACGCACGACAAGCCGACGTTCTCATCCGTGCGCTCTATCGCGCGTTCTGGATCGACGGTGTGGATCTTTCCGACCGCGATGTGTTGCGAATGATCACGATGCCCATCGGTCTTACCGATGATGCGGCCGACCCCGATGAAGAGGCGGACGTCCGGAACACGATGGCACGTTGGGAGGAGGCTTGGCAGGAGGAAGGATCAGGAGCCGTTCCGCTATTGGCGCGCGAAGACGGACAACGAATTGTCGGACTCGCTGGTCCTCTAGAGCTCACCCGATTTGTCGATGGGACGGCGTGAGTGGAGACGGGACGCCAGCCGTGCCTGAAGGGGCTCAAATGGTGTCGGGCGGCTCGGGGGAGGACTGCAGCCTGAAGTGCCACTCGCCGCCCTTGGCGTCGGGCGCAAACCGAAACCAGGTCTCGGCGTCAACGTGCTCCTCCGATTTCGATTTGCCATGGGGATAGAGACGAAGACCGAGACGGCCGCGCTGCTCCCCGGTTTGCCGATCCGGGCTAAGGCTGCCGCGCAGTTCGACGTGATCTTCCACCCGGTCGAGCGCTTCGTTCAGCAGAGAGCGTAGAAAATTCTTGAGGGCCGCGTCGTTGAAGGGCTGGTCCGGGTCGAACTGATCCGCCGCGGGACGCTCGGGTTGCGCCTGAACCCACGCGGGTGAAGTGAGCAAAAGAAGCGAAGCGAAAAGAAGCATCTTGCCCGACATGGGGTCAGTCTAGTAGTCCAATCGCGATGGGTCAAGCGCGTTGAAGAGCGAACGGCAGAAGCACGAGAACTGGCAAGATCCGAAACGGGAACAGTTGGTCCGGATCTCCAACCTTCTTGCCCAGGCGCTGGACACCGCCGTCCGGATTCCCGGCACGAATCTGACGATCGGCCTGGATCCGCTGCTCGGACTGGTGCCCGGCGTCGGCGATGCGCTCGCCAGCCTCATCGGCACGGCGATCCTCGGCATCGCGGGCCGGCTTGGGCTCCCGCGGATTCTCCTGCTGCGGATGAGTCTGAATCTTCTCATCAACGGGGTCGTGGGGGCCGTGCCGTTCTTCGGCGATCTGTTCTCGGTTTGGTTCCGCAGCCACGCCCGCAACGCCAGGCTGCTGGCACAGGCCGCCGCCGAACCCTCCCGGTCCACCACGCCCGATTGGGGCTTCGTCGTTGCCGTGATCGGCGGCACCGGGTTGCTGCTGCTTGCCGCGATCACCGCGGTCATTTGGCTCGTCGCCGCTCTTTGGACGATGGCGACGACCGGCTAACCTTCCTCCACGAACTTCAGGGCAGCGGAATTGATGCAATAGCGAAGTCCGGTCGGGGGAGGGCCGTCCTTGAAGACGTGCCCTTGATGGCCGCCGCAGCGGGCGCAGTGCACCTCGGTGCGGGGCAGAATCAGATGAAAGTCGGTCTTGGTTTCGATGACTTTGGGGTCGATCGGTTGCCAGAAACTGGGCCAGCCGGTGCCGCTGTCGAATTTATGCTCGGAAGAAAACAAGGGCAGGTCACAGCCGGCGCAATAATAGATGCCCTTCTCATGATTATCGTGGTAGGGGTTGGTAAAAGGCCGTTCTGTCGCCTCGCGCCTCAGCACCTGATAAGACTCCGGCGCCAGCAGCTTCTTCCATTCGGCATCCGATTTCTCGACTTTTACGATCGGCCCGATATCGATCTTCGATGGCATAGAAGCCTCCTTGGAGAGGAATTGGGCGTTTAGCCGCTACGCGCGGCCGTCCGTACGCACCATCATGGCCACATTGTAGCGTATCGTTGAGGACGGAAAACAGCGGAGGCGGCAGGCGAGGGGCTGCGGCCGGCATGCCGGCCGCAGCCCATTCCGTTACACGGGTGCCGCGGCGTGATGTTCCGCTTTTGGAAACTGCGATTCCTCCCCGGTCATAAAGGCGGCTTGGAGCACATGCTCGATCCGCTCTGCCAGCGTGAATTCCAACTCCTGGCGCACTTCTTCCGGAATCTCTTTCAGATCCTTCTCATTCGCCTTCGGCAGGATGATCCGCCGGAGGCCCGCCCGATGAGCCGCCAGGACCTTTTCCTTGATGCCGCCGACCGGCAACACCAGCCCGCTGAGGCTGACCTCGCCCGTCATCGCGGTGTCGCTCCGCACAGGCTTGCCGACGTAGACTGACGCCAGCGCCGTCGCCATCGTGATCCCGGCCGAGGGGCCGTCCTTGGGAATCGCTCCGGACGGGACGTGGATGTGCACGCCGTTTCGCTTGAAGCGGGAGATGTCCAGGCCCATCTCTTCCGCGTGCGACCAGAGATAGCTGCGGGCCGCCCGCGCCGACTCCTGCATCACGTCGCCCAGCTGTCCCGTGAGCGTCAGATCGTGGCTTCCGGGAAGCAACGTGGTTTCGACGTAGAGTACGTCTCCGCCCGTGGGCGTCCATGCCAGCCCCGTCGCCACGCCCGGCGGGAGTTGCTTGCGCGCTTCCTCGGGCATGAACCGCTCCGAGCCCAGCCAGTCATGGAGTATATCCTGTCGGATGGCCACCGGCTCCAGTCGTTCGCCCTCCGGCAGATCGGCAAATTTTAGCGCGACTTTCCTCGTGAGCCGGCCCAGCATCTGCTCCAGTTGACGGACGCCGGCTTCCCGCGTGTAGCGCGAAATAACCTGGTCGAGCACCTCCGCCGGAAGCACCACCTGGTCGCCTTGCAGTCCGGCTTCTTTCAGCCGGCGCGGCCAGAGATATCGTATCGCAATTTCCCGCTTTTCCCGCTCGCTGTAGCCCTGCAGCCGGATGATCTCCATCCGATCGAGCAAAGGCTGGCTGATCGTATCCAGCGTGTTGGCGGTCGTGATGAAGAACACCTTGGACAGATCGAACGGGAGGTCCAGGTAATGATCGCGGAACGTATGGTTCTGCGCGGGGTCGAGAATCTCCAGCAGCGCGGCCGCGGGATCGCCGCGAAAGTCGCGCCCCATCTTATCGACCTCGTCGAGCATCAGCACCGGATTGTTCACGCCGGCGCGCCGCACGGCCTGAATGATTCGGCCCGGCAAGGCGCCGACGTAGGTCCGGCGATGTCCGCGCAATTCCGCCTCGTCATGCACACCGCCCAGGCTGAACCGCTCGAAATTCCGGCCCATCGCCCGCGCGACGGATTGTCCGAGGCTGGTCTTGCCGACCCCGGGAGGGCCCACCAGGCACAAAATCGGGGCCTTGGCGCCAGGGTTCAATTTCAAGACCGCCAGATGTTCGACAATCCGTTCCTTGACCTCCTTGATGCCGTAGTGGTCCTCGTCCAGCACCTGACGCACCCGCGACAGGTTCAGATGATCCTCCGAGGCCTTCTTCCAAGGCAGCTCGAGCACCAGCTCCAAATAGGTGCGGAGCACTTGGTGATCGGGTGAAGACGGCGGCACCTTGGCCAGCCTGCCCACTTCACGCTCGGCTTCCTTGCGGACGTGGTCCGGGAGGTCTGCTTCCTGAATCTGCCTCTTGAGATGCGCGACCTCGCTCTCGTCGCCTTCGTCCTCGCCCAGTTCCTGCTGAATCGCTTTCAACTGCTCTCGCAAAATGTATTCGCGCTGATTCTTTCCGATCTTGGCTTGCGCATCGCTCGCGATTTTGTCGCGGAGCTGCAGCACTTGAATTTCGCGCGACAGCGCCGTGTAGAGGCCTTGGAGCAGGTCGATCGTCGATGTGCTCTCCAAAAACTTCTGTTCCTCCACGACGGTCAGGTTAAGGAGTGAAGCGATCCGATAGGCCAGCGTCACGGGTTGCTCCTCGCTGCCGAACGCGACCGCCGCTTCCTGGATGCCTGGGGTGTCGATCAGCTTGGGCAATTCCGTCACCAGGTCCTGAATCGCCCGATGCAGCGCCTGCACTTCCGTGCCGCTTCCGGTGGGAGCCGGCGCTTGCCGGCATCGGGCCGACAGATATGGTTCCGTCGTTTCGGGTTTCAACAGGACCACCCGCTCCAGTCCCTGCACCAGAACCTGCAGCATGCCTTCCTGCGTGCGACCGATCTGCTTGATGACGGCTTTGGTTCCGATCGTGTAGAGATCGTCAAGGCTCGGTTCTTCGGTGCTTGGGTCGCGCTGCGCCACCACGATGAACGTCTTCTCTTCCGTCTTCACGGCGGCTTCGACCGCAGCGATCGAACGTTGCCGGCCGACGGTGAGGGGCATCATAATGCCGGGGAACAACACCGTTCGTTTAATGGGGAGCACCGGCAGGGTCATGAGCACTGTATCTTCTTCGTGCATGTGTCTGCGTCCTTTCCTCGGTCCGACTGATGCCCCACCGTCGAGGCATGCGAAATCAACCGGTATTACCGGACATAGCCACCCTTCCTTCCCAGTCAACCCTTTGGGCTGGTCACTCCCTTACTGGTCCACGAACAGCGCGCTTCGCTCGTCCACGATCACTCGGCCGTTGGCCCGTTGATCTTTCGGAAGGGTATCAACATCATACGGGAGAATATACTGATCCTTTCCGGACAGATCGAAAAAGCCGGCCAGGCTTTTGTGGGCTGCCTGTCCAAGCCCGTTCGCGATCGCATACCGATCCTGGCCTCCTTCTTCGACAAATACGGCCCATCCGCCGTAGTCAGCACGTCCCAGGCCGGTCGTATTCTGCAAATCGTAGACGTCGGTCCCGGTGCCCGCATCGACGGCCAGCGCCGCTCCGGAGTCCCAGGCCACTCCACCATTATAATAAGGCCCCGACGATCCGTAACGGTCGTCACCGTGGACGTCGAGAAACAGGCCGAGACCGTAATGTGCTGAGGCGCCGTGCCCGTAGCGCGCGGCGACATGTTCATCGTCGCCGTCCAAATCCAGCTTCATCCCCGCGCCAAAAAAGTATCCCATGCCCTGCGAAAAGTTGGCGCTCTGATATTTGTCGTGTCCCTCCAGATCCAGCAGCAAGCCCCAGCCACCGGCCAGGCTGTATTGCTGGAGATCCGGCTTTTTCGTGAAGACGCGGGCCCCAGAGCCCGTACCGAGGCCAAAGCAGTCGTACTGAAATTTGGGGTCTGCGGGTCGAATACCGGGATGTTCGTCCTCATTGTACTGGCTGGGATAGTTGCCGCCGCAGTCGTAGACATCATCTCCCTTGACGTCGATAACCGCGCCGAGGCCCAATGGCCCTCCGAAGCCAAGCGCATAGCCGTGGCTCGTGTACCGATCGTCGCCGCCGTGATCGAGCAGCAGTCCCAGGCCTCCGATTGCCGCGCCCTGCGTGAACCGGCTGCCCTTATAAACATCGTCCCCCTTGCCGTCGGAAAGAATGCCGAGTCCGGCAAATCCCGCCCCACCCGAACCGACCTCCAGCTGATACACGTCGTGGCCGGTTAAGTCGATTAACAACCCCACGCCGAGGCGGCCGGTCGCCAGGCCGAGCGGCGCCGCTTCGTAGAGGTCGTTGCCCATGAGATCGATGACCACGCTGTTGCCTTGCTCGGCCGAGCCTGCTGAGGCGATCGTGCCGCGATAGCTATCGTCGCCGCCCAGGTCGATCAAGAGACTGATTCGTTTATCGAGCTCATACGTATTCGGGCCTAGGCCGCCGATCACGATTGTGCCGTATGGCGTTTCTTTGACGAGGAGGATGTCTCCGGTGACGCCGGGCGGATTGTCGGCCACGGGAGGCAGCTTCTGGAATTGGCTCCAGACGAGGCGGAGCCACCGATCGTCTCCGAGCCGCGTCAGTACCTGCGCGGCGGCGATCATGGCGGCATAATCCACCTTCTCGGCGAGCAATTCCGCGAAATGCGCGTCATCGGGGACATGGGACGCCACCCGGCCGTTGGACGGAACTTGATGGGGAATGAACCGTTCGGCGAGGGAACGGGCATGGGCGAACAGAAAGCGCTGGTCCTCGCCGCTGAGGTTCTTCAGCGCCTTCTCGCGCAGTTGATAGGCTTGGTCCAGCGTGTCGATCATAAACGCCATCGACTTTTCCAGGCCGACCGGAGGGAACGGCAGGGGATTGAAGAATTCTGCCGTCCGGTCCATCCCGGCTTCCAGGATATCGATCACGGCCGGCAGGTTTTCCCGTCCCGCTTCGGCCAATTCCGCGAGCAACAATGCCTGCCGCTCCAAGGACGACATGCCTCCCCATGGATCGGTCAATCCTTGCAGGAGTGACACCTGCTTGAATCGCGCCGCGACGTGGTCCGAAGTCTTCAACTCCTCGAGCACCTCCTTTTGGTGAGGGGCCAGGTGCACGTCGAATTCCCTCTGTACCTGCGACTTGAGCCGCTCAACGACGGATTCGCGCATGCGGCTCACGGGGGGAGGTTGCCTGGCCGGGCCCAGCACGGCGTCGATCACCCCGCATCCGGAAAGGCTGATCAACAACAGCCACAGCACGATCGGTCGATACCGGGTCGGGTTCCTCATGCGTCAGCTCTCCGATTGGTCACCCAAGCCTGCCGGCTTCGGCGGGAACGCTGTGGCGCCGCATGCCTCCAGCGACGATCCTGAATTCATACAGGCGGCATTCGAGCGATCCGTTGAACAACACGAGCCGCTTGCTGGGCGAGAGACCGATCAACTTCGCGAGGCGCACATCGCCGGTGAGTACATAGGCGGTCCAGCCTGCCAGCCGCCGCTTCAGCCAGTCGCCGAGTTGCGGATAAAATCGTACAAGCTCTTCTGCCTGCCCGATGCGGACTCCATAGGGAGGATTGGTCACGAGGATCCCATCGGGAGCCGGGGCGACGACGTCGAGTAGCTCCGACCGGCTCAGGCGGACGTCGTCTCTCACACCCGCACGTCGCAAATTGTCCCCGGCGAGCGAAATCGCGTTGGGATCTCGGTCGTAGGCATAGATCGGCGCACCTCCCGCGGACCGCTGCCCCGCCAGGCTTGATTCGCGGACGTTCGCCCACTGCCCGGCGTCAAACCAGCTGAGCTTCTCGAAGGCGAAGCGTCGTCCGAGGCCCGGCGCGATCGACCGTGCCATCATGGCCGCTTCGAGTGGAATCGTCCCGCTTCCGCACATCGGGTCGAGCAACGGCCGGTCCGGCGCCCAGCCGGCGAGTTTCAAAAGACCGGCTGCGAGATTCTCCCGCAACGGGGCGCCGACCACGCCGAGCCGATACCCGCGTTTGAACAATGGTTCGCCGGATGTGTCGAGGTACAGAACGACGTCATCTCGGCTCAGAAAGGCGTCGATGCGGACGTCGGGCCGGGTCGTTTCCACGCTGGGCCTGGATTTGCGGGCGGATAAAAAACGGTCGCACACCGCGTCCTTGATCCGAAGGGTGACGAAGTCCAAGCTCTTCAGCGGGCACTGCTTGGCGCTCACTTTGACTTTGATCGTCTCGTTCGAGGTGAACCATTCGGGCCAGGGTAGGTGAGCGGCGAGGTGATAGACATCCTGTTCCGTCCGATACTTGCTTCGCCCGATCTCCCACAGCACTCGGCTCGCGATGCGGCTTTCAACGTTGACCCGGTAGACCAGATCCATTGGGCCTGCAAAGGCTACTCCGCCTTCGGTCGCGGCGACGTGTCGGCTGCCCAGCCCGCGAAGCTCGTCGGCAAGCACGGTCTCCAACCCGCGCGGGCAAGGTGCAAAGAACCGGTGAAGTATGTTATCCATTCCTGTCTCGAGACTCGCGGGACGAGCGAGACGCGCGGGATTCGCGAGACGTGGAGGTCTCGCATCCTGCGCCTGTCTGGCCGTCTCGAACGGTTGATGAGAGACGCCCTTCTGCATGAAGTATTGTAGTGACTGCGGCTCGCCGGTCGTGCAAAAGATTCCTCCGGGCGACAATTTGCCCCGCTACGTCTGCGACATCTGCCGGGCGATCCATTATCACAATCCCAAGATCGTGGCTGGCTGCATTCCCGAGTGGGAGGATTCCATCCTCCTGTGCCGCCGCGCCATCGAACCGCGCTACGGACTCTGGACGTTTCCCGCCGGGTTCATGGAGACCGGCGAGAGCACGGACGAAGCGGCCGCGCGGGAGACCTTGGAAGAGGCGCATGCAGACGTGGAAATCACCTCCCTCTATGCCGTGCTCAGCCTTCCTCACATCAGCCAAGTCTATATGGTGTTCCGAGGCCGGATGAAAACGCCCGACTTCAAGGCGGGGACGGAAAGCCTGGAGGTTCAGTTGTTTCCGCGGGGGGCGATTCCCTGGGAAAGCCTTGCCTTTCCGGTGGTGCACGAGGCCCTGCGGCGCTATGCGGAGGATCTGTCCCGCGGTGCCTTCGGGTTGCACGTCGCCAGCCTGCCGTTGGCCCGCTTCTGAGCCTCGCGCCCTGCGAGTCAGTTCAGCTTCGGCAACGTCAGCGCCTCATCGGGCGGCTGATCCGGATGCAGAAACTTGAAGCCGCGCGTCTCTTGATAATCGAGAGTGATTCCGTCCATCCGTCCGGCGCTCCGTCCCTCGACCGCAATCGTTACCCCGTCCAGTTCCTGCACCTGATCGCCCGGCTGCACCGCGTCCTCCAACGTGATGCTGAAGGAGAGGCGCGTCTCGTCCAAGTCCTTCATCGTGACGCGGACGATCGAATCCTCCGGATGCTCAACTATGAGGCTTTTAAGTTTTGAAACGGCCGTCCAGGTGACGGTGATCATGTCAGTTGTTTCCGATGGATGATGGCATGCACCAGAAGCGTGGATTCCTCCCGGTCGACCTGGTAGAAAATCCGCCAGTCGCCGACCGAATACTTGGCCAGGCCCGGCAGATCGGGCGCGATGGCTTCATGCCGAAGATTGTCCGCGTTGGAAGCCAGCCACTTGGTCTTATCGAACAGTCTCTGCGCGGTCGGCCGCTCAACCTCTTCAAGATCGTTCAATACAGTGGGCCTGAAAGCTAAGCGGTACCAGGGCACCCGTCACCAGCGCAATTGCAGTTTGTCCGCCACGTCTTCACCGCTGATCCGCTCTCCGGAGGCCAGCGACTGCTTGAGCCGGGCCCGGAGGCCTTCGCCGAGCTCAAGTCCCAGGTCCGGGTCGCCCAACAACTCCCGGAGGCGGTCATCCACGAGCCCTTGTACAAGCTGCTTCAACTCTTCTACAGTGAGATCCGACATCTTCACGGCCGCCCTCTGGATAACCCTATCCGAGAATAATGGGATGCCTGCGGCAATTGCAAGCCGACCAAAGGAGAAGTTATGGCACGTCTGGCAGGAACAATCGCCGTCGTCACGGGCAGCAGCAGCGGCATCGGGAAAGCCATTGCGCTCCGCTTCGGGCTCGAAGGAGCGAAGGTGGTCGTCGCCGCCAGGCGGCAGGCCCTGTGCGAGCAGACCGTTTCGCACATCGCGAAGAAAGGCGGGGAGGCGATGGCGATTCAGACCGATGTATCGGACGAACGCCAGGTGGACAAGCTCATCGACGCAACGGTGCAACGCTACGGGCGTCTGGACGTTCTGGTTAATAACGCGGGAATCGGCGGAGGAGGCAGACTGGCGGAGACGACCACGCAGGCCTTCGACAAGGTCATGCAGACGAATCTCTACGGTACCTTCTATTGCTGCCGAGCCGGATTCCGGCAGATGAAGAAGCAAGGGGGCGGGCTGATCATCAATATGTCCAGCGTGGCCGGCGTCCAAGCCTGGGCCGGTACCGGTACGTACAGCGCCTCGAAGCACGGCATCATGGCGCTCACCAAATCCCTCGCGGACGAGGGAAGAGCCCATCACATCAAAGTGGCCGCGATCTGTCCCGGCGCCGTGGCCGACGAACTGGTGGACGCGTCGCCTGAAGAGATTCTTCGAAGCGAAAAGATCGACCCATTCGACATCGCCGAAACCGCGGTCTATCTGGCGACGCTGGGACCTTATTCGGTGGTGCATCAGATCGTGGTCGATCGATTGGGGGCGGATTGGTAGAGTAAAGCTGGTTGCAACGGCGCACAGATGACGTGAGCCGGACTCTCCGGTCGCATACAAGACAAGGGAGTCCCAGGCAAGTCGTCTTCTTCACTTCATCTTCATCGGATCTTGCTCCACCATCAGGTGCGCATAGGGCGTGCCCTCGAACATGATGTAGACGCCGGAGGGGTTGGGCATCGTAGGTAGTTTCGTTTTCGCCGCGTCGAACGGCCACATGAGCATCCAATGAGGCGGCTCTTTGACGATTTCCACCCGGTCCTCCTGTTGCAGCACGATCCTGCCGTCCTTTTCGAAATGGGAGCCGCCGCGCGCCATGTAAACGACGCCTGGAACCGTGTTGGTAGGCTTCGGCTCATGGTTCATGAGATCGGTCATCCACCGGAGCGCGGCTGTGTCCAGGCACGCGGGATCCGGAACGGGTAGGTTCATGACGGTCGGGATGCAGACAAAGCCATTCGTGCTTTTTCTGACCTCCATCAGCTTGCCATCGGCGCCCATGATCATCACGCCGGCTTCTTTTGATACGTACCCGGGCGCGGCACTCAAGGCCAGCTCCGTTTGTTCCTTTTCGGACATGGTTTTGATGTCCTTCCCGCCAGCGCCTTTCTGAGGAGCCTTGTCGCCAGAGAGGGCCAGGCCAGGCATTGCGAACAGCAGGAGTGCGAAGAAGGCATAAGCAGCTACCCGGATCATTGTCGTTTCCTCCTTGGTTATGAAAATCATGTGAGTCGACCGCGATGCAACAACGTTCTGGCCGAAAATGCAGCGGCGTTTAGTCTGCGGGTACTACCGGCGATGGCGCCAGTGACGGTAACGGGGGCCGAAGTAGGGGGGGCGATAGGTGTAGGGTGGCGCGTACAGCCCGGGTCGGCCGAAGTAGAGGCCGAACCCGATCACCGGCGAATATGCATAGATATACGGGGATGGGTAGGGATAAAGAAGCGGCGGGGCAACGACTGCAGCGGATCGATCGGCGAGTTGCCGCTGAAGCTCCGCGGTGGTGTTGGCTTGCCGATCGAGTTGATCCCTCAATTGCCCCACGGCATTCTGCTGAGCCCGCAGGCCACCCTCCAGCTTGGCTATCTTTTCACGCTGCAACTCGATCATGGCCTGCATGCAGCGGACCTGCGCTTCCGGACTGTAGTTCGAACATTCCCAGGGAACGGTCGGCTCCTCGGCATGCGTCTTGTGGACCTGCAGAAAGAGCAGGATGCCGAAACCAAACAGTAAGGGGAAAAGTCCCGCGGCAGGGCGGTCCAGAGAAGATCGATTCCATGCGGCCAAGTGATGAATCATGGATATCCTCCTTCCCGGTTTCCAGCTACACGGTACCACGCGTTCGCTTCTTTGGCCAGCCGTCCCGGGGACTGTCCAATTGACCGGCCAAGATCCGCGTCCAGCCTCCTCGTTTGATTTTCATGGGAGGGAACTCTAGAATGCCGCCACCTGGATTCCCTGATGCCGTCCAAGCCTCGCACTCCAGCCGCCACGCGTCGTCGCAAGAAGCACAAGCAAGCGACGCCTCTCGTCGATCCTTTACTGAAGCGCCGATTCCAGACGCGGCTCCTGAAGTGGTACAAGCAACATGGGCGAGATTTGCCTTGGCGCAGGACTTCGGATCCGTACCACATCCTGGTATCCGAGGTCATGCTACAGCAGACACAGGTCGATCGGGTCATTCCGAAATACCACGAGTTTCTGGATCGCTACCCGAGCTTGAAAGACCTCGCGCTGGCGCCCGTGGCGGATGTGAAGAAAACCTGGTATCCGCTGGGCTATAACATTCGGCCCGAGCGGCTGCACAGCATCGCCTGCGAAACGGTGGCGCGCTATGGAGGAGAGCTGCCCCGTAAAGCGGACGAACTGCTGTCCTTCAAAGGTATCGGCCGCTACACCGCCGGGGCCATTCGTTCGTTCGCCTTCAACGAGGACGCGCCGATCTTGGACACCAACGTGATTCGCGTTCTGTACCGGGTATTCCTGGGAGCAGGTGATGCCAAATCGCAAAAGGCCAGGCTCTGGGAGTTGTCGGAGGCGCTGATCCCGCGCGGCAAGGGCTACGACTTCAACCAGGCCCTGATGGATTTCGGCGCGACGGTCTGTACGGCCCGCGATCCCTACTGCCTCCTCTGTCCGATGAAGGAGCTGTGCACGACGTATCCCTACGATGGGGCCCGATCGTAGCAGTATGCTGAAAAAGGCCGCCAGCTTCGTTCTTGCATCGCCCAGAGGCCCAACGCACGCGAAGTGCACGCCTCGCTTCCTCGCTCGCCTCGGCCGAGCTGGACGGATTTTTGTGAGGGTCCTGTGAGTAATGGAGTTACGTTATGCTCGTCATCCGGGTCGCCGCCGGCGTCATCTATGAGGACGGTCGGTATTTGATAGCCAAACGCAAGCGCGGTGTCCATCTCGGCGGCTTATGGGAATTTCCGGGAGGGAAGTGTGAGCCGGGTGAATCGCTGGAGGACTGCCTTCGCCGGGAGCTGCGCGAGGAGCTCGCCGTGACAATCACCGCCCCGGTCCGGTTTCGCACGGTGCGGCACGACTATCCTGAGAAGAGCGTGGAGCTGAATTTTTTTCGTTGTTCGATCGCTGCCGGCCGGGCCACCGCCATCGGTTGCGAGGAAGTCCGCTGGGTCAGGCCGGAGGAGTTGCCTCGATTCGAGTTTCCTCCCGCAGACCGGCCCGTGATCGAGGATTTAATGAGCCAAGAAGAGGCGTGACATGAAAGTCGTGCTCGATATCGAAACGGTGCAGGCGCCCCGGGAAGAGTGGGCGCGACTCGTGGGACGCGTGCCGGCCGCCGCAGATGTATGCCGGGAAGAGGGCGCCTACGATTTGTTCGCCGCAGGGGAGGCGCAGGACCGGCAACGGATTGAAGACGAGCTGTACGAGAAGTCTTCTTTCGACGGAACTTTCAGCCGGATTGTCTGCATCGGGCTTCTGGAATTTTCCGATCAAATGGAGCCGCGAGGGGCCGTGTCCTGGTACGGAGCGAACGAGCGCGAGCTGCTGCGCCAGTTTTGGACCCGAATCGCGCAAAGCCGGCCGACGTTGTTCATCACGCATAACGGGTTGGGGTTCGACTTGCCGTTCATCAAGAAACGGTCGGTGATCCATCAGGTGAAGCCCAGCCTCGAGATCAATCTGGCCAAGTTCCGCACGGAACCGGTCTACGATACGATGGCGATCTGGAGCAACTGGGATAGCCGGGGGTGGATCAAGCTGGACATCCTGGCCCGCGCGCTCAACGTCGAAACCAAATCCGGGAGCGGGGAGCAGGTGGCCGCCATGTGGAGCAAGGGACAGGGTCGAGAGATCGGGTTGTACTGCCTGCAGGACACGTATGTAACGTACGCCTGCTACTGCCGCATGAATTTCCGCCAGCCGCTGTCGAAAGAAGTGGTGCTCCTTCAGCCGGAGTTGATCGACGTCGGCTGAAGGAGCGGTACCCGTTTACCGGCGCGAAGCTTGGGCGGGTTTCTTCTTGGCCGCCGGCTTGGTCTTTACCTGCTGCGCCCGCAGCGCCTTGATTTCGTCCGTGCGCTCGCGCAGCTCGCGCTTCATCCACTCGAGTTCCTTCCTCAAGACGCTGAGTTGGGTGTCCTTCTTGCTGTTGGCCTCTTTCGCTTGGCGCAGCTCCTCCAGCTTTAGGCTCAAGAAATCGTCGGCCGTCGCCGGCGAATCGGACCCCGCAGGCATGGTTTCCATCGAGACGGGCATGGCGGTAGCCGTCGACTCCGTACGCGCGGCGGCCGTCGGCATCGCCGCCGGCATCGGCGCCTTCGCTATCGCATGATAGTCGATGACCAGCGAGAGGGAGTTGGAGGATCCCGCTGCCGCGTAGGCCGACGCCTTCTCGATCCTCGCCATGCCCTCCGGCACGAAAGAGAGCGCGTTCATGCCCTTAGGATCCGATCTTTGGTGCTTGGTGGACTGCCCTCGGATTTGCGTCAGCGTGACATACACGGAACCCCGCTGAACGTACAAGGTGCCCGCGGTGGGTTCAGAGCCTGACCCTGCCGATGGGGATACGCGGAAACCCACGAGCTGCTCGGGTTTCGCTTGAGATAAGCCTTGGGCCAACAGGGGAGCGAGAAAATCCGCATCCTCATCGCTGAAGACTCTCATCGGCTTGCCGCCAGTCGCGGGCATTTTTGAGCTGAGATGGACATCGTTTGCATAGATGCCGCGAAGGATCTTCGTCATGGTCGTCTGATCGAGCAGCACCGGGTGGCTCGCTTCGAACGCCCAGTCCGCAATTTCTTCCAAGTACACCGCTCCCTTGGCGCTCTGGTGCAGCTTCCCAGCCGTCGAAGCGCAGCCGGCGGCGGCGAACCACAGGAGAGTCAGCGCCAGCAGGCCGTTGCTGAGCCGGACGGACCAATGCGAGCGGCGCGGGTGAACCAACATATCTTTCCTCCTTACGTGAGGGCGCAGTGCGAGGCGGGCGAGCAGGACCGCCGATTTACCAGATGCCGAAGCCCATGAGCACGATGCCGAGGGCCAGCCACCCGAATACTCCGACCGAGATGATGGTTTCGAGAGTCATGCATTCCTCGTGAAGCGTGTTGCGTATGAATGAAAGAGACTAGGAGCACGTAAAAGCAAAGAATATGCCTTTGCTATCAGAGACATGTGCGTGATGGTTAAATCAGAATCTCCTCTAGAAACTTCCAGTGTCTTTCAAAGGCCGGACTAGGCTGGAGAGGCTTGAAGGCTGACGAATCACATTTCGTAAGCTATTGATTTATTGCTAGTAAAAAGATTGGCTGCAAATCGCAGGAATTGCCGAAGGAGGACAGCAGGAGAATCCGATCGTCAGGCTTTTGAAGAAAAACGGCTACGCTGAGACTGAAGGTAGGAGGGTCAGAACCATGCAAGGCTGTGCAGAAATGTTCTCGGGAGAGGACACAGAAGTACGAGAGGAGGTTATCGATCGGAATCCGCGGGCACCTTGGCAGCGGGGATGTCTCCATAGAGAGTGGCGGCCGAAGCATCTTGGATGGCGAGCGAAACGATGTCCCCTGGTTTCGCCGACTCACCATTTTTATCCCAGACGACCGTCAAGTTGCCGTCGGTTCGGCCCATCCACTGCGCGGAAGATTTCGATGCATCCCCTTCAATCAACACGGGCAATACTCTTCCGATATAGGCCAGATTCGCCTGCAAAGAGAGGGTGCGTTGTAGTTCCACCAGTCTGGCGACCCGTTCTCCCTTCACCGGTTCGGGAACATCGTCGGGATACTTGCGCGCCGCGATGGTGTTCTTTCGCTCCGAATATTTGAAGATGAACGCGGAGTGGAACCGGACTTCCTCCATCGTACGATAGGTATCGAGAAATTCCTCTTCGGTTTCCGAGCAGAACCCGCAGATTACGTCCGTCGTGAGGACGATGCCGGGTACGCGGGACCTGATGTGTTCGACCAGGTCGAGAAATTCCTTTCTGCTGTACGTCCGGTTCATGAGCTCGAGGATGCGGTCGCTCCCGGCCTGCAGCGGAAGATGAATGTGTTTGCAGACACCGGGATGTCCTGCCACCGCGTCAATGAGCGCCGGGGGAAAATCCTTCGGATGCGGGGAAGTGAACCGGACTCGTTCGACGCCCGGCACGTCGGCGACGGCCGTGATGAGCCTGGCAAAATCCCAATCGCCGAATCGATACGAATTGACGTTCTGTCCCAGCAGCGTGATTTGCTTGAATCCCCGGTCCGCCGCCGCCCGGGCCTCCCGCAGAACCCCCTCGGGATCGCGGGAGCGTTCCCGGCCTCGCGTGTAAGGTACCACGCAAAAGCTGCAAAAATTGTCGCAGCCTCGCATGATGGCGATCCAGGCGTTCACTCCCTCGGCCCGTTCAGGCAGGATGTGGTCGTAGGTTTCGTATTCTGAGAGATCGACGGCCAACCCTTTTTGCCCATGGCCTTCTTCCTGGGTGAGGATCGCGCGGGTGAGCAGCATGGGAAGTTGGCGATAGGCGTCGGGTCCGGCCAGCACGTCCACCAGCGGCTCTTTCTTCGTCAGTTCCTCCTTGAGGTTCTGCGCCATGCAACCCAGGACTCCGACCACCATCGGGCGCTGTTTCTTCAACGCCCGGAGGTCGGCCAGATGACCGTAAACTTTGTTGTGCGCGTTCTCCCGTACGGCGCAGGTGTTCATCAGGACGACGTCGGCCCGCTCGCGATCATCGGTAAAGGCAAATCCCTCCTTCTGAAGGAGGGAGCGTACCAGCTCGGTATCGTACTCGTTCATCTGGCATCCGAAGGTCTCGATATGGACCAAGCGATCTGTGGTGCGTCGCGTCATGGCATTGACCGGCCCAAGGCCGAGTTGCCGTTCCCGGATAAAGATCCGACGGCCCATCGATCCATGGCGCCCGTGATGGTTACGCTCCTGATTTCATTCCTCAAGTCGTGGCCGCAGGGCACGGCGACTTTCATGAAGTTGGGGGTCGTGCCGATCTTGAACCCCTCTGACTCCGTCGATTCGAACAGCACGGAAACCGTGCGGCCGATTCGGCTCTCGTGAAACTTCATCCGCTTGGTTCGGGACAACTCCGAGAGCATCTTCAGCCGCTCCGCTGCGACGCGACTCGGAACCGTCCCGGTCATCTTGGCGGCCGCGGTGCCGGGCCGGGGCGAAAACGCAAACACGTGAAAATACGAGAACGGCAACCGCTCGGCAAGAAGGAACGTGCGAGAAAATTCATTCTCGCCTTCGCCCGGAAACCCGACCATTAAATCCGTGCCGAGTCCTAAATCGGGGATTCTTGCCGCTCCTTTTTCGATCAATGACTGGAATTCTCGCGCCGTGTAACGCCGGTTCATGGCCTTCAGGATTCCGTCGTCGCCGCTCTGCAGGGGTACGTGCAGATAAGGACACAGTTTTTCACAGGACGCCATGCAATCGAGCAACTCTTCGGTAATCGTCGTGGGTTCGATCGACGAAATCCGGATACGTTCCACGCCAGGGACCCCGGCGAGCCGTTCGATCAGCCCCGGCAGCGAGACACCGGCCTGTGAAAAGCGGCCGAGGTTCACGCCGGTGAGCACGAACTCCCGGTGCCCCTTCGCCGCCAGCATTTCCGCCTCGCGAACGACGTCGTCGGCCTTGCGGCTCCGCTCGTGCCCGCGCGCGAAGGGAATCAGACAGAAGCTGCACATGACGTTGCAGCCGTCCTGAATCTTGAGCAGCGCCCTGGTCGACGCGTAGTCTCCGCAGTTGGGCAATTCGAATTCATCCCGCTCGATCGTCCTGGTGTGCAGGACCTCGGGCTCCGGCTGCTTGCGCAGGCGGTCGGGAGCCGGCAAGTAATCCGGCAGCTTCAGCTTATATTGATTGCCGAGAAGCAAATCGATTCCGGGGATCGACCGCAACTCCCGTACGCCAGTCTGGGCATAGCACCCGGTTACGGCGACGAACGCCTCCGGAGAATGGCGCAGCGTTTTTCTGATCAGATACCGGCAGGTTTTTTCCGCGTCCTCGGTCACCGCGCAGGTATTGATCACCAGCAAATCCGTCGGCTGGCCCGGCTCCACCACTTTATAACCGTCGCGTTGCAGGCGTTCGCTCAGCACCGCTGTCTCCGCCTGATTGAGGCGACAGCCGAGCGTGTGGAGCGAAGCGCGTTTGGAGGATCGCATGAGGCGCATTATAAAGAGTCAGCGGAGAAACGGGCAAGGTTGCATCGTCGGTTGATCGAGAGAAAGGCTCGTGCTAGGATCAGCGACATTGTTGCCCCCACAAGGATGATATCTGCATGACGCCGTTATTTCGCGTCGGCATTCTTGTCACTCTCGCTCTTGTCCTGCTCCTTCCCGTGCCAGCGGGCTGGAGCAAAGAAACCTTGCCCATCGAGCCCGATCTGAACAGCCGGGTCGACGAACTGTATGACCACGAGGCCCGTCTCTTCATCATGCTGTATTCGCTGGAAGGGAACGGTAAAGTCGATTACGTTACGGGCCGGCTCGTGCAGGACTATACCCGCAGCAACTACGGCAATCCCGTCTATCATACCGAGGTGCATCCGCTCTTCTACTGGTGGAATCACACGATGTGGAACGATCCAGAACAGGACGGGGTCAACGGCAACGAGCGCGTATACGCGGAAGACGTGGAATTCGATATCTCCCGCTACAAGCCCTGCGTGTTCAACGGGCAAGCCTGCTGACCCGTCCGGTCGGAGGCCCCTCGATCGATCCCCGCACAACCTTTCATGAAATCCTCCCGAGATCCGACGCCGCAATGGTATGCTGATCCCCGCTCATGGTGTCGTTGATCGCCGCGCTTCGCAATCGACGGATCGGAATCATGCTGCCCTTGGGCTTTGCCTCGGGGCTTCCCTTGGCGCTGACCTCGGGCACGCTGCAGGCTTGGCTCACCGTCGCCTCGATTGATCTCAAGACGATCGGCGTCTTCACCCTCGTCGGCCTTCCCTACACGCTGAAATTTTTGTGGGCTCCGATCATGGACCGGTTCGTCCCTCCCTGGTTGGGCCGCCGGCGCGGATGGATGTTGTTAACGCAGCTCGGGGTCGCGACCGGCCTGCTGCTGATGGGACTGACGGGACCGGGCGACCGGCCGGAGATTCTCGGCGCGCTGGCGTTGCTGGTCGCTTTTCTCAGCGCGTCGCTCGACATCGTGTTCGACGCCTACCGGACCGATACTCTGCATCCGCACGAGAGGGGCTTCGGCGCCGCCGTGTGGGTGAACGGGTACCGGATGGCGTTGCTGGTGGCAGGGGCGGGGGCGCTCGTGCTTGCGGAAGTCATCGGCTGGCGGAACACCTACGTGGCGATGGCGGCCTTCATGCTCGCAGGCGTGATCACCATCTATCTCAGTCCCGAGCCGGTTCTCCTTGCCGCAGCGCCGGCAAGTCTCAGTGAAGCGATTGGAGGGCCGTTGAAGGATTTGTTTTCGCGGCCCGGCACGCTCGCGTTCTTGGCTCTGATCGTCCTCTACAAGTTGGGGGACGCATTCGCCGGTTCATTGCAGACGGCATTCCTCATCGGCGGCGTCGGATTCTCGCCGACTTCCGTGGGGTACGTGAAAGGTGTCGGGCTGGGCGCGACGCTGGTCGGGGCCTTAGCCGGAGGCCTGGCGATGACTCGGCTCGGTCTCTTTCGGTCGCTGCTCCTGTTCGGAGCCCTGCAGGCTTTGTCGAACCTAACGTTCGTCTGGCTTGCGTGGGCGGGAAAGAGCCATGCGGTTCTGGTCGCGTCGGTCGTCATCGAAAACGTGACCGGCGGGATGGGGACGGCGGCTTTCGTCGCTCTCGTGATGTCGCTGTGCGACCATCGTTACACGGCGACTCAGTTTGCGCTTCTGTCCTCGCTTGAGGCGTTGGGGCGGGTCTTTTCAGGCCGGCCGTCGGCGGAATTGGTGCAGTGGCTCGGATGGGCCCAATTCTTTGTTTTCAGCTTCGTCGCCGCACTGCCGGGACTGTGGCTCGTATGGAGTCTGCGGCATCGACTGAACCATGAGCGGAATTCCGCCTTGAGCCTTGCCGCCGCGTCCGAAGCCCGCGGGTGAGCGGCTACGTCTTCAGTTTCCGCTGTAAAAAGAGGACATACAACATCAGTGTCGGCAGCGGGGCCAACACGAATGGCACGAGCCACAGCCAGACATTCTTCCCACGCACCCGGGCTTGATCGATCATCCAAACGAACACCCAGAGGACCAGCCCGGCGTAGTTCAACGCCATCCAGCGCGTGGTGTGGATCTTCAACCCGCTGGTGCTGTCGGGCGCGCCTTGCATGAGAAACAGGGCCAGCAGTAGCACGAACGCTCCCAGCAAGCCACCGACCAGTCGTTTGCTCCAGACGAACATCGGCTCCTCCCAGGGTGATAGGCTTGACGCGACGCGATACTCGGCATACCGTGCGGAGGGTAGGCTAATGGCGAACCCGCGGTTTGTCAAACCAGCGCTAACTCAGTTTCGTCGATAGGAACAGCATGACCGTTCTCCATCTCGTGATCATAGTGGCTGTCCTAAGCGCCGGCATCGTACTGGCGCTCACCAATCCGACGACCGAGGACTATTTGGCCTTTGTGGAGCAGGAATTGGAAAAGGTGCTGGATCGGATGGATCAAAATTCATCGGACCGGGAGAAGGCTTTCATCCGAGAGCTTCTGCGCGCCAACGGGAAGAAGCTGGTCGAGGGAACTGTTCGGCCCAAGACGATCCGCCGTAACTGGGGGGTGGCGAGCCGGTTTGAAACAAACGTGCTCGATGTTCGAATGGTGGTGTGGGGTGTGGGCGGCAGGTTCATCCCCATCCAAGGAGTCCAAGAAGCGACGGTCCGTGTCGGGCGGCTGGCGTTTTAAGTGATCCTAGCCCCTCAAGTACCCCCCTTTTTCTGTGGACAAGTTCTCTCCGATTAGCCTCCAGCGCCCGTCCATCTTCGGTTCTTGGTTATCCCCAGGATTTCCCCTCTTTCCCCAGATGGACCACAACAGTTAGTATTGACAAAAATTCAGAATAGCTATATGTAGACACGTCCTTGATGCAGGCGTCGAACTTTCCTGACGCATTCCAACTATCCTCGATAAGGAACCAACATGGACAGATCGTTCAGGACCACCTTTCGGACCCTGCTGGAAGGAGGGCAACTGTGAGAATTGAACGCCGGTTTACCTGTCGCGACCAATCCCCTTATGAGTCCGTCGCCTTCGTGAAGCGGTCGTCAGAGATCAGAAATCCGGACGGCTCGACCGTGTTCAAGTTGGACAACATCGAGGTCCCGGAGCAGTGGTCGCAGTTGGCCATCGATATCCTGGCGCAGAAGTACTTCAGGAAGGCCGGAGTGCCTCACAAGGATCAAGACGGCAAACCCATCACGGCGTCGGACGGCAAACCGGTCCTGGGCGGGGAGCGGGACGCCCGGCAAGTCTTCGGTCGTCTTGCCGGTTGCTGGACCCATTGGGGTAAGGTCTACGGCTATTTCAAAACACCGGAGGACGCGTCGGCGTTCCATGATGAGCTCTGCTATATGCTGGCCCACCAAATGGTGGCTCCGAATTCGCCGCAGTGGTTCAATACGGGTCTCCATTATGCGTACGGCCTGTCCGGCCCCGCGCAGGGCCATTATTATGTCGATCCGAAGACCCGTGAAGTCGTCAAAGCGACCAACGCCTTCGAGCACCCGCAGCCCCACGCGTGCTTCATCCAATCTATCGAGGACGACCTGGTCAACGAAAACGGCATCATGGACCTGTGGGTGCGGGAAGCCCGTTTGTTCAAGTACGGATCCGGGACCGGCACCAACTTTTCCAAGCTGCGCAGCGACGGCGAATCGCTGTCCGGCGGCGGCCGGTCCTCAGGATTGATGTCGTTTTTGAAAATCGGCGATCGCGCCGCCGGCGCGATCAAGTCCGGCGGGACCACGAGACGCGCGGCAAAAATGGTCTGCCTCGATCTGGACCATCCGGACGTGGAAGAGTTCATCGACTGGAAGGTCGTTGAGGAACAGAAGGTCGCCGCCATGGTGACGGGCTCGAAAATTTGTGCTCAGCGCCTCAACGCGGTGCTGAAGGCCTGCCATGTCGTAGGGGCGGACGGCCAGATGAAGATTGATGTGGACTCGAAGACCAATCCCGTCTTGAAGGAGGCGCTGGCCGCCGCGCGCCGCGACGCCGTGCCCGAGCCGTACATTCAGCGCATGTTTTCCTACGCGCACCAGGGCTTCACCCATTTTGTCTTCCATGAGTACGACACCAATTGGGACGGAAAAGCGTACCAAACGGTCTCCGGGCAGAACTCCAACAACAGCGTGCGCATTCCCAACGAATTCTTCGATGCGCTTGAGGCGGACGGCGATTGGCAGCTCAAGCGGCGGACCGACGGCAAAGTGTCGAAGACGGTGAAGGCTCGCGACTTGTGGGACCGCATCGCCTGGGCCGCCTGGATTTGCGCCGACCCGGGCACCCAGTACGATACGACCATCAACGAATGGCATACCTGCCCGGAGGACGGCCGCATCAATGCGTCCAATCCTTGCTCCGAATACATGTTCCTTGACGACACGGCATGCAACCTGGCTTCGTTGAACTTGGGCGAATTTTTCACCCCCGACGGGCGCTTCGACCTGGAGAACTTCCGCCACGCCGTCCGTCTGTGGACCATCGTGCTCGAAATCAGCGTTCTCATGGCCTCATTCCCAAGCCGTTCGATCGCGGAGAAAAGTTACCAGTTCCGCACGCTCGGTCTTGGCTATGCGAACCTGGGGACGGTCCTCATGCGGCAGGGGATTCCCTACGACTCTCCGACGGCGCTTGCCATTTGCGGTGCTATTACGGCCATCATGACGGGCGAAGCCTACAGCACGTCTGCCGAAATGGCCGCCGAGCTGTGGCCCTTCCCCGGCTATCTGAAAAACCGCGAGCACATGCTGCGGGTGATTCGCAACCACCGGCGCGCCGCCTACAACGCTCCACCGGAGGACTACGAAGGGCTGACGATCACACCGATGGGCATTCAGCCGGAACATTGCCCGCCCGAGTTGCTGATCGCCGCCCGCCGTGCGTGGGACCGCGCCCTTGAGCTCGGCACGGCCTACGGCTTCCGCAACGCGCAGGTCACAGTCATCGCGCCGACCGGCACGATCGGGCTCGTGATGGACTGCGATACCACCGGCATCGAGCCGGACTTCGCGCTCGTCAAGTTCAAGAAGTTGGCGGGCGGCGGTTATTTCAAGATCATCAATCAAAGCCTCCCCCCGGCCCTTACGACTTTGGGATACAGCGAAGAGCAGATCCAGGACATCGTCAATTACTGCGTAGGCCGACAAACGTTGAAGGACGCCCCCTTCATCAACCACGAGTCGCTCGGGCAGAAGGGGTTCGACGAGGAGGCGCTGGAACGCCTGGAACGGGGACTGGCGCAAGCGTTCGAGATCCAGTTCGCGTTCAACAAGTACGCCTTGGGCGAAGATTTTTGCCGCCAAACGCTGCAGCTGTCGGACGCGGAGCTCGGCGATCCGCATTTCAACATGTTGAAGGCCCTCGGGTTCACGCAGGAGGAAATTGCCGCCGCGAACGACTATTGCTGCGGAACGATGACCGTTGAAGGGGCGCCGCACCTAAAGGCGGAACACCTGCCGGTATTCGACTGCGCCAACCGCTGCGGGCGGATCGGACAGCGGTACATCCCGGTCGATGCCCACATCCGCATGATGGCGGCGGCGCAACCGTTCATCAGCGGCGCGATCAGCAAGACCATCAACATGCCGGCCGACGCGACGCTGGAGGACGTGAAGGCTTCCTATCTGTTTGCCTGGAAGAGCATGGTGAAGGCGGTCGCGCTGTACCGCGACGGCTCGAAGCTCAGCCAGCCGCTCAATGCCTCCTCGGACAGCGGAAAAGCCGTGGAAGCGTCCAGCGAGATTTTGGCCACGGCGGAACGGGTCACCGAGCGAGTTCTCGTTCGCTATTTGGCCAAGCGGCGTCCGTTGCCGACCAGGCGAAACGGGTACACCCAGAAAGCCATCGTCGGAAGCCATAAAATTTACCTGCGCACCGGGGAATACGAAGACGGGACCCTAGGCGAGATTTTCCTGGACATGCACAAGGAAGGGGCCGCCTTCCGCAGTCTGATGAACTGCTTCGCCATCGCCATTTCCCTGGGGCTTCAGCACGGAGTGCCGCTCGAGGAATTCGTCGAAGCGTTCGTCTTCACGAGGTTTGAGCCCAACGGTCCGGTGAAGCTCAACGACCGAATCAAGATGTCCACCTCCATCATCGACTATATCTTCAGGGAGCTGGCTGTGACGTACCTCGACCGGTACGACTTGGCGCAGGTTCAGGAAGAAGACCTGCGGATGGACTCGATGAGGAAAGACGAGCAGGACCCGGAATGCATGGAGGAGGCGGACCTCAAAGAAGTGGCTCTCTCCTCCGGCCTGACCGACCATATTCCCGCGCGGAAGAACGGTGCGAAGGAACATGGAAACGGCCACGGGAACGGGCACAGTCTTTCGGCTCGGCAAGTGGAAATCACCAGGGAATCCGTGACCGTCACGGCGATCCAGAAAACGGCTCGGCTGAAGGGTTACGAAGGAGATCCGTGTCCCGAATGCAAGCAGTTCACCATGGTCCGCAACGGGACGTGCCTTAAATGCGTTAGTTGCGGCGCCACAAGCGGCTGTTCCTAGGAGGCAGGCTCGACATGGGCTCAAGTCTTCGGGAACGAGGCATCGAAACGCTGCACGACCAGGTCGTCAGTTTGGTCGCCCAGCGATGGGCGAAGGGTTTTCAGTGCCGAGTCACGATCAAGGTCGAGGCCGATCAAAATCCCTGGGCCGATCCGACGCAACAGTCGGACATCGCCGGCTGGCATTTCGGCCCCGGCGGCAACAGTTTGGAATGGATCGCGGAAGTGGAGACCGAGGGGACGCTGCCCATGCCCGGGACGACGGTCAAATGGCGTGAGGCGGCCGCTCTAAAAGTCCCGATGTACCTCCTGGTGCCTCGCGGAAGCAGGGAGACGGCCGTGAAGCTTGCGACCAGGTCCGGCGTGCCGTTCAACGGCATCTACGAGTACTCCTTTCTCAACGGGACCTTTCAGGTCCTGTAGATTCGGTCTCTTCGTTATCCCTTCCGCATGGTGTTCACCGCAGCGTGGAGGAACAGCCCCATGAGTTTCCTCGGATTGATTCCCCAAATCGGTTTTACCTCTGTGGACGGCAAAGTGCAGGAAAACCATTTTCTCGCCGCCAGATTCGTCGATCGCTTGGAGGCCCGCTTGACCGAAATGCAAAAGTACCTGTCGGAGGACGAGCGCCTGGAAGTGCTGGCGTTTCTCCCCTCAGGGAAGGCCATCGACGTCGATGTGGTGAGCTACGAAGATCCGTCCATGATCACCCTTCAAGGTCAGGAACAGGACACGAGGAAGGAGTGCTCCCTCTTGGTTCACCAGTCCTCTCTTCAGCTGCTGGTGTCCGTGGAAAAGCTCCAGCCGGATCAGCCGAGGAAGGTCGTCTCGTTCCAAAACCGCTGAGCGGACCAGGCGAGAAGGTTCGGGCATAGCTTGTAGAATCCCGGCTCCGGGATTGATCATCCGGTAAAGGTGTGGGAGGATGTGACCCGATACGGGTCTATCCTGCCCTATGGGACAGTAAGATTCACAATGAATGGACCGAGAGGATACAATGCCCACAACCACGCAATTGGTCATCAGCGGACAAAGCAAGCCGGGCGTCCTCGCCAAGGTGACGTCGGTCCTCGGTGCGGCCGGCGTCAACATCAAGGCCTTTTCAGCACCTGAGGTCACCGGCACAGGGAAGCTGCGCTTGCTGGTCGCGGATCTGGACGGGGCGCGAACGGCGCTCAAGGAAGCGAAGGTTCGATTCCGCGAAGAAACGGCCTTAATACTGAGTCTGGAAAACAAGCCCGGAGCGCTGAAGGAGGTCACGGATCTACTCAACCAGGCCAGGATCAACATCAAGTGCGGGTATTGCACCCCGTCCCGCGAAGGCAAGAGGGCGATCGTGGTCCTCACCGTCTCCAACACCCAGAAAGCGCTGGCCGTTCTTCGAGGCAAATCGCTCGACGAATTTTGATGCCGCTTTCCGGCAACTCACTCCGACCGATTCTGTCCGGCGTCGCCGGTCTTCTCATAGCGTCCACGGCACTATCCGGTTGCACCGGAGGCCGGGTTTATCACCCCGAGCGGTTTCCCGGATATCCGATCGGCTATACCGAACGGGGCATGGCATCCTGGTACGGCCCGGGGTTTCACGGGAACAAGACCGCGAACGGAGAGCGCTACGATATGCATAAGCTCACCGCCGCCCATCGGACGCTGCCATTCGGCTCGATCGTCGTCGTGAGGTCGAGGACTACCGGGCGGACTGTGACGGTACGGATTAACGACCGGGGTCCGTTCGCCCGAGGACGCGTATTGGATTTGTCCTTGGCCGGGGCCAAGGCTCTTTCGATGACGGGAAACGGAACCGACGAAGTCGAGCTGCGCGTGGTCGGGTACCAAGGCGCGAACGGAGCCTTCGGCTGGCTGAGAGTCCAAGTTGGATCGTTTGCGGATCTTCAGAATGCCAAGGCGCTCCTGAACCGACTCAAGACTGATTACCCGGGGGGACGCATCGTCACGACCGATCTGCCGGAAGGACGCCGATACCGGGTGCAAGTGGGGCAGTTCGGGACGGAAACCCAGGCGCAAAGTGCCGCCTCCCGCCTGGAGCGGCTTCTGGATACCCAGCCATTCGTCGTGAGGGACGACGCATAAGCCCCTCCTGTTTGATTACCCTGGAGGCCACCCTTGCAAGGCATTGATATTCCGCCTGGTTTTTATGATTCCCTTGCTGGCTCTCCTTATATATGTTAGATGTATTGGCCTATGGATGATGGCCCGATAGGACCAACACTGGTCATCCTGCTTTTCCACGTACAGATCGCCACGGCTTCCGGCTGGTCTTCTGCTTCGGTTTCGGCACCGGCCCAAGCTCATCCAGCCGCCGCACCGTCCTTAGTCTTCTGATCCAATGGAATTTTTGATTCTACTCGGTCTTATTGTTCTTTCCGCCATTATTTCTGCCGCCGAGATCGGTTTCTTTTCGGTAAACGAAACGAAATTGCACGCGCTGGCTCAGTCCGGCAATAAACGGGCGGCCAAGGCGCTGTTCCTTCGAGGCAATCCTCAGCGGCTGCTGTCCACGATCATGATCGGTGACAACCTGGTGAACGCCGGAACAGCCTCCTATGCCACCATCCTGACCATTCGAATCTTCGGGTCTGAGGCCCTGGCCTTCGCGATCGGTATTTTAACCTTCGTTCTCATGATTTTTGGGGATGTCGTCCCGAAGACGCTTGCCGCCAAACATGCCGTTCCCGTGGCGTTAAACATGGCGTATCCGGTGTTCGGCATACAATGGGTGCTGACGCCCGTGCTGTTCGTACTTGAGCCCATGATCGACAAGATCACCGGCGGCAAGGGTTTGACGGTGCCTTTTGTGACCGAGGAAGAGTTGAAGATCATGCTCGATGTGGGAGGCAAGTCGGGGACGATCGAGTCCGAGGAAGTGAAAATGATCAAGAATGTCTTTCAATTGAAGGACATCACGGCGGAAGACGCCATGACGGCGCGCTTGTACGTCTTCGCCCTGGACGGAAATCTTCAGCTAAAAGAAGCGCAAGACTTTCTGTTCAACTCGAAGTATTCCCGCATTCCCGTCTACGAGGGGACGCTCGACAACATCACGGGCATTCTGTACCGGACCAAAGCCTTGATGGAGCTCGCGCAGGGCCGGTGCGACGCCAGGCTCAAGGACATCGCCTATCCGGCGCTATTCGTCCCGGCAGGCAAGACCGCCGACGACCTCATGAAACAGTTCCAGCAGGAGAAACGGCACATGGCCATTGTCGTGAACGAGTTCGGCGGCGTCATGGGCCTGGTCACTCTGGAAGACCTCTTGGAAGAAGTGGTCGGTGAGATCATGGACGAGACCGACATTACCGAGGAGCTGATTAAGCGGATCGGCAAGAATCAGATTCTCGTCCACGGGCGGACCGAGGTGAGGAAGGTAAACGATTTCCTCAAAGTGGACTTGGGGGATGAGGCTATCACGATCAGCGGGCTGATCCAGCAGGAGCTGGGGCGCATTCCCAAGTCGGGGGAGGAACTCCGCATCGCCAACTGCCGGCTGGTGGTCAACGAGGCGAATCCGCGCAGCATCCGCAGCGTGCACATTTTCAAGGAAGAAAAGGTCCCGGCACCCGTCGATACCAGGCATCTCGATCCGGTCGGCTGACCCAATTACCCCTGCTCCAACAAGGCTTCGAGCTCCTCCTCCGTCAAGACCTGCACTCCCAGCTTCCGGGCTTGCTCCAGCTTTGATCCAGGGTCCTCGCCCGCCACGACATACGACGTTTTCTTGCTTACACTCGAGGTCACCTGGGCACCCCGGCGTTCGACCAGCTCTTTGGCTTGTTCTCTCGTCAATCGCTTCAGGCCCCCGGTAAAGACGAACGTTTTTCCACGGAGTGAGTCGGCCTCCTCTGACGAAATGTGTGCCGGCGCGATCTGCAATCCCAGACGCAGGAGTTGCCGGATGACGTCCCGATTGTGCGGTTCCGCAAAGTAGGACTCCAGGCTGGCCGCAATCTCGGGCCCGATTTCCCGCACGCGCTGCAAGCCTTCTCCATCCGCCTCCATGACAGCTTCCAGCGAGCCGAATTCCCGTGCCAAGACCTTGGCGATATGCTGTCCGACCTGCCGAATGCCGAGTCCCATCAGGAACCGGTCGAGGGTCACGGTCTTGCTCCGCTCGATTGAGTCGAGCAACAGACCAGCCGAACGATCCGCGAACCCCTCCAGCGTCGAAATCCGCTCCTTGGTGAGACGGTAGATGTCGGCCAAATTCCGGATCAATCCGCGGTCGACGAGCTGAGCGACGGTCTTTTTCCCGAGGCCTTCGATGTTCAATGCGCTCTTGGAGGCAAAATGCTCTATGGCTCCTTTGAGCTGGGCCGGACACACGGTCTGTCCCGTGCAGTAATAATAGGCGCCCTCGCGGGCGACCGCCGATCCGCAGATCGGACAATGGTCCGGCATGCAAAATGGCGCGGACCGCTCTTCCCCGGGCACCGGCACACGCTCGGCGACGGCCGGGATCACGTCGCCGGCTCGTTCCACCTTCACGGTATCGCCGACACGGATGTCTTTGCGCGCCACTTCGTCGGCATTGTGCAAAGTCGCGCGGCTGATCGTGACCCCCCCCACTTCCACGGGCTTCAACAAGGCGATGGGGGTCAAGGTGCCGGTGCGTCCGACCGAGACCGCGATGTCCTGGACGACCGTGATTTCCTTCCGCGGGGTGAACTTATAGGCGATGGCCCAGCGCGGGCTGCGCGATTTCATGCCGATCCGGTTTTGCCACTCGCGGCGGTCGACCTTGACCACGATCCCGTCGATCTCATACGACAGCCCGTCGCGTTTGGCTTCGGTATCGGCATGAAACATCAAGACTTCGTCGATCGATTCGCAACGACGGCGATCTTGCGGGACAGGCAAGCCCCAACGATCCAAACTCTCAAGCTCGTCCCAGTGGGCCACGGGAAACGGCTGAGACAGCGCCATGATCTCATAGCAGGTCACGACCAACGGGCGATCGGCCGTGATCCGTGAGTCCAATTGGCGAAGAGAGCCGGAGGCGGCGTTCCGGGGATTGGCGAAAGCCTCCTCCCCCCGCTCGGTGATGCGGCGGTTCAAGGCCTGGAAATCATCCAAGCGCATATAGACTTCGCCCCGGACGACCAGACGGGCGGGAAGGTCATGTTCAGCTCGCAGGTGCAAGGGCAATGATCGAATCGTGCGAAGGTTGACCGTTACGTCCTCTCCTGTCGTCCCGTCCCCGCGCGTCGCGCCGCGGACGAAGCGGCCTCTCTCGTAGATCAATTCGACGGACAACCCGTCGAATTTCGGCTCGACCGTATAGGCGATGTCCGTGACGCCCAGCTCGCGCTTCATGCGCTGATCAAACGCCAGCACCTCACCCTTGTCGGCGATGGAATCCAGACTGAGCATCGGCTGCTCATGCCTGACTTTTTTCAGGTCGGGGAGGGGAGGAGCGCCGACCCGCTGGGTCGGTGAGTCAGGGGTGACCAGGTCGGGATGGGCAGTTTCCAGGTCGACAAGCTCGCGGAACAGCCGGTCGTATTCCGAATCGGAGATCTCGGGCCGGTCCTTCACGTAATAGAGGTAATCGTGCCGCCGGATCGCTTCGCGCAGCTCACGGATCCGTTCCTTGACCCGATGATCCGCCGGACCGGTTTGAGCGCCGCCGTCGCGTTTATCGAATAAATTGGGCTGCATAGCTGCGGATCTCGTGTCCGTTGAGCACGTGAAAACACCGGAGACGGTCGATGGTCTGCCCCGAAAATCGGCCGAGAGGGATCATGACGAGACGCCGCCCCCAGCGGCGCGCGAGTTGACGCCAGCGCGCTCGAGGCGGGATCGGCGAAACCAGCACGATGTGCGGCTCCTTGGAATGGACGGCGGCGGCCGCGATCAGCCGTTCTTCCAGCGTCTTCGCGACGGACAAACCGGGATCGGACCACACGTCGGGAATCACCCGCGGCGGGTAGAGAAACAGCGCGCCGCCGTAGCGCGATTGCCCGATGCCGGGTCCGACCATCCGGTCCAGGAAGGGCGTCGCGTAGAAGCACAGCGTGGACTCTTCCTGATGCTCGGCGTGCCAGGTAGCCTGCCATCGATAGTGGGCCGGATCGGCGGGCGTGTCGAAGAGAAAGACGACGGCATCGACGTTGCCCCGCGCAGGCGGAATCTCTTTCACGTAGATCTCCATCGGCGCTTGGACCGCTCCGGCCTGGCTTCGCCGGGTCCCCTGTCTTTCGTGCCAATGCCGAAGACTCTCGCGCAGGTCGATGCCGTCTTTGATCGACGTCGTGAACTTTTCGACCCGAGCCAAGTCGGCGCCGAGCAGCGCGCGGGCTTGTTCCCGAACATGCGTGTTGAACGATTCGATCTTCTGGTCCTCCGGCGGCCACGAACATTGGCGGTAAGGATTCCACTGAAAGGCCCACCGGCGGCTCGTGCGCCGATCCGGTTTGGGCGTGAGCGACAGGGAGCGCCAGACCAGCGACGGGCCTTGCAGGCGATTCTTGGCCTGCACGACGCGTCCATCCGGCAATTCCAGCTGCCCGAGCCCGGCGCTAACGTGCGGAGTCAGGCCCGTTTCGGTCTCCTCCTGAAAGGAATAGCGCTTCGCGGTCTCGAGCAGGGTGATAGCGAAGTCGTCGCCGGCCGTCTGCTTGGCGGCAAGGACCAAGGTATAGAGATCCGGCGCCAACCGGCGATCGAGCAGCGTAAGGTTTCGCACATATTGCAGGAACAACTGGAGGAGTTGGGGCGTCACCCAGTTCGGGACGGATCCCTTGTCCGTTGCATGCCGGTCGACCCATCGAGCTCTGGCTTCCAGCAGCAGCTCCTTGATGCCGTCGATCGAAAGATGCCGATCCGACCGCAGCTCGGCCCGGCGCCGCTCATAACATTCGGTGATGAAGGGCAGCTCACCCAACACGAAATACAAGGTGTCCGGATCGACGTGAAAAATTTCCGGTGTTCCGGGCTGAGGGTCCGGACGATCGTAAGCCAAGCGCGCTCGGTAGGCGTCCCGCAGCCACGGCCAATCCGCGACGTGGCTGAGGCAAAGAATACGGCTGTAGTCGAGTTCCAGCTCATGCAGCCGGAACGCCATCCAGGTCACCCGCTTCGCTTGTTGCGACTCGGGTCGGGGAGCGGGCAGGAAAGGAATCAGGGCGGCGGCGAAGGCGGCAAGGGAAGCCTGTTTGAGGGCATAGGCATCCGGAGCCTGAAACGGCGCCGGATCGAAGACCGACACCTCGCGGTCTACGTACGCGCGGGCGATGGCCTCGCCCATTGCGACGCGGATTCCCATAATGACGGCTTGGCAGGGATCGATCGGGACGAAACTGGCGGAGTGATCGCCCGCGTCCTGCTCTTCGGGAAGAAGAACCAAGCTGACGGCCGGCAAATCTTCGATTGCCCGCTCAACCCGGTCTTCGAGCGACGGCGGCAGGGGCACGGCCAGGCAATCGTACGGCCGGCTGATGAGGCGCTCGCGCACTTCCTGCGCCATGTCCCCGTTGCCGTGCAAGATCGGCAGCACGTCGATCCGGTCGGACAGGCGCAAGACGCAGGGATCGGTGGAGGCGGGCTGTGCCATCTATCGCCCCGGGTGGAGAGGATCGTCCTCCTCGAAAAAGAAATCGCCCAGGCCTTTCGGCAGCCCTTGCTCGCCCAATGCCCGCTTCCGACGCTGCGAAAGACGTTCGAGGTCCAGCGATTCCTCTCCCAGCACTTTCACCAAAGCCTCGCGCCAAATCTCATCCTTCGCGATGGGGTGCGCGGGATCCTGTGCCAGCCGTTTCAGCGAGTATTGAAGAAGATGCAGACCGTCGCGCACCGAATATTCGAGGTTCAACTGGTGGGCTTCCTGAAGAAACTCCACGACCAGCACCAACATCTCGGAGGGCGCGAAGGGCAAATGGTAGCGCAGAATGGCGAGTTCGTCCTCGCGGGACGGGAAACCCAGGCTCAGGGTCGGTTGCAGCCTGGACAAAATATAGTCCGGGACTTCATACGTCGAGGCATCTTCGTTCATCGTCACGCAGCATCGAAAATCGGCATGAGCTTCGATCAACAGGCCGGCCACGATGGATTCCACGCAGCGCCGATGGTCGAGCAAGGGCGCAAGCGAGGCCCAACTTTTTTCGTTCATGCGATTGGCTTCGTCCAGGACGCAGATCCCTCCGGTCAACACGGCGGTGACCAATGGCGAAGCATGGTACGCAATCGTGCCGGACTCGGCCAATACGGGAGTGATCAGCAGGTCTTCCGGCCTGGTGTCGGCCGTACATTGAAATATATACAGGTCCTGTTTGCGCTCCCGGGCGCCGGACATGGCCAGCGTCGTCTTGCCGATACCAGGCTGGCCGGTGATCCGCGGCGACAGAGGGAGATCCTTGTCGTCCAACACCAGCCAGCAGGCCAGCAGCTGCTTCAACACCTCCCGGCTGCCGATCCAGTCCTGGAAGGAGGCAATCGGCTGAGCCAGGTGAAGCGAGATTCCCTGTAGGGTGACCGTGCGGGGACGAGGAGCTGGAGACTGCGCCATGCGACGTGGTGTGCGACTTGATACGCCTTGATGCCAGACAGTGCGGCGTTCAGCCGCCGTGAGAAAACGTAACATAGGGTTCGGGAGCCGGTCAAACGCCGCCGGCGGCAAGCGCTTTGACTTTCGCGGCGTTGGCCACTATTCTAAGCCACCCCGGCGCATGTGAAGCGCCGGCCGAGAAGCCAGACTCTCCTGAACGGCGTCCGCGGGGGAGCACCCCGAGTCGTGCAGAAGGAGGTTACTACGATGGAGGAGTGTCGCGTGAAGCTGATCGATGGTTCAGTGATGTGCCGTCTGGTCTTGGTGGTGTCGAGCGCCGTGCTGCTGTCCGGCTGCGTCATGGCGGAACGATTCGAGGCGGAGAAAGCCAGAAGCCTGAATTTTCAGCGGCTGCTGGCGCAGGAAGAGAAGCGCACCGCCGAGCTGGACAGCGAAGTCAAGCGCACCAAGCGGGAATTGGCGGAATACGAGGCGCGCAATCGGGAACTGACCGCGCAAGTCCAAGCCGTGCGCGAACAGGCGGCCCGTCTGCAGGAAGAAGCGGAGGCCATGAAGGAAGCGGCGTTGCTGGAGCGGAAGGCGCGTGAGGACATGAAGCGCCCGGCGCAGAAAGCGGCGAAGGCGCGCAAGCCCGAGCCGCCGCCCGAGGTGATGGACCTGGCAATGGGCGGCGCCGAAGGGATGGGAGACAGCGCGCTGGGGTTCGACGCGCCGGCGGGGGAGAAGACGGGCCCGACCATTCATGTCGTCAAACCGGGCGAGACCCTGTTCCGCATCAGTCGCCGGTATGGGGTCGAGGTGGATAAGCTGAAAAAGTGGAACAAGCTGCCGGACGACATCATCGAGGTAGGCCAAAAATTGATTGTCGGCAACGAATAATGCCAGGGGCATGAACAAACCGACGTACTCGCTCAGCCTGGAGGAATTTCGCGATCACGCAAAGGGTGGAAACGTGATTCCGCTCTATCGGGAAATTCTTGCCGATTACGAAACACCGGTGTCGGCGTTCGCCAAAATCGACCACGGGCCGTCGGCGTATCTTCTGGAGAGCGTCGAAGGAGGCGAGAAGTGGGCGCGCTATTCCTTCCTCGGCAGCGGCTCTCCCATCATCCTGTATGAGGATCGAGGCGACGTGATCCTCGTGAAAGGGTCCCGTTCAAAGAGAATCCTCAGTCGGGGCAATCCTCTCGACCGCGTGCGCGAAATCATGGAGACGTACCGGCCGGTCACCATGCCGGACCTGCCCCGATTCGTCGGCGGCGCCGTCGGGTATCTGGGGTACGACATCGTCCGCACGTTCGAGGAGATCCCCGCGCGCCGCAAAGACTCGGCCGGGCTGCCGGACTTTGCCTTTCTCCTCACTGAAACGCTGCTGATCTTCGACAACATCGCCCAAAAGATCAAAGTCGTCGCAAACGCACACGTGACCTCTCCCTCGGAGCGGGACGTGCGTCGGGCCTACCGGGAGGCGACGCAACGAATCGAACAGATGATCGCCCGGCTCAAGCGCCCGCTCCGCCGCGACCGCCCGAAGCGCCGACGGCGCCCGATCACCTTTACGCCGAACATGAGCCAGTCCGATTTCGAGAAGATGGTGGCGCGGGCGAAAGACTACATCAAAGCGGGGGATATCGTCCAAACCGTCCTGTCACAGCGATGGGAGACCAGTCTGCAGGCGCCCCCCTTTCAATTGTACCGGGCGCTCCGTGTCGTGAACCCCTCGCCCTACATGTATTACCTTCGCGTCGCGGGTGTGGAGTTGGTGGGGTCTTCGCCGGAAACCTTGGTCCGCTGCGAAGACGGAGTGATTTCAGTTCGTCCGATTGCGGGAACGAGGCGGCGCGGCCACACTTCGGAGGAGGACGCGCAGCTGGAGTGTCGGCTTCTGGCCGATGAAAAAGAGCGCGCCGAGCATGTCATGCTGGTCGATCTGGGACGCAATGACGTGGGCCGCGTCGCGGAAAAAGGGTCCGTGACGGTCGATTCCCTCATGCACGTCGAGCGCTATTCCCATGTCATGCACATCGTCTCGAACGTGACCGGCAAGCTCGATCCGTCGATGTCCGCGTACGACGTCCTGCGCGCCTGCTTTCCGGCCGGCACGGTTTCGGGAGCGCCCAAGATCCGGGCGATGGAAATCATCGAGGAACTGGAGCCGACGAAGCGGGGTCCGTACGCCGGGGCCGTCGGGTACTTCAGCTTCTCCGGTAACATGGATATGTGCATCAACATTCGCACCGTGGTGATCAAGAAACGCCAGGCATTCATACAGGCGGGCGCCGGCATCGTGGCGGATTCCAACCCGGAGTACGAGTACGAAGAAACGTGCAACAAGGCCCGCGCGATGATGAAAGCCGTCGAGCTGGCGGAACAGGGGTTGGAATGAAAGAGCAGAACTCTTTGTCGGCTTCGAACCCGGGCTACGGCACCATCTGAAGTTTCACATCGTCGAAATAGGTTACTGCGTCGGATTTGGTCCACAAGCCTACACGCCCTTCCCTGAACGTCTGATCGCACAGATCAAACACCTGGTTCTCTGGACTTCCGCTAGATTCTTCTTTTGCATAACTCACCGTCTCCTTGGCATATCGCTCGCTCTGGCTACCGCCAGGTGACTTCGTCCCAATACAGGTGCACAAACGTCTCATAAGGAGGAAAGTTTTGGGCGTTTTGTTCCTTGGAGCGAACCCACAAATCGACCTCCATGCCCGCGGGATCGGTTTCGCCACCGGGCAAAGTTTGCTTGACCGGGTACCGAACCTCATGGGTCCTGGGGTCGCGCGACCGCTCCATCACCATGAAATGGGCGTCATAGTCCTTGTAGAGCGGCTGATCGTTCTTGTACATGGTTGCCGTACCCCACCCCGCAAGGTAGAGCCACGTTTTTGGATACAGCGGATCCCCATTCCCCGTGTCGCCATGTTCATACACCCTCGTCGCAATGCCTCCGTCCTGGAAAGGCTGCTTCGCCGCAAATCGGTCGAACACAATCCGGTACCGATCGGCCCCTTCAACAAACTCGGCTAAGACCTGGCCTGTGTTCGTCACCTCGTTCACGATGATCTCAATCGTGCCTTGCACCGGGGATAGGTGCTTCCCGGCGTAATCGAGGTGATCCCAGGGCGCGTGATCATTCATGCTACCGACAAGGGTTCCCTTCTGGCCTATCAGGTGGAACTGACCGCTGTAATGAGGATGTTCAGTAGCCGTAAAGATCCGCGTACCCTCATCCCCCTTCGGCGTGCCAAATTGCCCCGTGACCGCGTCCAGCAGAGATACGAGGGAGAAAAGTATCAGCGTGGTTCCAAGAACCTTCTTCGATATGGTGCCCATTCGTCTGCCTCGCTTAGTGCGAATGTGTCGGGAGTTGGTCATGCTCATGCTTGATGATTCGATGATGGGCTTCTCCTGAAGCACTTAACGGGTCAACGTGGATGACGGCATTGGACAGATAGTGCAAGTAATGAAGGAGCTGGTGTTGGACTTCATGAGCAATTTGATGTCCTCGTTCCACGGAGAGATCCGATTGGACCGCGATATTGACTTCGGCCAAAAGCCGGTGGCCTAGCCATCTAATGCGAACTTCCGTGACGTCCTCGACTCCGGCCACATGCTGGGCCGCGTGGATGACTTCTTCGACGACCTGAGGATCCACCCCATCAAGCAATCGGCTGAAGACGATCTTCGCCGAATCCCATCCCGTTTTCAGGATCACCGCTGCGATCAGAAGCCCAATGATCGGATCGGCGGTCGGGTACCCGAGCCAGATCCCGATGCCCGCCAGCACGACACCGAGGCTGGCCAACGCATCCGCTCTCGCATGGTAGCCATCAGCCACGAGGGCAGCGCTCCCGATCTCGTGACCGGCTGTGATCCGATACCGTGCTACGGTCTCGTTTCCGAGATAGGCAACCAGAGAAGCAAACACGACGGCCCAGACATGCTCGACCTGCTCCGGCTGTACCAGATGCCTCATTGATTCATATCCGACCCAAACCCCGGTCACAACGATGAGGACGACAATGCCGACCCCTGCCAAATCTTCCAGCCTGCCATAGCCGTAGGTAAAGCGTGCAGTCGGTCTCCAGCGGCTGAGACTAAAGGCCAGCCAGAGGGGAAGGGCAGTGGCGGCGTCACTGAAGTTGTGCAGGGAGTCGGCGAGGAGCGCTTGACTACCGGACAGAGCCGTGACACCGAGTTCCAAGAGAGCCGTGATGAGCAAGCCGGCTGTCGACCATTTAATTGCCGCGATGCCTCGTTCCGTCGTCAGTACAATTGGATCGACGACACCATGGGTGTGGTCGTGGCC
>JBDZUK010000022.1:4798-44096 GCA_040255165.1 Nitrospiraceae bacterium | reverse complement strand
GGAAGGGCTCGACGCCGTGGGAAAAGAAGAAGGGATGACCGCCCACGCGGTGTGTGTTATCGAAGAAGTTGGAAGGTTTTAAAGGTCGTCAAGTCGCCAAGTCCAACAAGAAGTAAATGGCCAAATAGAGCGATTTGAAGACATCAAGGCATGGCAAGCGGCGAGGGAGTTGGTGTCCGCCGTCTATAAAATCAGCGGCAATGGAGCATTCTCTACAGATTTTGGTCTTCGGGACCAAATCAGGCGTGCATCTGTATCCGTCATGTCCAATATCGCGGAGGGATTTGAACGAGGATCAGATAAGGAGTTGCAAAGGTTTTTATACATGGCCAAGGGGTCGGCTGGAGAGGTGCGTAGCCATCTCTTTGTGGCAATGGATTTGGAATACATCACGGCAGATGAATTCTCTGTTCTTCGCCTCCATTCTGAAGGAGTTGCGAAGTCGCTGTCGGCCTTCATCACCTACTTGGCTCGGGGCGCTTCGATGTGATGTAATACTTCTTGCTTAGACCAGAAGACGTGATGACCTGAAGACCTGACGACGTTCAGACATGTTTCATAACATTAAATCCGATCTCCAAGCCGTCTTCGACCGTGATCCGGCGGCGACCAGCCGGCTTGAGGTGATCCTCACCTATGCGGGCTTTCATGCGTTGCTGGCCTATCGCATCGCGCACCGGTTGCGAAGCTGGAACGTCCCGTTTTTCCCCCGCCTGATCTCCCAAATCGCCCGCTGGCTGACGGGAATCGAAATTCATCCGGCCGCCAAAATCGGCACCGGCTTCTTCATCGACCACGGCATGGGGGTGGTCATCGGGGAGACGGCCGAGATCGGCGACTACGTCACCCTGTTTCAGGGTGTGACGCTGGGTGGAACCGGAAAAGAACGTGGGAAGCGCCATCCTACGCTCGGGAATCACGTGGTCGTCGGGGCGGGGGCCAAGATCCTCGGTGGGATCCGCATCGGAGACAACGTCAAGATCGGCGCGAACTCGGTCGTCCTCAAATCCGTCCCGCCCAATTCCACCGTGATCGGCGTCCCCGCCCGCGTCATCAAGGCGCAAGGGGAACGGGTGCCCGACGCCACGATGGACCACACCAACATCTCCGATCCCATCGCCGATCGATTCGCGGCGCTCGAGCAAGAGCTCATCGACCTCCGCAAGAAACTCGAAAACCAAGAGGGGAAGTGAAGAGAAGAGAGGGCTTCTTCTCCGTGGGCTGAGAACTTGCCGCATTCCCCTCCCGCGAACGCACCGTCCGTACAGTCGTCGCCACCCTGTTCCGTAGGTCGGTAGGCCCGCGACCGGCTGATGACGCTACGAAAGTCGGCTGACCGGGATATGAAAGCCTGTTGTCGGTGCGGTCAATAGTCCACGCGCATGAGGAAAAGCCCGTGGGCCGGTGCCGTCCTGCCCGCGGCAGAGCGGTCCTTGGCTTGGAGGATATCAACTAAACTGTCCGGTGTCCGTCTGCCGAGGCCCACGTCCACCAGCGTGCCGACGATGGCTCGGACCATCTGTTTGAGGAATCGGTCTGCGTAGGCTTGAATCAGAACCCGGTCGTCACGGCGCTCGACCGTGAGGCTTTTCATCGTGCAGAGCGGATTCTCGTTTTCCGTGAGCGCGCCTTCGAATGACGAAAAGTCATGGCGGCCGGTCAGGATTGCGGCGGCCCGTTGCATCGCCTGGAGATTCAGTGGTCCGTAGATGTGCCACACGTACCCGCGATCCAAGGCCGGTCGCTCCCGCCGGTTCAGAATGCGATATTCGTACAGTTTACCGACGGCGGAGTAGCGCGCGTGAAAGGTCTCAGGCATCAAGCCGAAGCATCGAACGCAAATATCCGGGGGCAGCACGGCGTTCAACGCCCTGGTCCAGTTCAATTCGGGGCGGTCGCTCGAGAGCCGGAAGCTTGCGACCTGCCCCACGGCGTGCACCCCGGAATCCGTGCGGCCGGCTCCGATGACGGCCGTTTTGATCTGCGCAATCCGTTCGATGGCGTGCTCGACCGCCGCCTGCACCGTGGGCCGGTCTGGCTGACGCTGCCATCCGGCGTAGTTGGTGCCGTCGTATTCGAGGATGAGTTTGGCGATGGGCATGGAGGCGCGGGACCGGCCCGCGGGCAACGCGAACTAACGAAGCGTGTGCCTGGCGGGGCTCAGGAAGGCCTGGACTCCTTCAAAGAGCGATTCGGCGACATGGGCGATGAAGGCGCGACTGCGCAACAAGGTTTCTTCCGCCGGATTGGAGATGTACGCGATTTCCGCCAGGATGCTCGGCATCGTCGTGAACCGGAGGACATAGAACGGCGCCGTCTTGACCCCGTGATCCGCCATGGTGTAGCGGCCGTTCAAGTGGGCGACCATTAATTCTTTCGCCGTCCACGCGAATTCCAGCGACTGCTCGATTTTTTTCGTGGTCAGCAGGTCCGCGACAAGATATTCCCAACCGACGCCGGTAGTGCTCAAGGGGGTGCCGTTTTCCCGGGCGGCGACTTCCAATGCACGCTGGTCCTTGGCTTCTCCAAAGTGGTAGATTTCAATCCCCTTGACGCTGCGCTGCGTATGCGAGTTGACGTGAATGGAGACGAAGAGATCGGCGCCGCTGCTGTTGGCGAAGTTCGCCCGCTCTTCCAGCTCGACGAACACGTCCTTGTCGCGCGTCATGAGGACCCGCACTCCGGGTTGCTTGCTGAGCAGTTCCTTCAGCTTCAAGGCAACCTTCAACGTAATGTCCTTTTCCTCGGTCCCCCGCAATCCGCGCGCGCCCGGGTCTTTGCCGCCGTGACCCGGATCGAGGACGATCGTTTTGTAGCTCTTGTTGGGGGGCGGTACCGGCTGCAGTGGAACATCGAGCGGGGGAGCCGGTGTCGAAGGCTCATCGGCCGCCGGCGGCGGGGATTGATCCTGGGGCACGACATCGACCACGAGCCGAGGCGGATTGCTCAACGTCAGAAGTTTGTAGCTGCGGTACGAGGCGGTCGGGAGCGAGACGGTGACGGAGCGCGGTTTGCCTTGTTGGATGGTGAAGAGATCCGGAATCTCGCCGGTCGCCACCTTGGCCTTCGCGTCGGGCGCCAATCTGGCGTTGGGTATCTCCAACGTCAGCCGTCCGGGGTTCTTGCTCAGGGTCTCGACGAAGTGGGCCGTGCGGTCCAGGTCCAGGACCAGCCGTGTGATTTCTGAAGACACGGTCACGCGCAGATTGCGGACGGTGGTGGGCATCAGGGAGGCGGGCTGCACGTCGCGCCGGGGCTTCGCGGCTTGCCGGGCGCCGCGCGACTGGCGCGATTTTCCGGCATCGGCGGCCTGGCAGTCCGACACGAAGGCGAGGCTCGACAGGCCGAGCCAAGCCAGCATGAATGCGATCCAAAACGAAGCGTGGAATCGCCGAAGCATGGGTGCCGCCGCTAGAATGCCGGGAATGAAAAACTTTTCTCAGATGCGTATGGTATTGTCAAGCGATTTACCGGCAATTTCAACGCAAATGGCATTTTGCCGATGGCGACGCATGTGATCATCGACGGATACAATCTCCTGGCGCTCGGATCGGGCGGCGCGGCTCGACTGGGGTCGGAGGAGGCCCGCGACGCGTTGTTGCGGGAACTTGCCGGCTATCGGCATCGCAAGGGGCACCCGATTACGATCGTTTTCGACGGATGGCAGCATGGAGCCGCGACGGAGCGGCGCGAGCACCGAGCGGGGATCGAGGTCGTGTACTCCCGCCGGGGCGAGAAGGCGGATCAGGTGATTCAACGGCTGGTAGGCGAGTTCGGACGGGATTGCGCGGTCGTCAGCTCGGATCATGAAATTGCGGACTATGCGCGGAGGCGGGGCGCCTTCGTGCTTGATTCAAGGGAATTCGCGGCGAAACTGATGTCTGGACCGGTACGCGAAACCGCCGTGCCGTACAAGGAGCTGGACCGAGGCGAGGACGAAATACGCCGCTCGCACACGGACAAGAAGGGCAACCCGCGGAAGCTCCCCAAGACGCTGCGCCGGCGGAGCCGGGGGCTCAAGCGATTCTGAACAGCTGCCTGGCGTTGCGGCTTGTGATGTGTCCGATCTCTTCTGCGGTCAGCGCAGCCTCGGCGGATCGAATTTCCGCCAGTCGCTGCGCGATCAGCTTCACATACGCCGGCTCATTCCGTTTGCCTCGATGGGGGACGGGGGTCAAGTAGGGGCAGTCCGTTTCGATGAGCAGCCGGTCGAGCGGCACCGTCCTCGCGATGTCACGCAGCATCACGGCGTTCTGAAACGTCAGAATGCCGGAAAACGAAAGATAAAAGCCGAGATCCAGGGCGTCCTTCGCCAGCCAGGCGTCGCCGGAAAAACAGTGAAAGACGCCACCCACTTCGGAAGCCCGCTCTTCCCGGAGAATCGCGATGGTGTCCTCCTGCGCCTCTCTCGTGTGAATGACCACGGGCAATCTGAGCTCTCGTGCGAGCTGAACTTGCTCCCGGAATCGGTCGCGCTGCTCCTTGGGAGACGAGTGGTTGTAGTGATAATCCAGGCCGATCTCCCCGTAGGCCACCACCTTGTCGTTCTGCGCCAGCCGCCGCAGCTCGTCATACCAGCCGTCCGCAACGTGCTTCACTTCGTGAGGGTGGACGCCGATCGTGGCGTAGACAAAAGAATATTGCCGGGCGAGCGCGACCGCGGCCCGGCTTGTCGCGAGATCGCAGCCGATCGTGACGAAGGCCTCTACCCCGGCGGCGCGGGCCCGCTCAATCATCACGGCCCGGTCCTCGTCGTAGCGGGCGTCGTCCAAATGGGTATGGGTATCGATCAGCATGAGGGCATCCTAACACGGTCCAAGAACGCTGTCAGGACGGCGCCGGCGTCAGCCGACCGATCCAAGGCCGGACGAAAAAACGCGCGACGGCAGGGAATGACGAGCAGGCGTTCGGGCCGGGAAAGTGATTCACGTCGGGCTGCCCGGGTGCGCCACGGCGCGCGGCACGGCGGGGCCGGCAGCGTTTTCGCGAATACGATACCGAAGGCGTCGCCGCTGCATCCAGCGGACGGCCATCATGTCAAGAAGACCCTTCATGAGACGGTTGCGGATACCGTATTTGGAGCGTCCGTGCAGGCGAGGGTGGTGGCATACGGGCACTTCCGTGACCGTAAACCCGTACATCATCGCCAAGGCCGGGAAAAACCTGTGCATGCCCTCAAAAAGCGGGAGACGTTCGATGACATGCCGCCGAAACAGCATGAACCCGCACCCGGTGTCATGCATGCCGTCGTGGATCACCGCGTTGCGGATGAAATTGGCCAATCGGGACGAGATTTTCCGAATGAGATTGTCCTTCCGGGTGGCCCGCCGCCCGCAGACCAGGTCGTATTGCGACGCATAGAGAAGCAGCGTGGCGATGTCGCCGACGTCGTTCTGAAGATCCCCGTCCATGATGACGATTCGCTCGCCGCGGGCCTGTTTGAATCCCGCATCCAGCGCGGCGGTCTTCCCGTAATTCCTGTCGAACGAGATGATGCGGACGGCCTGGTGTTGGCCGGCCAGCCGACCGAGGAGCAGGCTGCTGCCGTCGGTGCTGCCGTCGTCGATGAAAAAAATCTCAAACGGGGCGGTACGTGTCTCCTCCCGTGACTCCAACAAAGCCACCAATCGATCGACGAGAAGGACAAGATTATCCCGCTCGTCCTTGATCGGGATGACGACGGACAGCCAGGGGTGAAGAGAGGACATCATAAGCACGACAGTCCTCAGGACGGGAAAAGCGGAGTGCTGCCGCGATACGGCCGCTAGGCAGGGCGCGGGGTGGCGGTTTCGGCGAGATCGCTCAGTAAAGCCTCGGTCTCTTCCCAGCCAAGGCAGGCATCCGTGATGGAAACCCCGTACGTGAGCGGTTTGCCTTGCTGCCAGGTCTGCTTGCCGGGGTGCAGGTTGCTCTCCAACATGAGACCCATGATGGACTGCCGCCCCTCGCTGAACTGCCGCAACACTTCCTTGGCAACGCTCCCCTGACGCCGGTGATCTTTGCTCGAGTTGTCGTGGGAGCAATCCACCATGATCGGACGCCTGATCCCTTCGCCGGCGACGGCCGCTTCGGCACGGGCGATATGCTCCGCCTCGTAGTTCGTTTTCCCGCCGCCGCCGCGCAGCACGATGTGGCGGTCGGGGTTCCCCATGGTCTTGATGATGGAGGTCAGGCCGTCCGCATTGATGCCGACGAAATGGTGCGGAGTTTTCGCGGCGATCATGGCGTTGACGGCGACCTGCAGGCTGCCTTCCGTCCCGTTCTTGAAGCCGACCGGCATGGAAAGGCCGCTGGCCATCTCCCGGTGGGTTTGGCTTTCCGTCGTGCGGGCCCCGATGGCCGTCCAGCTGATGAGATCGGCGATATATTGCGGCGTCACCGGATCGAGCAGTTCGGCGGCGCAGGGGACGCCGCGCCGATTGATTTCCAGGAGAATCGTCCGGGCCAGCTCCATGCCGGAAGCGATGTCGCACGTCCCGTCCAGGTGGGGATCGTTGATCAGTCCTTTCCATCCCACCGTCGTGCGCGGCTTCTCAAAATACGTGCGCATGAGTATCAGCAGACGGTCTTTGGCGGCGTCCGCCGCTTTTTTCAGGCGGTCGGCGTATTCGTAGGCCGCATCGGGGTCGTGAATCGAGCAAGGACCGACGACGACGACGAGCCGGTCGCGGTCGATCCCGTGCAAAATATTCCGGATGGCTTCGCGCGTTTCAACGACCAGAGCCGCCGCCTGATCGGTGATTGGCAACTTCGTCTTGATGGTGCGCGGCGAAGGCAACGGCCTGATTTCAATGACGTGTTGGTTGTCTATTGGTCGGTTCATGCGAGGTCCTTTCACGTGCCTTCTGAGTATAGCGGACCCGTTTCCTGCGTCAGGAAGTGGGAGAACATAGCGAATTTCAACGGGAAAGTCTACAGCCGGTCGATCTGAACGAGCGCCGGAACACAAAATGTGGCCCGTTTACGCGGATTTGACATGGTTTCACCCCTTGTGTTAGGACGGCCTCCGCAATGAACGCGTTTTCCTGCCGGCAATCGAGGATGCGTTGGGTTCTGAGCGGGGTCAGCATCGGCCTCGTCCTGCTGGTGCTCGTCTTGGCGCCGTTCGCCGTCGCCCAAGACGTGCACCATGAGCTCGCTGCTGCCGACACCGACGGGCACGAACATTCCGATACCGACCTGTGCCAATGGGTCCAGCATCACACCGCCGGCTCGCTGGATGTCGGTGCTCCATTCCTTCCCCTGCGCGATGTCGTCACTGAGTCCTCCCTTCCGAGTGAATCCGTCTGTCTGTCGGTCGATTTCGGTCCCTCCGGTCCTTCCCGCGCGCCTCCTCGCTCCTGATTTGCGACAGCAAAATCAATCGTCGGCCGGCGCCGGAGCGTCTCGGCATGCACGTGCGCCGATTTCGAGGGATGCGGGAGGAAACCAATGATGCGGTGCGAAAGGAGCCTTTGGTGTGTCGTCGCGCTGCTCCTAGTGAGTCTGGCAGCGGTCTGTTCCTTGGGGGGACCCGCGCGAGCACAGGAGAGGGAACTCAGCGGCAGACCGCTGAGCGGAACGGTGCAGTATCAGGACGGGCGGAGAGTCGGCCAGGCAATCGTACAGCTCCGGGATCAAGAGGGCCAAGTAATCGAGGAAGCCGTCAGCAACGACGCGGGCGAGTTCGGCCTGGCGGTGCCGCGTGAGGGGACTTACTCCATCAGCGCGGTGCAAGGCACTTTGAAGAGCGAATATGTCGTGTTCAAGGGAGATGCCATTCGGTTGGCTCCGGTGTCGCTGACTCTGGCCCCTACGAGCGAACTGGCGATCGAGGTCGTGGCCCCGCTGCCGCCGCTCCAGTATAAGTCTTCCAGCGAGACGTACGCGCTCAGCCGGAAGGAAATTGAAGAACTGCCGAAGGGCAACAACGTCGATCTCGAGGACGTCCTTTTGACGATCCCCGGCGCGGTCTATGGTTCGCTGGGGCAGGTGCATATCCGCCAAGACCATGCCAACCTTCAATTCAGGATCGACGGCGTACCGATTCCGGACACCGTGACCTCGACCTTTTCCGATGTCCTGACGCCAAGGGCATGGGAGCGCGCCGATATACTCCTCGGGGGCCTCCCGGCCGAATACGGCAACCGCACGGCCGCGGTCTTGGACATCACGACCAAGAGCGGCACGAGACCCGGCTTCGGGTCCGTACAAATGTTCGGGGGCTCGAACCAGACCCTCAATCCGTCGTTCGAGTACGGAGGCACGATCGGAGAAAAGTTTCGCTATTACATTTTGAACAGCCATACCGCCACCAACCGCGGCATCGAACCGCCTACGCTCGGCCACTCCGTCTTCCACGGGCAAAGCGAGCGCAACCAAACCTTTATCCGCGGCGATTATCTGCGCGACAACCATAACAACTTCTCCTGGGTGTTCCTCAATTCGGTCGCCAAGTACCAGATTCCGACGTTGCCGGGGCAAGAGGTCGATCCCAGCGGTGAGATTCTTCCATTGCTGCAGCAAGCGCGGCCGGGCTTCACGCCCGTGCCCTCCCAAGCCATCGACGAGAACCAGCGGGAAAACAATCAATACGGCCACATGGTGTGGCGGCACGACGTGAACGCCAGCAATTTTTTCAGTCTTGCCGGCTATTTCCGGCATACCCGGGCCATCTTCAAGACGGACCCGTTCAACGTGCTGGCTTATACGCAGGAGCCGGACGAACCGTTTTCCGCAGGGGATCAGGATCGCAACGCCTATTCGGCGGGCGTGCGTCTCGACCACACGTTCATTGCGTCGAAACAGCATGTGATCAAGGCCGGCTTTCAGATCGATCGCACCCAAGCCGTCAATAAGACCAGGCTGTATACCTTCTTGGATGATGGGGCCGGCTCACCGACCGGACCGCCGATCACCCTGGACGCCCACAACCGGCTCATCGGCTGGCGACAGGAGTTCTGGGTGCAGGATCAATGGAGCCCTAACGACCAATGGACGTTCAACCTTGGCGTGCGGGGCGACGCGGTGCAATACCTCAGGAGCGAAGGGCAGGTGAGCCCCAGGGTCGGCGTGACCTACAAGTACAATCAAGCCAACGTATTCCACGCCTTTTACGGGCGCATGTTCACGCCGCCGAACCTCGAAGCGATCTCGTTCGCCAAATTGAACACGGCCGGGACGAGAGCCGAGCCGGAAGACACCACCAACAACACCGTCCGAGCCGAGCGGGCCCATTACTTTCAGGTCGGCAGCCATCACGCGCTCACGCACTGGGCCACACTGCAACTGACCGGCTGGTACAAGCTCAGCAACTATCTGTCCGATGCGGGGCAATTCGGAACGACGCCCTTACTGAATTATTTTGCCTTCGAACGAGGTTGGCAGCGGGGCATCGACGGGGCCCTCAAAGTGCAGGTAATGGACAATCTTGCCGCGCGCGGGAACGTGGCTTGGGGGCAGTGCAAAGGCTATGGGCTGCAGTCAGGGCATTTCCTGCTCGAAGCCGCGGAGATCGCCGACATCAACTCCAGGGGCGGCGTGTTCTGCGATCACATGCAGACGTTGACCAGCTCGGCCGTGGTCAGCTATCGATTCCAGGAGCGCACCACGGTGACCGGACAGATGTTTTACGCCTCCGGTCTGCGAACGGCGGAGGAGGGAGGGAAGACAAATTCCGCGCACATGCCCTCGTATACCATCTATAATGCTTCGATTACGCATGTGTTTCCCTTGCCCTGGCGCAACCAGAAGTTTCTGCTGGGATTCGACATCATCAACCTCTTGGACCAGAAGTATTTCATCAACGCCGGCGAGGGAAGCATCGGGCTGGGGGTGGCCCATGCGGGCATGCCACGGTCGTTTTTCTTCCGCGGGCAATGGGTGTTCTGACGGATGTGAGCATTCCGTTGAAGTTGGGAGAGGAGCAGTCATGGAGAAGAGATGTGTATCGAACTCGGTTTTGATGCTGATCTTGCTGTCGGCCACCCCTGCGCTTGCGATTGTGGGGGATGAGGCGACGCACGAGTCGGATCATGCCGAGGATGTGATGGAATTGCCCGAGGTCCACGTCCACGGCATTCCGCTCAACAAGGACCAGCAACTGGGACCGGTGCCCAAGTCCACGCCGTGGCCGGCGATTCCGTCATCGATGGACGGGAAGGATCTCGATGATTGGATGAAGGCCCGCATGCTGGTGTCGAAGGATGCGAAGGTGACGGTCGTAATTTTGGAACCGGCGAAAAACCGGGAACTGACCATCGCCGGAATGGCGGCATTGAATAAGTGGACTTTCGAGCCCAAATTGAACGGCGATGAGCCGGTCGATGGAGAACTCACGGTACGCATCCACTTCCGCACGCGGTAGGAAAAAGCTGATGGCTGATAGCGGCCGATGGCTCGACCCAGATAGATCGGATAAACCGAACGACCGGATAGACCAGAAATGACCTGGGACGACTCTTTCTCGCGCGAGCTGAGTAATTTAGCCGGCCAATGGCCGGGGTTCGATTGGTTCGCGCTGTTTCTGTCGAATTCGTCGGTCCTCTGGGTCCCCGGCGTATTGCTGACCGTCTATTGGCTCTGGCTGACGTGGCGCGAAGCGTTGCTAGCGGCTCCCGTACTGGCCGGGGCCATCGGCATCGTGGATTTTCTGGGGGCGAGGCTCAAGGATTTGGCGGCTCGACCGAGGCCCTGCATGGCGCTGCGGGATGCGCATGCGCTGGAAGCCTGCGGCAAGACCTTCAGCTTTCCCTCGAACCATGCGTTGAATACGGCAACGGCGGCGGCGTTTTTCCAGGTGCTCTATCCCAAATCGGGCTGGGTCAGTTGGCCCCTGGTCGCGGTGATCGGGTTGACGCGCGTGTATCTCGGCGCGCACTACGTGACCGATGTGCTGGGCGGATGGCTGCTCGGCGGACTGCTCGGGGCCGGCGCCGCCTGGCTGTTGTTGCGTTGGCGGCGGTTTCGCGTCTCTCCAAGGGCCTCCACGCGCGTTGAGAACAAGCTAGCGGCCAGATGAGGCTTCTACCTCCTCTCTCCCTCCACACAGGTGAGGAGATCCTTTGTACAGCGATCGACCTCGTATCCGCGCCCGATCAGCACGATGGCGTGGTCCGGTTCGTCCAACAACGTGAGCGGAGCCGTCGTCGCCTCAAAGGGCGGCGAGAATTGAAACTCTTGAAGTTCCGGTTCTCCTGAAAAACGGAAAAACCCCTTCGCGCGCTCCAGTTCCTGGGGGAGCGAGCGGGTCCATTGGAGAAATCGTTCTCGGTTGAGAGGGCCCGGCAGACGTATCGTGGTCGCGATGGGATGGTAAGGCGCTCGTGATGACGGCCTGACCGGCTGCCTGTCGAAGGTGACGTTGGAACGGATCGAAACGGATGCCCGCTCGATCGGTTCGAGCAGGGACGCCAAATCCAACCTGGCATGAGAGGTTTCCCACACGCGGGCATAGGAATTCCCGCTCGTGACGGACGCCTTGAATTCCTCCCAGTGCCCGGTGACGTAGAGATCCTTTTTGTTCAAGACCAGCTCGTCCGCGCAGCGCACCGCCTGCCTGGTGATGAACCCGCCCATGCGGTCGCGATCGCCTCCGACCGGATGCAGCAGGGCGATGATCCGCTCCAGCCTCACCAGTCTGGCCGTGTAGAGATCGGTGACGGCATCCACCACTTCCGCCGGGTCGGCCATCCCGGAACATTCGAGAATCAATACGTCGGATGCATACTCCCTGACCAGCTGAGCGATCCCCCAGCCCAGCTCCTCCTTCGTGTCGCAGCAGACGCAGCCGCCTGCGAGGCTCAACACTTGGTCGGCGATCGTGCCGGCCCGAGGGCCGTCGATACTGACGTCGCCCGCTTCGTTCATCAAAACGCCGACGCGTCGTCCCTCGTTCCGCCAATGGGCAAGGAGGCGCATGAGGAGGGTGGTTTTCCCGGCCCCGAGCGAGCCGCAAAGGATGTAAAAGGGAACCGGCTGAGAAGTCATGGTCCGCCGACCGAGCCCGCCGGGCTCGCCGCGATGTCAGGCACCCTGCCGTGTACGCAGCGTCGAGAGGCGCACCGCCGCATGGACCTTTAGCAGCAATTGCTCACGGGGCGCCGGTTTTCTGATCCAGTCTCCGACGCCGTTCTTGACGATGCCGTCCAGGTACACGCTGTCGGTTGCGCCGCTGAGGACGACGATGGGAATGTGAGGGAAACGGCCGGTCATATGATCGATGACTTCTGACCCGCTGCGGTTGGGCATCTCCAGGTCGCACAACAGGGCATTGACCCTGGCGGCGATGTCGGCTCTGCTCATCATCTCGATGGCCTCGTCCCCGTCGGCAGCGGTCAGGACCTCGTACCCGGCTCGGGTGAGCACGATCCTGGTGGAATCCCGGACTCCGGGATCGTCATCCACGAGCAACACCGTACCGAGCGACACCATGCCCCTCCACAAGAAATCACAGCTGAGCAGATTCTATAAACTTGATCTGAGTAGATCAAGGCACCAGGCCCTGATTAGCGCAATGGTTAAACAGGATGTTCAAAAAGCCCGTCCGGCAAGGCCGCAGCGAGCGAAACGCCGAGGCGTACCCTTGCGGTACGTTGAGGCGTTGAGCGATGCGAGAACGCAGCTGGCGGGATTTTTCGACATCCTGTCAAGGCTGGTTGTGGGATCGGGCCAGTTCCCGCAGATCGCAATGCACCGCTTCCGGATGGCAGCACTGGGTCTCCATCTGAATCGTCATGTGCCGGATACCGAAGTCGGACGCGACGCGGGCGCGGATACCGTGCAGCAACCCGTTGGTCAACGTCGAGTCGTCCCCGTCCACAAGGACGTGGCAGGTCAGCATGATGAGGCGAGGCTCCACGGACCAAATGTGGAGATCATGGACGTTTTTGACGCCGGGAACGGATTCAATGGTGGCCGCCACATGCGAGGTGCTGATGCCGGGCGGCGTCGATTCCAAAAGCACGTCCAGGCTTTCGCGGAACAGCGGCCAGGCTCCTCGGAGAATGGCCCCCACCACCAGCAAACCGACAAGCGGATCCAGGATGGACCATCCGGTCAACAGAATGGCGCCCCCGCTGATCACCACGCCCAACGACACCCAGGCATCGGCCAGCATGTGCAGAAACGCGCTCCGGATGTTCAAGTCGTCTTCTGCGCCGTGTTCGAGGAGATAGGCGATGCTCAGGTTGGCCACGAAGCTGACTGCGGCGATCAACATGACCCAGCCGCCCGCCACCGGCACCGGCTCCACGAGCCGTTTCACGCTCACCAGGACGATGCCCAAAGCAGTCAACAGTAAGATGAAGGAATTGAGAAAGGCCGCGACGATGCCGGCTCGATGGTACCCGAAGGTGCGGGCCTCGGTGGCCGGGCGTGCGGTCAGCATGTGGGCGTAGAGAGCGAGGAAGAGTGATCCCTGATCGATAAGATTGTGTCCGGCGTCGCCGATGAGCCCGATGCTGTTGAGGAAAAATCCTCCGATGAACTCCGCCGTGATGATGAATGCGTTGGCACCCAACGCCACATAGAGCCGGGACTTCATCTTGTCGAACGAGGAACTGGAGGTGATCATGGCTGGTAGTTTCGCACGGCAAAGAGAGGACGGCAAGCGGCAGGACTCGACTGTGTCAATCAAGCCGCAGTGTCGGGCCCGTGAACGCATTGTCCGAGTGGTCGCTCGTACGCCTGCGCTCGGTCGGTGATCCGGCAAGGTCAGAGGAGGAGCGAGCTGGTGTTTCCGTCGCCCGGACTTTGACCCGCCGGCTAAGCGCGACCGAGAGGAACGAGGTGGCGAACATGACCATTCCGATCCCGATGACTCCGGACGCTTCGCCGAACGTCTGGGTGACCCAACCGAATACGGTCATTCCCGTGATCGCCGTCGTCATGGCGGCCGTCGTATAGATGGCCAGGACTCGTCCGACCATGTGACCGGGAGAGATCTCCTGAAGGACGCCCCAGGCAATCGGCGTCAGCGTTCCCACGCCGATGCCGACCACCACCATACAGGCCGCGGCGGTCCATTGTTGCTGAACCAAGACCAGCCCGCAGAGAGCTGCGGCACTGACCGCGCTGGAGGCGGCAATGACCAGGAAGCGCTTCCGGAGTTCCCAGGCGCTCACCCCCACCAGACCGATGGAAACGAGCAGCAGTCCGACCCCGAACGCCGACCAGAGATACCCCACCTCGACCGGTCCGACGGCGAGCAGCTTCTGAGCGAACACGGGAAACAGCGTGGAGAACGCGCTGATCCCGAAGGTGTAGAGAGATGCCGCCAGAATCAACAGGAGAATTCGCTGCTGTTTGAACAGCGCGAACCGAACGCCGTCAAGCAACTCGCGCAGGATCGACGGAGTCTCCGTGTGCTGGGTCGGTGCGGCGTCGCCTTTCAAGCGTATGGGCAGCAGACAGACCGCGGAGCCGAAATAGGTGAGCGCGTTCACGCACAGCACCTCTTGAGAGCCCAGCGACGCGATTCCTACGCCGCTCATGGCCGGTCCAAGGATCACCCCCAAGCTGGTGGTGCTCTGAAGCAGCGCGTTTGCGGCGGTGAATTGGCGCCGTGTGACAAGGAACGGCACGGCGGCCGTCAAGGCCGGACCGAACACGGCCGAAGCCATCGCGTGAAGAAACACCAGAATATAGAGCCGCTCGACCGTAAAGTAGTCGACGGAAAGAAGGCAGGGGATGACGCCGATCAGCAGGGCACGGAGAACGTCGCTGGCGATCATGAGCCATTTCTTCGAAAACCGATCGACGCACACGCCCACCAGGGGGCCGAGCAAAATGGGCGGGAGGGTCTGCAAGAGACCGATGACCGTCGTCTTGAGCGGCGACCCGGTGATCGAGTACACGAACCAGACAAGCGCCAGCTTCGTCACGCCGTCGCCGACCTGCGAGATAACCTGGCTCCACCACAGCAGGCCATAGTCCCGCGAGAGGAGCCATGGGCCGCGGAAGCTCCACGCCGTCTCTTGCGCCGGGGCTGAGACTACCGTCCGGCTGGAATCTAAATCTGCGGATGCCACGAGTCCATCCGATCGTGAGGATGGAGAGAAGAAGGAAATGGATCAGTGGCATTCTATATCGGCCTTCCGCCAGGACGTAGGGAAGTCAATATTTCAGTACGGCGCTGGAGTCGGCCCAAGCCTGTAAGAAGGGGAAACTACAAGTCTCTCGCCGAGGAATCCGGCGAGTCGCACGCGTCCCGCCCAGTCTCGCTTGGCGCCAGCGGACTTGGCCTTCCGCACGCTCGCTGAGGAGAAAAAACTGTGCCGCCTCCAGCACGGCAAGGTCGCGCCGGACGGTGCGGGGATGGCGGGTCAGGTCTTCGGGGATGGCTTCGACGCGTTGTGAAAGGGTCAAGCCGGACCAGGCCGACGCCAGACGCTGGAGCAAGTGCCAGTGGCGGGTGACGTGGTCGTTCCGCGGCATCGATCACCTGTAAGCCGTGGGGGCTTACGCCGGGGTGCCGGTCGGCGGCAATGCACGTTTGGAAGGAGAACGGGCGGGGCTTTGCTTGCGCCTGTTGTTCGAGTAAGATTCAGCCCATGCCGTTCGATCCTGCCGATCCTCCAATCTGGCTGCGGAAGCTGCACGTGAGCGCGGCGCAGATCCATCCGAGCGACTACCCCGCCACGCCTGAGGAAGGCATCCTCTTGGTCTGCCGGCTCTCAGATGCTCAGCTTGCGTTGCAACAGGCTTTTGCTCAAGCGGCAGAGATCCGAGCGGAGAGCCGGTCATAAATCATCTTCGGTGTCAGGAAGGTCTGTGTGGTTTCGGGTATGGATGAACCAGCCGGCTACTTGAAAGCCATGGCTGTTGCGATGGAAGCACTGGCCAGCGCGCCGCCCTATTGCCTGATCGGAGCTTTGGCGCTCGGAGCCTATGGACGTCCGCGCGCCACCAACGACGTCGATTTCCTGGTCCTTGCCGACAGTACGGTTCCTGAGCCGTTTTGTTCTCTTCTGGCGAAAAAAGGGTTCAGCGTCGATGAGCGATGGCAGGCGGCCAATCCCATGGCGCGAGAGGCGGTTCTTCGTCTCACTCATCAGGAATTTCCGGACATACCCGTGGATCTCATCTTCGCCGGTGCGGCATTGCATCGGACCGCGATCGCGCGCCGCCGTTCTTTGCTCCTCCATGGAATCGCAGCCTGGATTTGCTCTCCGGAAGATCTCATCATGCTGAAGCTCCATGCAGGGCGCCCTCGCGATTTCGAGGATGTCCTCGGGGTCGTGAAGAATTCGCATCTTCGGCTGGATTTCAATTACCTCTGGGACTGGGCCGACCGGCTGGGGCTCCAAAGCGAGCTGTCGTACGTGATCGAGGCGGCTCGATCCTAGATTCCGGGGCGCGACACGCTCGGCGCTCGCGGTTACTTCGCCGCGAATTCCAGGAAATATTGTCTGGGCAGGAATGTGTGCTCGCGGAGCAGGGTGTAGCCCGCGTCGGTCATTTCTTTCACGACCGTTTCGCGGGGCACGAGGTGATGCCGAGGGAAACCGACCTCGCCCGATCGCTCATCATGATAGAAATCGATGACGGCGACCCGGCCGCCTGTCTTGAGGGCGGATTTGGCGTCGACGAAGTATTTCGACCGGTCTTCAAGATGATGGTAGACGTTGCAGAGGAAGATAAGGTCCACAGAGCGGGAAGGCAGTGTGGGGCTGTCGGCGGCGGCGAGGATGTATTCCGTCGAATGGGAGAGGGTGAGGCGCGCGAGGCTGTCTTTGACGTAGGCCAGCATCTCGGGTTCGACGTCGATCGCATAGACCTTGCCGCTCTCGGCGACCGCTTGCACAAAGCGGCGGGTGAAGTACCCGGACCCGGCTCCCAGATCGGCGACGGCCATGCCGGGCGTGATGTCCAAGGCCGCGACCACCTGCGCTGGTTTTTGGTACTGGTCCCGCTCGGGCCTGTCCAGATGCTCCAGATATTCGCGGATGTCCTGTGGTCTGCGGTGCTGGTGCCGGTCTTCAGCCTGGACTGGCGCGGTCAGCAGGAGGATTCCAGCCAGGATCGACAGGAAGGGAACCGGTCTGGATGTCTGCTGTTCGTGATGGGCCATGGTTCCCTCGCTTCTAGGAGACCGTCATGGGGTGCTTTTGAATGATGGTCTTCAACTCCTCGCCCGTGATCGTTTCTTTGCCGAGGAGCACTGAAGCGGCTTCCCGCAGGATGGGTTCCTTCGTTTTCAACAGCGCGCGAACCCGCTCGAATTGCTCATCGATGATGCGCCGCACTTCGCAATCGATCTCTCGGGATGTTTCCTCGCTGTAATCTCCCGGCGCCGTCGGCTGCGCTTGGATGAACAGCGGTTGGCGGTCCCGCTCAAAGCTCACTTGGCCCAGCTTGTCGCTCATCCCGTACGCGCGGACCATGCTCTTGGCGATGTCGGTCGCTTTCAGGAGATCGTCTTGCGCCCCCGTTGAAACCTCCTGATAGATCAATTCTTCGGACGCCCGCCCTCCGAGCAGAACGGCGATCTTGTTCTTCAATTCTCCCTTCGTCATGAGAAACCGGTCTTCGGTCGGCAGTTGCAAGGTATAGCCGAGGGCCGCGATGCCGCGCGGGATGATGGAAATTTTTTGCACGGTATCCGCGCCGGGAATCGACAACGCGACCAGCGCGTGGCCGACTTCATGATGGGCCACCCGCTCCTTTTCCATCTTATTGAGCACGCGGTTTTTCTTCTCCAGGCCGGCGATCACCCGTTCCACGGCTTCCTGCAATTCAGACAGGGTGACCTTTTCCTTGTCGCGCCGGACGGCGAGCAGCGCCGCCTCGTTGAGAATGTTCGCCAGATCTGCGCCGACGAACCCCGGCGTCATGGCGGCAATCACGTCAAGATCGCCTTCGTTCTCCAGCGGCACGTGCTTGGCATGGACCTTCAGAATCGCCAGCCGACCGCCCTTGTCCGGGCGGTCGACCAGCACGTGGCGATCGAAGCGGCCGGCGCGCAAGAGCGCCGGGTCCAGGATTTCGGGCCGGTTGGTCGCGGCCATTAGAATCACGCCCACGCGGGGATCGAACCCGTCCATCTCGACGAGCAGTTGGTTCAGCGTCTGCTCCCGCTCCTCGTGCACCATCGGGCCCATGCCCCGCGCCTTGCCGAGCGCGTCCAATTCGTCGATGAAGATGATGCAGGGGGCTTTTTGCTTGGCCTGCTCGAACAAATCACGGACCCGGGCGGCCCCGACCCCGACGAACATCTCGACGAATTCGGAGCCGCTGATGGAAAAGAATGGGACGGCGGCTTCGCCGGCCACCGCCTTGGCGAGGAGCGTTTTCCCCGTTCCCGGCGGCCCGACCAACAGGATGCCTTTGGGGATCTTGCCGCCCAAGCGACCGAACTTGTCCGGCGTTTTCAGAAATTCGATGACTTCCTGGAGCTCCTGCTTCGCTTCATCGACGCCCGCGACGTCGCCGAAGCTGACCTTGACTTCCTTCTCCATATAGATCTTGGCTTTGCTGCGGCCGACGGTCATGAACCCCTGGCTTTGCCCCATCCGCCGCAGCAGCCACCACCAGACGCCGAAAAAGAGCGCAATCGGAATGATCCAGGACAGGATGTCGCGCAAAAACGTGCTTTCGATCACGCCGGAGATCTTCACTCCCTGTTTCTCCAGCTCCCGGACCAGGTCGGGGTCCTCGACGCGCACGGTATCGAAAGGACGGCTGTCCTCTTTCATTTTTCCGTGGATCACGTTGGCAGAAATGGAGACTTCCGCCACCTTGCCTTCGGCGACGGCCGCCTTGAATTCGCTGTAGGGGATTTCCGTCGGATTGAAGAACGGCGTGACGAATATCTGTATGAGCATCATCGCCCAAAGAGCGATGAAGATGTACCAGATGGAGAATTGCCGTTGTTTGGGATCCATGTGTCGGAGCGACGTTCTCGCTTGGTGTCGGGCGCTGAAGCCAGTCTACACTAAACGTCCGTATGCGGTGAAGCGCAAGACCGGCTGGAAACAATCCGAGGGCTACTGAGGGGTGGAATACTGGTCGAGGGACGGGACTTGCAACACATACAGGCTCCGGTCGGCATACAAAGTCTGCAATACGCGGGGCAGCATGCGAAGAATTCGATCCTTGACCGGCGCATCCTCTCCGGTGAACGTCAGGATGCGGTATTGTTTTTGAAGACGCGCGAACTCCTGAGTATTGAGCACGACATGGGTGATCCCTTCGGCCGCTAACCGTCTTGCGAGGTCTTCCGGCGAACGAGCGCTTTCGATCCAGGCTTCCAAGGGATGGCGATCATAGGGGGAAGGGGCCAGGACGTCCCGGTCGAAATAGTAGGAACGAAACTCGCCGATGAAGAGAATGCGTGAGTCGCTTGGCAGTTCCTTACTGGCGAACTGCGCGGTTTTGTAATAGCCGAGGGTGCGGATCAGGTACTGTTCCCGGCTTTCTTGGCCGAGAGCCACGCGTGCGGATTCAAACACCGCCTGGTGAGTCTGAAAGTATCGCGCGGAGCCGGTGACACACAGCGGGATGGCGGACACCAACGCGATCATGACCGCATATCGGCCCAGTCGGGCCGTGAGGCCGGTCGCCATGACCATGCAGAAGATGAAGGCCGGCGCATAAAAGCGAGTCGTGCTCGAGGCAGCCAGCCACGCCAAGCAGGACAGCACAATGAACACGGCACATGCATCGGCAAGCCGGCGATCATGGGGTTCTTGGGAGCGCGCTCGAACGACGGCGGGAAGCAGAAGGGCCAGTCCAACTGAAAGGACTGCCAGAAGCCCCACGTCCCCGGCCGAGGCGAATCGCTCAGGATGCGCCACGATATCCCAGGGAAGTTGCGCGAGTCCGGCCAGACCGAGCGATGCCAGCCCGGGAGGCAGGTCTCCTTGAGCCAGCATCTGGCTGGCCTCGTTCCAGGGCGTGCCGCCACGCCAGCGCCACAAAAGTGGATAGAACGGATCCCCCGTTGCACGATAGGCCCGAGACCACCAAGGCAGCATCCACACCATAGTGACCACCGAGGCGCGGGCCACGTGTGTCCAACTCCACCCGATCACTTTAAGCGCAACCAGCGCGGATAGGGCCCATGCAATCCCAGTCAATTTTGCGGCTGCGGCAAGCCCGAGCAGACACCCGACCGCCAGCCATGGCCGGCGGTCGCTCGGCCGCACGACAGCCAGCAGCACGCCGAGCAAGGCGAGTGCGAGCGTGGTTTCGGAGAAAGGCAGGCTTCCCAAGAACCAGAACGTCGGCGACGAGGCCAACACCAGTGTCAGAAGCACGGTGACCCACGGGGATGCTCGATGACCGGCAATCGCCGCACTTCCGCCCCAGGCGGCCGCCAGGCAGACGGCCCAGAGTCCCCAGTGCATGGCCCGGGCTCCAATCCCATCGGCCCATATCATTCCCCACGTCAGCAGCACGTCGCTCGCATGCGGCATGAGGTTGAAAAAAACCCAGGGGTAGAGAGGGAGCGCGCCCGTGGCGGCAGCCCGTTCGGGCACCACGAGATGGTAGGCCAGTTCATCGTAAAAAGTCGGCGGAATGGTGGTCCAAAGCCAACCAAAGAGCGCGAAGATTCCGAAAGGGATCGCCGCGACAACCGTGGAGAACCTCCACGGTCTTGCCACAATAAAAAATGCACCGGACCGAAACATCGCGAAAACCTCGATGGCTGTACAACAGAAGGTCACGGCTGCGGCGAAAGGAAACATGCCGACCATGCCGGCGATGACGGCGGTCAACGAGAGACACGCCAATCCCACGGTGAGGCGAACGATCATCCGGTAAGCTTCGGAGGGTTCATCCGGGACTAATTCCCCGCAGAGGTGCTCAAGCATACGTGCGGCGCCCAGGGACGCCAGCCAGCAGGAGAGTGGAATGAGGAGCAACGGCAGCCTGGTGTAGTCGACGACGGCGGACCCCGCGGCGACCACCCCGAACGCCGTCAATAAAAACGGGCCGGTCGCGATGGATTCTTGGGGTTGATCCACGGGAGCGACGACGGAGTCCGTCGCGTTCCACTCACGTTCATGGGGCAGGGGAGTCGCAGAGAAGGTCTGCACCGACATGGGAAGAGCATCCGGCACCGGGGAGAGGTTGTCAAACAAATCGGAGATTGAAGCGCGCTGCGATGGAGATCAGCGACCGTTTTCTTTCGGCTTCAACCGCTCGGACAGAACCGGGTACTTCGCCTGGTATTGGCCGAAGTTCCCGCCGGCCGGGTCGGCGGCGACGACCCGGAGCGTGATGCCGTCCGGCGCGTCTTTCGATGGGGGCACGAAGAACGGCGCTTCGAAGCTGCTCTTGTCGCCCACGTGAAACATCTGCACCCGATCGATCACACGGTCTCCGACGAGCACTTCACCGTAGATGTGGACTTTACGGGAGTCCCAATCGCCGTGAGGCCGAACCAACGATCCGGAGAGGGTTCGGACCGAGGCCCGCAAGGTGACGTCGTCCTTCGCGATGAGCGGCTCGCCTGGTTTCGGGTGCTCGATTTGCACGACATAGCCGTAGAGGTGAAGGACGATGCCGTCTTGGCTCATGTCTTCGCCCGGGATCAACCACAGCGTCTTGCTCGCGCGCTGCATGGAGGCAGGGTGGGCGAGCGGCCCTTCCGCAGTGACCTCCACGAGCGTGGGCCTCTGCAATTCCAGCGTGGTCGAGAAGAACGCGGAGGCACGAGCGCTGTAGAGCGGCTCTTCCATCAAATGAGGCGTCCGCATGATTTGGTTCTGGTCGCCGGCCTCGCCCTGCTGGAGTCCGCGCGCAAGGATCTGGCCGGTCTCGACGTCGGTGATCGTCACCCGGGCGCCGCCGACCTCCCGGCCCAGCACCATCGAGCCATGGGCCACGACGCGGACGAGAACCCTCGTGGGCACCGGATCATTGAGTCCGGTGAGCGGCGGCTCTTCAGGAAGGTCGGTGGGAAGGGCAAACACCGCCGGAGAAAGAAACAGCAGGGCCAACAGCAGGAAAAATCTTGATGCCAGCATACCTTGCCGGGGCTCGTTCGCAGCCTCCCGCCTGCTACTTCACCTTTGTGCCGGGTTCGACGTCTTCGACGATCGTCACCAGCCCCGCAACGTCCTTGTCGCCGGCCGCCAGCACCATGCCTTGCGATTCAATCCCCATGAGTTTGGCCGGCTTGAGATTGGCCACGATGACAATGCGCTTGCCGACGAGCGCATCCGGCTCGTACTTTTTCCCGATGCCCGCCACGATTTGGCGTTGCTCGCCGCCGAGGTCGACCTGAAGCTTGATGAGCTTTTCCGATTTCGGCACGCGCTCCGCCGTCAGGATCTTCGCGGTCTTGAGCTGTATCTTCATGAATTCGTCGATCGTGATCTGGGGCGGCTCGCCGGGAATCGGGGCCGCTGCGGCCGGTGTCGGAGACGGGGCTGTCTGAGTCTGAGCAGGCGCGGGTGCGTCGGTCACGGGCTTGGCTCCTTCTGTTTTGATTTCGATGCGGGGGAACAACACACGACCCTTGCGGACCGTGACGGCAGTGCCGCCGATGGCGGCAGATTGGGCCAGCGGCGCATCCCATTCATAGGATGCGGGCGGCAGCGCCTTGGAAAAGTCGAACGAGAGACCGAGTTGGTGCGAGAGCTCTGCGGCGATCTGAGGCATGTACGGGTAGATGAGGACCGATAGCAGACGCAGGGCTTTGGCGGTCGTATTGAGCACCGTGTTGAGACGTCCGCGATCTTCCGGCTTTTTGGCCAATTGCCAGGGCGCCGCCTTGTCGATGTATTCATCGCAGAGCCGGACGAGTTCCCAGGTCTGCAGGAGGGTCTCCCGAAGCGCGAGTGATTGAAAACCCTTTTCGATTTGCGCGGGAAGCGACTTCGCGACCGTGCGAATCTGTTCTTCGAGATCCGGCATCGCGGGTGTCCCCGCATCGGGGATCACGGCCTGATTCCCGAACCGTTGAATCATGGTCAACGTGCGGCTCAACAAGTTGCCGATGCCGTTGGCCAGGTCACTGTTGATGTTGGCGACCATGGCCGCCTCTGAAAAGTCCCCGTCCTGTCCAAACGGCACTTCGCGAAACAAAAAATACCGGAAGGCGTCGGCCCCGAACTTGTCAACCATGTGATGGGGATCGACGACGTTGCCGCGGCTCTTGGACATTTTTTCGCCGTCCACCGTCCACCAGCCGTGCGCGAAGATCGTCTCCGGCAGGGGAAGATCCAGCGCCATCAGCATCGTGGACCAGTAGACCGCATGCGTCGTGAGGATATCCTTTCCGACGAGATGGACGGAGGCCGGCCAGTAACGATCGATCGACGAAACGGGTCTCAGGTACTCCAGGGCGGAAATGTAATTCACCAGCGCATCGAACCAGACGTAGGTGACGTACTCGGAGTCGAACGGCAACTCGATGCCCCAAGACAACCGGGACTTCGGCCGCGAGATCGATAAGTCTCCCAGCGTCTGGTTGCGAAGGAATCCCAGCACCTCGTTGCGGCGGCTCTCCGGGCGAATGAAGGGCTCGTGATCGTGAATGTGTCCGATCAGTCGGTCCTGATACTGCCCCATCCGGAAAAAGTAGTTATGCTCGCTGAGCCGCTCCACCGGTCGCTTGCAGTCCGGGCAGAGGCCGTCCGCGGCGACGTCCTTTTCCGTCCAAAACCGCTCGTCGAACGTGCAATACCATCCTGTATAGTCCGCCTTGTAGATCAATTGCTTATCGTACAGATGCTGAAGGTACCGTTGAACCACGGACTTGTGTCCGGCGTCGGTCGTGCGCATGAAGGCATCGTTGGAAATGTTCAACCGTTGCCAGAGCGCTTGAAATTGCGGAGCGAGACGGTCGCAGTGGGCTTGCGGATCGATCCCGGCCTTCGCGGCGGCCTGCTGGACTTTTTGTCCATGCTCGTCGACGCCGGTCAGAAAGAAGACGTCGCGCCCGCGCAAACGCCAATAGCGAGCCAGCACATCGGCGGCGATGGTGGTGTACGCGTGTCCGATGTGCGGCACGTCGTTCACGTAATAGATCGGCGTCGTGACGTAGAAGGTGTTCGGGCTGCTCATGCTCGCGAAAAGATACCAGGTTGCCGGGCGGGAAAGCTAGGAGCCGGCCGGACATAGGTCACGTGCCGAAACGAGGGGGGGCGGTCGCAACGGCCGCCGGCGTGACGCAGGCGACCGGCAAGCGCTGGGAGGTTCCTACGCCGGTTGAGCCGGCGAGGGGGACGTCAAGGCGCTGCGCAAGCGGAGCAAGATGGTCTCGAGCGCCATCTGGACATTGAGATGGCGCGCGGCGTTTTGTTCCATCTTCTCAATGTCGTGGAGGAGAAGCAGCAGCTCATCGACGTTCGCCTGCTCCGCGGCTGAGTCGACCATCGCGAGGACTTCAACATGCAGGAGCTGGTCGCGGTCTCCCTCGACCGCGACAATGACGACATCGCGGATCCATCTCGCCAGCCACGCGAGCGCGTCGGCGGCCCGATCGGTTTTGGCCAGGCTCTCCGCCGCCGACAGTAGCGACCCGATCGAGAGCAACGAAGGACGTTGCACCAAGGAGAGGAACTCATGTTGTCTCGCGCGCGCTTCTTTGACATCGGCCGTCAGCGCCTCGCCGAGACGACCCTCGGACAAGACGGCGAGAAATCGGGCATCCGCGGGAGGCAACTCCCGTCGCAGAATGACGGCGGCCTCCACCTGCGTCCGCGACGGAGTCGTGAAGCGCAAGGCTTGGCAACGGGAGCGAATCGTACTCGGCAAGGCGGACGGGCGGCCGGAGATCAGAAAGAACAAGCTGTGTCCGGGCGGCTCCTCCAGCGTTTTGAGCAGTGCGTTGGCCGCGCCGATGGTCATGCGGTCCGCCTGATCGATGAGACAGATTTTGCGTGGGCTGATCAACGGCTGGTAAATGATCTGCTGGTCGATCTCGCGGATCTGTTCAATCTTGATCTGCGGGGTGGCCGCGTCCGCATCCGGCTCGATCAGGAAAAAATCCGGATGTGTGCGCGATTCGATGTGGCGGCACGATCGACACTCGCCGCAGCTGTCGTGGCCCGCCGGTCCGCTTCCCTCGCAGGCGATGGCCTGGGCGACACGCACAGCCGTCAGTCGTTTGCCGATTCGGTCTTCACCGTGAAACAGATAGGCGTGCGCGATGCGGTCATGCTCCAGCGCCGTCTTGAGTACGGCCAACGATTGCGTCTGTCCGATGATGTCGCTGAAGGGCATGGTCACCGAGCGGCTATGTTGAATCGTTTCAGCCGATCAAAAAGAACACGTTCTGCTTCGGCGGTCACATGGCCCGACAGTCGAGCGGCATCGATGCGGACGATCCGGTGAGGTTCCCGCTTGGCCAAACTCCGAAAGCCGCGACGGACCTTCTCGTGGAATGTTGCCGATTCCCGATCCAATCGGTTTTGTCGGCCCCCGGCCGTCCGCCGCCTCTGTAGGCCCGCCATGACGGGAAGGTCGAAAAGCAGCGTGAGGGCCGGCGCGAGTCCGCCGGTGGCGAACACGTTGAACTGTTCGAGGAGCCGGATGTCCAGGCCGCGTCCGTAGCCCTGGTAGGCCAGGGTGGAATCGACAAACCGATCGCACAGGACGACCTTCCCCTCCGCCAGGGCCGGCTTGATGACCTGCGTCACATGCTGGCTGCGCGCGGCGAGGATCACCAGGGCTTCGGTTTCAGGAGACAGAGGCTCCCGCGGCGTCGAAGAGAGGAGGATGTGCCGGAGCGATTCGGCGATCTTCGTCCCGCCGGGCTCGCGGGTGACGCAGACCCGGTACCCGGCCCGCCGAAGCGATTGAGCCAGCCGTGCAGTTTGAGTGCTTTTCCCGCTTCCCTCGATCCCCTCAAGGGTCACAAACAGACCCGGTATGCGTCTTCCACCCGGTGGCAAATGTTCCAGCCTTCGCCTGTGAATAAGTCGGGCGGCATCCTATTCCAAGTTATTGAAAATAGCAATAAAAGGCTTGCGGCGGCCCGTTCAAAATCAGTATCATGAGCCACTCTTCACACCAACGGAAACCATGCTGAAAGCCTCGCTGAAACGCTATTTTCTGACCGGCCTTCTCGTGATTACCCCCATCTGGGGGACGGTCCTTATCCTCAAAACCCTGTTTATAACGGTGGACGGGATATTGGGGGATATGTTGGCCCAGATGGTCCCCGATCATTACGTGCCGGGTCTGGGAATCGTGACCTTGGTCCTCCTGATTTTCTCCACCGGCCTTTTTGCCGCCAACTTCATCGGCCGCCAGATCGTGAAGCTGTGGGAAGATTGGCTCAACCGTGTTCCGCTGGTGCGTGGCATCTATTCGACGCTGAAGTCGATGATGGACATTCTTTCGTTTTCCGAACGGGGCTCGTACAACCGCGTCGTCCTCATTCAGTTTCCGAAGAATGGGCACTACTGCTTCGCGTTTGTGACCGGCGTCACAAAAGTGGGCACCCAGCAACTGTCGGGCGATCCGCTCGTCCACGTGTATGTGCCGACCTCGCCCAACCCGACCTCGGGCTATTTTCTTCTCGTGCCGGAGCGGGAAGTGACCTCGGTCAATATCAGCGTGGAAGAGGCGATGAAGTTGATCGTGTCCGGCGGGCTCTACTCTCCGACGCCTTCCATGACGGCCGCCATCGGCGGCGAGGCGCAATGGACCAAAGTCAAACAGCCGAAGGCGGGAGTTCCGATCGGATGAATCGAGCAGCCCTCAATTCCTCATCCTCCGAGGGCGCCATCCCGGGGGTGGCCGCCGTGATCATGGCGGCCGGGCTCGGCACCCGCATGCGCTCGAAGCAGGTGAAGGTCATGCATCGGATCGCCGGCCGCCCGATGGTGTTGTACGTGCTCGATCTTGCTTTTCGGGTGGCGGGAGAGCGGGTCGCGGTCGTCGTGGGACATCAGGCGGAATTGGTCAGGCAGACGATTGAAGAGGCGGCGGTCGGCCGCGATGTGGCCGTCGTGGAACAGCGGGAACAGTTGGGAACGGGTCATGCCGTATTGCAGAGCCGGCCGATCTTTGCCGGGGCGGGCCGGCCTCCCTGCCGCGTGCTGATTCTCAACGGCGATACGCCGTTGCTACGGGAATCGACCGTCCGAGAGCTGCTGCGGGTTCACGAACGGGACGGCGCGACGGTCACCCTGTTGACCGCGATGCTGGATGATGCGACCGGCTACGGAAGAGTGGTGCGCCGCAGTTCGGATGACGGAGCCACTGTGCTTCGCATCGTCGAGGACCGGGATGCCGCGCCCGAAGAACGCGCGATCCGGGAGGTCAATGTCGGCACCTACGTGGTGGACGGCGCGTTTCTCTTCGACGCACTGGAAAAACTCACTCCGCACAACGCACAGGGAGAGTATTACCTGACCGACATCATCGAGACGGCGGTGACGCAGGGCCGCGGAGTCTCCGCGGTCGTGTTGAGCCATGCCGGAGAAGGATTGGGTGTCAACACACGGTCCCAACTGGCCGAGGCCGAACGCACCGTCCGGGAGCACATTCGACAACAGTGGCTGAATGCGGGTGTCACGATGATCGACCCTGCTTCGACGTGGATCGATGCCGGCGTCACCATCGGCAGGGACACGGTGCTCCACCCGTCCGTCACCCTGGAGGGTCGGACCGCCGTCGGGGAAGAGTGCGTCGTCCGCTCGCATACAAGAATTTCCGACTGTGTGCTCGGCAACGGAGTCGAAATCCTGGATCATTGCGTCTTTCACGACTCGCGCATCGAGGACAGCGCCGTGCTGGGACCCTTCGTCCACCTCCGTCCGGGAGTCCACGTCCACCGCAAGGCGAAAGTCGGCAATTTCGTTGAAATGAAAAAAACGGATCTTGGCGAGGGCTCCAAGGCCAATCATCTCAGCTACCTCGGAGATGCGACGATCGGCAAAGGGGTGAACATCGGAGCCGGGACGATTACGTGCAACTACGACGGGATTCAGAAGTATCAAACCGTGATCGAGGACGAGGTGTTCCTGGGAAGCGATACCCAACTGGTCGCCCCCGTTACGGTCGGTGCGCGAGCCGTCATCGCCGCCGGAACGACCGTCACCGAGGACGTCCCCGCCGATGCGTTGGCCATCGCACGCGCGCCGCAAGTGAATCGCGAGGGGTGGGCCGCCCGCCGGCGAGCGCTGTTGGCCGAAGAGTCGCAGGCCCGGAACGCGCCGAAGCCGGCTGCGAAGGCGGACACGATGCGAAGAAAGAAGCGGAGGTAATCGGTATGTGCGGCATTGTCGGCTACGTCGGCGATCATGACGCCGTTCCCATTCTCCTGAGTGGACTGGCCAAATTGGAGTACCGCGGCTACGACTCGGCGGGGGTGGCGGTGCTGCAGGGCGAAAAGATTCAGGTGCGCCGTAGCGTCGGGAAGCTGGCAAATCTGGAAAAGTCGCTCAAGGAAAAGGGCCTCAGCGGCACGGTCGGCATCGGGCACACGCGGTGGGCGACCCACGGGAAGCCGTCCGAGCAGAATGCCCACCCCCATCGGTCCGACGGCTGCGTGCTGGTACACAACGGCATCATCGAAAACTATGCGCCGCTCAAGCAGCAACTGGAGAAGGACGGCTATCACTTCGAGTCGGAAACCGATACCGAAGTGGTGGCGCATCTGATCGATAAGCATCTCAAGAAAGGGTCGACTCTGGCGGATGCCGTCTGTGCCGCGACGAAGGAAATTCGAGGCAGCTATGCCATCGCCGTGATCTCCGAGCGGGAGCCCGGTACGTTGGTCGCGGCGCGCTCCGGTTGTCCTCTCGTGGTGGGGCGCACGAAAGACGCGCTCTTCGTCGCGTCGGATGTGATGGCCATGTTGGCCCACACACGGGACGTGACGTATCTGGAGGAAGGGGACGTCGCGATCCTGGCCTCCGGCGATGTTGAAATACGAGACGTCCAGGGCAATCCCGTGAAGCGGAAACAGACGAAGATCACCTGGGACGCGTCTGCGGCCGAGAAAAGCGGATTTCCGCATTTCATGCTCAAAGAGATCTACGAACAGCCCCAGACGATTCTCGACACGCTGCGCGGCCGATATTCCTACGAGAGCGGGGAGGCCGATTTGCCGGACATCGGATTGACGCCGCAGGAATTCGCCGCCGTGGGCCGGATCTGGATCGTCGCCTGCGGGACGTCGTGGCACGCCGGGTTGGTCGGCAAGTATCTGCTGGAAGAGATGGTCCGGGCGCCGGTGCAGGTGGATATCGGGTCGGAATTTCGTTATCGCGACCCGTTGGTCCAGAAAGACGATCTGTTCATCACGATCTCACAGTCCGGCGAAACGGCCGACACATTGGCCGCGGCGCGCGAGGCAAAAGAGAAGGGCGCCCGGGTCGTGTCGGTGGTGAACGTCGTGGGCAGCACCTTGGCCCGTGAGTCGGACGGAGTCCTCTACACGCATTGCGGCCCGGAGATCGGCGTGGCCTCCACGAAAGCCTTTACCGCGCAGTTGAGCGCGCTTTATCTGCTGGCGTTGCATTTGGCGCGCGTGCGGAACGTCTTGTCCGCCGCCGACGGCAAGGCCTGGCTCGACCGGTTGGTGCGGTTGCCGGCGCTGGTCAAGCGGGTGCTCGGCCGCGAAGCCGAGATCGTCGCGATCGCGAAGCGCTATCACAAGAAGCGCAACTTCCTCTATCTGGGCCGCGGCATCAACTATCCGATCGCTCTGGAAGGCGCGCTGAAGCTGAAGGAGATTTCCTATATCCACGCCGAAGGCTATGCGGCCGGCGAAATGAAGCATGGCCCGATCGCGCTGATCGACAAAGAAATGCCAGTGGTGGTGCTGGCTCCGCGCGATCGCCTCTACGAGAAGACGGTGAGCAATCTGATGGAAGTGAAGGCGCGGCGCGCGCCGGTCATCGCGTTCGTCGCGGAGGGGGAGCGGGAGTTGGGTAAAACAGCAGACGCGGTGTTTACGATTCCGGATACGCATCCGCTTCTGTCGCCGATTCTGTTCACGATTCCGCTGCAGTTGCTCGCGTACCACATTGCGGTGCTGCGGGGGGCGGATGTGGATCAGCCGAGAAATTTGGCAAAAAGCGTCACGGTAGAATAGGAGGATGCTGAAAATGGTCCCCAGCGGCGTTCTCGGTCGTCCGTCTCCCTGCGACGTACCGCAAGGGTACGCCTCGGTCGCCGGACTTCCTGCGGCCTTGCTGGAGAACCATTTTGAGCATCCTCGGGAGTAAGAAGAGAGATGGAGATTACCAAACAGGAAGTAGAGAAGGTGGCCAAGTTGGCTCGGCTGGAGCTGACGGAGGCGGAGAAGGACGCCTTCACGAAGCAGCTGGCGGAAATTTTGACATACGTGGAAACGTTGAAGCAGTACGATACCGAAGGGGTGGAGCCGACGGCGACCGTGCTGCGGCAGGTCAACGTCTTTCGCGACGACGACGTCAGGCCGTCGTTGCCGGTGGAGCGGGCGTTGGCTAATGCGCCGGAACACGGCGACGGGTTTTTTGTCGTGCCGAAAATTCTAGAAGAGCGCTAGGGCTCCGAGAAGGAGCGCCTGCGCGACGAGGGTGAGCCATGTTCAGGCAAATGTTGCGAGCGAAAATACATCGAGCCACGGTGACGGACGCGTGCTTGGATTACGAAGGCAGCATCACGGTGGACGAAGATCTGTTGGATGCCGCGGGGATTCTTCCGTATGAAGCCGTGGTGTGCTCCAATCTCAACAACGGCGAGCGGTTCATGACCTATGCGATGGCCGGCAAGCGCGGCGCCGGCGAAATTGTGTTGAACGGCCCCACCGCGCGCAAAGGCGCGGTCGGCGACCAGATCATCATCTTTTGTTACGAGTACTACGGCGAAGAAGAAATCAAGCGCCATGCCCCGAAGATCATCAAAGTGGACGAAAAGAACCGGATTGCAACGAAAGGCTGACACGCTGACACGAAGGAACGCCTGAGTCCTGCACGCTGTCGGCGATGAACATTCTATGTCTCTGCACAAACTGACGCTGTTTGAGCTTCACAAAAAATTCACGGCGGCGGAGGTGTCCGCCTTCGACATCGCCCGCGCCTATTTTCTGCGGATCGAGCACGTTGAGCCGAGGGTGAAGGCCTATCTCACCCAGGTAAAGGAAGCCGCGTTCGGGCAGGCAACCGCGCTCGACCAAAAACTCAAAGGGTGGCGCAAGACGTTGCCGCTGATGGGGATGCCGCTGGCCGTCAAGGACAATATCTGCACCGAGGGCGTGCCGACCACCTGCGCCTCACGCATGCTGGGCAATTTCATTCCGCCGTACGATGCGACGGTCATTGCCAAGCTGCGGGAGCAGGGATATCTTCTGCTCGGCAAAACGAACCTCGACGAATTCGCGATGGGATCCTCCACGGAGAACTCCGCATTCGGGCCTAGTCGCAATCCCTGGAGTTTGCAGCGGGTACCCGGCGGGTCGAGCGGCGGATCGGCCGCCGCCGTGGCGGCTGACGAATGCGCGGCGGCCTTGGGCTCGGATACCGGGGGCTCCATCCGGCAACCGGCGGCGTTCTGCGGCGTGGTCGGGCTCAAACCGACCTACGGGCGGGTGTCGCGGTACGGGCTCGTGGCGTTCGCCTCGTCCCTGGATCAAATCGGGCCGATCACCAAAGATGTGACGGATGCGGCGTTTCTGCTGGGCGCCATTGCGGGACACGATCCCCGCGATTCGACTTCGGCCGACGTGCCGGTGCCGGATTATCTCAAGGCATTCAAGAAGAAGGACCTGAAGAAGCTCAGGATCGGCGTGCCGGTGGAATTTTTCACGGAGGGACTCGATCCGGAAGTCGACTCGGCGGTGAAAGCCGCTATCGAAGAACTGAAGGCGCTGGGTGGAACGATCAAAGACATCACGCTTCCGACTACCGATGCGGCGGTGGCCACGTATTATGTCATTGCGACGGCGGAGGCGAGCTCGAATTTGGCGCGCTACGACGGAGTGAAGTTCGGTCTCCGCTCCAAGGAAACGCACGATCTCCTCGAGATGTACCGCAGGACCAGGGAGGAAGGGTTCGGTCCCGAGGTCAAGCGTCGCATCATGTTGGGCACCTATGCGCTGAGCGCGGGCTACTATGACGCCTATTACGGAAAGGCCCAGGCGGTCCGCACGTTGATCCGGCGGGATTTCGAGGCGGCATTCAACGAGGTGGATCTGATTGTGACGCCGGTGACCCCGACGCCGGCGTTTAAGCTCGGCGAGAAGTGCGACGACCCGCTGCAGATGTATCTCTCGGACATCTTCACGATTTCGGTGAACTTGGCCGGCCTGCCGGCGATTGCCCTGCCATGCGGCTTTTCACAGGCCGGATTGCCGATCGGCATGCAGATCATCGGCCGCGCTTTCGAGGAAGAAACGATCCTGCGTGCCGCCCATGTCTACGAGCAAGCGACTCAGTGGCGGGGGAAGAAGCCGGCCATACGCTGACGAGCGACACGGGTCGGGCGGCGACTCAACGTGTTCTTTCCCCAGGCTCGTCACGATTCACCCGTTCGGGAGGTCCAACATGATCGTTGAAATCGCCGTCGCCCTGGTCGCGCTCGCCTTCGCGCTGCTGGTCGGCTATCTCGTCCCTGTGCTCATCCAACTGCGGAAGACCGTCGCCGAATCCGAGCAGCTGGTTGCCCGCATGAATCTCGAGCTCCCGTCGCTCATCGCGGAGCTGCGGGCCATGAGCCAGAATCTCAACGAGGTCGCGGATCAGGCTAGGTCGGGCGTCGAACATGCTGCGGTGTTCCTGCACGCCGTCGGCGAGGTCGGTGAATCCGTGCAGCAGGTGCACAGTGTGGTGCGGGGTTCGGGTGGGTCGCTCCTGACTAATGTGGCGAGCATGGTCGCCGGCGTCCGGGCCGCGACGCAAGTCGTTCGTGAGCGGATCAAGCAGGAAGGAGGGTCTTACAATGGCGGATGAACGAGGCATATCGGCAGGTACGGTGATGTTGGCTTTTTTGAGCGGAGCGGCGTTGGGTGCGGTCGCGGCGTTGTTGATGGCGCCGCAATCCGGGCGCGAATCACGCGAGCAACTGCGAGGCTATGCCAAGCGGGCGGAAGAGGATTTCCGGGATTTCGCAGGGCGCGCGGGGGAGGCGTTCGAGGAAGCGTTGGAGCAAGGCAAGGAATTCGTGGAGGCCAAGAAGTCGGTCTTGCGGGAAGCGTTCGAAGCCGGCCGGGAGGCGATGAAGCGCGAACGCGATCGCATGGCGGGAGATCAGCAAGGCTGACCATGATCTATGAAGTGGTCATCGGCGTGGAGGTGCATGCCCAGTTGCGTACGCAATCGAAGATGTTCTGCGGCTGCGGGACGACGTTCGGGTTGACGGCGAACAGTCAAACCTGTCCCGTTTGTTTGGGATTGCCCGGCACGCTGCCGGTCGTCAACCGCAAGGCGGTGGAGATGGCCATCAAGACGGGCGCCGCGTTGAATTGTACGATCCGCTCGGCGAACCGGTTCGCCCGCAAGAATTATTTTTACCCCGATCTGCCGAAAGGCTATCAGATCTCGCAGTACGAGGCGCCGATCTGCGAGCACGGCTGGATCGAGGTGGCGGTCGGCGACGGCAGAAAGCGCGTGCGTATCCGGCGCGCGCATCTCGAAGAAGACGCCGGCAAGAACGTGCATGAGACCGGTACGAGCGGCAGCCGGGTGGATTTGAATCGCGCCGGGACGCCGCTGTTGGAGATCGTGACCGAGCCCGACATGCGTTCCGCGGACGAAGTCGTCGCGTATCTCAAGGCTCTTCGTGACATCCTGATGTATCTCGACGTGTGCGACGGCAACATGGAGGAAGGCAGCCTGAGATGCGAGCCCAATCTGTCGCTCCGTCCGCTCGGACAGAAGGAATTCGGGACAAAGGTCGAGCTGAAGAACATCAACTCCTTCAAGTTCGTGAAGGAGGCGATTGAGTATGAGATCAAGCGCCAGACCAAAGTGCTGAACGAAGGGGGCAGCATTCAGCAGGAGACCCGCCTGTGGAATATCGACCGGGGCGAAACGGCGGTCATGCGGTCCAAGGAGGAGGCGCACGACTATCGATATTTCCCGGACCCTGACCTCGTCCCGATGAATCTGGAGGAAGGATGGATCGAGGAGCTTCGCAAGGAGGTGCCGGAGTTGCCGGCCGCGCGCTTTGCCCGGGTCATCTCACAGTACGGGTTGCCCGAGTACGACGCCGGCGTGCTGACGAGCTCGAAAGGAATCGCGGACTACTTCGAGGAGTGCGTCAAGCTGTTCGAGCACCCGAAAACGGTCAGTAATTGGGTGATGGGGGAACTGACCAGGGAATTGAACAACTCCGGAACCGACGTGACGGCTTCGCCGGTTCCGCCTGAACGGCTCGTGAATCTTTTACGGTTGGTGGACGAGGGGACCATCAGTTTGAAAGTCGCCCGGGACATTTTCCCCGAATTGTACAGCAGCGGAAAGACCCCGGAGCAGATCGTCCAGGAGAAGGGGCTGACGCAGTTGTCAGACGAGGGCGCGCTGGAGACCATCATCGCCGAAGTGCTCGGGAAGAATCCCGGGCAGGTCGAGCAATATAAAGGTGGAAAACAGCAGGTGCTGGGGTTTCTGGTGGGACAGGTCATGAAAGCATCGGGCGGGAAGGCCAATCCGGGCAAGGTGAATGAGCTACTGAAGAAGCGGCTGGGTGGGTAAAACCGGGGTGCCTCGGAAGGTGCTCGTTCGACGCGCGCAGACGGCACCCCGGCTTCACCCGTGAAGATGAGTGTAAAGAGAGACAAGGAGCAGAGGAGCATGAGCGCGATTCGAGAGATCATTGGTCGGCAGATTTTGGATTCACGGGGGAACCCTACCGTCGAGGTGGAGGTGACGCTGGAGAGCGGAGCGCGCGGGAGGGCGGCGGTGCCGTCCGGGGCTTCCACCGGAGAGAAGGAGGCGATCGAGCTGCGCGACGGGGACCGCAAACGATGGATGGGCAAAGGCGTCACGAAGGCCGTCGCGAACATCAGCAAGACGCTCGCGCCGGAGCTATTGGGCAAAGAAGCCTTTGATCAAGCCGGGATCGACCGCGCGATGATCGACTTGGATGGAACAAAGTCGAAAGGCAAGGTGGGCGCAAACGCGATTCTGGGGGTCTCCCTGGCGGTGGCGAAGGCTGCCGCTGCTGAAACCGGGCAACCATTATATCGCTATCTCGGCGGCACGAATGCCCGGGTCCTCCCGGTCCCCTTGATGAACATCATCAATGGCGGAGCGCACGCGGACAATCGGTTGGACCTTCAGGAATTCATGATTATGCCGGTTGGTGCCAACCGATTCAGTGAGGCGCTGCGGATGGCCACGGAGGTCTTTCACACGCTGAAGTCGCTGCTGAAGAAAAAAGGACTGAGCACGGCAGTGGGTGACGAAGGAGGGTTTGCGCCGGACCTTCAATCGAATGAAGAAGCGCTGACTCTCATTGTGCAGGCCATCGAAGGCGCCGGCTATCGGCCCGGCCGCGACGTGGCGTTGGCGTTGGACTGTGCGGCGAGCGAGCTGTATGAAAAGGGCCGGTACATCCTGGAAGCGGAAAGAAATCCGCAGCGTTCTTCCGAGGAGATGATCGACTACTACGGCTCGCTCCTGGATCGCTATCCGATTCTCTCGATTGAAGACGGGTTGAGCGAACTCGACTGGAAAGGCTGGCGGATGTTGACTGAACGGCTGGGGCGGCGCGTGCAGCTCGTCGGCGACGATATTTTCGTCACGAACGTCGAAATCTTCTCGAAAGGGATCAAAGAAGGAATCGCCAACTCGATTTTGATCAAGCTGAATCAGATCGGGACCCTGACGGAGACGTTGGAAGCGATCGAATTGGCGAAGCGCTCCGGCTACACGGCGATCGTGTCGCACCGGTCCGGAGAAACGGAAGATACCACGATCGCGGACGTGGCGGTCGCGATGAATACCGGATTGATTAAGACCGGCTCGCTCTCGCGCACCGACCGGGTGGCCAAGTACAACCAACTGCTTCGCATCGAAGAAGAGCTCGGTCGCACGGCGGTGTATCCGGGCCGGGACGCCGTGCCGGGAAGGGTGTGAACTCTCCCAAAAGACCCGTCGGAGCGGTATGATCATCAAGAAGAATCGCGGCCGTGACTGGCTGGACTGGCAGCGGCGGATGGTGACCGTCGCGCAATTGGCCGGACTTACCGGCTGCGTGCTTCTCCTGGCGGCGCTCGTCTTCGGGGAGATGGGACTGCCGCGCTATCTGGGGATGCGCGAGCATGCGGAGCAGCTGGAGCGGGAGATACAGGACCTGCAGCGGAGCAATCGCCTCCTGCGCACAGAGATTGATCGCGTGGACCGCGATCCCGCGAAGATCGAACAGTTGGCGCGAGAACGGCTCGGCTACGTGCGGAAAGGCGAGACGGTCTATCAATTGAGTCCGGAAATGTCAAAAAAACGGGACCCCTTGCAATGAAATTCGGGATGGTAGCCATCATCGGGCGTTCGAACGTCGGGAAGTCGACGCTGCTGAATCGACTCCTCGGCGAAAAAATCGCCATCGTGTCGGACAAGCCGCAGACGACGAGAACGAGAATCCTCGGTGTCGCCCACGTGCCGGGCGCGCAGATCGCGTTCTTGGACACTCCCGGCCTCCATAAGCCTCAGCATTTGCTGAATCGCCGTATGATGCGAACCGCCGTAGAAACCTTGGAGGAGGCCGATCTCCTTTATGTCATGATGGACGCCACGAGTCTTCCCGGTCCCGGAGATCACTTGGTGTTGCAGCATGTGCGGGCGGCCGTGGCGAAACGGGAACGTCCGATCATACTCGTGTTGAATAAGGTCGATCTCGTCAATAAAGCCAAGCTGCTTCCCGTGATCGACACGTATGCCAAGCTGTGCGCGTGGACAGAGCTGGTGCCGGTGTCGGCCGAGACGGGAGACAACGTGGATCGTTTAATCGACGTGACGGTCTCCTTACTGCCGGAAGGAGAGGCCGGATACGATGCCGACATGGTCACCGACCAGCCCATGCGGACGTTGGCGGCGGAAATCATCCGTGAAAAAATTCTGCAGCACACCTATGAGGAAGTGCCCTATTCGGTCGCGGTGGAAATCGAGCGGTTCACGGAAGCAGGGAAGTTAGCGAAGATCAGCGCGTCCGTGCTCGTCGAAAGGGACTCCCAGAAATCGATTTTGATCGGCAAGCACGGCGAGCGGCTCAAGGTAGTGGGAACCGAGGCGCGGCGCGATATGGAGCGGCTCTTCGGGATGAAGGTGTTCCTCGAATTGTGGGTGCGCGTCCGGCAGGCCTGGCGCGAAGACGAACATACGTTGATGGAGTTGGGGTATTAGCGAGGTCGTGATGCAACCGACGGAGCGGACGCCTGATCGGGCCCGTCCGGCCGACAAAGATCTTCTTCGGGACACGCTGCGCGATCAAGCGGAGCGCGGGCAGACGAAGTCCGACATCGTCATGCTCTCCGTGCAACGCCTGCTGCGGCGCGGCGCCATCACCAATTTGTCGAAGATGCTCGGCCGCATGCATCCCGCCGACATCGCGAGAGTCATCGGGCATTTGTCCTCGGCCAAAGAGAAGCGGGAAGTCTTCGAATTGGTCCGGGGAGAGGCGAAGCGAGGACAAGTCCTCAGCGAATTGGACCGCGACAGCATCGTTCAGGTGCTGGCCGATCTGCTGCATTCCGACGTGGCGTGGTTGCTCAAGGATCTGGGCCCCGATGACGTCGCCCACATTCTCGGCGTGCTGCCGGAGGACCGCGCCAAAGAAATTCTTGCCTTGATGAAGACGGAGGACTCCACCGAAGTCGCCGACATCCTCAAGTATCCGAAGGACACGGCCGGCGGCATCATGACGACCGAGTTCTTCTCGCTTCCAGAGGACGCCACGGCGCAGGATGCCATCCGCCGGCTTCAGCAGGCGACCGATGCGGAGATGGTGTTCTATATCTATGTCACGGACAAAGAAGACCACCTCGTCGGTGTGCTGTCGTTGCGCCAGTTGTTGACGGTGCCTCCGGCGACGCCGCTGAAGAACATCATGACGCGGGACGTCATCAGCGTGGCCGTAGACATGGACCAGGAAGAGGTGGCCCGGCAGGTCGCCAGCTATAACTTGCTCGCCATTCCGGTGGTTGAGAAGGACGGCACCCTAGTCGGGATCATTACGGTCGACGACGTGGTGGACGTCATCCGGGAAGAGGCCACCGAGGATATGCTGAAGATGGCCGGAGCCATCGAAGAAGATCCGGTGTCCAAATCCTCCAGCCTTGGAGCCGCCAAGGTCCGTTTGCCGTGGCTGTTCACCAATCTGGTCGGCAGCTTGGTGTCCGGAGCGATTCTCTGGTTCTTCCGCTACACCATTCAGGAAGTGGTCGCGATCGTGAGCTTTATTCCCGTCATTGCGGCGATGGGAGGGAACGTCGGGCTCCAATCGTCGACCCTCATCATCCGCGGATTGGCGACCGGCTTGGTCGAGTTGACCGACGTCTGGAAAGTCTTCTTCCGCGAGGTGAGAATCGGATTGGTCATGGGAGCCGCGTGCGGGGTGATTTTGACCGGGGTCGGGTGGCTTTGGCACCAGGTGTTTTTAGGCATGGTCGTGGGAACGTCGTTGATCATCGCGTTTCTGGTCTCGACCAGCATGGCGACGATCATGCCGATCGTGCTGAAACGGATGGGGATCGACCCGGCGGTCGCGGCTGGTCCGTTCGTGACCACGGCGAATGACATTACCGGCATCACGATCTATCTGACGCTCGCCACGGTGTTCCTCGAATATCTTCGATGACTGAACCGGCCTGACCGGCCGGCTTTCTCGCAGGACGGGTTTTATCCATGCCGTTGATGAAGACGCCGGCCATCGTCCTGAAGAGCCGCAAGTGGGGAGAAGCGGACCGGATCGTCACGTGCTATACGCTGCAGATCGGCAAAATCCGCGGGGTGGCGCGCGGCGCGCGCCGGATGAAAAGTCGGTTCGGCGCGGCGCTCGAGCCTTTTACGATTTGCCATTTGAACCTGTTCGAGAAGCCCGGGGATTCGCTGTATCGCGTGTCGCAGGTCGATCTGATCGAACCATTCAGCTGCTTTCGGGAGAGTTTAAGCCTCATGACGGCCGCCGCCAGAATGGTCAACGTGGTGGCGGCCGTCACACCCGACGGAGATCCGGAGCCGCATGTGTTCGATACCCTTGAACAGGGTTTGCGGTCCTTGGTGGTCAGTGAGGATCCGGCGTTCACGGCGTTGCTGTTTCAGATCCGGTTGCTCGGTCTCACTGGATTTCGTCCTCAAACCGATCATTGCGCCGCGTGCGGCAAGACCAGGCTCATCGGCCAGCCGCAGTTTTCTCCGGCGTCCGGAGGCTTGGTGTGCGGAACGTGTGCGGCACGCCAGGCGGCGCGATGCATGATGTTGTCGAAGGG
>JBDZUK010000022.1:0-4698 GCA_040255165.1 Nitrospiraceae bacterium | reverse complement strand
CCCAAAGACATGGCCTGGCTCGACAAGGGCGTGTTGGGCATCGAATGGAGCGACGGACATAAAGGCGTCTATCCGGTCCGGTATCTTCGCCAGCGATGTCCCTGTGCCGCGTGCACGGACGAATGGACCGGCGAAGTACGGCTCAAGCCGGAAGATGTGCCGTTGCTGATCATGTTGCAGGACGTCGAGCCGGTCGGGCGCTATGCGCTGCAGTTCAAATGGAGCGATGGGCATGACACCGGTATTTATTCCTATTCCTTCCTCCGCAAATTATGCCAATGCGATGTCTGTGTGCCGGTAAAGCCCGTTGAACCGAAAAGCAGGAGATTGTTGTAGCGTGCGTCGGGTCATCTCATCTCTCCGACACGTGCTCATCGATCGGACCCAGAAATCCTCGACGTTTCCCAGCGTGCTAGCGCTCTGGTTTCTGCTCGCGGGGCTGGCGGCATGTACGGGACCGTCCTTGCAAGAGCAGGAGCGCCGGATACGTGTGAACGATTTGACGCTTCAGGAGCTCGTCCCGCGCGCATTCATCAACGTGTGGGGCATTCCCCTGTATCATCATGCCGAATTCACGCAATTCTTCGAGATGCCGGACGGTGCCTTGATTCCGCACTGGCGCGTGCCGGCCGGCGAAAACCCTCGCGGGTGGGACATGGGATTGGCGGCAGGGCAGGCCGTATACCTGGCCTATCCCGACCGGGGGTGGTTGCTGGTGTTTTTGGACGATCGGTTGGTTTATCGTGAAGCCGCCGCTGCCGATGAACTTCACGCGCTGGGGCGGACATGGAAACGTGAAGAACAATTCAAAACCAAGATTGAGCGCTTCTCTGCGCCGCAATAAGCCATCACGACGGCTTCCCTGATGCCTTCCGACATTCGTCCCTTACGCATTCTCGTGGCGTCCTCCGAAGCGGTTCCATTCGCCAAGACCGGCGGCCTGGCCGATGTAGCAGGGGCGCTGCCGCGCGAATTGGCCAAGTTGGGTCATGACGTCGTCCTTGTGATTCCACGGTATCGCGGCATTGATCGAGCTGGATATGCCTTCAAGCCGATGTTTCGGTTTGAGATGGCGTTGCCGGACGGTATGCGCGATGTCGTGATTGAAGAAGCCGTCATGCAGGAACCCGGCTCAGCGGGTGCAGTTCGGGTGCTGGCCGTGCGCTATGATCCGTTTTTTGACCGACCGGAGCTGTATCAACAAAACGGCAGCGACTACCCGGATAATCTGGAACGGTTCAGTCTGTTCAGCCGAGCAGTGATCCAGGTCGCCTCTTATTTGGCAGAGCACGACGGCTGGGATACGCAGGTGCTGCATCTCAATGATTGGCAAACCTCGCTTTGCGCCGTGTATCTCAAGACAACGGAAAGCCGGAGAAAGGAATTGCAGGGAATAAAGACCGCGCTGACGATACACAACCTCGGGTATCAAGGCATGTTCGAAGGGAATCAATTGCTGAAAACCGGGCTGCCCCCGACGCTGTTTTCACCTGCGGGGCTTGAGTTCTACGGGTCAACGAATTTGCTCAAAGGAGGGATCCTTTTTGCGGATCTCCTTACGACCGTGAGTCCGACCTACGCCCAGGAAATCACAACGCAAGAATTCGGGTTCGGTCTCGATGGCGTCATCCGCCAGCGCGCGGCCAGATTATTCGGTGTGACGAACGGCATCGATGTGGCCGTCTGGGACCCCATGAGGGATCCTCACATTGCCGCCCGCTATTCCGGCAGGGACCTAGGCGGGAAATATCGGTGTAAGCAAGCGCTTCAGGAAGAGTTGGGGCTGCCGGTGAAGGACGTTCCGGCTTTGGGTGTGGTCAGCCGGCTCACTTCCCAGAAGGGGCTCGATTTGCTCGCCGATATCATCCCGGAATTGATGGAGTGGGACCTTCAATTGATCGTTCTGGGTACGGGCGAGCCTGAGTACGAGGCTCGGCTCCGGGCGTTGCAGGGCCGATATCGTGACCGGATGGGGCTTCGGATCGGGTTCGACGATGCATTGGCTCACCGCATCGAGGCAGGAGCCGATATGTTCGTGATGCCGTCCCGCTATGAGCCTTGCGGACTCAGCCAGCTGTACAGTCTTCGATACGGAACTATCCCCATTGTTCGAAAGACCGGAGGGCTGGCGGATACGGTTGTACCGTATTCTCCCAAGAACGTGAAGGCGGGACGCGCCACAGGATTTCATTTTGAACAACCATCTTCATCGGCGCTCTTGAACGCGATCTGTCTTGCGCTGATGGTCTACCGAGATCGCTCCACTTGGGAAACAATTATGACGGCGGGGATGAAAACGGACGTGTCGTGGGAGCGGTCGGCTCGTCAATACAGCAAGCTATTCGAATCGCTGTTCGAGTGAGGAGACCGCAGTAGGAGGACGGGGAGTGCCGAGGATTGAAACGCTCGGTCAAGGCAGCTGTAGCGTTATCTGGAAGCCGCTGTCGATCTGATGAAGACCCGCTCGAGCCTGTCTCGTATAGTAGGCATAGTCGGGATGGGGATGATTACGAACCACTGTATGGAACATCTCTTTGGCAAGATCGAGCCGTCCTGCTTCAAAGGCCAGCTGCCCGGTTCGCAAGGTGCAGGCCGCCGCCATTGCATTCACGTCCACTGCCAGCCGCACCGACGGACCTGAGATCAACCGATCAAGTTTGCCCGGCAAGGGCAAGACGAAATTCGATGCTTGTACCGGATGGTTTTGTGCTGCGGAAAGCAGCGCAGAGTCCGCCTTGATGAGGTCTACGTCGGTCAAAGATTGGCAGTGATGGTATACGTTCCATAAGTCCATGAATTTGGCGTTGTCCAAGCCCCCGTGAGAGACTTTCTGTGCGGTCTGACAACCAACCATCACCACCATGCACAGTGCGATAAACCATCGACCCGTAGCCATTTCCCCTCCATTCATTCAGCAATGGAGGGACACTGCAATCGATAAGCCACGAGATCGAGTGTCTAAGTTATTGTATTTGCTGACTGTTCAGGAACGATGGTGTGTCGAAGACTCAGCAGTGTTGCATTTTGTATTCGATTGGAATGGGATATTGCCAAGCTAGGAACTGAAGATTTGCACCAGGATGCCGGTCCTGGTGGTGGCATTGGTTTTCCGCATGATGTGCTTGATATGTTCCTTTACCGTTTGCTCGGTAATCTCAAGGGCGTTCGCGATTTCCTTATTCGTCCATCCCTTAGCCAAATGCTCCACTACGGCCTGCTCTCTATTCGTGAGTTGAAATTTTTCCTTGGCTTGGTGAGTGTTCAGCTGCTGGCGGCGGCCGAGCTCTTCCATTGTGACCACCAGCCGGGCATGCTGCACGCCACCTCGATCCGGTAACCCAAATCCGCGCAACAATATCGGCTGATTCGACTCTCCGGCTACCCGTTTAATTTCAAACTGTTCCCAGTCCTTAGCTTCTGTCCGCACATGAAGGGCTTTGATAATTTCGCTGCACAACTCCGTCAGAGCGGTTGGCAACACACCCTGTGCCGCCTTCGATACTTTGGCGCCATGTTCCGCAGCGTTGATTTGTTTGGAGAGCTCCGCGGCCTGACGATTCATATGCAACAATTGCATAGAAGCGGAAAGGACCACAATGCCTGGTCCAGCTCGTTGGTCAGCGAAAGTCTCTGCTTGGTCTACTGTGTTCAATGTGTCGTTCATATAATGAATGGTTCCAAAAAGAAAGATTTTAGAGAATTTGCGAGTGCCGACTTCTACTAAGGAAGAAAAGCCTCAGGTCGGAGTGGAAATGGTACCTAACCCTTTCGAGGTAGTCAACACCTACCTTTGTTCAAGCCGGACCTACATCGATGGTATTGTCCAATTTCATCGAAGTTTCTATAGTCGCGCCAGGCCGAAAGCAAAAGTAACGACGTATATTTACAGAACTTTAACGCAACTCGATGACGAAAAAGTTTGGATGAGGTAAGAGAGACGCCCTTCCTCCCACTTTGAACGATCAAAGATCTTTCTGGGGTTACTGGCCAAGCGCGTATAAGAAGAATTCTATTCTCGTGACACTGAAAAAGCTCTAAGAGCTCCTGCATTGCGTCGAACAGCAGTTGAATTCAAGAGGAGGGGATGTGGAACAGAATGAGTGGGAGTGGCCAATTATGACAAATTATCAGCAACATAGTGATCGGGTCGCGTTATTGCGGGCTATCCCCTATGAGATGACTATGCCGATAGAGGGGCAAGCAGATGCAATAAGAAGTGGAAAGGCGCTCTCCTTAAACATCAGTAGCGGGGGCATGCTCGTCCTCATGGACCAAGCCCCTGAACCTGAGCAAGTCTTAAAAGTACTTGTCCCGACACCGGCAAGCGTGGCGGGGACGCCGACACTTGCCGAGGTGCGCTGGACCCGGAGGCTTCCATTCGGTAGGCCTAACGGTCAGAAAGCTTATTTTGTCGGATTAAAGTTCATGTTTTGAAGAAAAAGTGATCTTAATTTCTATTCGTCTCGCACTACATATGGGTCTCTCGTCACAATATCAAGCAATTGCGATACAAGACGTGCAGGTCCCTTGACCACCATCCAATTGGAAGGGGAATTCTCTGGCCATCCTGGCAGTTCGTCCCGTGTGTCAGTCTAATTTCGCCGACACTCCGGCCGTTGTCATGCTAAGAAAAGCCGAGGTCGACCTCCCGTCAATGAATTCCGTCGGAACTGCGGCATCAAGTCTTGATTGTCACAA
>JBDZUK010000100.1:0-8472 GCA_040255165.1 Nitrospiraceae bacterium | reverse complement strand
TCGTACAGGCCGACCACTTCGGCCGAGAACGAATCCGATAGAGGCAGGACGATGCCCGCCTGAAAGATCGTGCTCGAAACTCGGACGAAGTCTTGTTCGGCAAAAATACGTTCGCCTGCCGTCCCAAATGCGCCGGAGAACCACATCTGAACTCGATCGGTTGGGCGCCAGGTCAACATCGAAGACAATGTGATGGCACCCGTGGTGGGAACAAAGTACACCTTTTCCGTGATCCAGATGTCATGAGGAAGATAGATGATGATTCCGGGCATCAAAAGATCTACGCCGGTCGATTTAAACTGGAGGTGCCTGTACCCGAAGGACGCCTCCAAAAAGGAGAGAAAGGGAGCAACGCTTTTGAGTCCCTGATAGATCTCGCCCCCCGCAGAGTAATCGGGCATGAAGCGGGCGTTTGGAGTCACACTTCCGGCCAGGTAGCCCCACGCACGTTTCCAGAGTGTACTGTACAGTTCACCCGACAACGGTACATCACTTAATCCGAAGCGGCTCGTTGGCTCCACTCGGAGCACGGCAGTCTGATTTCCAAACGCGTGAGCGCCTTCAAGCAAATAATGCCGCTCGTCTTTAATATTGTTCGTGTACGGGTACTGGCTGTACCCAGCTTTTATATAGTTGCGAAAGGGGAGCCGTGGAGGCTTGTCCGTTGTCTCGAAGGGGGCTCGTAAGAGTTGGGATTCGCTGAGACTGTCCTGTGCAGCGCGAACTTTGGTGATCTGCCGAGCCAGTTCTTGGCTCGGTCTCTGTACGGCTAACTGCTCATACTGTGCTAATGCGCTCGCGAAGTCACCTTTCCAATACAGCACGTCAGCCAGTCCTCTTCTTGCTTCTTCTTCGCCAGGATGAGCGGCTAGGATCTCCTCGTACATGTCTTGAGCTAATCCGTATTGACCCTGCCATGCCTTCACTCGCGCCAAGGCTGTTTTGATATCGCGGTTTCCTGGCTGGCGAATGAGGATCTCGCGATAGAGCTTCTCGGACTCGGTGTATTCCCCGGACAACGCGAGGGCGCGTGCGAGCTTTCCCCGAATCTCATCATTACTCGGATCGTGTGCCAATGCCGTGCGATAGAAGTCGGTCTGAACTGAGGCCTCCGAGGATGGTTCGGTGTGCACCGCGGCGCGTCCGCCACAACCCACCAGGAAGATGTGCAATAGCAGGGCTGGTAGCACGTATCTTAATAATTGAGAGCGGGAATCCGAAGCGAAGGAGAGAGGTCTCACTGTGCCTTCCAGGCTTCCAAGCGCGCTCTGCTGCCCCATGAAGCCTGGGTACCCCGGAACCATTGAACGAACCCGACCAGGCGCCACCAATTGGTGAGTTGTCTGTATCCGAAATTTTCCGCTATGGCGATCGCAAACTGCAGCGTCACGTGCCGCATTTTAGGGTATGCGTGGAAGGTCAGCTCTTCGAGGAGCAGCGCACTCACCGATAGGAACACACCCAGTGCAAGCCCGAGTGCCGCGAAAGCTACGGCAACATGGAATGACACGAAGCCGAACAGGGCGCAGATGAAGATGAATGTATACCCGGCGAAATCGAACAGAGGCCCCAGCCATTCCCATATCGCCATAAAAGGAAACGCAAGCCATGCGACGGCCCCGCCATGATGCTGGAATAGCAATTGGCGGTTGCCGGCAAGGCTTTCACAGAGGCCTCGTTGCCAGCGAATGCGTTGTAGGCGTAATGCGTCGAGATTTTCCGGGGCTTCGGTCCAGCAGATGGGATCTGGAACGTAGGCGATCCGATAGGGAAGGCGCTTCGACAACAAGTGCCGGTGCAGTCTGACGACGAGTTCCATGTCTTCGCCGATGGTCTGGACTCGGTACCCACCAGCTTGGATGACTGTCTCGCGATGGAATAAGCCGAAGGCCCCGGAGATGATCAGCATCGCATTCAACGGCGACCATCCCATACGGCCAAACAGGAACGCGCGCAGGTACTCGACCGTCTGGATCAATGCCAACCAGTTTTTCGGTAAGCCGATTGTCGCCACAAACCCACCGCGAAAGTCACATCCGTTCGCGATTCGTATGGTGCCCCCGCAGGCGACCGTCCTCGGATCGTCGAGGAAGGGCTGAACAATGCGAAGCAAGCCGTCTCGATCTAATATCGAATCCGCGTCGACGCAGCAAAATAGCGGGCAGCGACTCAAATTGATCCCGGCATTCAGCGCATCAGCCTTGCCGCCATTCTCTTTATCCACGATTCGAAGGGCCGGATAGCGTGGCGACCCGTAGACGGCTTTGATGGGCTTGGTGGGAAGGGAAGGATGGTATACATCCGGTATAGGGGTGAGCTCGAACTCTTCGATCAGGACGTTGAGCGTCCGATCGCTGGATCCATCATTGACCACAATGACTTCATAGCCCGTATAGCTTAATTGCAGAAGTGATCGCACGGCTGTCGCGATGGTCGCTTCCTCATTGTAGGCGGGGGCCAGGATGCTGATCGGCGGCTCTAAGCCGGAGAGTCGTTTGGGGAGCGCGTCAATCGAACGATGCGAACGACTGCGCACGAGAGCGAGGTAAGCCACGAGATTAATTGCGAGGTACACGAGGTTGCCCGCCACCACATACAGCAGGAACAGGTATTCAAAGGCACTGAGAACGATAGGGCCGATCATGCGAGGCTCGGACAGCGAGCATTGCGGTGATAAAAGTCAGCGTGATGGACAAAATGCGCAATCAGATCTGCATTCGATTTATCCGGAACCGCTTCGGCGAGTTCGGCGAGTCGCCGGCGAGTCATCACCGGCAGCCCGCTTAAGGATTCTGCGGCGCGATACCGGACCCACCATTCGCTATCGGACAGCAGAGCCATCAGACGTATTTCATCGTCCAGGGTTCCCATTTTCCCCAGTGCCATTGCGGCATGGAGCCGTATGATCCAGTTGGAGTGCAGGGTGTAATGGCGAATCTGTGGAAGATCACGCGGATCGTGACACTCCGAAAACAGATCTAGAGCAGCGCACACGATTGTTACGTCGTTGGGATGTCGCTCAATAAGCTTGCGCACGAGGGGCAACGCGCTGAGACCTCGTATGGCTTTAATCAGCGTAATGAGTCGAGCGGCTACGTCAGATGAGCGACTGAGCGCTTGTTGCGCCAATAGTGGTGCGGATATCGATTGACCGATCTCTTTCAGTACCAGACTCGTATTCAACACGGACCAGTCTTGGCGCGTAGCTAAAAACGGCAATACAAGAGAGAGCCCGCGGACTGTATCAATGCGCACCAATGCTCGGGCGGCCGCTAGTGAAAGCGTTCGATTGGAGTGACTCAACAATTGGGCCAGTGTCTCCCATGCGTGAGACTCTTGCAGATGACCAAGGGCGGTTACAGCAAGCAGCGCCAAGTCGCCGCGGTGTGGACGAGTGTAGGTAAGGGCTATCTTGTGTAGGTCGAGCTCTCTAGCCAGACGTTTCAGGCGAGCGTGGGCTTCTCCGGTTACCGATTCCTGAAATGTCACCCAGAGATGCAAAAACAGTCTGCGTTCGTGCCGTTTGAGGAGCGGCAAGGCTTCAGGATAAGTCGTCAGGCATTGGGTCAGGACGGGCCGCCATTGAGAGATAAACGCGCGTTTCTTGGCCGCTCCCACCGTGCGCGCTGTTCGGAGTGTGAGAATGAATGAAAAGGTAATGATGCAGAAGCAGCTGATGCTATAAGTCGCTATCCAGACGACATACAGGCTCATGTCATTAGGCTTCGCTAGCCAATAGATTGCGGATCCTGGCGAGAAGCTCTTTTGGATTGTACGGTTTCTTCACGTAGTCCTTAGCGCCGTGTGCGAATGCGTCTAGCACGTCACGCTCTGCCTCATCCGAGGTGAGCATAAGAATGGGCACGGAGTTCCACTCCCTCTTTCCGCGAATGAGACGTATCAGCTGTAGTCCACTCATGAAGGGCAGCATGACATCTAAGATGGCGAGAGCCGGGGGTGGCATTTTCGAGATAAGTTCTTGAGCTTGCTTTCCATCCGAGGCGTGCAAGACACAAAACCCTTCACGCTCTAATAAGAACCGTAGGATCACTACCGCGTCATCGGAATCCTCGACGAGCAAAATCTGGGATTGGAAAGATGGGGTCATGACCGCTCTTCCTTGTACGGCTATAAAAACAGATATTGAGAGAGTGACCAGCAAAACAGATTGCAGGTGTACTGCTTGCACAAATAGCATGGTTTTCGTGCTGAGCAAAAAGATAACTGGTTTTGTTCGAGGAATGCGTGTCACGCCTTGTGTCTTTGGACAGCAGGACTAGGATTTCTAGCGGATGGAATGGTGGCCGGTGTCAGCTCGAGCTTTGAGAGCGCGGGAGAAAACGGGCCAGGGGAACAAGAGAATGTACCAGAATCTTTTCGAGCGCTCTGCCGCGAATAGCAGGCCCAAGCCGCTTGGCTTCGATCAAAAGCGCCATTGAGATGTCCGAAGACATCGGGCTATCCTGGCTCGGGACTTCGCCGGGCTTTACGGCGTGGAGACCAGAGTGCTCAACCAGGCAGTCGAACGCAAGGAAACGATCGTGAGCGGGGCATGGTGCAGTGTTCCCTCCGGCATCTATTGCGTGTAGAATGCCTGCATGGCACAGCGGGCTAGAGTAGCTCTCCAGAAAGCTCCTCAACGACGCGCCAGTGTTGTCAGCGCGCGATTGTCTGAACAGAAGCTTGCTGAGATTCGACAGATGACTCCCGCTCAACGTTTCATGCTCGCCTTGGAACTGTCCGACACCTGCTACGAGCTGCAGCACGCGTGTTCGCCCAAGCGATAACTGAGATTGTGCGTCGCCTGGACGACGCACAAGCCCGGCACCTCCTCGAGCAGTATGCCCTGATCGGAGGGTTTGCAGTATCCGCATGGGGGGTGCCCCGGGCAACGCATGATGTGGATTTTGCGATGGCGCTTGGCTCTTCTGAACCGGCAGCCCTCGCGCAGTTCCTCCAAGCAGAATTCCAGCCTGGCGATCCGAATGATCCTCTCCGTGGTGTCTTTCGAACACACGTCGCAGTGAATGAGCTTTCGGTCCCCATTCAATTGATCGTATTGCCAACAGCGTGGAATTCCATCCTCTTTCGGGACATGACGTTGCTATTGGTTTTGGGCTGCACGGTGCCGGTGGTGTCCTGGCAGGTGTTGATCCTCTTGAAGCTCTACGCGGCCGGGCCGCAAGACCTGCTGGATGCACAGCAGATTCTCGCCGTGCGCCAACCAACAGAAGCTGAACGAAAGGCTCTCGAGACACTCGCCGGGCAGGTGGGGTTGTCGGAAGAATGGCAGGCGATGGTCGGAGGTTCATCCCCGAAGGAATGAAAGCAGTTCGGGTGAAAAGAATAGGCGGGAGTCTTTTTGAGCGCTCTACACGAATAGTAGACCGAAGCCCCGGAAGATGTCAGGGGCGAACAGTTCTGCCAGGAGGGACTTTCCCAGATCTTCGTCAGGTCACGCCTTCGATATCTCAGCTACCGTCATAGGCAATACGGAAGTGTGCGTGCCTGAAGATGACGTGCTTGGTCTTGTGTCATGGGTGGCCACTGGCCGGCACGTAGCCAGTGGTTACGTAAGTGTAAGGCAATGGTAAATCTACGCTTTTACCGCAGCAGGTGATCGCTTGGCCCGACTAGATGCACGGAATGTCCACGCCCGAACGCTAAAACCTCCACCTCTCAGAGGGGTTGTGCGTCAACGCGACTGAACGTAACCTGAATCTGTATCGCATGGGTACAGTCAGACGCCCACTCAACCGGGAGGAAGCACTATGCGGACGCCAGATTCACGCCATGCGCTCAATTCGCGTTTGGCACAGCGATGGTCCGTACACTATAAGGTTCAGTTCGCGTATCCCGATTACGCTGGGGAAGGGGTGACGCTGGATGTGTCTGCCGGCGGGCTGTGCATCGTCACACACCGAGAAGTTGCACCGGGGGTTGAGATGCATGCCCGCCTCGTGCTCCCCGACAATGCCCACGTCGATGTCCAGACCGCTACGGTGAAATGGTGCGACAATGGACAGGTAGGTCTCGAAATATCTGAGATGGAACGACAAGACGCACTACGCTTGCTGGAACTGCTCTCTCGCTTGGGAGAATCAGCGATTACCTATTCCGGGAAATACACTCCCGGGTCTGTGACCATAGGATCAAGTCGGGAACTGGGTCGGTACATCATAGGGGCGATGGAAGGCCGTTCTCTTCTCACGAAGTTCTCATCAATTTCTCGACGCGTACAGATACCGGCAAGATCGAGCGGGAAGAGGAATATCATGCACCCGCTCAGGGCTTGGTCCAGGTAATGGGACGCGGGCGCTAAACAAATGGTGGTTCTTTCGTGTCGGCCCAATGATTTCACCGCTTGCCCCATCGTAGGCCTGTCTTGATTGGCTTTGTTGTCCTGCACGTATCTTAGCTGCCCCGCTTACTGAGCAGTTCACAATTCAGCCCACTAGAATTGCGGTGCATCCCTTTCCCTTCACACCTTCACCAGGTGCGAAGCCATCTCACTCGAATATCCTTGTTTTAAGAGCAGATTGGCCTGTTGCAATCCCGGCACCGGAGTTGCTCTACCCTGCCCCCTAGCGGTGGAAGACTCACCCACCACCGCGATAGCGGAGGGGAAGGGATTGAGCATTCTGGTTACACGACGACACGTTCGGGTCAGCATCTCGTTTCCCGTGATGTTGGTCCACAAAGATCATTGTGAACATCCAGGGACCGTGCTGGATTTGTCGATTAAGGGCTGTCGAGTCAAGACTACGGTGCAAGCCTTTACAGGGATGCAGCTCGGTGTATTGCTCCATGTTCCAGGAGGGACAGGAACAATCGTCGTCCAAAATGCGGCGGTCCGCTGGGCCGGATCGCACGGCATGGGTCTCGAATTTCTGGCGGTTGGAGCTGCGGACCAAGAGCGGCTAAAACGTGTAGTTCACTACCTTGAAGGTCCACGCCCTGCAAGCGGAGGCGATAACAATGTTCGATGATGGCTCTCTGGGTACAAGACAAAGCCCTCGGAGCAGCCGCCAGCACCGGGTGCTGATCGTGGATGACCATGCCAAGATGCGAGGTGAACTTCGCGGATTGTTCGGGTACTCGCGGGCTTTTGTGGTGATTGGGGAAGCGCCCGATGGCGAACAGGCGGTCCAGCTCGCGGATCAGTTGCAACCGGATTTCGTCTTGATGGATGTGAAGATGCCTCGTATGGATGGAATCGAAGCCACGCGTCTCATCAAGGAACATCAGCCAGAGGTCATCGTCATCGGTGTCTCTGCCGAGCTAAGCGATCAGGTGGAAGCCTCGATGCGGGCTGCGGGTGCCGCGGCACTTCTACCCAAAGAGAACCTTTGCGAGCACCTGTATTTTGCAGTCGCGGCGCGATTCAACTAGTGGTGCCTCGCAATGGCGCTGCCCCACTAGGCCGCAATCTCCTCACCGTATCGGCTAGCGGTGAATGTCTCCTACCACCCGGGCGTTTGTCCGACGTGCCCTCAGCACATGCCCTACCAAAAGAAGCCGCGGATGAAGAGATTAAACCGCGCAGCCAGGATCGCCGCCATATAGAGCGCCGTACGCAATGAGCTCGCCCACCTCAATCGCCGCGAGCCATTCATATTTTGCACCGTACCGGCCGCGAGTGAGCAACGTGACGTTAGAGGACATCGGAAGGCCTTGTCGTTCCTGCCAGCCCGGCGCACTTCATCGGAGTGCGAGCACGATCGCGCCTGCGACGACGAGGCCGACGCCGCTCACGGTTCGGCCCACGCGCGTGCCGAGGAAGGTCGTCTTCTCGAGCAGGACGAAGAGCGCCAGCGCGGCCACCCACGCGACGTTCATCACCCCCCCGGCGAACAAGAGACCCATGAGCGCCCAGCAGCAGCCGACGCAGTAGGCGCCATGGAACAGTCCGAGGCGAAACGCGCCGCCCAGGCCTGCGCGCCAATGTCTCGTCACGAAATGGATCGGCGCGCGGCAATGCCTGAGGCAGGCATGTTTCAGCGGCGTCCACTGGTACATGCCAGCGGCAACCAGGAGCAGGCCGGTCAGGACGGAGGTCGTCGTTCGCATTGCAGAGGACACGAGCGCGGCATGCTCGAGTGCCATGTGCGCGAGGGTGGCAACGAGACTGAAGAGGCCCCACAGGAGCAGGTATCCCGCGGCGAAACCGGTAGTCGGTGGCAGCGGCGAGGCCGACGCCCGCGTGCGCGTGAGCGCGGCGAACAGCAAGATGGTTGGCGCCGCGCTCGGCAGCATCATCGCCACCATCATCACGGCCCACATGAGCAAGACTGCGAGGAACCTGCCGAGGGAGCGCGCGTCCGCCGTCGGCTCGCCCGCTCGCGCGTCGGGCATGTCCATGCCCGTCCCTGCGACGAGGAACCCCCACGCGAGGAGGACCACGGCACCGAGCGCAGCCACGACGACGATCCGGTCGGGGCGGGCGACCCACTCGGGGGGCCGGTTGACGTC
>JBDZUK010000099.1:0-8481 GCA_040255165.1 Nitrospiraceae bacterium | reverse complement strand
TCGAGGTGCCGCACCGTGGAAGGCCGTTCTCTTTTCGGAAGAAGGTGGGCGGGAACGAACATGATCCCTGCGATGGCGGTCGGCACGACGGCGCTGGCGATGACGGCGGCGACGAGGAAGGAATATTGTTCCTGGGTGACGAGGCCGTGCGCGAGGCCGTAGAGAGACGAGATGGTGCCGAAGGTCAAGCCGGTGGACATCATCAACGTGTAGTACCAACGCTCGTTACGCTCCTGCCGAAACCGGCCGATCACGGGATAGAGCCCGAAGATTTTAGACACCACCTTGGCGCCCAGTAACGCGAGAAAAACAAGCGGGGCCGACAGCAACGCCGGCAAGGAGACGAGGGTTCCCGCTCGTAGAAAATAGAAGGGAGTCAGGAATCCCACCGTCAGCGTCCGAAGCCGGCGAATCCAATGTGTATCCCGTGCCGCGCCGCCCGCCAGGACCATTCCTGCGATGTAGGCCGGCAAGACCGCCTCGCTCCCGGACCAGAGCGCCAGGGCGCCCAACCCGAAGAGAGCGAGCATGATCCATTTCGTCCTGATCGCGGCGGTGCGATGAGCATAGTGCCGGGTCAACCATGCCGTGACGGAAGGAAGGGATACCAAAACCGCCGTGCTGCCTGCGACAAACACGATCGTTTTATAGGTGAAGGGCGCAAACAGCAGCCCGAGCGCGATGACGGTGCCCAGGTCGTTGATGAAACAGGAGCCGAGGATGCCTTTGCCGAACTCCGTTTTATTGAAACCGGTTTCCAGCATGACCGCATAGACCACGGCCATGGACGTCGTCGACAGAGCCACGCCGCAAAGCCAGCTCGCCTGCGCATCCCATCCAAGTCCATAGTAGGCGATCGCGGCGCAGCCGAGAAACGGCGCCGCGAAGCCGACCAGCCCCACGACACTCACTTCCATCACTTTCTTGCGAAGCACTTCCGGATCGAGCTCGGCGCCGGCAAGGAACGTGAGGACGACGGCGCCCGCCGCAGCCAGAAAACGGACCCACTCGGCGTCGGCGGAGAGGAGAGCGCTTAGGTCAAGCCAGCCGAGGAAACCGGCGACCGCGACGCCGACGCAGATTTCGACCAGCGCAATCGACAGGCGGAGGTATGAGGCGATGAGGGCGGAAAGAACGGCTAAGGCGAGCCACAGGGATGCCGTGGTAAAGACTGATTCCATGGTCTGAAGTCCTCCGTTTACCGGGTCCGTGCTGCCGGCGGTGACAATTCCAGTGCTACGCGAGCGTAGCGTAGGAGTCATCAGCCGGGCTGCGGCGGTTTCCGGGGGACCCCATCCCCTGTGCGGCGACAGTATATCGAAATGCGTCCAGCGTTGCAGTGTTTTTCTGTTGAGGTGCGGGAATGGCGGGTCAAGGCACGTTCATAGCCGTGCGCCTTGGCTGGCTACACGAGCTCTTGGGCTCTCGCGGTATCGTAGACGTCCTTCTTCGTTCTGACGAGCGCTCCAGTCCCCAGCAGCACGGTCAAGAAGGTCATGACAAAACCGACGACGGGCAGCAGCGTCACCAGGTAGTACAAGACCAGACCAAGGAGAAAGCCCCAGCGGGGATGACTGCCCACACCGGCTTGCTCGAAGAGCAACCGGCCGGCGAACGCGATGACCGCGATCCGAGACACATACAGGATCACGGCATACCAGCACAGCAGCACCAGCGCCAGTGGAATCCCGATGAGGGTGGCGGCAAACATTGCGATCGCCAGCGGCGTGAGCAGAACCACGAGCAGGCCGATTCCGAGCGAGGCGAAGGGCTGCTCCAGGAGGTGGTCGGAGGTCCGCTCCATGGCATGCGGATAAAACCGAAACAGCAGCAGGCCCAGCACCAGGCTCGAAAGGAAGCCGGCGGCGGCCAAGGTGAGTTTCAGCCCCGCGAACGCCAGGAGAAGGTCCTGCGAGGACGGCACGGCGGGCAGCGGCCGTCGCACCACGCGGCCGCCGATGAAGGCCTGATCGTCGATCGACGCAGGCCATTCGCTCCAGTAGATCAGATTGCCGTCGACGGCGGCTTTGGAGGTTAGACGGATGGAGCCGGCGGCTATCGTGGCGTCGCCCCCGACGCGGTTGGACACCAGCGATTTGCCTGCGGCCACTTTCACGTCCTGCTCCACGACCGCGGCCATCTCGACGCTGCCGCCCGCCGCCACCAGATTTCCGCGCAGCAGCGCCGAAGGCAGCAACTCCACATTGCCGCCCGCGACGGTCACGTTCCGGCCGATTTCGCCGGCGATCGTGACCCGCCCGCCCATCACCCGAATGTCCTGGGTGACGACACCGGTGATCGTCACCGTCCCGCCCGCGGCGAGGAGATCGCCGTTGATCGTCCCGTCGACCACGATCTGCGCGCCGGCGGCATAGACGTCTCCGTTGACGATGCCGGAGATTTCGACGGTCTCGCCGGCGGCGACGTAGTCGCGGTCGATTGTGCGACCGACGGGCAGGACCGTCGTCCGGCGACCTTCGAGCTCCGGCGGGCGCATCTCGACGTCCTCCGCCGTGCCGGCATACTGCGGAGCGACGCTCATGACCAACACGAGACAGAGGACGGGCAGGGTGCGGACCATGGACGACCCTTGGAGATCCTTAAGCAAGTGACCGGCCTAGCCTCATACCTAAGCCGGTTCGGGATGAGAATCAAGAGGCGGCGGCAGGCGCGGTACGTACGACCAGGATGGAAGCGAGGACGCGATGCGACATGGCATGGGAGACGCTGCCGAGCAGAAAGCGGTCGAATCCCTTGCGTCCGTGAGAGCCGACCATGACCAAATCCATGTCCGCCGCTTTCCGAGCTACCTCGTCGGCAGGCTCGCCTGTGACGACTTGCGTGCTGATCGTCTTTGAAAGGTCGGCGAAGGACGACGCGACGGATTTCAGCAGGTCCTGCGCGCGCGCGTGGGCGGCGTTCGACCAGGTTTCGAATCCGACGGCGTTGTACGGATCGGCCAAGCGGAGGGACGGGACGGCGGTGAGGAGAGTCAGCTCGACCGGGTGGCGGAACGGATGGGCGCGCAGCCAGTCGCGGATGGTCCCGGCGTCATCCATGCCCTCGACGGCCACCAGCACGCGCCGAACGTTCCGGGGAGCTCCCTTGACGATCAACGTCGTGCGTGAGCCGTGCATCAGGATGCGATGCGACACGCTGCCGAGCACTACCTCGGCCACGTGCCCGCGGTTTCGGGCGCCGACGACAACGAGATCCGCGCCGGCGTTGTCCGCGGCGTCCAGGACGACGCGCGCCGGCGACCCGACGACGCAGACGCGCCGGACCGACGGGGCGTCCGCGGGAAGGAGAGTGACCGCGCGGTCCATCAATTGATGCCCGGCCTTCAGCATGGCATCCCGGAATTCCTCGTACCCTTGCAGCGCCGCAGCTCCCGCCACCATCGGATACTCGAAGATGCCGAGATCCACGCCGTGGGCGAAGGTGACTTCGTCGGCCCGATACAGCATAAGGGCTTGTTGGACCGCCGAAAAGGCTTGATCCGACCAATCGAGGCCGATGGCAATCTTCATGGGTGGTGTCCTCAAAACAGCGGGTGAGGGGCGGTGCCGAACGGCATGACGCTCGGTCTCTCTCCGGCGTTGCCGCGAATGCGCCAGCGGCCGTCCTCATGAACCAAGTAATGAATTTCTTCGTGCCAGCTGTCGATGGGAACGACCAATCCGCTGGTCTTCGAGCGGGCCGAAAGGTGGCCGGTGCAGGTCACTTCCACCGTCCTGCGGCTTCCGGACCCGACTTGTGCGATGTGTGAGAAGAGATGAACGGTCGAAATGTCCTGGTACTCGCTGAAAAGATCGGCCCAGACGGCACGGATGTCCTTCGCCGTGAGGCCATGGTAATTGTAGTGTCCCGAATACACATTCATGAGGCCGTTCAGATCCCGGCGTCGTATGGCATCGTCCGCCTGTTGGAATGTGGCTAATATTTCCCGGACTACAGGGTCTTCCACTTCAATGACGGCCCCGGCCGGAAGCGTGGTTTCGGCTGGCGCCTGGAAGGGACTTAGGAGCCACACGCACATTATCACGGTCAGCTGCAGGAACCGAGATCGATCTCCGTCGCCCATCTTTCCTATCGTTCCTCTTTCCCGACGTCGGACCCGCGCTTTCGTTAGTCCGGCTTGACCTGCCGCAAATGCGCTGCGGACTCCGCAAGATAGCGCGAGACATCGGCATCTTCAAGTTGCGCGAAGTTGTCGTAGAAACTGCCGACGGCGAAGAACTGTTCGGGCCTCAAAATCACGTGGAGCTCGTCGACTTGGCGCTCCAAGCTCGCCAGCGTTTCGCGGGGGCCGACGGGAATGGCGGCGACCAGGCGGCGGGGCGAAAGGCCCCGGAGGGCGGCCACCGAAGCAAAGTACGTGGCTCCCGTGGCGATACCGTCGTCGACGAGAAGCACCGTCCGTTCCGTGACCGAGGCCATCGTTCGGCCGGCGCGATACAGGGTGGCGCGCCGCTCGATTTCCTGTTTCTCCCGCGCCACGATCCGTTCGATGTCCGCCGAACCCAGGGCGTAAGCTCCGATGGCTTGCGGATTCAGGTAGACCCACCCCGTTTCGCTGACGGCCCCGATGGCATATTCCGGATTGTCCGGTGCGCCCAGCTTTCGAGCGACGAACACCTCGAGCGGCAGCGCCAGGCGTCGGGCGACCTCGTACCCGACCGCCACCCCGCCACGCGGCAGGGCAAGGACCAGCGTGTCCGATTGACGACAATAGGCTCCCAGCCGCTCGGCCAGGAGCCGACCGGCCTCCTCTCGGTCTTTGAAAATCACGCCTTGCCCCGAAGAGCAATTGGCCGCGGACGGATCGAGAGTTGAACGGTTTCAGAACAGCCCATCCGTGACTCCGACGCCGATCATAAAAATCGCCGCAAGAGTCAGCAGCGCGATCAACCACCAGAGGCGATGGTGCCCTGTCGCGCCGTGATGCCAGCGAATGTCCCACGGAATGTCGAGATAGTGCGGATGGCGGAACATGGCGCCCTCCTTTCTCACGCGACTTTCACCTCGATGGTTTTCGGTGTCGCTTTTTCGGCCTTCGGGAGATGGACTTTCAGGACGCCATCCTTGTATTCGGCGCTGACTTTCGCGGGGTCCGCGTCGTCCGGGAGCGTGAAGCTGCGCAGGAAGCTCCCGTAAGAGCGTTCGATCCGGTGATATCGTTTCCCCTTCTCCTCTTTTTCCTGCTTGCGCTCGCCGGAAATGGACAGGACGTTGTTCTGCACCGCCAGTTTGACGTCTTCCTTCTTGACTTCCGGCAATTCCGCCTTGATCGCGTACTCCTTGTCGTCCTCGGTAATGTCCACGAGCGGCGACCACTCCGCGACCGTCATGGCTTCCTTGTCGCCGCTGTCTCGGGACGTCGTCGTCCGGCCGAACAAGTGGGCAAGTCGCTTTTCCATCTCGACCAATTCTTTGAACGGGTCCCAACGGGCTCCGGGATCCCATCGTGTCAATCCAGCCATCGTCCTCCTCCTTTCGCTTCCGGGATGCCCATCCAACGCCGTATGACCAGCTTGAATCTTCGACACAACGGAGGATAGTAATCAATGCGTTCCCTAATCGTACGCTATGCATCGGTAATGCCATGAAGCCGACCGCGTCACGCTCCGAGAGGGCGTGCTTTGGTGTCGGTTTACGCCGGTTTGCGGGCAGGATGAGGAGAGATCCTGGGGTGTTTCGGGTCAGGACCGATGGATCGGGGTGTTGCCAATTACCTCAGGCCTATTGAGGCCTTTTCCCGCTAGGCGGCGGATAGCGGTCGATTTGCACGAGGCGAAGGGCCACCATGAGACAAGGACGGAAAATCCGGACGGCGGGCTCATCGGCAATGGCAGCCATGGCCATGCTGGATCGCGCGGCGGACGGGGCTATGTTGGTGGACGAACGGGGGATCATCCGATTTTGGAACCATGCCGCGGAACGCCTGCTCGGGTTTCGATCAGAAGAGGTCCTCGGTCGTCCCTGCCATGAGGTCATGAAAGGCGAAACCGAACACCGGCATCGTCTCTGTTCTGCGACATGCTCCATCGGGAGGCGGCTTGCATGCGGACGCGGCGTGCGAAATTTCATGATGCTGACCCGCACCAAAGGCGGCCGGCCGATGCGGCTCAACATCAGCTCGCTCCCGGTGCCGCCGGAATCAAAGACCGGTCGCTGCGCGGCTGCCCATCTATTTCGGGCGGTCAAGACATGGGACATGAAACCACCGAGGCGTGACGGCCTCCTATGGCCGGGGCGGCGAGGACCGAGCGGAGGGCGGCCGGCAGCGCCGCCGCTCACGGTTCGTGAGCTGGAAGTCTTGCGGCGGCTGGCTCACGGGGAATCTACGGGAGAAATCTCCGATCGCCTCTGCATCAGCCGCACCACCGTTCGGAACCACGTTCAGCATCTCCTCGAAAAACTCGGGGCTCATTCCCGCCTCCAAGCTCTCGCTGTCGTGTATCGATCGGGTGGGCTCGGATAACTGAAAAATGATGCAACTGCATCATTGTCGGTCTGCACCACGCGGGCTAGAGTGATTCCATACCAAACGGACACAATGTGATCACGGCTTCGTCCGGTTCATCCGGCCGTTGGAAAGGAGGGACAATCGATGAAATGGCCTGTGAACCATAATGCAGCGTTGGCTGCGATTGCAGTCGGAACGATGTTCTTCTTGCCGTCCGGCTCGATTGCGGCCACGGACACGTGGCTGGATGAGATCACCGAATTGGTGCGGGAGCATCGGGATCTCGCCAGGCTCGAGGCGCGGGAGAGCGCGTATGACCCTTACCTCGGGCAACTTCACATGGTGCGGATTGCGCTAAACCGAGGGGACAAGGAAAGGGCCTATCTCGCGATGAACCAGTTGATGGACATGTTGGAGAACGATCCCAAGGGAGCCGGGATCCCGACCTGGTCTGCCAAGACCATCTTCGACTTCTGCGGGAAAGTGACCCCTCCTGTCTATCACGATGCCGCGCGGCACGCGCCTGAGATGAGCAAGGGAGGGTTTGATTATTGGGACGACAACGTGTTCGATCCGGGAGCCGGCGGCTGAATTGCCGTACGCAACCGTTGTTCTTGCCGAGCCATGAGCCGGACGAAGTGTGGATACGGGGCCTGAAACACCGGCCGGATCGCGTAATCCGGCCGGTGATTGCATGCTGCGCCCTTCTTCGACGCTACTTAACGATCTCCAGCAATTCGACCTCAAACACCAGCGTGGCGCCCGGTTTGATGGTGGGGGGCGATCCTCGATCTCCGTAGGCAAGGTTCGACGGACAGACCAAACGGCTCTTGCCGCCCACCTTGATCTGCTGCACGCCTTCGGTCCAACACTTAATGACCTGATTCAGAGGAAAGGTCGCCGGCTCGCCGCGCTTGACCGAGCTGTCGAAGACGGTGCCGTCGAGGAGCGTTCCGTGGTAATGAACCTTCACGGTATCGGTGGCTTTGGGAGAGGCGCCTTTGCCCTCCTTGAGAGTCGTGACGATTGCGCCCGATGCGGTCTTTTTGGCCCCCGGTTCGGCGGCCGCTTTGGCGAGAAAGCCCGCGCTCGACTTCTTTTCGACTTCCGCGGCGGCCGACACACGCGCCTGCTGCAGTTGGTTGACCTTGGGGCCGAAGGCCTGCAGGTCGACTTTCGCCGCGCGTTTCAGCACGCCGTCGGCTATCCCGGCCTTCACCATTTCCAATTCGGTCTCAGTCAGCGTAAACGGGCCGAGCGACTGGCTGATCAGCAAGCCAAGAGCGTACAGAGTCTTCTGCTCATCGGTCGTCGGTTCCGGTCCGGCGGCGAATGCAGTCGTGATCGTCAGACAGAAGAGGGCGGAGCAGCAGAACAACAAGCGCATGGATCGTCCTTTCGTTGGGTGGCTGGTATCCGCGACGCCGGGAGCCGCGTTGGGACACGCTAACACAAGAACGTTTCCGTGAGCAAAGAAAACCGGGCTTGTTCTGCCGTGGCGCATGCGGCTACAGTAGATCGAGTCGAATCGATCAAGGAGGTGGGAGATGCGAGGTCATTCGTACATAGGGGCTCTGGCGGTGCTGGGACTCCTCGGGATCTCCCCGGTGTGGGGCGCGCCCGATCAGCCGGCAGGAGCACAGCCCCAGTTTGCGGCGAAAGGCGCACGGCTCTTTGAACGGTACTGCTCCGGCTGCCACGGTCCGGAGGCCCGCGGGGGCGGCTATCGGATTCTCGGCGGCGATCCGGCCAATCTCCGGTCCCGGCTGACGCAGGAGAAGGCCGATGAAGATCTCCTTCAGACGATCCATGAGGGAAAGCCGTCAATGCCCGCGTGGAAGAGCCAATTATCAAAGGATGAATCCAGGCAAGTACTCGACTATATCCGCAGCCTCGTTCTCGAAGAAAAGTAACGACCGTGTCATCACCTACAACAACTCGTCATCTATCATCCATCATTCATCATTCTCTCCCGTCCTCCCCCTTGACCAGATCGTCTCCGGGATTATTGA
>JBDZUK010000098.1:0-8674 GCA_040255165.1 Nitrospiraceae bacterium | reverse complement strand
CTGATTTTGCCAGCTTAGCGGCTTTGTCCCGTTCCGCCGCCAATTGGCTTTGCAGCGAAGCCACCATGGAGGCCTTTTCCCTGTTCAATCGAGCCAGTTCGTCGACCTGAACCTGCAAATCCTCCTTGGCTTTGGTCGCTGCGGTCACCTGACCCTGCAGTTGAGCTTGTTCCATCCTCGCGGTCTGCAGCTCCGACCGCAGTTGCTCGATTTGCGTTTGCAGGGCGGGCGGCCAATAATCGCATCCCGACAGACCTGCCAGACACACGGCTATCAGAACGCTCCGCAAACCTTGTCGCATCACGGGTAATCCGTCCATAGCGCCTCCTTTCATAGTGGGTAAATTACATTAGTTGCCATCATCCGTCACCTCGAATCCATGCTGGAGCAATACCCGGCTGAGCGTCGCCCATGGAACTCCGCCCTCGCGCACCAGGTGAATCGAGTTGAACGTCTCAACCACGGTCGAAGGCAGGCCGCCTGGTGTGGGGCCGGCATCGACGATCAACTCGATCGTCTCCCCAAACTGGTTCCACACTTCTTGCGCGCGGGAAGCCGGGGGGGCGTCGGCCCGATTCGCGCTCGTCCCGGTCAAAGGCCCCACCTGTCGGAGGATTTCAACCAAGGGGCGGCAAGAACTCAGTCGGACACCGACCGTCCCGGTGCCGGCGGTGAGGTCGTTCGGCAACGAGCCGAGAGCCGGAAAGATGATCGTAAGAGGCCCGGGCCAGAACCGGTCCATCAAAAGCTGAGCCGACGGCGGAATGGCGCGAACCAGCCCGGCGAGCTGTGATCGATCGCCGATGAGCACCAGAATAGGCTTGTCCGACGAGCGTTCCTTGACTCGACACAGCCGTGCGACCGCATGTTCGTCGAACGGCGACACAGCCAAGCCGTAAAACGTCTCGGTCGGCAACGCGACGATGCCCCCCGTGCGAACCACGCGGGAAACGTCGTGGCAAAGCGCCTGCAAACCATCAGGGTGATACGGGACGATACGCGCCATGGAGACGCCAGTCGGATTGCTTCGTCTATACTCGGGCGTCGAGCGCGCGATAGGCAATGTCCGTGCGAAAGTGGCAGTGGTCGAAGGAGATGCTGCGCACGACGCGGTATGCCTCCGCACGCGCCTCGGCCAAGGTCCGGCCGAGGCCGGTGACTCCCAGCACGCGGCCGCCGGCCGTGACAATCTCCTCGCCTCGGCGGCTGGTCCCCGCGTGGAACACCACGGTTCGGCCTGTTTCATTTCCCGCGGGAAGGCCTCGGATAGGCATGCCTGTTTGGTAGGTCCCCGGGTAGCCGCCGGCGGTCATGACGACGCAGACGCTGGTGTCGCCACGCCACTCGATGGGAAGCTGGTCCAATCGATGCTCCACAACGGCTTCGAGGACATCGACGACGTCCGTCTTGAGAAGCGGGAGCACAACCTGTGTTTCGGGGTCCCCCATCCGTGCGTTGAATTCCAGCACATACGCCGTACCCTTGACGATCATCAGACCGGCGTACAGCACGCCCTGAAACGGGCAGCCGAGTCGAGACAAGGCGTCCACGACGGGTTGCAAGATTTCCCGTGTCACTTTGGTGCGCAGTTCCGGCGTCCCGAGCGGCGCCGGACAATAGGCTCCCATGCCGCCCGTATTCGGACCGGTATCGCCGTCCCCGACTCGTTTATGATCCTGCGCCGGCAGCATCGGGACCACGGTCTTGCCGTCGGTAAACCCCATGATCGTCAGCTCGTCGCCGTCGAGAAACTCCTCGATGAGGACTCGCTGTCCGGCCTGCCCGAAGACATTCTTCTCCATTGCGTCCACCACGGTCTGTTTGGCTTGCTCCCGAGTCGTCGCCACCACCACGCCTTTGCCTTGCGCTAGGCCGTCGGCCTTCACAACCACGGGCAGTTCGTGCTGATCGAGATAGGCCAGCGCACCAGCCACTTGGTCGAAACTCCGCGCCTTGGCCGTTCGGATTCGGGCCTTGGCCATGATGTCCTTGGAGAACGTTTTGCTGGCTTCAATCCTTGCGGCCCCTTTCGAGGGCCCGAAAATCTTGAGCTTGGATTTGCGAAATTCGTCCGCGATGCCGAGCGCCAGCGGCGCCTCGGGACCGACTACCGTAAGATCGATGCCTTCGGTCGTCACGAATTCCTTCAGGCCCGCGACGTCGTCCGCCTTGATCGGCACGCAGGCCGCCAGCGATTCAATACCGGCGTTGCCTGGCGCGCAATAGATTGTGGAGACGCGCGGGCTTTGCGCGATTCGCCAGACCAGCGCATGCTCGCGCCCGCCGTTCCCGATTACGAGGATCTTCACTGGAGACCTTGATCAACGAGGGCAGGAATGAAGTCGCGCACAAGAATGTCGTTGCCGGGTTCGTCACCAGGATGGTGAAAGCGCCGATCGGGCCGGGCCGCAGCCGAGACCATGTCTCGGAAACACCCTACACTTTGCATGGAGAAAATTTCCGGGCGGACAATGCTCTTGGACGCGGTTGCAGCATCCTCAATGGCGGAAGTGTCTCATGCCCGTGAAGATCATGGCGATCCCGTGCTCATCGGCCGCCTTGATCACTTCCGCGTCTCGAATCGACCCTCCGGGCTGAATGACGGCCGTGATTCCCGCCTGCGCCGCCGCATCCAAGCCGTCGCGGAATGGGAAAAAGGCATCAGACGCCATCACGCATCCTTTCACCGGCAACTGCGCCTTCATACCGGCGAGTTTCACCGAATCGACCCGGCTCATCTGGCCCGCGCCGATGCCGACGGTCTGCCCGGAGCGTGCGTAAATGATGGCGTTCGATTTTACGTGTTTGCAGACAATCCAGGCGAAGGCGCAGGCGGCATACTCCTCCTGCGTGGGCTTGCGCACCGTGGGGACCTGAAGCGCTTTCACGTCGCCCAGCCTGCCGAGGTCCCGGTCCTGAACTATCAGTCCTCCCACCAGTTTCTTGAGATCATAGCCTTCCTGTTTCATCTTGGTGAGCGGCCCGACTTCGAGCAAGCGCAGGTCTTTCTTGCGTTTCAGCTCAGCCAACGCGTCCGCAGCGAAGCTCGGCGCAATCACGACCTCGACAAACGTCGAGGTAATTTCCTTCGCAGCGGCCAAATCCACCGGACGGTTGAAGGCGATCACGCCGCCGAAGGCGGAGACCGGATCCGTCTCCCGCGCCCTCACGTAGGCTTCCACGGGCGTGGTTCCCAATGCCACGCCGCAGGGATTGTTGTGCTTGATGATGGCGACGGCCGTCTCGTCGAATTCCTTCGCCAATTCGAGGGCCGAATTGGCATCCAGGAAGTTGTTGTACGACATCGCCTTGCCGTGCAGAATCTTCCCGCGCGACACCGAGGGCTCCGTCGAGTGCAGCTCCCGATAAAATGCGCCCTGCTGGTGGGGATTCTCGCCATAGCGCAACGTCTCGGCCAACTCGAACTGGAGCGACAGCGTCTTGGGGAACTTGGCCTCGGTGCCTTGCACCTGCCTCTCCAGATAGCCCGCGATCACGCCGTCGTACCGCGCCGTGTGCTGGAACACCTTGAGCGCCAGCTCGCGTCGAAGCGCCTGCGTCACCGTCCCGCCGCGGAGCGCCTCGAGCACGCGCGTGTAGTCGGCCGGATCCACCACCACCACTACATCTTCATGATTCTTCGCGGCGGACCGAAGCATCGAGGGGCCGCCGATGTCGATGTTCTCGATCGCCTCCTCAAAATGGCAATTCGGTTTGGCGATCGTCGCCTCGAACGGATACAGATTGACGACCACGACGTCGATGCGCCCGATGTTGTGCTGCTTCATCTGATCGACGTGCGCGGGGACCGCGCGTCGCCCAAGCAGGCCGCCGTGGATCTTCGGATGCAACGTCTTGACGCGGCCGTCGAGAATTTCCGGCGAGCCGGTATAGGCCGCGACGTCGGTGACGGGCACCCCCGCTTCACGCAACGCTTTGGCGGTGCCGCCTGTGGACAAGATTTCCGCGCCCAGCGACGCAAGCCCGCGGGCCATCTCCACGACGCCGGTTTTATCCGATACGCTGATCAACGCCCGCTCGATGCCGGCCATGACTCGACTCCTAGGGATGAGAGAGGGTATGCAGTGCGAATGTGTGCTATGAAAAAGCGCGCGCAGAATAACAAATGGAGGCACCAAGTGCAAGGCGCCCGCAGGCCGTCACGCGCGCGATCCGGGCCGAAACACCTCGACGAGGAGCCCGTAGGCCACACGCTCGATACCCGGCGCCGTCCGTTCGCTGGGTCCGGCGACGTTCAGGGTCCGGATCGGTCGATCGGCGAGCCATTGTTCGATTCGGTCCGCAGAACCGGGATCTCCGGGATCGCACACGAGCAGCGGGCGGCCATACCGCACCGCGCATCGCTCGGCCCAGTCCGTCCCCGGGTCGGCTAGTTCTTGCAGAGCGGATCGCAGGATGAGAATCGCATCGGAATCACGGACGTTCCATTCCGTCCGCTGCGACCGCGGCACGTCGGGGGCGTCCGGACTCCGCTCCTGGGTCGTTTCTTGAAGCGGCCACTCGGCAGGGATCACGCCAGTCTCGCATCCCCGTCCCGGCGGGCACCAGCCGCCGACCGCCAGGCCGCACGCCTGCGCCGCACGCAAGGCCGCCTGATCGACCCCCGTCTGCCCGCCGGAGAGAATTTTGGTAAGCGTCGCCATGCGAGTCTGGAAATTGGATCGATCGCACTGGGCGCACGAAAACCGAACCCTATCTAATCCAAGCTGTCCCAAGCGGAGCACTTCCTTTGTTCCTCCGTGCTCTTGTCATTTCTTCTTGAGTATCGCATCCTCGACGCGCTGCGCACCAATGGGAGATATTAAAACCATATCGGTACTTCGGTCCCACTCAATCATCCGCTTGTCGTGAAGCGGAGCCAGTACCTTATTACGGAAGTCGCGCAAGCGTGGGTGCTCAATCCAATCAGCCAAATCCTCGCTAGGAATCGCGGATTCCTTCTCGCCATGCAGGAGCAGAAGAACCTGATCAGGGTAGGAAAGGGAGGTTTTTAAGATTCTCTTCTTCCCACCTACTGCCCAGATTGACGGAATTTGTCTGACCGATACAGCGTCAAGGAGAGCCTGTGCTTCTTCGATCGGAAGCTTGTGATAGATGCGCACGAGTTCGCAAATGCACCAATCGGCTGTCCGTAGACATGTTGCAGCATCAATTTCGTTCGCTTCGATGTCACCACCGATATGACCAATGCCCCTCTTATTCCTTAGCGTGTAGATAAGCAGAAGGGCTCTCGGCACAATGACCCTCAGCGACTCAGGTCCCTTTGTTTTGTCGAGTTTTTCAAAACCGCGGCAAAGGTCGGCAAAGTTGGGAAGGGAACTTCCGAACGGCGTATGGGAACCGGTAAGCTCCTGTTGAAGAAAACGCACGACGGCTTCTGCAAACACGCCGGCTCGCAAACCGGCCGCATCATACTGACCAGCGGAGAAACCCATACGAAGGTCTGTATAGCTCTTTATTATTCGGTCTCGGAAGGTCTTGTTGATTCCGCCCAGGGCGATTTCTAAACTAGCGGTGGACGACATACTCATAGACGCCGTTTTCGTTCTTCGTGCGATCTAGCTTGTCTTCGCGCCTCAATCTGGTAAGTGCCGGAGACAAATCGGTGGCTTTGTATGTTCGGGCATACCGGTGCCGAATGTGTTCGAGCATCTGACCGATGTCTCGAGGAGAATCAAAAAACTTACCTGTTATTAGCGCCTCGAGAATCTGCTTTGGTCCCGGACGTGATGATTTGCGACCTTCGGCTTTGACCTCTGCTGTTGGCTCGGCGGGATTGGTAGCACGTCGCTTCTTGCGACCAGTTTTTACTGGACCGATTCGCTGTGAGAGCTCTGGCTGCGAACCGAGATGCGTAAGATATTCCTCACCGGGACCCATGATGCGGTACTCATAACCTGATCCGCGACGAACTCGGTTCACCAATGTCGTAGCGGAACTGATTGCCATATTGACAGCCTGGCGGGATGTGTTCAGGCGAAACTTCTCTGTAAGTATCTGGGCGATTTCGGTAGGTGTTAAACCATCTATGCTGTGATTGCGCAAGGCAATCTGAAGAACCATCAGAGCCCGATCTAGAACTCTCGTGGTCGCCGCGACCGCGGGATGTTGCGTTGTGTCAATCACCGACATAAGCGTCGCAACTGGCGACTCCTGCTTCCTCGTCGCGTTACCCTGAGTCGTCCTGTGCCTGCTTTGCGGAGTGTTCGGGTCGGTCTGTCCATCTCGCGGCGTACCTGCCGCGCCGGTCAACAAGTCAAGAGCGCGATTGAATGCAGTGACTTGCATGTTTTCTGGCACCTGCCGAGCGATTTCTGCCGCCTGCCGGAAAACCTCCTTCATGTCTGGGATTGTCTTATTGGTCACCGCTCTAGCCCCTTTCCTATTCCCGTCCTCGCTGCGCAACTGTCGCAGTGAGCAACCGCGGCAAGCGAGACCCGACCAGCTGCCTGCTCTACCGCAGTGTTAGGGTGGAATCTCCCGCCCCTTGCAGTCGCTGAACATGTACCTCCAACTCGTAAGGTTTCCCAAGGCCCAAAGCTAGGCGAAGCCCGGTGATATCGCGCCTCCTCACGATGGAAAAATGCGTGACACGCCCCTCCTTCTTGCAGGCCAAGGAACGTCTTGCGTTAAGGGGTCAGATCTCTTTGTTTTGGTCTCTCGCCGCTTCGATCACGTGGAACTGGTTGTTGGCCGAAAGCTCCCTTATATGCGCCGCTTCTCAACAAGGCGACGATAGTGCTCGCCGAGCACTGTAAGCTTGCACGTCCTGCTTTGCATCGCGGCGTGCCACATGTGCGGAGTACCCACGGGCACGACCAGATTAAGTCGGTTGTAGCGCTGCAGTATGGCAAACTTCCTGGTGTTTTCCGGATGTGGTGGCGGCATACCTGGATCACGGCCCTTCAGTTCGGGTTCGAAGGAGGGGTCCAACTGAAACTCGAATCCCCGCGTGGGAAAGAATTCAGCGATTCGACGCAAGTCTTCGAGTTCAATCGGTGGGGGGACCTTTCGCAGGGACACGAATTGTCGCACGTTCGTCTTAAATACTGGTCGCTGCTCCCAGGCGCCAAGAGATTGATCAACGTGCGCATATACACTTCCCGGAGTGATGTCACCGGTCAAGTTAGCGGCACCACCATGCAAGGCATCTACTAGAAGGGTTGTAAACACACCCCTTCCGTTTTCCTCTGTCGCATACTGGTCAGCCGCGGACGCTGTCAAGACAGTAAGACCTTCCGAGAGGGCAGCAAGGTCAGCCGGGCCTGGTGGAGTTCCGGCGATGCCTGAATGACAACTGTCCAGAATGACGACTTTGTTTTGGGCAGGCGATGCGTTTGCGAAAGTTAGGACTTCGGCTAAAGACAGGCCCTCGTCACCACGCCTACAGTCGGTTGCCAAAAGATAGCCTCCAGTCGCTTCTATGTGACCGTGACCCGCGAAGTAGAAGAGAGCAATTTCAGCTTTTGTCTTGAACAGTTCCGCAACGCGGTCCTTAAGTTCGTTACGAATCACGTGATCACTGGGGCCAGTGCCAGTTAGGAGCTTGCAGTCGAAATTAACCGATCCGTCACCGTGCCGCTCCAAGACGGTTTTGACTGCGTGCGCATCGTCAACACACCCGAAAAGTGAACCACCGTGTTCGTAGTAATTGATGCCAACAACGAGCGCGATTCGCATGACACCCCCCTGAGACTTTTTTACAGACTGTCGATGAAATTCTTTATCGCGTCCCAGGTCCAAACCACCGTCTTGACGCCTTCCAAGTTGGTCCGGTCGTCTGTGTACGCCCAGATACCCAAGACGCGCTTCTTCTCCTCGCGGGCACAAGCGATTTCCCACTTCTGACCGCTGGACGTGAGAGAATTCTTACTGACCAACGCGATGACTCCATCTGATCGACGAATACGAGTACGAACTCGCTCCTTCCACTCGGAGTTGTATGCCTCTTTCACGGACATATCTACATACTCGAACGGCGACTTCGTGTTCAGGGACTGGCCCTTGAGGAAATCCCGCTGTCTCTCGTCCTCAATCGCGAACGCCACAAACACAACTCTCTTGTCTGCCACTTGATCCCCCCTTCTTCATTTCAATGATCTGTCTCGTGCATCTGTCCTGGGCGTTCGCCCCTCATGAGGCCAACGCTGTCGAGTCCGTCGGTGAATACGTCCATGTAGCTGCAGTCCGAGCCCAATCAGACGCGCGGTGATTCAAAAATGAACTTCCGTGGCGACCGCTTTCTATCCGGCGTAGCCCGATACATCGTCGAGCCCCAGGTTAGATCCACAGAAGGAATCGTCCGTTGTCTAGCCGATTTCACCGCGTGTCATGACATAGCCCGCAATAGATGATGGGATGCAGCGGTCCATCGGAATGCATGGCGCCCTCCTTCTTGCAGGCCGATGAATGAATAGCGCGGAACACGAAATAAGTGTGCGGCATTGTCCGCTGATTTGATTGTGTCGTCAAGCGCTACGTAGGTGGAGAGATGGAGACGGTGCTATCAAGCGGCTGTGGACAGTCGTAGTGGGGTGGCCCCGAGGCCGGCACCGGCCATGACGATGGAGGCTCATTTGACTTCCCCTCCCCTCGCCTCTAGAATCCCGACCGACCATCTCGTCCGGTCGTCTTAGAGGTACACGCCTCCGTG
>JBDZUK010000097.1:0-8721 GCA_040255165.1 Nitrospiraceae bacterium | reverse complement strand
CTGCAAAGCCAATTGGCGGCGGAACGGGACAAAGCCGCTAAGCTGGCAAAATCAGCCGGCGGGAAATCATCCAAGAAAACCGCGGCAAAGCCGACGGCCAAAACGGTGACGAAAACGACTGCAAAGAAGAAATCCACGAAGACTGCGGGCGCGCATCGGCACTGAGACGACGTGTTATTTGCTCGCCGCAGGAGTCGACGACGGGGTGGGTGACGCCGTCGAGGCAGCAGTCGTTGAGTTCGCGGAGGGTCCTGCTGTAGCCGGCGTCGATGTCGCGGTGGAGGCGGCCGGGGTGGCCGGGGCCTCCGAGGCCGTGTCTTTTTTGCCATCTGCCGAAGGGGATGCGTTTTCCCCGGCGGGGGGTTTCAGTTTGTCCGAATAGTCGGTGACGTACCAGCCGCTCCCTTTGAACATGATCGCCGGCGAGGAAATCAACTTCTTCACCGTGCCTCCGCAACGGCTGCACGTCACCAGCGGCGCGTCCTTAATGCTTTGTTTCACCTCGAAGCGATCCCCGCATTGTTCACAGGCATATTCGTAAATCGGCACGGTCGTCCCTCCTCTTGTAACTGAGACATACGCGCATTGAGGCGAGAGATAACACCAGCCCCCTCGGGATCAAGGGGCTGCGGACAAGACTCGCCGGAACGCGGCTTCGATCCGATCGAGGCCCCGCTCGATCGCTTCCAGGCCGGTGGCGTAGGAAAGCCGTATGTGCGCGTTGCTCCCGAACGGCTCACCCGGCACGACCGCCACCTGGGCCTCTTTCAGGAGATAGGTCGCCAGATCCGCCGGGGTGCGCATCGTGCCTGCGGGCCCGTCTTCCCGGAGTAAGTCGCTGATGTTCGGAAATGCGTAAAATGCGCCGCTCGGCATGCGGCATCGCACGCCCGGTATGCGATTCAGGCGCTCGACCATCACCTTCCGCCGCCGGTCGAATTCCGAGACCATGTGTGCCGTAAACGACCCGCCGAGCTGCAACGCCGCGACCGCGGCCTTCTGCGAAATCGAACACGGATTCGAGGTGCTCTGGCTTTGGATATTGGCCATGGCGGTAATCAGATCTTTGGGACCGGCCGCATAGCCGATGCGCCACCCGGTCATCGCATAGGCCTTCGATACTCCGTTGATGATCACGGTGCGTGCGGCAACCTCCGGCCCCAGCGACGCGATGCTGTCATGCCTCGCCCCGTCGTAGAGGACCTTCTCATAGATCTCATCCGAAATGATGAGAAAGTCATGCCGGAGGGCGAGGGAGGCGATGGCCTCCAGTGTCTTTCGCGCATACGTCGCGCCGGTCGGGTTGCAGGGGCTGTTCACGATGATCGCTTTGGTGTGCGGCGTAATCCGGCGTTCTAATTCGGCCGGATCGATGGCATAGCCGTCGTCTTCCCGGGTAGGAAGCAACACCGGGGTGGCATCGTTCAGCAGAGCCTGATCGGAATAGGACACCCAGAACGGCACCGGAATGATCAGCTCGTCGCCCGCTTCCAGGAGCGCCTCGGCCACGTTGTACAGGGAATGCTTGGCGCCGCAAGAGACCAGGATTTGAGATTTTTCGTAACGTAAACCTTGTTCGGCCCGCAGCTTGTCCGCGATGGCACTGCGGAGCTCATCGATGCCGGAGGAGGCCGTGTATTTGGTAAAGCCGGCGCGAATCGCCGCCTCCGCCGCCGCTTTGACCGGCTCGGGCGTGTCAAAATCCGGCTCACCGGAGGCGAAGTCGATGATGTCGATGCCTTGGGCGGCCATCGCTTTTGCGGTGGCCGTGATTCCGAGGGTCGGGGAGGGAACGATGCGCCCGACCCGAGTCGCGAGTTTCATGGTTTGAGGCTCCTAATGCGTTCCTGCAGGCGCCGGGCGACATCGGGATGGAGAAATTCCGTCAGAGAGCCGCCGTGCATGGCTACATCTTTAATGATGGTGGATGAGAGATACGAGAACTCCTCGCTCGGCATCAAGAAGACCGTTTCGACCGCTTTCGCCAGTTTTCGGTTGACCAAGGCCATTTGAAATTCATGTTCGAAATCCGAAATGGCCCGCAACCCGCGAATGATCGCATGAGCGCCGGCTTGCTGGACGTAGTCGACGAGCAATCCTTCGAAGCTGGTCACGTCGACGTGGACCAGTCCTTTCGTCACCAACCGCACCATGTCGAGGCGCTCTTGCAGGGTGAAGAGCGGATGTTTGACCGGATTGGGAGCCACGGCGACGATGACCTTGTCGAACACGCGGAGGCTTCGCGTGATGATGTCGGTGTGACCGTGGGTGATCGGATCGAACGTGCCGGGATAGACCCCAATCTTCATGGGTGTTGTGGGGCCTCCCCCCTGGTAAAGAGCGAGAGAGCCGTATCGCCGTATTGATAACGCCGGATAAATCTGCAGCCGGCCAGCGTGTCGGGTGGACGTCGCTTGGCGGCGTGTTCCAGCACGACGACGCCGTGCGACGTCACCCAACGGGGGTCTGCCGTGTGCAGGAGCGCCTCCGTTTCCGCGGCGGCCGTGTAGGGCGGGTCGGCGAAAACAATATCGAACGGTCCGCTTTCCCAGCCGTCGAGGTGGTGCAGAAACCGCTCGACGGAACACGGGTGAATCTCCGCACGATCCGCCAGACCGCAATGCTCCAGGTTGCGCCGCAACAGCCGCACGGCCGTCGGAGCCGCTTCGACAAAGGTCACGCGTGCGGCGCCTCGGCTCAGTGCTTCGATCCCGACCGCGCCGGTGCCTGCGTACAAGTCGAGGACGACTCGGTCGGTGACGTTGCCACCGAGAATGGAGAACAAGGCCTCTCGGACCTTATCGGACGTGGGACGGAGGGAGAGCCCACTTGGTCCGCACAAGCGTCGACCTCGGTGGGATCCGGCAATGACGCGCATCAGTCTTGGTGTACGAGTCTCACAAAACCGGTGAACTCTAACACAGCGTTTTTGAAAGGGTCAAGGTAACGGGAAGTGACCGGCGGCGTGATTGGCGGCGAGCCGAGAGGAAGTACGGGGCGTCGCTTTGGAGCTTTGACGGGGTGGAATCCCGATCGCTATAATGCTCCCGTCGGTGTGGTGAGATCGGCGAGCGGTTGTGCGATGTTTCGAACCGCGCCACCATCAGCGCGTCAAGTGAGGCTCAATATGACGAGCGTGGCGGATCGACTACCGGGTCGCGACCGGCTGGGTTTCACGGGCGGCCAAGCTCTTGCGGCGGTTATTGGAGATGGTGCGATCAATGATCGCGCCGCAGTTCACGCATTTCCAGGCGTAGAAGATGAGAAAAAAGTCTGAGAACCGTTCCAGCATCATCAGCCCTTTGCACTTCGGACATTCCATCGATTCCTCCTGGGTGGCGACGTTCACAGCTGTAGGCCGGGTCAAGCAAGTCCTGCACCAAAATGTCTGTATACGTAGTTTCAACGGGTTAGATGTTACGTAATTGTCTCCAGTGCTGACGAAGGAACGGGTTTCGTAGTACAAAAACGTTCAAACCGTCGTTTTTTGTTCGCGCGGAGGTCGGATGAGGAGGCGAGGGGCGGGCATCACCCAGTGGCCTGAAACCGAACGTCCTCGCGAACGACTTCTCGCTCAAGGGCCGACGGCGCTGACTGATGCCCAGCTGCTGGCCATTCTGTTACGGGTCGGACGGTCCAACGCCTCTGCGGTGCAAGTGGCGATGGAAGTGCTGCAGCGCGTCGGCGGAGTTTCCGGGCTGGCGAATAGCGGCATCGAAGAGCTGCGTGGAATACCAGGAGTCGGCTTGGCGAAGGCCGCGCAGCTGAAAGCGGCGCTTGAACTCGGGAAACGGGCGCTCGCCGCACCTCTCTCCACCGGAACTCGCATCAATTCCAGCGCCGACATCTTCAAGCATTTCCATCCGACCCTGCGCGATCTGCGTCGGGAAATCTTCAAGGTGGTGCTGCTCGATGCCAAACATACCGTCCTGAGAGAGAGCACGATCTCGGAGGGGAGCCTGACGCTCAGCATCGTGCATCCGCGTGAAGTCTTCAATCTCGCAGTCCGGGAATCGGCGGCGGCCGTCATTTTTCTTCACAATCATCCCAGCGGTGATCCGTCCCCGAGCCAGGAAGACCGCGTACTGACCGCACGGCTGGTGTCGGCGGGGGATTTGCTCGGCATCCGAGTGCTCGACCACATCATCGTCGGTGACGGGCGGTATGTCAGTTTTGCAGACCACGGGTGGATGCCCGGCAAGGCGGCGGATGCCTGATCGGAGGTATGTAAGCGGCAGCACGGCAGCCCTTATCATGTGACATGCGCCCTCCGCGGCGCACAGTCCTCGAGGAGGAGGTCGTCATGAACGAGCACAAGGTCCAAGCGCTCAGAAATGTCGCCATTGTATCCAATGCCGGGGCCGGAAAAACGACGCTGACCGAAGCGCTGCTGCACAACGCCGGCGCCGTGTCCCAGCCTGGTTCTGTCAGCCAGGGCACCACCCTTTCCGATTTCGAACCGGAAGAGCTTCATCGCAGGTCTTCCCTCAGCACCAGCGTTCTTCACTGGCCGTGGAACCAGGTCATCCTGAACCTTGTGGATACGCCGGGCGCGCTCGTTCTGGTCAGTGAAACGCTGACGGCCTTGCGGGCCGTCGACAGCGTCATCCTGTTGTTGAACCCGATCACCGGCGTCCGCAGCGAATTGGCCCGCGTCTGCGCCCGTATCCGGGAATTACAGCTCCCCTGTCTGATTTTTGCCAACGACGTCGACAAAGAAGAGTGGGAGTTGGCGCCCGTTCTCGACGTGTGCCAGAAAGAGCTCGAGATGACGCCGCTGCCGATGACCCTGCCGGTCGGGAAGGGGAGCGCGGTGACCGGCGTAGCCGATGTATTGACGTACGAATTGCTGCTCTCCCGGCCCGACAGTTCAAAAGTGCAGCATGGATCCGTGCCGGATGCGATGCGAGAGGACGTGGCGGATGCGCGCAAGCGGATTGTCGAAGCCGCCGCCGAAGCGGACGATGAGCTGCTGGAGCACTATCTCGGCGGAGGCGAGCTGTCTCCCGCCCAAGTGCTCACCGGATTGCGGACCGGCATACAGGGCCGGAAGATTGCGCCGCTCTACTGCGGCTCGGCGCTGCACAATATCGGAGTGTGGTCATTGCTGAACGGCATCGCCGAATTTCTGCCGTCCCCCGACCAGCGGCCCGTCCCGGAAGGCGTTCATCCGGATACCGGAGAGCCCGTCGCTCGCGAAGCCCGGGTCGATGCACCGTTCTCCGCCTTCGTGTTCAAAACGCTCATCGATCCGTTCATCGGACGGCTGTCGTACGCGCGCGTCCTCTCAGGGACACTGCACGCCGATTCCCCGCTCTATAACGCGACGAGGAAATCCCGGGAGAAGGGGGGGCATTTGTATGCGATCTTCGGGAAGAAATACACGGGCGTGCCATCGGCCGGCGCGGGCGACATTGTCGCCATCGGAAAACTCAAGGACACCCAGACCGGTGATACGCTCTGCGAGGAGACGGCGCCCGTGCGGTACCCGAGCTTGGTGCTGCCGCGGCCGGTGATGTCGTTTGCCATCGAGCCCAAGTCCAAAGCCGACGTGGAAAAAGTGAGTCTCGGCCTGCACAAGTTGATCGAAGAAGATCCGGCGCTTGAATTTCAACGGAACGCCGACACGAAAGAAATGGTCTTGAGCGGAATGGGTCAATTGCACATCGACATCGCGCTGGAAAAGCTCCAGCGGAAATACGGCGCCGAAGTCACGCTGCATACGCCCAAAATTCCGTACCGGGAAACCGTCCGCAGCACCGCCCAAGCTCAGGGGAAATACAAGAAGCAGACGGGCGGGCACGGCCAGTACGGGGATTGCTGGTTGGAGCTGGCACCGCTGCCGCGCGGGGAAGGGTTCAAGTTCGTCAATCGGATCGTGGGAGGGGCGATCCCGAGGAATTTCATTCCGGCCGTGGAGAAAGGCGTCGTCGAAGCGATGCAGGAGGGCGTGCTCTCAGGATTCCCCGTCGTCGACGTGCAGGCGGCCGTGTACGACGGATCGTATCACGTCGTGGATTCGTCCGAAATGGCGTTCAAGATCGCCGGCTCTATGGGGTTCAAGAAAGCCATGGAGGCGGCCAGGCCGGTGTTGCTGGAACCCTTGATGGCCGTGGAAATCGAGGCTCCCGCCGATCATATCGGTGCCGTCATCGGAGATCTCAACGCCCGGCGCGGACGGATTCTCACAGTCTCAGCCCAAAGCCACACCGAGCTCATCAAGGCCGTCGTCCCGTTGGCCGAGATGTTGAAGTATGCGCCGACGCTGAATTCGATTACCGGGGGACGCGGGACCTATGTGATGGAGTTTGCACGCTACGAAGAGGTCCCACGGGAACTGGCCGTCCGCGTCGTGGAAGAGCACAAGGCGGGGAGGCAAGCGGTGGCGGCGCACTAGCCGCGATCACTCCGACGACTTCAACACGACGTAGAACGCCCGGTTTTCCCGGAGGACGCGGAGGAGGATGGTTTCGCCGCGTTTGAGCTTCGCCACGGCGCCGCTGAATTCCCCGACGGAATGCACTTCCGCTCGATTCACTTCCTTGATTAAATCGCCCTCGCGCAGGCCTTCCGACTGCGCGAGACTGCCGCCTTCCACTTTTGTGATGAGGACCCCGCGGGATTCGTTTAACTTGAACTTGTCGGCCAGGCCCGCCGTCAAGTCCTGGACGTCGATCCCCAATTTGATCTCCGACTTGGCCTGCGGAAGGGAGGCGACGACGGCCGTATCGCGGCGCTCCGTCAAGGCCACGTCGAGCACCACCCGCTGCAGATCACGAACGACTTCGACCTTGGCTGTCGCACCGGGCGGCAAGGTGGCGATCAGGCGGGACAGCCGATTCGGCGTATCGACGATGCTTCCGTCGATTTTGGTGATGATGTCTCCCGGCTTGATGCCTGCCTCGGCGGCCGGATCCTTGTCGAACACCTCGTTCACCAAGACGCCTTCCCCTTCACCGACCCCGAACTTTTTCGCCAGTTCAGCCGTCAAGGGCTGGATTCCAACCCCCAGCCAACCCCGGACGACCTTTCCCTTCGCCTGAAGCTGCTGGATCACCTGTTTCGCCATGTTCGACGGAATGGCGAACCCGATGCCCTGAGCAAAGTTGATGATGGCGGTATTGATGCCGATGACTTCGCCGCGCAGATTGAACAGCGGGCCGCCGGAATTGCCGGGATTGATGGATGCGTCGGTCTGGATGAAATTCTCGTACCGGGACAGATTGATGTTTTCCCGTCCGATACCGCTCACGACGCCCAAGGTCACGGTGCGGTCCAGACCGAACGGATTGCCGACTGCCAGCACCCACTGGCCCACGCGCACGGTGTTCGAATCACCGAATCGGACGGCGGGGAGGGGACGATCGGCCGTGACCTTCAGCAACGCCAGGTCCGTGTCGGGATCCTTGCCGATGACCTGGGCGATGAGCTTGGTCTTGTCGGAGAGCCGGACCTCCACTTCGCTGGCGTCCCCGATCACGTGATTGTTCGTCACGATATGTCCATCGGCGTCGACGATCACGCCGGACCCGGACCCGGGAGAGTTGGGCAGCCGTTCGCCGGGCACGTCCCGCGATCGTCCCGGGCTGGATAGGGGAAAGAGGTTCACGACCGAAGGCTTGGCTTTCTCGGCCAATTCTGTGATGACCGTTTGAATTTCCTCCAGCAGCCTGATGCCGGGGGAATCTCTGACGATGTCGGCGTTGCCGTCGGAACTGGCAAGATTGAGGGTGAGGAGCGTTCCGATAACGAACAACAGGCGGGTGATCATGGAGTTCTATTCTACAACAGCAGAGGTCTGAATCCTATGAAGAGACTCCGTGGGGGAAGAACCCGCGATTCTCGTGGAGGCCTTGCCCAGTTGGGCGGTCGATCCGATGAGAATGACGACATCATCCTCCCGCAGCACGACCTCGTCCCCAGGGAGAATGAAGAATGGCCCTCGTATGATCGAGACCACGCGAACAGAGGGCGACAACGCCAGCTCACCGACTGTTCGTCCGATGGCCTGCATACCCGCGGTGAGCGACACCCGTTCGATGGCCGCGCCCCGTGCCCAGAGTTCCTGCTGCAGCCGCACCAATTCTTCAGGTATCGCTTCAAGGTTCAACTTCCGGATGCGCGCGTCAAGCTGAATGGATGTCTGTTTCAATCGGTGAATGCGGTCGACGGCCTGGATGACAAATCCATCTAGTTGGGAGGGCTCCGGCGTTCCGGGCGTGGTGCGGGAGACTAGTCCGGCGCACACCATGCGGCCAAGGGCGATCTGCTGCTGTTCAATACGGGTCAGGAGATGGGCGGCTTGCCAATGCAGCCGTAGCGTTTGGACCTTGCGGTTGACCCTCTCGGCGATGGCCAGGACGGTTTCATGAACGGCGTACCCGGTGATCGCGAACTCTTTCTGGAGCCGGCCCAAAAGTTCAAGGCTCACTGGAAGGTCTCATAAAAGATATTATGTCAACTATCATTCCTGTGCCGGATTTTCTCATCCCCAACCGGCGCACGTCATCATAAAGAGTAATACAGACCTCTCTCCCCCGGCAACTGATCCCTCTCTATCGTGTGTCACGACAGGCGCATCTCCGTTTTCGGAGGACACGCCGAGCACGGCCAGGCCCGCCGCGCTTCTGGTGTTGACCGTGCGAGGGACGCCGTTTCGATCTTACGGAGAAGAGCGCCGCCTGCGGAGCGGAATATTGCAATACCGGGATCTGTACAATC
>JBDZUK010000096.1:0-8793 GCA_040255165.1 Nitrospiraceae bacterium | reverse complement strand
TGGGGTCAACCTTCAGAAGAGGTTATGGAGCAGGATGCCGGTCGGACGGTGATCTACGTCAGTTACTGGAGCAATGGACTCTTTGAAACGTATACCTGTCGAAGAATGTTTACGGCTGATGCCGCAGGAATCATTCGAACTATGTCTATGTCAGGTTGCTGAGATGCAGGGTTGGGACTGGTATTAACCGAACAAGGTTAACGAGTCATTAAAATATGGGTAAGCGAAGATAGAACTTGACTATGCGTGGTAAAGGGGCCAGAGTGACCAGTGAGGTGACTCGCTTTAGATAGGCTGATCCAAGACAGGTTATCTGAATCTGTGCTCTAACCGCTCGAATCCAGGAGGTCCCAATGATTGCTCGAAATGTCACGATGCATCTGAAGCCAAATAGCGTACCGGCATTTACCCAGGCGCTCGAGAAACAGGTCATTCCGCTGCTGCGCAAGCAGAAAGGCTTCGCGGACGAAATCACGTTTATCGCCCAGGGGGGCAAGGAAGCCGTGGCAATTAGTATCTGGGAGAAGCAAGAAGATGCCGATGCCTATACCCGGGGGGCGTTCCCCGAAGTGCTGAAGGCGCTCGCCAACGTCCTCGAGGGCACTCCGCAAGTCCAGAATTTAGAGGTGTGCAATTCGACCTCCCATAAGATCGCCGCTGCGACAGCCGTCTAGCCGGCATCTTCTGTCGTTCGAGAGCGGGTGGACTTGGCCACCGCTTCTCGGGCGTGATGGGACGAATGGAGCGTAGTGTTGACGTAGTGGTTCAAACTTTGACGTTCCGGTTACGCTGACTGTCCTATCCCTTGCGCTTCCCGCACCTTTCCTAGCGTGATCGATTCCCCAGTCTCCGCGGCTTCAACGCCAGAGTGTCCGTGAAGTGCGACAGTCTTGTCGGCCCTTCGTTGATATTCATGAGGGCATTAGGCTGCCGCCGGGCGGACAGAGGCGGCTTCCCGGTCGCGAATCGGGGTCGTCCTGTCGAGGAGATGGTTGGTGTGTTCAACAAAGGGGGTTCCCATCATGAGACTCTTTACGATCGCGATGACAGGACTTGTGTTCGTCGGAATGACCGCTCTTGCCTTGGCGAATCCTGCGATGCTGCCGAAGCATCCCGGCTATCCGTCAAGCGGGGAGTTTGCCAACGACACAGGACAGCAGAATTTGACCCATGCGCAATCCCTTTTGGATGCGGCGACGTCCGGAAATGCGAATCTCGTGCAGAACCTGGAAGACCCGAGCAATGCCAGGCTGCTGGAGCATCAAGGCGCCGGCCGGCTCCCGATCGTCCAAGGGCCAAACATCAAGATCGAACCGCCGGTTAAAGAAGGAACGCGCATGCCCAGCAACTAGGATGCTCTTAAGTCAGCGGGGAGGACATGGGTTGAATGTCCTCCCCCTGATGCGAACGTCGACAGCGATAGGATGACAAAACGGGACTGGCGAGGATTCGTGGAGACACACTGCCAGTGAAGGGTGGGGGAAGGAACCCCAGAAGAAGGAGACGAACGTCATGGACAAAAAAAGCATGATCGTGGCGGCCGCGGTGCTTGGTGTGATCGTGGTGGTCGGCGGCATGGTCTGGAGCGGGGAAAAGGATAAACACAAGGGGGAAGAGACGAAGCAGGTAGTGGCCATGGCGACGGCCGCCACGATCTCGATCGACCAAGCCATCAACACCGCCTTGGAGAACTTCCCGGGAAAAGTCATCGAAGCGGAACTGGAAAAGAAGTACGACAAGGTCGTATGGGAAGTCGAGATCCTCACTGCCGACCAGGCCGTCAAGGTCGTCCATATTGATGCGGGGTCAGGATCAGTGATCACAACTGAAGAGAAGGTTAAGTAGTGTAGAGAAGCTTCACGCGGTGAGCAGAGAGACTGTTTTCTCGGCGTTGAAGCAAGTGGACTTCCCGTCAAGCAGGAATCGGGTCGGGACGGTGAGGAGGTGTGCCATGCAGCGGAAATATGAGTTAGTCGATTTAATGGTCGCAGTGGGGTTATTTGCCACTATTGTGGCGGGCGGGCTGGTGTTCATGGCCGCCAACGGCACGTTGTCGGTGTTGCCACGCGAGCAAGGTGTGAGCGAACAGCCGATCGGCACGTTGGATGGAATGCGGTGGCTGCAACCGGTTCTTGGTCAGGCCATCCTCGATCAGGAGATGCTGGAACGGCGCAATCACAAAGTCGCTCCGGCCGCGGTCAAACAACTGAATGGGGTGACCGCAGAGTACAGGCGATGGCAAAACTCACCTTTCGGATATCTTGAGTCGATCAAGACCTCGGCGGGCGGAGGGAGCGCCAACCATGCAACTAGAGTGCAGGCTGTGATGGGGCGCGCAATCGTGCATTTCACGCAACGCGGGATCCGTAGCGGAGTCCTGTCGCCAGAGACCCAGGTCTCCGACTACAACTCGCGGATGATTAGTGGAACGGATGCCTGGGGTCGGCAAATGGATGCGGCGTTTCTCGCCAATTGGCAGCCGAACCTTGGTCGCGCGATTCTTGTCGCCACGCAAGATAGAGCCAACGCATCGGCGCTGATGCAGGAGCGGTTGGGCGGAGCGATTGTGCAGCTGGCAACCGTCCACACCGCCTACGAAGGACACCGTGCCGCAATACAAGAACAGTTCGCAGCGGCGACGGTGGCGGCCGGTCGAACTGAATGGCAACGTCATCTAGTTGCAGTTTCCGATACCGTTGCGTCGGCCCAGCGGCCCATCTTCCGGGCGCCTGCTCAGAGAGCATGGCCCGAAATCTCAAGCGGGTACATGGTCGCAGCGTCGGCCACGCTCATGGGGCTTTTTTTGACGGGACTGCTGTTTCTGTCAACGCTTCCTATGCGCAGAGTAGCCACCGCCGAACAGTAAAGATCGGGATGCCGGTTCCGGCGAGCTGAACCTGCTTCGAAGCATGGTCGCCACAATGAGAGGTGCGGTATGGTCGAGATAATCGGATTCTTTACGATAGGTGCGCTGGTGTGGCTGTTGGCCTTGGGTATGGCGACTGAAAGCGATGCCGAGAAACGGCGTGTCATCATGTCGTCCAGGCAGGGCACGATTTTCGAGAAGAATCGGCAGGCAGCTTAGGAGGATATGGTATGAAAAACACTCAACGAGTCTATCTACTGACCTTGAAGCGGTCGTCCAAGAAGGACGTGCGACTGTGGACCGGGAAGCACATCCACGCGCTTCGCTACTGCACCGCAAAACAGGTCGACGCGGCGTTGAGTGAGATGCGCCAGCATGTGGATGAACTGCAACAGACAGTCGCATTGTTGACCGAGAGCGGATCGTACTCTTTGAATCGGGCTCGGTAATGGCGGAGTTGGTGCGTTCAAACGACGATGGAATCGATCGTATGCAGGCCAAACCCTCATGAAAGAGCCCAGACAAACTGTCAATAAAGCGAGGAAGCGTACGGACGGACGTGCACGGAAGTCGAACCCCGAAGAGTTGACCTGCAATGAAGGGCAAGTGGAGGACTTTCTTTCGGCAGGCGAGTCGACGGAGGCAGTGAAGAAAAAGAAGCGCGGAGCCGTGCGACAGAAGCCGTAGGGCCCCAAGGACCCACCACCGCCGTTTCATTGCGTTGGCGATGAGGCCAACGCATCCGGTATAACCATTCCCTGCCGCTCGGGGTTCTACTAGTTATTTCCGTTCGTCGCTACATTGTCTTTTCTCCCTCCTGAGAGACCTAGAAATCGGGCAAGCTGTACCGGTACGCTATCAACGTCTATGTAGAACAGACCGCGCAAATGGGGGCTCCGGCGCGTTCCATGGCTCGTTGGAAAAAAATAATCCTTTGGGCCGCTTCCGGGGTGGTTCTGTTCACGGTGATTGGTTTCTTTGTTGTCCCTCCTATCCTGAAGTCGTTTCTCACGAAAACGCTGACCGAGCGTTTGCACCGTCCGACATCGATTCAGCACGTTCGCTTCAATCCGTTCACCTGGTCGCTTCAGGTGGTGGGTGTTGTCGTGCTGGAGCGTGACGGACTGGAGCGCTTCCTCTCGTTTGAGGAACTGGACCTGAATGTTGATGCCATGTCGCTGGTCCGCATGGGGCCAGTTGTCAGCGAGGTGAAACTGACACAGCCGTTCGTCTCGCTCATTCGCAACGACGACCTTACGTACAATGTTTCAGACCTCATCACGGAGTTCGCTTCCACGGCGCCGGCGGATGGAGGAGAGCCTGCACCGGCCGATTCGAAGCCGCTCCGCTTTTCAATCAACAATATTCAACTGCTCGAAGGGAGCCTCGATTTTAACGATCGTCCGAAGCACGCCCACCATACTCTCAGAGACTTCACCGTAATCATCCCGTTTCTGTCGAATCTTCCACGGGCCACCGATATTTTCACCGAGCCGGCGTTTTTCGCCGTCGTGAACGGCACCGCCGTCGGTGTTCAGGGGAAAACCAAGCCGTTCCATGATTCGCTTGCCACCGAAGTGGAGTTCAGCCTACGCGACTTCGAGATTCCAAAATACCTGGAATACCTACCCGGGGATCTGAACTTTGCTGTTCCGTCGGCGCTACTCGATTGTCGGATAATCCTGGCCTTCACGCAGTATGACACCAGAAACCCCACGTTGACTCTGACAGGGACGATTGATCTGAAACAGGTGGTTGTCAAAACCATCGATGATCGGCCGGTCTTCAATGTTCCCCGTGTCGCGGTCGTTCTCGATTCGGTCGACGTATTCGAGAACAAGCTGAGGGCCAAATCCGTTCTCGTGCAGAAGCCGCATGTGAATATCAGAAGGGATAGATCGGGGCATATTAATCTGATCGGCTTGGGAATGAAGCCGGCGTCCCAATCCTCCGTACCAGCGGCGGAACCCGAGCCGTCAGCGAAACCTGCGAAAAACGACGGGACTGCGCTTCGACTTGAGGCGGATGAATTCAAAATTGTCGACGCCGCACTGGCCTGGAACGACGAGATGATTCAGCCGCCGTTTGCGGCAAAAGTGAATTCGCTGACACTTACCGTGACCCACTTCACGAACGAACCCGGGAAACCGACCGGCGTGGAGTTATCGTTGGCCACCGATGCCGGAGAGACCGTGACGCAGCACGGCGAAGTGATCGTGGCCCCCCTTGCTGCGCGCGGGAGTCTCGAAGTGCGCAGAGTGCCGATTAAGCGCTATGCGCCCTATTATGGCGCTGGATTGCCGTTCACGGTGGAAAAAGGAATCGTGGAGGCCTCCACTCGGTATGTGTACCAGACCGGGCCTGGAGACCCTGTCACCAAGCTTTCAGATTTGGTCGTGGCGATGAACTCTCTGCGGGTAAGACGGCATGGCGACAAGGAAGACTTGTTAACGGTCCCGCAATTTTCCGTGACCGACACGGAGGTGGATGTCGAGGGGCGGACGATCGCCGTCGGCGGCATCAGTTCGCGTAACGGATCCCTATTGGTGCAACGGACGGAAGACGGCACGTTGAACGTCGCCCGGTTGATTGGTGGTCCATCACCGGCACCGTCTCCCAGTGGACAGCCCGGCGAACAGCCCAATACGATTTCCACGGCATCGAAAAAAGCGAAGCCGGATTCCCGCCCCCCCTGGCTGATCACAATCAAGAAGCTGCGTGTCGACGAGTACGTTGTCTCGGTCGAGGACCGCGTGCCGGCCGAACGTGTTACCGTTCGATTGGCTCCGGTCACCATCGCAATGGATCGGTTTTCCACCGCCAAGAACAGCCAGGCGCATCTGTCCGTCGAGGCCGCCATTGCCAAGGCAGGGAAGCTGTCAGTAAAGGGCCCGGTTGGCCTCAACCCCGTGACGGCCTCGCTCCGTATCGATCTGCCGGAATTAGACATGGTTCCCCTCCAACCCTATGTGACCGACAAGCTCCGCGTAACGGTTGCCAGTGGCGTGGCGGCGACCAAAGGGATTCTAAGGGTTACCACCACCGAGAAGCAGGAGCAGGCCGTGCAGTATACGGGCGAGGCGCACATCCATCGATTGGCGGTGCTCGACCAGGGAAATGCAGAGGATCTCGTGAAGTTCAGTGCCCTCGCACTTACCGGCCTCCAAGCGTCCACGAATCCATTGGCCGTTCATGTGAACGACGTCACACTCAACGATCTCGACGTACGGCTGGTGATGAAGGAAGATGGGACGGCGAACGTTACGTCCCTGGTGCGAAGCGGCGGGGGAGATCAGGCGCACAAGCCTCAACCCTCCCCGCAAGCCCGGCTGGTGTCCACGCAACCGCTGAAAGAGACTGGCGGCCGGCCTCCTGCGATCACGATCGGCACGGTGGCGGTGCGGAATGGCCGCATCAGCTTCACCGACCGCTCGCTAAAGCCGCATTACTCGACTGCGCTGACGCAGATTGCGGCCACCGTCACGGGACTAACCTCTGAAACCGGAAAGGCGGCGGTGGTGGACCTTCGGGCAAAGATGGATGACATGGCGCCGTTGGAGGTTCGCGGAACAGTGAATCCTCTGGCGCACGATCTCTTTGTCGATCTCGATGTTGATTTTAAAGGAATGGATCTCAGTCCGCTGACTCCCTACGCCGGCAAATACGCGGGATACGCGATCCAGAAGGGCACGCTGTCGTTGGACCTAAAGTATCAGATCGAAGGGCGCAATCTGGATTCGTCCAACAAGGCATTGGTCAGCCAGTTTTCATTCGGTGAGGCCCGGAAGAGTCCGGACGCGACGAACCTGCCCGTGAAACTAGCCGTGTCCCTGCTGAAAGATCGCCATGGCGACATCAATCTCAATATCCCTGTCACCGGATCACTCGACGACCCTTCGTTCAGCGTCGTTGGAGTGGTGCTGGGGATCATCAAGAATCTTCTGATGAAGGCGGCCACCTCTCCGTTTGCATTGCTGGCCGCGGCGACAGGCGCAGGGGAGGAATTCAGCCATGTCGAATTCCAGCCCGGAAGCGACGAAATTGATGCGAGCGTGCGAAAACGACTCACAACTATGGCTTCGTTGCTCGCCGATCGGCCGGAGGTCAAGCTCGACATCACCGGCCGCGTTGATCCGGTTCGCGATCAAGAGGCGCTGATGCGGGTATTCTTTCAGCGCAAGCTGAAAGCCCAAAAGTTGGCGGACCTCGTGAAGCAAGGACAATCCGTGCCGTCATTGGATTCGGTGACGATCGAGCCGGCAGAATTCTCCACCTATCTGAAGAAAGCGTATAAGAAGGAAGACATTCCGGGGAAGCCTACCTATATCTTCGGCATCTTGAGAGACATCCCTGACGCGGAGATGGAGCGGCTACTGCTGAGTGTCATCTCGGTGACGCAAGATGACCTCCGCCAGCTCGCTCAGCGGCGTGCCCAGGCGGTGAAAGAGTACCTGGTCACAGGCGGGCCCGTCGAGGGTGAGCGAATGTTCCTTGTGGAAGGCGGTACCCTCCCGGAAGAAAAGACACCCGGAAAAGCCAGCCGCGTCGATTTTTCGATCAAATAGGTCCGCTGTTATTCGATCGGCTTCCACGGCCGCTCTTTGCTGCGCATATGCGCAGGACGATCCGGCGTATATGTCTAACATGAAGAGCACCGACCGTTATGCATCGAAGTCGGATACCCGCTGCAGCAATATTGTAGTCGGAATGCAGAGCACGTTGTCGGGAAGGATCTTGAGACGGACCGATTCCCGCAGTAAAAGGACGACATTATTCACGCCGAAGATTCGATTGAGGTCGCGATGGTGAAAATCAATGGTGCGCGTACTGACATGAAGGCGAACCGCCATTTCACGGTGTGTGAGGCCGGCGGCGAGTCCGTGCAGGACCTGTCGTTGGCGCCAGGTAATGTTTCGACCCGCCAGTTGCGTGCTGGGCACGCAACTATCGGGTCCATAAAAAAACGAGACGGGGACTCTCAATGCATGCGCCAGCTTCCCCACGGAATGGGTACTCGGCGTTCTTCTTCCGTGCTCCCATAGAGACACGGCTGCCGGACTCTTCAGATTCAACATGCGGGCGAGCTCATTGATCGTTAACTGCAGCGCAATCCTTCGAATCCGTATGTGTTCGTGCAGAAACATACCCGTACTCTAGAATTTGCGTGCGGCGCATGTCAATATGGAATTTGCTTATGGCGAAAAAAAATAGTATCTCTTCGAGCCTATTGAGCGTAGTCGATGCGGATAAAGGACAGGATTAGAACCGTGATGGAAGATCAGGGGCTTGATCCGGTTGGGCTGGCGCCCAAGCTCGGGGTCACGGCGAACACAGTATATCGCTATCTCAACGGGTCGGTATATCCTTCCCCCGACGTGTTGGTTCGGTTATGCGAAATTGGCGGATTGGACCTCGCGGATATGCTGTCGCAACTGACCAAGGAGCGTCGGACAGCTCGCCATAAGCCATATGCCGGTGAACGAGGTGATTTACCGTCTTTTGCCGGAGAGGGATTGCCGCCATTTCGAAAGGAGGTTCGTGCGCTACTCGAGCTATTGGAAAAGCTAAACGCGGAGCAGTTGACCGCGATTCGGCAGTGTGCAGAAGCACTCGTTGGAGGCGATCCGGATATTGAGCGGCATTTGATAGCCCAATTAAGGCTCCTGACTCGCATGGTGTCGGCGCAAACGTCCAAGCGCGACGGTCGCACCCGATGACGTCGAAAAGCGTCGGCTGTCGAAGAGACGCCAAGCCTTACTGTTTGTCGCGGTGGACGATGTCGGGCGAGAAGGCCGGTAGGCATACGGCGATGTACTCGGCGCCGTCTGCTTCCGGGCTGCTGTAACGGACCCATTCACCGCGCGGCACGACCACTGCCTGGCCGGCACGGACGTCGAGGCTGCCCGTCCGAGATTCCACTCGCAGCA
>JBDZUK010000021.1:40413-45006 GCA_040255165.1 Nitrospiraceae bacterium | reverse complement strand
CCCGACGCACCATCCGGCTTATCACCGAGACGGTGCCGAAGCCGCAAAGGGCATCTTTTTTGACTGAAACGATCGCAGGTCTGCCGTGGATTTTGCGCAGGCGTCATGTGAATCCCCCGGAAGTAGAAGCCCAGGTCGAACGCCTGGAAGCAGCGTAGCGCACACGTCTGATGCCGCAATCGCTGACGCCGCGGACAGGAGGACTTCTATTCTCCCCGTGTAGCGGGACAACTTGTCCGGAGCGGCGCAAGTTGTTTTCATCTCACGTCAACGTGCACGAATCACTGCGGGTCGCGTGTCCTCCTCCCCTTGGCTTTAGTCTTGATCTGCCCCGCCATCGGCAATCAGCCATTTGCCATTCGCTCTTCTTCTTTTCCTCGTTCATCGGTCCGCTCCTTGCAGACTTTCCCAGCCATGAACCATGGAGGACACCATCATGCACCAACAAGGCCGGATGTTGACCGACCAGTTTAAGTCCTGTATCGCGGCGTGCGAGTCCTGCGCGCGGATTTGCAACACCTGCTCCGATGACATGATTGGAATGGAGCCCCGTGGCGACCGGGAGTTGATGGCGCGCTGTATTCGGTTGTGTCGGGAGTGCGCCGACATTTGCGCCCTCTCCGTCGCGTGGATGAGCCGGGCCTCACCTCTGGCGGAGCAGATCTGCCGTCTCTGCGCCGACGTGTGCGACGCCTGCGCGGAAGCGTGTCAGCAGCACGCGCCGCATCATGAGCTTTGCGGTCCCTGCGCGGAAGAGTGCCGTCGGTGCGCGCGTCAATGCCGGGAAATGGCGGGCGCCCACGCGATGTAGCGCGGGGGAGACCGTTGCGATGGCATTCTGGCGATTACGGAGCCGCGTTCCGGACGGAGAATTGGAACGCCGGATCCGGGACAAACTTCACATGCTGGTCCGGTATCCTGACGTGATCGCAGTCAACGCCAACCGCGGCTGCGTCACCCTGGAGGGACCGGTGTTGGCGGACGAAGTGGAGTACACCCTGCGGATCCTTCGCCGCACTGATGGGGTTCGTCGCATCGAGGACCGTCTGGCGGTTTACGAGGAGCCGGACGCGGTTCCGGAGCTCAAGCCGCTGCTGCGGCATGCTCCCGGGCCTGTGCGGCCCGCTGAACGTTCTTCCCCGTCCATCCGCTTGGACACCGGGTCCGGCGGCGCAGGCGCAGTCGACACGGCGGATCTTATCGGAGCCGGAATGGCGGTGGTGGGAGCGGTATTGTTGGCCAAAGGTTTTACAAAAACTGAGCGCATTCGCCTGCTGCAGCTCCGCAAGAAGGCGCAGCGGATTGCCGATGAACTGACGCGCGGGCGTCGGGCCGGACCTGCCGCGGCCGCTCAGATGCCCGGCAAGAAGGAGGACGCTATGCCACACATCAAAGACGTCATGACTCCGCAAGTCGAGACCATTTCTCCCGACGCCACGGTTGAAGACGCCGCGGGCCGCATGAAGCAGTTGGACATCGGCGTCATCCCCGTCTGCGACGCACAGGGGCTGGTCGGCATGCTGACCGACCGCGACCTCGTCGTCCGCGTCCTCGGCGAGCACCGAGACCCCAAGGCCGTGCGGGTCGGAGAGGTCATGACGCCCGACATCACCTACGGATTCGAGGATCAGGACGTTCGGGAAGCGGCGATGCTCATGGCCGACAAACAGATCCGCCGGCTGCCTGTGCTCAACCGCAAACGGGAGCTGGTCGGCATCGTCTCCCTCGGGGACATCGCGGTTCACGGGCAAGACCAGGGCTTGAGCGGAGAAGTGTTGGAAGACGTGTCGCAGCCGAGCCAACCGAGACGGTAACGTCATGAGCTGCTCGCCGATGGGCGATAGCCGACAGCAGAGGAAAGGAGTCGTGCACCATGGCCGACATGCCGATCAAAAAGGGAGAAAAGGAAAGCGCTTCTCAAGGGCAAGCGACGGAGCCAGGCCGCTCCGCGGAACTGCAACAGCGCAAAGGCGGAGGAAGGGTGGCGCGGCGCGAACCGCCGTCGGTGTTCTCGCTGACACCCCGCGATTTCTTCACCGCCAGCCCATTCGAGCTGATGCGCCGCTTCACCGAAGACATGGACCGGTTTTTCGAAGGAACCGCTCCCGGATGGGGCGGCGGGTCGATGCCCATGTGGTCGCCGCCGATAGAAATCACGGAGAAGGACGGACAGTTCACCGTCTGTGCCGAACTCCCGGGCTTGAGCAAGGACTATGTGAAAGTCGAGCTGACCGAAGAGGGCTTAACGATCAGCGGGGAGCGAAAACAGGAGCAGGAAGAACGCCGGGGTGGACTCTATCGAACGGAACGGAGCTATGGCTCCTTCTGGAGGACGATTCCGATTCCTGACGACGCACAGGTCGAACAGGCGAAGGCGACGTTCGAGAACGGACTCCTCACGGTGTCGGTGCCGGTGCCGGCGTCGACACAGCGGCGCCGCGAGATCCCGATCGAGTCCGAAGGCGGGGCCGGACAGACCTCGAGGAAGGGCGGACCATCGGCTACGCCGAGCGAGGCGGCCAAGGCCGCGTAACGGCCGCGCGGGCGTGAGTCAAGAGGTCCGCCTCTTGCCTCACGCGCGGCCAAGAATCGATCCAGATGTCCGAACCGACGAGACAGAGAGCCGCATTCGGCCGTGCGGTGGCATGTGTGTGCTGGGCCCTCTTCACGGGATGGGTTGCACCATGGGCCGGTGTGACGGACGCTCCTCCGAGTCCGGACACAGGCCCGACCGACCCGACGCCCAAACCGACGAACCCGCGCCCGAATCCGCCCGCGCCGAATCCTCCTTCCGGGCCGATTCCGCCGCCCGCTCCGCTTCCTTCGCCGCCGGGGACGCCGCCGTCGTAACGAGCAGCCCGTCGCCTGAGTGCCTCACGAGAGGTGCCTCTATCCGACACGTCACGACATCCGCGAATCAGCCTTCACCGTTGCCCGGCTACTGGGAATCCGTTCGCATCGGGTGGCCCCTGTTATGGCGCGGAACCGGGACCGTCGTCGTCCTGTTGTTCGTCGCCAACATGGCTTTGTTGGGAGTGCTACCCGAGCTGAGCCGGACCAGCCCTTCTCCGCTGGCGCTCTTCGTGCCGCTGCTGCTGGTGGGCTTGGTCGCGGCGTTCGTGCTCATGCCGTTGGTGGTCCGCGCGATGTTGCGTAGACGCTATCGCGGATTCAGACTTGTGTTCATCCGCAACGGACAGGACCCATCCACGCCCGTCCATGTCGAGCACTCCACTGGGGGCCTTCACAGTAGTGCGCGCATTCGCGGAGGAATACAATCAACGGGAGAGTGACGTGGGCTGTTCAAAAAGTCCGTCCGGCAAGGGCCGACGGCGGACCTTTTCAACCGCCTGCCGAAGGGTATCAAGTTTAACCCGGATAGGGAGGGCTGTCCGGCAAACAGGTCGAGGGCGCCTGTAGTCGAGAAGGAGAATGCATCGCCATGACACGAGCGGTACGGGTATGGCTGATTGGACTGTTCATCCTCGGGCTGTCGATAGCCGGATTCAGTCGTGTGAGCGCAGCGGGTGAGGAAGCGGGGCCGGAGCAAGTCGTGACAGGTACGCTCATCAAGTTGGATTTGAAAGAGATGAAGGGGCTCATCAAGACCGACTTGGGGAAGCCGATCTTTTTCGAGGTAACGAAGCCGCACCTGTTCGACAATCTGTCCGTGGGAAGCCGTGTGACGCTCCAAATTGACAGTCACGGCCGAGCAGATAAAGTTACCGACGCGTCCACCGCAGACTTTCTGCCGCCGGAAGAACTGACCACGGGGAGTATCCGGCCGATCGGCCAGCCGTTGATCGGCATGACGCGGTGAACAAGGACGAGAGCGATCAGCTATCGGCCATCAGCCATCGGCTCTTTTCAACTCCCCTACCACTCCACTACGGCTTTCAAGGGAAGATGGTCGGACGCGCGCGATGACAGCTTGGTTTTATGCACTTCCATCCGCACCAACGTGCCCGGCGGGCGAACCCAGATCCGATCCAGCGCCAACACGGGAGAGAATGCGGGGAAGGTCGGCAGCGCCGGTGAATGCCCGAAGATGGCCTTGATCCATCGCAGCGGACTTCCCCACAGAAACCACTCGTTCAGATCGCCCATCAACAAACAATGCTTCGTCCCGAACCGTGTGAGCAGCCGTTCGACCTGATATCGCCGCTCCGCCGGACGCAACCCCAAATGTGTGGCGATGAGTTGCATAATGCGGCCGTCGTCGCAGTGCAGGTCCACGTCGATCGCGCCGCGCGGTTCGCACCCGACGAGCGTCAAATCCAGCAGCCGCACTTCGTGAGCCGCGCAGCGCGTCAGCACCGCATTCCCGTAGTGCCCCTTGTGCTCCACGAGCGTCGGGCCCGCGATGGCCCTCATCTTCGTTTCCTCCGACAGCCAATGAAGCAGCTGCAGACCATGGTGCTCCGGTGCATCCACCTCCTGCAGCGCAATGATGTCCGCCTCCAACTCGTTCAAGACGCCGGCGATGCGAGCCGGGTCGTAGCGGCGATCCCAGCCGACGCAGCGGTGAATGTTGTAGGTGGCGAGAACAAGGTGCATGCCTCACCAGGGTGATAACAACCGCCAGCTTTGTTC
>JBDZUK010000021.1:21400-40313 GCA_040255165.1 Nitrospiraceae bacterium | reverse complement strand
TGGCCCACCGCCGAAGGCCGACGGCTGCGGCGATGATCAGCGCGGCGGTCACCGCCAGGAGTGCGAGACTGCCCGGTCCCGGATGGCGGACCGTTTCGCTCACCTGGTCCAGAAAGATCGACAGCGCCAGCAGACCGGGCAATTCTCCGATCACGGTCCCGAGAAAGAAGTCCCAGGCCCGGATGTGCGAAGCACCCGCCACCGCGTTGATGATCGAGAACGGCGCTACGGGCACCACGCGGACTACGACGATCGCCAGGATTCCTCTCTCGGCGAGGCTGCGACTGATTCGATGAAGGCGTGAGCCGGCCAAGCGGTCGATGGCGTTGTGCCCCAGCAGACGCCCGATCCAAAAGGTGAAGATGGCGCTCAGCGTCATGCCGACCAACGAATAGACGAAGCCCTGCAGCGGCCCGAAGGTCAGCACCGTCGCGGCGATCAACACCGTCACCGGCATAACCAACAGACCGCCGAGCACAAAGCCGCCCACCGCCACGAGCGGGGCAGCTGGCCATTCGTCGATGTGCTCGACGCGCTCGACCAGCGTCGGCAGGTCCATCCAGTTCCTCAGCGGCGTGTAATGCCAGGCGGCCGCCAGGCTCAGCAGCGCCAGCAGGCTGACCGCGCCGACGATCATCTGGCGATGCGCCCGCGGACGCTGCTCCGGAGGCACGAGCTGCGCATCGTACGGCCGAGGCGGGTCGACAAAATCCTCGTCCGGAACCCACTCGTCCACCTCAGGGGGGATTTGCCTGTCGAACACCTCGAGCGAACGACCGTCATGCCGCAGCCGCTCGATCGCGGCGATGAGAGAACCTTCTTCGACATGGCAGCGCGCCACCACGTCGGCCTCGACATCGAGATGCTCGGCCAATAAGCGGTGGCGGAATGCCGCGATCGCGGCACGGACGTTGGCATCGCCGGCCGCCTCCACCGCAAGATCGCATTCCGTGTCGAAGCCCATGGAGCGGTTGCTGAGATTCGCCGACCCCACGCGGGCCAGCTCGTCGTCGACGATGCACACCTTCGCATGCATGCTGATGCAGACGCCGCCGAGCCCGGGGATGCGCGGGTAATACAGCCCGAGGCGGCCGTACCGGTCCACCGCCCGCAACCGCTTGAGCACGCGTCCGCGCAACACGTCCATGGTGTGCTGTTCCAACCATCCGTCGCTGTTCGGGTGGAGCACCAACACGACCTCCGGGCCGACGGGCTCGGACAACCGCCGCTCCAACACCTCCGCAATCGCTCGCGAGGTCAGATACTGTGTTTCGAGGTAGATGTGCCGCCGTGCCGCCCCGAGGGCATCGATGTACAACCGTTCGACTTCCCGGATTTCCGATCGTCTTTCGAAGGTTGGCATCGTCCGAGCGATCCCGATCGGCACGTCTCGCATATCGGGTTCCACCCCGGCGGGCCAGGGATCGTGGCGGTCGGACAACGGCTGGTTCGGGATGGACCACCCCGTCGCCGCTTTCCAGCGGTCGCGCGCCAACCGGCCCAACGCCGCAGCCGCCCCTCCGTCCACCGCCATCTGCACGTCGTGAAAGGGACGGCACGGCTTGCCGTCGGCGAACAGACGACGCGCCGGATGATCCGGCCGGTGGTCCGGCGTATCCCAACGGCATTGGGCAAAGTCCAGCCCGCCCACGAATGCCACGCGGTCGTCCACCACCGCCACTTTCTGATGGTGCGACGCTCCGACCGGATGCCATCCGTCCTTATAAAAATGCAAGCGGCGGTTGGCCGCCAGTTTGGCCGGCAGCCACCATTCCCGCTCACGGAGATAAATCATGTGGTAATCCCACGGGAGGACGAAGATATGGAGATCGCGACGGCGCATCAATAGCGCGTGCAGGAATTCACCCAGTTTCTCCGGAAATCCGTCCGAGCGGCACCCGACGCAGAGATCAATGCGGCTGTCGAAGTCCCAGCCGAGAATGATGATCCGGCGGCGAGCCTGCGCCGCCGCGGAGCGGAACGCCCGGAAGTAGGCGTCTCCGTCGATCAGGAAAGAGACCCGTGCGGCCCGTTCCACGGCCCAACAGTTGGAGCCGGGACGCAGCAGGGATGTTCCGCCGTTGGCCGCAACAGCTTGCGGTTCAAGTTGATATTGCGAATCTCGGTGGTTGAGTGTCATGTCGGCGGCCGATGGGCAATTCACTCAGAATACGAACAGTCCGCGGCGCAACGGCACTGGTGAATACCCTTGGCTTGTGGCCCGTTACTCATTGCGCACGGTGCTTCGGACCGCACAGATCCACACCGGATTCGCCAAGCGTTCCGGTGCATTGTGCAAGGCGAGTGCCTTCAACGGTATCGTATGTCGTCCGCGACCCGCGGTGCGAGCCCGGAACAGATGGTCCATGCCAAGACACAATGTCCGGTCGACGGCCGGGGGCCGACTGAACGTAACCTCCTTCATTTGCCGGACTTGCGTAACGCTCAATAGCCGACTCCGCGGATGGCCGCCCTGTTCCACTTCTTGCGTATAGCCATCACACGAATCAGGACTCGCTCCCTTATCGGTCTGTATTTTGCAGCCTCCGTCCAGACAAAGCGGAACCACCCACACATTCCGATTCTAAAGGAGACGCGGTCATGCCATGCGGAACCTGTGACTCGCTCGTCGTCGTTGCAGCCGGAGCGGCCCTCATCCTCGGCGGTTTGGGAGCCGCGAGCATCGCTTTCTCCCAAGAACTGAACGCAGCACCGATCGGTCACACGCACATCCTGCTCGTGCAGGGACAAACTCAACCCGGCGGCCAACCGGGACAGCGACCGATGGATCAGCAGCCAGGGTTGGGCCAACGAGATGCGGCACCGGGCAGTTCACCACAACCGGGCACCCAACAGGGCATGCAGCAACAGCAGCAGAGTCCTCGGGGATCCACCGGAACACCTGGGTCCGGAGGCATGGGTTCCGGAGGGATGGGGTCCGAAGGCATCGGATCTGGAGACACAGGAAGCGGAAGCGGCTCGGGCGGCAGTATGGGATCCGGCGGCATGAGTGGGGGTGGAACAGGTCCGGGCGGCGGAAGTGGATCCGGGGGTGGAATGGCCGGCGGGAGCACCGGCGGTGGAGGCATGGGTAGCGGACGGTGACGCGCTAGAGAAAGCCCAGGTTAAGGTTAAGGTTAAGGTTAAGGTTCAGGCACTGAGTTTGAGCAGTTCGAGGTTCGAAGCTCTGCGTTCTGAAGAAAAAAAGGATGCTCAAAAAGGCCGCCAGCAAGGCCGAGAACGAAGCTGCCGGCCTTTTTCAGCATCCTGCCAAAGTTCGCACGTAAAGGAACCGGTGGTGGACATGCCGAATGACCGACAGCAACCGCCGCAGCACCAGGACCGCCGTCCCGGACTGGAGTCCGAGATGACCCCGCAACCGAAGACGGTGGACCGCCGCTATCGCGGCAGCGGGAAACTGCAGGACAGAGTCGCGGTGATCACGGGCGGAGACAGCGGCATCGGACGGGCCGTCGCCGTTCTCTTCGCCAAGGAAGGAGCCGACGTGGCGTTGCTGTATCTGAACGAGCACAAGGATGCGCAGGAAACCAAGCGGCTCGTGGAGCAAGAAGGCCGCCGTGGCATGACCATCTCAGGCGACGTCGGGGACGAGCGCTTTTGTCGCGAATCGATCGAACGGGTGGTGCGTGAGTGGGGACGTCTCGACGTGTTGGTGAACAATGCGGCCGAGCAGCATCCCCAGGAGACGATCGAGAAAATCACCGCGGACCAGCTCGAACGCACGTTCCGGACGAACATTTTCTCGTACTTTTACATGACCAAGGCGGCGATGCCGCATTTGGGCGAGGGCAGCACGATCATCAATACCACCTCGGTCACCGCGTACAAAGGCAATCCGCTGCTGCTCGATTATTCCTCGACCAAGGGAGCCATCGTCGCGTTTACCCGCTCGCTGTCTCAATCGTTGGCGGACAAGCACATCCGCGTCAACGCCGTCGCGCCCGGTCCGATCTGGACCCCGCTGATTCCGTCCACCTTTCCGGAGGACAAGGTGGCCTCGTTCGGAGCCGGCGTCCCGATGAAGCGCGTGGGACAGCCCGAGGAAGTGGCCCCCAGTTACGTGTTTCTCGCATCGGACGACGCATCGTACATGACCGGCCAAGTGCTGCACCCCAACGGCGGCACGGTGGTCAACGGCTGAGAAGATTTTCGCAGCGCTGTTTCCAACGCGCTGCCAGACTGAAGGAGGAAGCACGCATGCCCAGGCAATCTCCACAGAAGAAATCCGGCGGCGGGTCATCTCGGAAAAAGAGCCCGGCCCAGAAAGACCTGGACGCGCTGGATATTCTGAAGGGCGATCACGAAACCGTGATGTCTCTGTTCCGGCGCTATCCATCGGCGGCACCGGAAGAGCAGGCGTCGTTCGCGAAACAGATTTTCAACGAGCTCGACATACATTCGACGATCGAGGAAGAGCTGTTCTACCCGGCTCTGCGCGAGCAAGGCGACATGAAGGAACTGGCCGAGCTCGGGGCCGATGACAGCGAGATGCTCGACGGCGAAGACTTTTCCGAGGACACGAGCGAGGTGGAGGGAGACGCAGTCGAGATGGATCAGGACACCGAAGAGGAAGGCGAAGACCTTATCACCTTAGCGTATGAGGACCACAAGGCCGTGAAGGACCTCATCCAGGAACTGAAGCGGCTCGATCCGGGGAGCGACCAGTACCGGGAGCGATTCCAGGAGCTCCAGGAAGCCGTGACCGACCACGTCGGCGAGGAAGAAGAAGTGCTGTTCCCCGAAGCCAAGCTCAAGCTCGACACCAAGAAGCTCGGAGCCGAGATCCTCAAGCGGCGAAGAGACCTGGCCTCTTCCATGGCGGCGTAACCATGAACACGACCGCCACGAGGCATGGACGCGAAGCCGTGCTGACCATGTGCCTTGTGTCGTACCGGCTGACCGGCACGTCGGCCTTCGCGCAGACGGCGCTGAGCCGCGGCCCATTCCCGAACAGCCACTATAGAAGTCGGGACAGGCACAGCAGACACCGCCCTCATGGCGGGTGAAAGAATCGCAGCAGCACGGGAAGAAGTGATCGTCTCCAATGTCTATTAGGACCACCCAGTCCGGGATAAGAAACCCGAAGAGACCTGCCTTCGGCTTTCCGCCACGGGGCCGCGAGAGCTGCCCACTCTCCAGCGCACCGCGGCAGATCCCGCAACAGATGATGGCCTAGGCATTGGAGACGCCGGCAGAGGGAGCCTGCCGCTCCCTCTGCCCTTTTTGATGTTTTTGTATTCCGTTCCCTATAGACCCCATTAGACCCCATGCGCTGAATATTCTCATGCGGAAACCGGAAGAAGGGCAAAACGACCCTGCGATCGAACGTACACCCCGGGGAACCGATGGGCAGGACCGCCTGACCCTGAAAGATTTTCGCTTCCTGGTTTCCTACCGGGAAGGCCCCTGTGCGTCTCTTTTTATGCCGACCCATCGGGCCGGCCCGCAGATCCGCCAGGACCCGATCCGACTCAAGAATCTCCACCGGGCTGCCGAGCAGGCCTTGGTTGATCGAGGACACCGCGCCGCCGCCGCGAGGGAATGGCTGCTTCCCGTCGAGTCGCTCATTCGCGACGACGAGTTCTGGCGTCATCAAAGCGACGGCTTGGCGGTGTTCGTCGCGCCGCGGCTGTCGTTGGCCTACCGGTTGCCTCTCCGGTTCGACGAACGGATCGTCGTCGGGGAACGGTTTCATGTCTCCCCTCTTCTGCCGTATTTCACACAGGACGAGCAGTTCTACGTCCTCGCGTTGAGCCAACGGGGCAGCCGCCTGCTGCGCTGCAGCAGGCACCTGGTGGAGCCGGTGGATGTGCCCGGCGCTCCTCCCAGTATGACGGAAACGCCCGGTTACGAACGGCGTGAAACACAACTGCAGTTCGAGGCCATCGCACCGCCGGGTAAGGGCGGCACGGCGCTGTTTCACGGTCACGGCTCAAGCTCGGACGTCTCGGACGCCGACATTGTGCGCTACTTCCGAGCCGTGGATCGGTCGGTCTGGGAAGCGATCGCCGACAGCCGCGCTCCGTTGATCTTGGCAGGAGTCGACTATTTGCTTCCGTTATACCGAGAGCTCAGCGGGTATCCCTCCATCCACCCGGAGTACATGATGGGCAATCCGGAAGGCCGGAGCGACGACGAGCTGCATCGCGAGGCCTGGACCCTCATCGAACCGCGGTTGGCTCAGGAAAAAGCTGCGGCGCTGGCTCAGGTGCACGAAGCGCTGGGCACGGGACGTGGTTCGGATCGGTTGGCGGAGGTGATTCCGGCGGCGGTCCAAGGACGGGTTGAGCTGCTGTTCACGCCCCGAGACCGTCACGTCTGGGGACGCTTTCATCCGCAGACCCAGACCGTCGAAGTGCACGATGAGCAGCGGCCGGATGACGAAGATCTGCTTGACCTCGGCGCGATCGAAACAGTGCTGAGCGGCGGCCGGGTTTACACCACGTCGTCGTCAAACATGCCGACGGCCGTCGCAGCGTTCCGATACTAGGATACGAATGGGGATGTCAGACGATATGTATGGCTATGGCCTCCGGGCCGGGTACGAAATGCCGGCGACGAATGATTGCCTCCTCTGGCTCTGAGCTTGAGCTGCCCACATGAGTGTGGACGAACACCGTCGGACGATCGAACGATGCCGAACAAAAAACGCAATCCGACCGGGATCACCAACGCCCCTCTGAAGCGGGAACGCCGGGAACAAGAACTGGTACCGCGCCGCGGCAAGTCCACCATCGGAAAGGGGCGCAACCGGAAGCCGCAATCCCCGGCAAAACGGCGAAAGACGGGCAGCCGGTGAGGAAACTGCTCCGATCCACGCCCCCGATCATGGGCGGCACAGTCACTTCATCCTACGGTTCCCGTGAGCCGGCGATCGCGCCTCCGGTGTTCGTCCAAATCGAACCGGTCGGCCAGTGCAACCTGCGATGCCGCATGTGTCCCATTCAATTCCGCCGGGAGGGATCTCCCTACGGGCCGCCCGCCTATCTGGACTATGACGCATTCGCGCGTCTGCTTGAGGACCTGCCGAGCATCACGGAGCTCCACCTCCAAGGTCTGGGAGAGCCGTTGATGCACCCCCGTTTCTTCGATTTGGTATCCCACGCGGCCCGGAAAGGCATCCGAGTAACGACCAACAGCAACTTGACGTTGCTCGGTCCGCATCTCTCGGAGCGGTGCATTACCAGCGGCCTGGCGTACTTGCACGTCTCGCTGGACGGAGCCACGGCCCCCACGTATGAGCACATCCGAGTCGGCGCGCGGTTCCATCGGGTCGTGCGGAACCTGGAAGCGCTGCTGGCCGCCCGTCGCCGCCTCGCCCGCACTGTCCCGGGAATCGGGTTAGTGATGGTCGTCATGCGGAGGAATCTGGACGAAGTGCCCGCGATGGTCCGGCTCGCGCACCGTTGGGGAGTTGACGATCTGTTCGTCCAGCATCTGTGCCACGACTACCAGGAGGCACAGCTTCCGGCTCAGTATGAGAGCATGCAGGCTTTTGTCGCGTCCGAATCGTTGGAGGGAGAGGAGGCCGGCCTGGTCAATCGATATTTCGAGGAAGCGAAAGTCGAGGCGGCCCGCCTTTCCGTCCGGCTTCGGCTTCCCGGCATAGCGAAGTCCGTCCATCCACCCGGCACGCGGGGCAGCACACGATGCCAGTGGCCGTGGCGCGGAATCTATCTGAGCTATAAGGGCGACGCCATGCCTTGCTGCATGGTGAGCACCCCGGACCGCATCAATTTCGGGAACGTCATTGAGCAGGGCTTCCAGCCGATTTGGCAGGGCGTGTCCTACCTCCGCTTCCGCCGTCAACTGGACTCAGAAGAGCCGCCGGATATTTGTCGCTCGTGCGCCGTCTACAAAGGAACGATGTAACGGACACGTCGGGCGGGCGGAAGCCGGCCGGGAGGATGGCCTATGGTCTGCGAAACTGAACAGGCCTGAGTGGTGTGTGCATGACCGAAAAGGCCTGGTATCTCGATGCGGTATTCTACGCAGTCGACGTCGCAACCTTTCAGGATTCGAACGGCGACGGGATCGGCGACTTTCAGGGCCTGATCCGCCGTCTTCCGTATTTGGCCGATCTGGGCATCAGCTGTCTTTGGCTTCTTCCTTTTTATCCTTCACCCGGCCGGGACAACGGGTACGACGTGGCCGACTACTATGGCGTCAACCCCGACCTAGGCACGCTGGACGAATTCATCGAGTGCGTGCGCGAGGCGGAGTCCCGGGGAATCCGGGTCATCCTCGACCTCGTCATCGACCATACCTCCGATCGGCATCCCTGGTTTCAAGCGGCGCGCCGGGATCCTCGGTCGCGGTATCGTCGCTACTACACCTGGGCCGATTCCCCCTCTCCGCCCGAACCGGGCAAAGGTCCCATCTTTCCCGACGAGGAGCCGAACGTCTGGTCGTTCGACCGGGTCGCGGGCCAGTACTTCTATCATCGCTTCTATCGCTTCGAACCCGACTTGAACGCCTTCAATCCCGAAGTGCGCGATGAGCTGCTCCGCATCATGGACTTCTGGCTGTCTTTCGGCATTGCGGGATTCCGCATCGACGCCGCCTCGCACTTAATCGAGCCGCCTGGGCCCCATCATGCCGCCGGAGAATCTCATGAGATTCTGAAAGAGCTCCGTCGGTATGCGGACCTTCGCAACCCCGGGACCGCGCTGCTCGGGGAAACCGACGTGGAGCCTGATCAGCTGGCTACGTATTTCGGGAAAGGTGATGAACTGCACATGCTGTACAATTTCTTCCTCGACAATTATCTCTTTCTGGCTTTGGCTGAGGAACGCGCCGAGCCGCTTGCCCGTGTCCTCCAAAGACTGCCTGCCATCCCCGAACACTGCCAATGGGTGAACTTCCTCCGGAACCTCGACGAGTTGGACCTCGAACGGCTGAGGGACACGGAACGAGAGGCCGTCTATCGGGTCTTCGCCCCCGACGAGGACATGAGGATTTTCGGACGAGGCATCCGGCGCCGTCTGGCCGGCATGTTGACCGACCGGCGACAACGGGAAATGGCGTTCAGCCTGTTGTTCACGCTCCCCGGCGCCCCGCTCTTGGTTTATGGAGACGAAATCGGCATGGGAGAAGACCTCTCCCTTCCGGGGCGCAGCGCCGTCCGCACCGCCATGCAATGGTCCCCGACCGCCAACGGCGGATTTTCCAGCGCGCCGCGCGAGGCTCTTCGCCGGCCCGTCCTATCCGGCGGCGCCTTCGGGTACGAACGGGTGAACGTCGCCGACCAATCCGAGGATCCCCGGTCTTTCCTCCATTTTGTGCAACGCCTCACGGCCGCTCGAAAACAGCAGTCGGCCTGGGGAACCGGAGCCTACCAAACAGTCGACGTCCACGATGCGGGTGTCTTCGTCCATCAATGTGAAGGAAAAGGAGGCGGCATCCGTCTCGTTGCGCTCCACAACCTCACCGGCACGCCCCGAAAACCGGTGCTGAACCTCGGTCACACCCGACCTGTCATTCCTGTCTTCGGCGCTGGGGGACAGGCCCCCTGTCGAAGCGGAGACCCCGTCGAGCTGGAGCCCTATGGGTATCGCTGGTACCGAGTCGCCTTCTGATCAGCCGCGGCCCGTCGACGCGTCGCCGGCCCGGTGGTGGCAACGAGGCGTCATTTACCAGATCTACCCGCGGTCCTTCTGCGACAGCAACGGCGACGGAATCGGGGATTTGCGAGGCGTGATCCGCAAGGCGGAATATCTCGAATGGTTGGGCGTCGATGCCGTCTGGTTGTCGCCGATCTACCCTTCCCCGATGGCCGATTTCGGCTACGATGTCGAGGACTACACCGGGATTCACCCGGTCTTCGGCACCTGGCGGGACTTCGATGAGCTGACGGACGCCCTCCACCGGCGCGGCATGAGACTCATCCTGGATTTCGTGCCCAACCATACCTCGGACCGGCATCCCTGGTTTGTGGAGTCACGCTCGTCGAAAACCAACCCCAGACGCGATTGGTATATCTGGCGAGATCCCGCCGAGGACGGCGGACCGCCGAACAATTGGTTGAGCGTGTTCGGCGGCAGCGCATGGGAATGGGACGCGGCCACCGACCAGTATTACTACCATGCCTATCTCAAGCAGCAGCCGGACCTGAACTGGAGAAACCCGGAGGTGCGGAGCGCCGTGCACCAGGCGATGCGGTTCTGGCTGAACCGAGGCGTCGACGGGTTCCGCATGGACGTCATCTGGCACCTGGTGAAAGACGCGCGATTCCGGAGCAATCCTCCGAATCCCGACTATCATCCCGGCCTTTGGCCGTCCCGTCGCTTTCTCTCGACCTATACCACCGACCGGCCGGAAGTTCACGACATCATCGCGGAGATGAGGCGCGTCGTCGACGAATACGACGACCGTCTCCTGATCGGGGAAATTTATCTTCCAGTCGAGCGGCTTGTGGCGTACTACGGCACGGGCGGCACCGGGCTTCACCTCCCTTTCAACTTTCAGCTCGTGGAGCAGCCGTGGAAGGCGGACACCGTCGCGCGGGCGGTGGACACCTACGAACGCGCGCTCCCCGACTACGGATGGCCGAACTGGGTATTGGGAAACCACGACAAGCCGAGGATCGCTTCCCGAGCCGGAGACGCCCAGGCACGGGTTGCGGCGCTGTTGTTGCTCACCCTGCGCGGGACTCCGACCCTGTACTACGGCGATGAGATTGGGATGAAAAACGTGCCGATTCCGATCGATCGCACGCAAGACCCCTGGGAGCGCGGCATGCCGGGATTCGGAGTGGGACGCGACCCGGTGCGCACTCCGATGCAATGGGACTCTTCCCCTTGGGCCGGGTTCACCACCGGAGAACCATGGCTCCCGGTGTCCTCCGATTATGGGACAGTCAACGTGGAGGCGCAGCGCGAAGACCCGGCCTCGTTACTGAGACTATACAGGCGGTTGATTCACCTGCGGCGAGAGGAGCCCGTGTTGGTGCTGGGAGACTACCATCGGCTGCCGTCGTCGGAGGAAGTCTTCGTCTTTGTCCGTCGCTTGGGAGACCGTCGATGCCTCGTGGCCTTGAACTTCAGCGCGGTCCGGCAGCCTGTCTCCCTGCCGCCGGAGTTGACGTCCGTATTCGTCACGCTGTCGACACGCTTCGACAGGGAAGGACAGGCGCTCGGTGGCTCTCTCATCGAGCTTCAGCCGCACGAAGGTCTTGTGTCGATCACTCCCTCCCGCTCCTCCCGCCGGTAAGCACGCCTGCCTATGTTCCGTTCCTTTCACGCCGGCCGCGGGGAGGGACATGTTGTCCCGACGGGAACGCCTTGTTTCTCAGCAAGGGAATGCGCCGCCCGGGTGTCAACCAGTTTGCATGGAACTTCTTTTGCTTCTTTCCGTGTGAGAGTCGGAAAGCAAAGGGAAACCAAAGGGGGCACCTATGTTGGGCTGGATCATTTTCGGGCTCTTCGTCGGCATCGTCGCGAAGTTTCTCATGCCCGGCCGCGATCCCGGCGGATTCATCATCACGATTCTCCTAGGCATCGGCGGCGCGCTCATAGCCGGTTATCTGGGACGGGCGTTGGGATGGTACGGCGAGGGCGACCCGGTCGGATTCGTCATGGCCGTGCTCGGGGCTATCCTCCTGCTGTGGGGGTATCGGCTGATCGCCCGGCCGGCGACGTAGCAGATACTCAAGAAAGTCACCGGGACTCGTTCTCGCCGCGATCAACGCTTCAACGTACCGATCCGGGAAAGAGCTGCATCGGTATCTGCCGGCTGTGAACCTGACGAAGGGCGCTGCCAAGTCTCCGTCAAGAAGACCGTGCCGTCAGCCGCAGACGCCATCGGCCATCAGCTCTCCTCTTCACTCCCCAGCGGCTCGCTGTAATCTACCGGACAGTCGATGACCGCCGGACGAGACGAGGCGAGGGCCTGCGCGAGGCACGGCGCGAGCTCCTCGGGGGAAGCCACGCGAAACCCTTCCGCGCCAAGACTCGTCGCGTACCGGACGAAATCAGGGTTGGCGAAGTCCACCGCCGTGGTCCGGCCAAAACGCCGCAACTGGTTCATGCGAATGACGCCGTAGCCGTCGTCCCGCCATACCAACACGACCAGCGGCAATCCGAGCCTCACCGCCGTCTCCAATTCCTGCGCCGCCATGAGAAAACCGCCGTCGCCTACCACGGCCATGACCTGCCGATCCGGATGAGCCAACTTCGCCGAAACGGCGCCCGGGATGCCGATACCCATCGCCGCCAACCCGTTGGAGATCAGGCAGGTGTTCGGCCACTCGCAGGGGAACAGCGAGGCCATCCAGAGCTTGTGCGCGCCCACGTCGCAGACGATCACGTCGTTCGGGCGCAGCGCGGCGCGAACCGCGCGCATGACCGTTTGAGGCAGGAGCGGCCAGGCGGCCCGCCGCGGCTCCGTCGCTTCCAGAATTCGATTGCGCGTGTCCATGGCCCATCGGCCATCAAAGGAGCCGAGGCGTCCGGCCAATTGCTCCAACGACAAGGACGGATCCCCCAGCACCTCGACCTCGACCGGATAGTGCATATCGACTTCCGCCGGCGAGACATCGACATGGACGACACGTTTGTCCCGGTCTGCGTTCCACAGGCAGGGGGCATATTCCACAAAATCGTAGCCGGCACAGATGACGACGTCGGCACGGCGCACCGCATCCCAGGCGCGATCGCCCCGACGCAGGCCCAGGGTGAACAGGGACAACGGATCGCTGTCGGGCAACAGTCCCTTTCCCATGAACGTATGGACGACCGGCACCCGGGCGCGGCGCGCGAAGCGGCGCAGCGCTTCGTGCGCCCGTTGCCGCACGAGCCCGTTGCCGGCCAGCAGAAGCGGTCGTTTGGCCTGCCCGATCACGTCCGCAGCACGTTTGATTTGCCGTTCGAGCGGCTCCGGCATCGGGGGCCCGTCCCCGGGCAACGGCTCGGTCGGACCGCCGGCCTCCACCCCCGCGACATCTTCCGGCAGCTCCAAGTGAGCCGGACCCGGTTTCTCCGCTTCGGCGACTTTGAACGACTTTCGCACCGCTTCGGGAATGATGTCCGGCGTCGTGATTCGGGCTTGCCATTTCGTGACGGGGCGAAAGAGCCCCATGACGTCGAGATATTGATGCGACTCTGTATGCATCCGCGCCAGGGACACCTGGCCGGTGATCGCAATCAAGGGCACGCGGTCGAGAAAGGCATCGGCAATCCCCGTGAGCAGGTTCGTCGCGCCCGGACCCAGGGTCGCCAGACACACGCCCGCCTTACCGGTCAACCGCCCATACACGTCGGCCATAAATGCCGCCCCTTGTTCATGCCGTACGGTAATCACGCGAATGCGGCTGCCATGAAGCGCATCGAGCAGGTCCAGAACCTCTTCACCGGGCAAGGTGAAGAGAAACTCCAACTGCTCCCGTTCAAGACAACGCACGATGAGTTCGGCGGAAGTCATAAGCCTCACGCGAGAGCCGACGGCTGACAGCTCAGGGAATTATCCATCCAGAACCATTTATCCCATAGATCATCCTGCCTTCAGCGATCAGCCATCAGCGCCCCCTTCGGGAACTTGTCTTGCAGAGCATGGCACGAAAGGATCTCGCCTTTGAAGATGAGCGAACCGTTCCAAGAAATCGAACTAACTACGGCACGCGGCACACTGACCTGCCGCCATTATCTTCGGCCCGGAGCGCAGAGCGGCATCGTATGGCTGGGCGGCATCGGCGGATTCTGGGACGGTCCGGCCAGAGACCTGTATCCGCGCCTGTGCGAGGATTTGGTCTTCTACGGCCTCACCTCGTTGCGGGTCCGCTTCCGCCATGCCACCAATTTAAACGAGTCGGTCGCCGACGCGCTGTCGGCCATGCAGTTCCTTCGCGAGCACGGCGTCCACGACATGGGGCTGGTGGGCCATTCCTTCGGAGGCGCGGTGGCCATTCAGGCCGGTACGTTCTCTCCCACCCTGCCCAAGACCATCGTCACGTTGGCCGCTCAAAGTCAAGGAGCAGAAGGAGTCGGGCGCCTGCCCGAAGACTGCTCACTCCTTCTGATTCACGGCAAGGCAGACGAGGTGCTCCATTTCTCCAACTCGGAATATATTCATGCATTGGCCCACCAGCCGAAGCGGCTTCTGCTCTATGAACACGCGAGGCACAACCTGAACGAAGCCGCCACGGACATCCACCGATCCGTGCGCGAATGGCTGATCCGCCATTTGGCAGGTCGTCAAGACCTGGCGCACCGGCAGGCGGTGTAACCCGCGCCTCCCTCAGCGTTCGGTCCCGGCATCTTGCGCGTGCTTTGCCGCCGACTGCTGGTGGCTGACACCCGGTTCGCCGGCGGTGTCCTTTTCGGCCCTGGCCATGTCCGGCGCGAACAACCAGACGCAGACCGTGAGCCATGCGACGAACGGAGCATTCATCGGTCTCCCTCCCGGACCGGATACTACAATGGAACAAAGAAGAACGACGCCGTGAAGTGCAAGTCACAGGCCGACATTCAGCGGTACGGCTGGCGGCTTCACCACGATGCAGCCTGATTTCCACGACACTTTGTCCCAGGCACGGACAAGTCTTCACTTGTTGAGCGTGCTCGCCGTCGATGCCGAGCGCAAGAATCGGGACACCGTGATGAAATCGGTGCCATTGTCGAGGCATCGGTTCGGGCCGACTGCGCCCGTCGCATCGCTCTCTCGATGGTCCTGACTTTGCAGGCGTAGGGCAGAACATTCGCACCGCACCGAAGGATACGCCGAAACGCCACCCGACCGGGCCACGCATGAGGAACTAACATGGCATCGCCATCGGAGTCCGCTTCGCCCCTCGCGGAGGCGGCAGTGAACGGAAACGGAAATCGTCCCGCCATTACGACGGCTTCGGCTCGAAACATGGAACTGAATGTCGACGATCCCATGACCGGGGCCGTGAAGGCCACTGAAGTATTGGTCCTCAGATAATCACCATCGCCGGAGAAGGACGGAGATTATTATGGCACCCACGATCACCGGGCGCGAACGATACCAGACCAACACACAGGACATGGACTGGGACGAAGAACGGGCGTCGTCGGACAGGGGACGGCGGAACGTCGGCGAGGTCGAGCGGATGATGTCCGCTCTCGCGGGCGGCGCCTTGCTGGCCGCCGGGCTGCCGCGCCGCTCCTGGACCGGAGCCGGGCTGTCCGTGCTCGGCGCGGCCTTGCTGCATCGGGGATTGAGCGGCTATTGCGCCGTCTTCGAAGCCATGGGCGTCAATACGCACACCGGCGAACTGTTGACGAACCGCCTGGGACGCCGAAAAGTCCCCAGCGGTCATGCCGTTAAGGTCCGCCAATCCATCCGGATCGACCGCCCCCCGGCGGAGCTGTATCGCTTCTGGCGATCCCTCGACAATCTTCCACGCATCATGAGTCATCTCGATACCGTCCAGACCATCAACGACCGCCTGTCTCACTGGGTGGTTAAACCGATGCCCGGCGCTCCGACCGTCGAGTGGGACGCCGAGATCATCAATGAGATCGAGAACGAGCGGATTGGGTGGCGGTCGTTGCGTGGGGCGGACGTGGACAACGCGGGCTCGGTCGAATTTGAGCCCACCGGCGACGGACGAAGCACCAACCTGACCGTGACGCTGCAATACTCGCCTCCGGCTGGACGGCTGGGCGCGGCGGTGGCCAAACTGTTCGGCGAAGACCCGGAGCGGCTGATAGCCGAGGATCTGCGGCGATTCAAACAGACCATGGAATCGGGAGCGCACAGTGGAATGAGGACCGAGAAGTAATGGCCCGAAGAAAGGAGCCCCAATGAATCAAACAATGAGCGATGGACGAACCGAGGCGTTGCGCCGCATCCTGTTGGAGCGCCGACAAGTGACCCAACGACAGATCGACGAATTGTTGGCGGCACATCGGGCTGAACAGAACCGTTTACGCGAAGAATCCGTGCCGGACGCGGAAGATATGTCGTTCCGGGACAGCACGGGCGATCAACGGATTGCCTTGTTGGAAGCCCGTAATCGAACCAGAATTCAGCTGGATGCCGCTCTTCGCCGCCTCGATGAAGGCACGTACGGGATCTGCGAGGACTGCGGCGGTGAAATCGGAGAGGCCCGCCTCAAAGCCCTTCCCTTCGCACGACGGTGCATCGCCTGCCAGGAACAGGCCGAGCTTCTCGAACAGATCGCGCGGAAAGAAGACCGGGAGGAGGTTTGAAGCTGCCGGTATCCGGTATAGCGAGAGATATCGGAATACAGGGTATGGGGCGCTATCCCCGTGGCCCCGGGTCATCAGCGACTGGGCCTTGCGGTCCTCGTTCCCATAGGAGACCTCAGAACCCGGGCCTGAGATGCCGTCAACCCGGAACGGATTCCACACGTTCAGTGAACCAACGTGCGGATTGTCCGCGCCAAGACATTTTGTCTGACAGCGCGCAGACGATCAGCCTGTGGACGCGTGCCTGCGAGGCCTTCGGCTGTCGCAAGGGGATCACGTCGTGGCGGAGCTTTTGCAACCACCGGTCCCGTCGCCTGTGCAAGAGGTCATCGTTTACCCACAGAGGAGGTCCGCATGCCATCCACAAAACAGCGCCGGGGCGTCAGCCAGGAAGCAAGCATGGAGGCGGAGGCGCAGGATCCGGTCGAGATGCTGAAGGAAGACCATCGCAAGGTGGAGGATCTCTTTGAGCAATTCGAAAACGCCGACACTCGCTCCCGGCAGCGGATCGCCGATTCCACGTTTGCGGAACTGGACATCCACACCAAGCTCGAGGAAGACCTGATTTATCCGGCCATCCGCGAAGGCATCGGCGATGACGAGATGATGGACAAGGCGTACGAGGAGCACCACGTCGTTGCCATGCTGATGAAGGAGCTCCGCAAGATGCAGCACAAGAAAGAAGCGTATGCCGCCAAGTTCAAGGTACTCGGCGAAATCGTCCGCCATCACGTCGAAGAAGAAGAGGGCGAAATGTTTCCGCAGGCACAAAAAGCCGACATCGATTGGGGAGAACTCGGACAGGACGCGGCGCAGATGCGCGCCAAACTCATGCAGAAACATGGGCAGCAAGGGCAACGCAGACAACCGAAGAACGGCAGCCAGCGGCGCAAAAAAGCGGCCTAGGACCCATCGTCCGGATCGTCAGACCACCGCCTCGACACATGCTGAGCTTTTCATGGGCCACCGGGAAACGGACCAGGCCATTCTGGAGCGAATCAGGAAGCTCGTGGACGAGGAGCACCGGCTCTACGGAAAGGGCGCGGTGGACTTCGCCGACCGGGAGCGACTGACGCACATCGACGTGGAGCTCGACCAATGCTGGGACCTGCTGCGCCGGCGACGGGCTCTGCGCCGTTCCGGGGGCAATCCCGACGAGGCCCGCGTTCGTGGCGCCGACGTCGTGGAACACTACGAGCAATAGCCATCAGTCGTGGAGAAGTCGCATGAACCGATCGATCCTGTGGCTGGTCCCGGTGATCCTGGCAGGAGCAAGTACGGGGGTCGTGTGGTGGGGCATGCCCGGAACAACCGGCCTGGCCCAGCCCACCCAAGAAGGCAAGCAGCAGAAGCGACTGGCCATGACGCTCGAGGAGGCCAAGACGAAGGGCTTCGAAGGGGTCGATTTCTTCTACGACGTGCTTGGTGCGCCGCCCGGGCAGCATCCACAGAAAAGCTTCGAAGAGGTCATGAAGAAGGACCTCGCCGACAAGCCAAAGATCATGGAGCACCAGCGCCGGGTCTTGGACGAGCGCTACGAAACGAAATGCCGCACGGCGGACGGCGTCACGATGACGAAGGGGAAGCCCCAGCCCATCGGCCCGGCCGTCAAGCTGCCGTCGGGCATGACCTGGGACCGGCTCGGCCAGCTGACCGCGGAGGACATCAAGCAGAAGGGCGTGTTCCCGGCCGGGTTCGATCGCTTGCCCCACGTCAAGCCGGTCGTGGGCGGCCAAGTCTTCCCCCAGGTTCAGATCAAGCAGTTTCCCCGCCTGGAGCGGTTCGACGTGGATTTTGACCTGCCGGAGTGCTTTCTTCCCGAATTTCCGCCGCCGATCTTCCTGACGACCCATCCGGAGCTGGGTGACGTCTCCCAGGGTGACGTGTTGCACGCCGAGAATTTCGATCGTCTGTTCCGCGGGCTGGTGACGCCGGCTCAGCTCGACGGCCTGCGGATGCTCGTCACGCAGTTCGCTCAGGAAGAATTCAACGCGACGCACGACCGGAAATCCGCGACGCCGAGCCTCGGCGTGACATGCCTCGACTGTCACGTCAACTTTCACACCACGGGTCAGTTCCATCTCAACCCGGACACCAGGCCGCAAATGTCCCGTCTCCGGCTCGATACGCCGAGCCTTCGCGGCATGTTTAATCAGCAGATCCACGGGTCGAAACGGGCGCTCCGGTCGGTCGAAGACTTCACCGAATTCGAGCAGCGCACCGCGTACTTCAACGGCGATCCGATCCGGGCGATGAAAAAAGGCATGAATCTCATCGATCGGGTCCTCGTCGCGCACATGGGGCAGATGCAGAGCATGATCGACTTTCCCCCTGCGCCGCACCTCGACCCCATGACGGGACGCCTCGATCGAACGAAAGCCACGCCCGGGGAAATCCAAGGCGAAGACCTCTTCTTCGGCAAGGCCAGGTGCGCGGCGTGCCATAGGCCGCCCTCTTACACCGACCACCAGATGCATGATCTCCGTCTGGAGCGGTTCGGCGCCGTACCCGACGGCCCGATCAAAACATTCGTGTTGCGCGGAATCAAAGACTCACCGCCCTACCTCCACGACGGCCGCTTGCCGACCATCGAAGACACGGTGGAATTCTTCAACGTGGTGGGAGGGCTTCGCCTGACGCAAGAAGAAAAACGCGCCCTCGCCACATTCATGCGGGCGCTGTGAAGGCCGGTCATGAACCAATCCTTAGCCAAGGCCCGA
>JBDZUK010000021.1:13296-21300 GCA_040255165.1 Nitrospiraceae bacterium | reverse complement strand
AGATAGACAAGGTCTTTGAAAGGAGTCGATCATGCCCCAATCCACCTTCGCCGGGCATCCCTTGCACCCGCAAATGATCGTGATGCCGGCCGGCCTGCTGCCCTTCAGCCTGGTGCTCGACGTGATGCATGCACGAACGGGCGACCATTCTTACGCCGACGCGGCCTACTACACGATGATGGGAGGTTTTCTCGGCGGTCTCGCCGCCGGGGCGGCCGGAGCGGCCGACTATCTCACGATTCCGGAAGACAGCCACGCCAAGAGAGTCGGGAGGCTGCACGGGATGATGAACGTCGGGTTGTTGGCCTTGACCGGCCTCAATCTCCTGCTTCGCACGCAGCGGCGCTCGCCCGGCGCCCTGCCGATGTTCCTGTCGGTGATCGGCAACGCGGGCTTGTTCGTCTCCGCCTGGTATGGCGGACATCTGGTCTATCAACACGGCATGAGAGTGCGCGGCACGGAGTTGTCCGGGACCTCGCAGGAACTCAAGCCGCCGGGTGACGACCGGCTCGCACACATGCTCGAGGCCCCGATCGGCGAGCCTCAAGGAAATCCCTGAGCGGTCTTCGCCATGGCCGTCGTCGCCTTAAGCCGGCACGATCACATCGAGCAGGCCATCGAGCGGGCTCTCGGGCTGCTCGAGTTTGCCTCCTTGATCGAAGGCCGCCTCGTCGCCGTGAAGCCTAACGAGACCTGGGCTTCTGCCAAGGACCGAACCGGAGTGACTCAGCCCGATACGCTGCGGGCGGTCCTCCGGCACATCAAACGGCATCATCCCCGCGAACTCGTCGTCACGGGCGGAGCAGGAGCCGCGGAAACGGACGAGGTCTTCCGCGTGGCCGGCTTGATGGACGTCGTGGAGGAGGAGGGCGCACGCTTCTTCGATCACAATCGACTTCCCGTCGTTCCCGTGGACCTGGAATACGATGCGTCGGAAGTCAGCGGCCCGCAGAAGTCGGTCATGGTCAACCCGCGGGTGCTGGAGTACGACACTCTCGTCGCCGTCAATCAGCTGAAGCTGCACGACACCGCGACGGTCACGCTGGCGCTGAAAAACATCGCCATGTCGTTCCCCGCGGCGGATTACTACGGACACCCCCGCTCCCGACAGCGTCATCGGCACGAGTTTTTCGAGGACATGCACTCCTTCATCGCAGCCATGGCGAAACGGTTCCGCATCCATCTGGCCGTCACGGTCGGGCATCCGGCGATGATCGGCACGGGTCCGCTCGGCGGGCACGCGGTGGAAACTGGGTTGGTGATTGCGAGCACGGACGCGCTCGCCGCCGACGTGGTGGGCGCGAAGCTACTCGGCTTCACCCCTCAGGCGGTGCGCCATTTATGGGAAGCGGCCCGTGTGGGGCTCGGCGAAAGCGACGTGGAGCGCATGGAAATTCGCGGATTGACCCTGCGGGAAGCGATCGAGGCCTTTACGCACGCCGCGTACGGCGAGCGCCTTACCTTCGACCATGCGTGACGGAGCCAGGCCCATGAAGCCGGCTTGGATCGGCATCGGCGGCGCGCTGCTCCTCTCGGTCCTCGGAGGAGGAGCGGCCGAATGCGCGACTCCATCGAAGGGACGGTCCATTTTCACCAATATTTGCGCGCGCTGCCACGGGATCGATGGCACGGGTGACGGAGCCATGAAATGGACGCCGCCCGTGCCGGATCTGACGGCCCCTGAGGTGCAACGGAAGCTCGACGCCACGCTCTTCCACCGGATCCACGAGGGGAAGCCTGGCAGCGCGATGGGCGCCTGGAAAGCAACGTTGTCCGAACAGGACGTCGGCGACGTGCTGGCCTACGTCAGAACCTTGTCCCGGTAGTCCGCAAGGAAGCGCCGGCATTTCACGGCGAGGAAGGGACACAACATGATCGTACGCATTACCACAACGCTCGCACTCTTGCTCGCTTGGTGCACCGTCGCCTCGGCGGCGGAGAAGGTCCACGGCTCGTCCTCCGGCCCGCATTCCGAAGAGGTCAGGCTGGTCCTTATCGATGCATTGCGCTTTGCCAAGCAGGCGGAATCAGCCGGGGCGGCCGGCGATCAGGCAACGTTTATCGAACAGGCGAACCAAGCCTCTACGCTGGTCCGCCAGGCGGCGGAGCGGGAATCGAGCCACCGCATCACGGAAAGCCTCCATGCCGTGAACGAGGCGTCGGCTCAGGCGCGAGACGGCAAGTTGGCGGACGGGCGCGAAGACATGCAATCTGCGATCGTCTGGTTGAGCCGGGCCACGGGGCTGCCGGTCGTCTCCCCTTCGGCCGGCTGGTCCGCACGCGACCGCGGTCAACCAATCTCAAGAAAGGAGAATCGCATGAGTTACGTTCTGACGGACATCGAAGAGGCCACGAGAAAGAACGAAGCCTTCCGGAAGGTATTGTTCACGGCGGAAAACAGCCAGTTGGTGCTGATGAGCCTGAAACCGGGGGAAGACATCGGCCTGGAAACACACGACCTCGATCAGTTCATTCGCGTCGAAGCCGGCCACGGCACGGCCCGATTGGACGGGAGGGATTATCCGATCCAGGACGGCAGCGCGTTGGTCATCCCGGCAGGGACGAAGCACAACGTCATCAACACCGACAAGGAGGAATCGCTCAAACTGTACACCATCTATAGTCCGCCCGAACACAAAGACGGCACCGTGCACCATACCAAGGCTGAAGCGCTGGCGGATCAGGAGGATCATTTCGACGGCAAGACGACGGCCATGCTGCAAGAGTCCACGACCCATCGATAGAACACGCCGGCGATGCCGTTTAGAGGTTCGAGACGCTCCCATCCATGCGGGTACAGGCACCAAGGAGGATTCCATCATGCAAAAACTTCTCTTCGCCCTGGCTCTGAGTTCAGCCATCGCGCTGGGTTCAGCGGCCAACGCCGACATGCAAAAGACGGCGCCTGCATTGCCGGCACCCGCCGGTTCAAAGGCCGCCGTACAAATCGACGAAGGCATTACTCATTACAATAAGGGACATTGGGATGTGGCGAAAAAACATTTCCAGGAAGCTCTTCAGGCAGACCGGAGCTCCGCAGTGGCCCATTACAATTTGGCCCTGGCATTGGATAAAGCCGGGGATCACAAAAAGGCCATCGACCATTTCCGGTCCGCCCAGGAGCTGGGGCAGGACAATCCCGAAATTCAAAATTCAGAGATTCTGCACGCCCATCTCAAGCATAAGTAAGCATCAAGCCGGCAAATGACCGAGGCTGTGGAGGCGGCCGGGAGTAGTTCCGGCGCCTCCAGGAAGCCTGCATTCCCGCCTCCTTTAACCATTTATATATAGTAGACCAATAGATCGCGCAGCTCGGTCGGAATTGACTGCCGAGTCGGTCTCTCGCGAAAAGATATGGAACCGCGACCCCCGTGGCATCTACACTATCCGATAGGGGAGCCTATCGTCGGATACGAGGGGATACGAATCGTCCGATGGAATATTTGTCCAGCACGTCCGGAAAGCCGCGCATCCTCTTGGCGGACGATCACGTGATGGTGGCGCAGGGGATCCAGCGTCTGCTGGAGACGGAGGCCGATTGCGAGTTGATCGGCCTGGTCGCCGACGGGCGTGCGCTGGTCACGGAAGCGGAACGGTTGAAGCCCGACGTCGTAATTGTCGACATCTCGCTCCCGCTCCTGAACGGGCTAGATGCCTGCCGCTTGTTAAAAAAGCTGAATCCGGCGCTCAAGATGATCGCTCTCACGATGCATGCACAGCAGAGTTTCGTGCGGGCGGCGTTCCAGGTCGGGGTGTCGGCCTACGTGCTCAAGCAAGGGATGAGTTCGGAGCTCCTGCTTGCGCTGAAGGAAGTGCTCCGTGGCGGCACCTATCTTTCTCCCAGAGTGGCCCAAGGAATGGTAGACCGTGCGGTCAATCCCCTGCACCGCATGCGCGCCCAGGAAAGCGCCGAGTCGATGCCTGAACTGACGCTGCGGCAACGAGAAGTCCTGCAACTCGTGGCCGAAGGGAAAACGGTGAAGGAAATCGCCGGAATCCTGGACCTCTCGGTAAAAACCGTGGAATTCCACAAGAGCAAGATCATGCACCATCTCGGCTTGCGTACGACGGCCGAGCTCACCAAGTACGCGATCGCCAACGGCTTGATCTCGTTGCACTAATACCAAAATACCAACCCGCCGGTGCCCCCGCTGTCATGACACGAGCGGACAGGAGAGAACCTCGTGAGGCCGTGCCGCAGTTTGGGCTGGTCTGCATCACCGCGTCCGAAACGGTCCGCTTCAGATCCATGACGAGGACCCGGCTCCGGTCGCTGGCTCCCCGCGAACAACGGGCGGCGCTCGACCGACTGTACCGTGAGAATCTGGCCCGATTTCGCGCGGCCATCGATTTTTGCGCCGGCCGCCGGCTGCCGCTCTACCGGATCCCCTCCAACCTGTTTCCGTTTGCGGACACTCCGCTGGGAGCCGCCCGATTACGACGGCTGCGCCCGTTGATCGGCGCCGAAGGACGGCGCGCGACTGCGCTCGGCATCCGCCTGGTCGCCCATCCGGACCAATACGTTGTCCTCAATTCCGACGATCCCACGGTCATCGCCAACAGCATCTCCATTCTGGAGCTTCATGGCCGCCTGATGGATGATCTGTTTCAGCCGAGATCGTCCTGGGCGGCAATCCAAATCCACGGAGGCAAATCCGACCGCGCCGCTCTGCTGGTTCGCACCATCAAGCGCCTGGAGCCGAAGATCCGGAACCGCCTGGCGTTGGAGAACGACGAGCGAGCGTACGGCGCACAAGCCATATTGGAGATCTGCCGGCAAACCGGATGCCCGATGGTCTTCGACGCCCATCACCACCTCGTGCACGAACGACTCCGTTCTTATCACGACCCGACCCTGGCGACGATGCTGGCCGCCGCACGGTCGACGTGGCCGAACCCGGAATGGCAATTGACACACCTTTCCAACGGCGCGAACAGTCTACATGATCCGCGCCACAGCGACTTTATCTCCAGCTTTCCCCGTTCGTTCGGCCGGGCGCCGTGGATCGAAATCGAGGCCAAGCAAAAGGAGGCCGCGATCGAACGACTTCGCCGGCAATGGACGTCGTTAAAGGCAGCCTCGTGAAGCCGGCCACCGACCGGCGCGACTCCGACGCCGATGAGGACAGTCTGTCCTGCACAAGACATCTTGCTTGTGCCGCTCCGTCGGCTTGCCGATCGTGCAGCTTCGACCGAGGGCGGCGTTGTTTCTCCGAAGCCTTTTGAATCACGCCTCTAGGACTCGGGCGCCGCGTCCCGGGGTTTTCGGCACTCAAGCCCAGCGATGGGGCACATCGCTTGCGTCCCGCACAGCCACACGGCATTGCGAAGCGGGCTTGTGTGGCCGTCTATCGAGACGCCTCCGGCAGGAGTTCGGCTCGGTCCTAAAACATTCGTCATTGCCCGGCGGCAAGGAGGAAGCATGCACAGGAACTCAGCCATAGCGACACCTGGGATCCTCGTCGGACTGGCTTTACTGGTTCTGCCGGGCGCCGCGGCGGCGGCGGACGCCAAGTCCGACCGGGACGCGTTTCAGAAAGAAACCGTGGAGCGCTTGATGGACCAGGCGGCGAAGGCGACCGGCCGACCGGACCACGATTTCGCGGCGAATTCGCTCCGGTATTTGTCCAAGCACGGCCAAGAGCTCAAATTGGACGAGAGCCAAATGAATAAAGTCAACGCCATTGCAGAGCGCTACGACAAAACAAGAGCACAGCACGAAGCTGCGTATAAACGGTCGGAATTGGAAGCGTTGAAGCTGATGCACGACGACAAGGCGCAGTTCTCGGACATCGAAAAAGCCGTACAAACCGCGGATCAGGAACACACGCAGCTCAGACTCGCCGGAATCAAAGCCTTGCGGGAAGCGACAGATGTGCTGACCCCCGAACAATACAACGCCTGGCGGCAAGCGCACGCCCGCCGGCAGACGTCGGAAGCTCGGTCCGATGCCGGCTCACAGGCTGAAACGCCGGCCGAGAGCGCCCGCATCGCGCCGCACCAGGAATAAACAACAGTTATCATTATTCCTCATTTTCCGAAGGAGGCCCCCATGGCACACCTATTGACGGGGTTTTTCGTCGCCGCCCTTGCCGTCGTCTTGAGCGCGCCCCTGCCGTCCGCCGTCGCATCGCCCGATACGCCCGTGGCCGAAGGCGCAACGGTTCTGATCGAGTACACGATCACCGTTCCGGAGTCCCGCATCGTGATCCCGAAAAACGTGAGCCAATTCGTCCCGGGACGGCATCAGCTGCTGCCGTCGTTGGAAAAAGCCCTGGCCGGCTTGCACCAGGGAGAGGAAAAGCGCGTGGACCTTTCGGCTGAAGAGGGATTCGGCCCGTATGACGAGAAAAAAAGGACCACCATGACCAAGGACCGCCTCCCGCCGGATGCGCAGCCGGGCAACGTCCTGACGACGGAAGACGGAACGCCGTTCGTCGTGACGGATCTGTCGGGACCGGAGGCGGTGGTCGACTTCAACCATCCACTCGCGGGCAAGCACGTCGTGATAGACGTCAAGATTCTGAACGTGGAACCGCCGACTGAAGGAAGAGGGTAGAGACCGCGCCCGCAAAGGGCTTCACCACCGAGGAGAACTCCGAGAGAGGGAGGCTGCCATGCTCCGTGACAAACCGTATACGGTCAAGTCGTTCAACGTGCACGGTCTGGAAGGGATTTCGGACCGTACCGTCGACGCCCATCTGCAATTGTACGAGGGGTATGTCAAGGCGGCCAACACTCTGACGGAGGCCATCGCTCAATATTTGAAAGACGGCCGGGTGGACCAAGAGGAAATGCCCGCTTACTCGGAGCTCACCAGGCGCCTCGGCTTCGAGTACAACGGGATGGTCCTTCACGAACTGTATTTCGGTAACTTGAAGAAAGGCGGGACGCCCCGACCGAATGAGAGCTCGACATTTCTCCGCATGTCCGAACAATCGTTCGGCAGCTTCGAGTTGTGGAAAACCGACTTCGTCAGCGTGGGGAAAATGCGAGGGGTTGGATGGGCCATCTGCTATCAAAACCCGGCCACCGGTCGCCTCACGAACCATTGGATCACCCTCCACGAGCACGGCAATGTGGCGGGCTTCGTGCCGATATTGGTGATGGACGTCTGGGAGCACGCGTTTCTGCTCGACTACGCGCCGTCGCAGCGGGGGCAGTACATCGAGGCTTTTTTCGCCAACGTCGATTGGAAATCCGTGGATGCCCGCATGCAGGCGAGAGCCCAGCACCATTTGGGAGCGGCGTAGCCCATGGACGGGTTTTCTACCCATTGGTCTCATGCTGATTCTCCTCGGCGGGTGTGCGACCACTTCTCAACAGACCCTGCGGGAACACCTCGCCCTCGACGCGCTTGAACGGCATTGCGAGCCGCCAGCCGGCGTCGTCTCACGCCTCGCCCTGCCCCCGGTTCGCGTTCGGCCTTGGGCTGACGCGGACAACCTTGCCGCGTTCTCCAAGCCGTCGCGTGACTTCGCTGGTGCAATGGGCCTCGCGCCGCTGCTCGCGGATCTTGTCGAGGCAGCGAAGACGTCGGGCGCCGGTGCGGCCCCACACGTCCGCTTTCTGGAGACCAGGCAGGCCCTTTCGGATCACCTTCGTTCGAGGCGGCGGGCGTGGTCGCGGAACTGGATTGCGAGGCCGCGCGCGCCGGACATCTCGCCAACGGCCTTGAGGAGGCGCGGGAAAAGCGGATTCGCACCATGACCTTGATCGCCATCATCGGTGACGCGCTGGTGGGCATCCTGGCCGGTGGGCTGAGCTTGGCCATGGAAGAAACAGCCGCAGCCGCAGCCGCCATTTCGGGAGGAGCGATCGCGACGACCTTTGGTCTGGCGGCCGTGTTCAGCGGCACGCGGCATGTATTCCAGCACGAACGCAACCTTCTTCGCGAGCTATGGGAGGAAACCACCCCGCCGCATTTCTGGCCGCCGTCCGTGTGGCGGTACCTGACGGCGCCCCAAAACGGCGCCGGCTCCCGGCGCGACGCGCTGGTGACCC
>JBDZUK010000021.1:0-13196 GCA_040255165.1 Nitrospiraceae bacterium | reverse complement strand
GCATCTACGAGATCGAAGCGCTCCGCACGAGGGCGGTGATGCTTGAGACGGTCAAGTCGGAAGTCAACCGAATGAACCAGGACTTGAACCTCCTCATGCACGAGATCGTGGCCCTCTCGCACGAGCATCGGAGCACCGGAACCGCGCCGGAAGGCTGAAGAAAGGAGCACACGATGGCTTTGGAATCCCGCACCGTCACAGATCCGGTGTGCTTGATGGAAATCGATCCGTCCGAAGCGGCAGCGCAGGTCGAATACCGGGGACGGCAATTCTATTTCTGCGCGGAAAAGTGCCGGCAAGCGTTTGAGAAAGATCCAGAGCGATACGCCGGCCACGGAAGATAGCCGCGCACTCCTCGTTCGGTCATCGTCGAGAATGTCGAGCCGGCGGCGCTACATGCTGAGCTCGGACCTTGTTTGCAAGACATGAAACAGGTGTGAGCGTGACAGGATGCCCTGCATACGCCCGTTCTTCATGACCGGCACCTGATTGACGTCGCCGCGTCCCATGGTTCGCAGTGCTTCAATGACCGGCGTGTCGGGCGTCACGGTTTTGAGCTGGGCGATCGGCCGCTTGATGTCGCTCACCGTCGTGGAGGGCCATCGGGACCGGTCGACCGTCTTCAGGTCCGCCGGCGTAATCAATCCTTGCACCACTCCCTGCTCTTCCACGACGAAGCATCTGTGCGCGGTACGGAGAACATGGTCGTCGGCAAACTGCTGGAGGGTGATCCTGCCGTCGATGTGGGCGCAATCCTCCGCCATAATGTCTTTGACCCGCAGGCCCCGCAGCCCCGCGACTACCTCCACCTGAGCGTAGCTCGCGCTCGCGGCATCCAGCAAAAACCAGCCGATCAGCGCCAACCAGAGGCTGCCCACTCCGCGGATGGCGAAGAATTGCCACAGGCCGAACGCGATGAACGCGAACGCGACCGACTGCCCGACGCGCGCGGCGATGCGTGTCGCCCGGTCCGCGTCGCCGGTCACGCCCCACACGATCGCGCGCAGCACACGCCCGCCGTCCAGAGGAAACCCCGGGATCAAATTGAAGATGGCCAGCATGAAGTTGAGTTGGCTCAGCCACGCCACGACGGCGCCGAGCGGCTCGACCGGCGTGAGATTCTCCTGCCAGCCGTAGGACACCGCCCACAGGCCGAACAAAAACGAAAGCGCAAAACTGGTCAAGGGGCCGGCGATGCCCATCCAGAACTCGGTCCGGGGGTTGCCGGACTCCTTCTCGATGCTGGCCACGCCGCCCAGGGCGAACAGCGTGATCGTGCGCACCGGCAGTCCATAGGCTTTCGCCACGAGGGCATGCGCCAGTTCGTGCACGACGATGGAGGCGAAGAACAGAAGACCGGTGATGATGGCCGCAGACCAGATAACGCGGGAACCCCACTGTGGATTGACTTCGTGGAACTCGCCCGCGAACGAGAGGGTAATGAGGACGGCTATGACCAGCCAGCTGTAGTGAAGGCCGATTTGGATACCCGCGACCCGACCCAGCGAAATATTCGGCTGCATAGAAAAGAAGAGCTGGCTTATGGCTGATAGCCGCTGTCAAGTTTCGTGCGCTGCAATCGTCCTCGATCCATGCTGTCTCGGCGATCAGTCCACGTCCCTGTCGGTTATTTCGAAAACAACGTGTTCGCCAGGGTCGCGACCGCGGCAGCGTGCGAGTCGGACTTGTACTTCGTGATCCGGGACCCTTCCATGGCGCTCTCCAGTCCGGCGACTGCGTCCAGACTGATCTGCCCCGGACCGTGAGCGGCGACGAACAGCACCCCCCCCATCATGGCAAGGTTTTTCAGAAAATGGATCATCTGGTTTGGGTCCCCGAAATTGGTATGGAAGACCAGGGTCGCGGGGATCATGAACACGAGCAGGACCAGTGCGCCGATCCGCGCGTGATACCCGAGCAGCACGGACAAGGCGCCTCCGACTTCGAGGATGACCGCCCCGACGTAGAGCAGGGTGGTCGCGCCAGTCATGCCCATGGCGGCCATGTATTGTTGGGTCCCTTGAGGATCGGCAATCTTGTTCAGTCCCGACATGAGAAAAATCGCTGCAATCAGCACCCGTCCGACCAAGGTCGTGTAGGGATGGTCGTATCGCATGGCGCACCTTTCTGAGCAGCCTTCCCGAGCGGGGTGATCGACGGGACGGCTAGGCTGCGGCCGTTCCCCGGGTCTGCCGCCCGGCTCACGGTCACTCATCCCTCCCATGGACCTGCGCGGGCGGCGTCGTGGCTTCCACGGCGGTGAACGGTTCCAAAATGGTGTAACTATGGCTGGATCCCTTCGGCACCACCCACGCGTCGCCGGGTTCGAGCAAAATCGTCTGTCCCTCGATCTGCAGCTCCGCGCGCCCTCGGATCACGTATCCCACGGTTTCGTAGGCCCGCTCGGTCGGCGGCTTCGGCGGGCCGGCGGGCAAGTCTTCCCACATTCGCATCGAGACATGGATCCCCGACGCCAGATACTTCTGCCCCATGTCGCCCTTGGGCGAATACCGGGCGCTGACTTTTTTCACGCTGCGATCACTCATCGGTTCCCACGACTTTGACGAGTCTCTTCTCCTGTTTCAGCACGTCCGTCATGTGTCTGGTTTCCTGCCACGTGAGCGACCCGTGGGGCATGTGGCGCGCGTCTTCATACTCCCCGCGCTCGACGTGAACGAGGTATTGCGCCCAAGACAGCAAGGTGCCCTGGCAGACGGATCGCTCTACCGGAAGCGAATGCATTTCCCGCTGCAGCCGCCGGATCATCTCCTCCATGAACCACGAGGGCACTTGCAGTCGATGACCTGGATACACGAACGAGAAGAGAATCACGTGGCTGAACAGCACACGCCAGTGGCGGTGAAAGCGGCTGAGCAGACGGGCCCAATCCAGAGACTTCGCTTGCGCCCGGAGGAGGTGCGCGATGTCCGCGCCGTCGTACCGGTCCCGCTCCATCACGAACGCCTTGGACCAGATCGTTTCCTCGGGCGGGGTGACCTGCGTCTTCACGCCGAACATCTCGACCGGCCGCGCGTGCTTGAACCACAAATCATCTACGGCGCACAGGCCGTTGCCGGAACTGAAAATGACGTCAATGAAGCGGCCGCCTTTATAGGCCTTGCCCAACCAATGCGGAAACCGCAGCTCCGTCCGATAGCCTTTTGTTCGTAAGATTGTGAGCATTCGATCGCAATCACCCGGACGGACGAAGATGTCCAGGTCCTTGGTGCGCCGCGCCAGCCCGGTATAGGATTCCAAGGCAAACGCCCCTCCGACCAGAAACGGCACGCCCGTGGCCGTCAGCGTCTCCAACGCCTCCCGGTAAAACCTACGGCCGGACTTGTACAAGGGTCCATTGATGTTCATAGTCTGCTCAATCGCGCCCGCACCACATGCTTCACCCGCCCTCTTTCACCGGAATTTCAAGGAACCGCACGGGCCGCTGGCTGGGGAAGCGTTGTCGCAGCAACGGAAGCGCCACATTGTACACAGGCACCCCTTCCCTCGTGCGCCCTTCGGGCGTCCCGTGATGCGCGTGTCCGTGAAACACCGCCGTGACCTCGTAGCGATTCAACGGTTCCTCCAGCCGGCTCGATCCGAGGAACGGGATGATTTCGGCAGGCTCGCCCTGCACGGTGTCGAGAATCGGCGAGTAATGGGAGAGCACGATCCGCAGGGGGCCGTCGACCTTCGCCAGTGCGGATTCGAGCTTGAGCGCCTCCTCCACCGATTCGTGCACGAAACGTTTAAGCACATCCTCTCCCCACGGCTGCAAGGCGCGCTCCCCGAATCCCCCCGCAAATCCTTTGACCCCGACGAAGCCGATCCCGTTGATCTCAGCCGCCGTCCCGTCGAGCACGGTCACACCTCCGCCGGTCAGAATCTTGATGACTTCCGCCTCCTGCCCGCATTCCAGGTCATGATTGCCGAGCACCGCCAGGACCGGAATCCTGGCGCCGCTGGAGAGGGCCTTCGCCAATTCGCGCGCTTCGTCGGGTTTCCCATAATCCGTCAAGTCGCCGCACAATAGGATGACGTCGGCTTGATCGGACAGGTACGAAAACAGCCCGCGAAGTTCCTCCCAGGGCGTCTTGGGGCAATGCAGGTCGGCCATGGCCGCGATCCGCATCGTCCCGTTGGCATATTGGCGATGAGCCATCGGCCGTCAGTTGTCGCAGCTCACCGTGGACATCCTTGGCCGATCATGCGGCCTTCCACACCTTCAGTGTGCGGCGGTGAAGGCTTTCCTCGAACAGATCGCGATTGATCGCCTGCGCGGCGGCCGCGCCCTGTCCCGCCGCCACGATCATTTGGCAATTGGCCGGTGTCACACAGCCGGCCGCATACAGCCCCGGGATGCTCGTTCTCATATCGCCGTCCACTGACACTTCTCCGTCCGAAGTGAGTTTCACTCCGAGCCCTTCGGCCAAGTCCGTATGGTACCGATCACCCCTGGTGACGAAGCCGGCGGCGACGGCCACGGAGGGGCCGGAGGAAAATCGCACGGTGCTCAAGCGGCCGCCGTGGTGGCGAAACTCGGCGATCGGCTCCTCGCGGATCTGGACCCCGTAGTCTTTGAGCCACCGCCGCCGCTCATCATCCCACTCGATCGGCTTGCCGTTCGTGGCGATCAGCACGAAGGGCGAGTAGGCCAACATGGCGAGGGCATACTCCGCCGCCTCGTTTCGACGGCCGATGATCACGATACGCCGTCCCTGCACCCGGAAGGCGTCGCAGTCTTTGCAGAAAAAAAGGCTTCGACCCAGGCAATCCCGAACGCCCGGCACCTCCGGCGGAAGATGCGTCAGTCCGGTCGCCAGCAAGACCCGCTGCGCCCGGTAGGTCCGGTCGTTGCCGTGAAGCTCGAAGCCGCCGAAAAGCCGAACAATGCGGCGGATTTCGTCGCGCACCAAATGGGCGCCGAACCGACGCGCTTGCATCCGGCCTCGATGCAGTAAGTCGCGGCCTGCGACGCCCTGCGGAAAGCCGAGGTAGTTTTGAACGTCCGGCTCCCAGACCGCCATCGAGTGGCCGGACTCCACCACCAAGGCCTGTCGTTTGCTGCGTCCCAAATAGATCGCCGCCGACAGGCCGGCCAACCCTCCTCCGACAACGATGACTTCCCAAGGTGGTAGTTCGCGCGTCACGCCTCCCTGTCCCGCGAAGTTTCGCGCGGTTCCTTACTCGCTCTTCGTCGTCTGGATTTGTAAATTGTTGTGCACTCTTTTCACACCGTCGACCTGACGAGCCAGCTCTTCGGCGCGCCGCTTGTGCTCCGCCGTCGGAACGACGCCGTTTAAATTCACGGTACCCCGGTCGGTGTCCACGTCCACACGGGTGAAGTTCGACAGACGGTCCGAGGTCAGCTTGCCCTGGACGGATGCGGTGATCGTCGAATCATCCACGGTTTGCCCCATGGTTTTGCCGGTGCTCGACTGACACCCGCCGGATCCGATCATCGCCGCCAGCACCGCGGCTCCTACGATGGCCCTCAACATGATTCGTGTCCTCCTTGCCGAGAACGTTGATGAACGCCGTCACCCCCGGTTCCGCGACCCTTCTCCTCCACCTCCGCCTCTGGTCGTTTCCTGGGCGCTCTGGGTGAACTCCCGGGCCGCCCGGCCGGCCTGCTGCACGGCCTCCTGTCCCTTCTCCATATATTCCTTGCCCCGCTCTTTCGCCGTATCCCAGGCCTCACGGCCACGCTCTCGCATTTGATCGCGCGCCCGCCCGGCATAGTTGCTGAGCAGTCCGCGAAGCTCCGGTCCGCTTTGGGGCGCAAACAACAGCGCGAGCCCGGCGCCTACGAATGCCCCGGCGAGGAACGCGGTCCAGCCCGCATACTCTCCGCCACCATACTCGTTCCCGTAATAATCTCCGTTACGCATCCGATCCTCCTTTCCGGTTGACTGCCGAACCAGGTCATTTATAGAGAGACGATCAACTGTTAGCTTATGGCGAACGGCACAGGAAGGGACCTGGGGGAATCCCCATTCCGGGCCATTGCGATCTCTGTATGTGTTTCCGGCGACCTCGCACTCGCGCCGTCTGTCGTGCTCGCCGGTGTGCTCACGTTGAAAGGACCGCCTTTTTGTGCACGCCGGAGGCCGGTCACGCGCATTCATCGGGTTCCGGAAACGGCGGGGAAAGTCGCTTCGCCGGCTGCGACGGAGGTACAACCTGAGGGTGCCCTGTCCGAAGCGAAGGTGTGCTGTGGCTGACGCGCGTACGGGCAGCGGAAGGGACCAACGCTTCTAACCCTCTCGGTCCCTTGCTAGCTTGGCCGCTTGACAGCCTCTGTCCCGGCCTCTTCCCGCTCGGCTTCCAGCCAGTGATCCAGTTCGTGTCCCTCGCGGCAGCCGCACTGCCGGTACAGCTCGTACGCTCTGGCCGAGATGCGCGCACGCCGCTCTTGCTCGGTCTCTCCGAGCGGCGGTTGCGCTTCCGCGTTCGCCACATCGTCCTTTGTCTCGAAACCGGCGGACGTCGTGGCCGCAGAACGTGTGCGGATTGATTTCTTTGATTTCTCTGGGCGAGCCATTGATCTCACCGACATGGTTTCAAAGAGCGTTGCTACCGAGCAGGCTCGTCCTGCGGCTGTTCGGCGATCTTTGCGTCTTCGCCGTCCGGCTCAGACAGCTGCTTCATCAGCAACGCAGTGCCCATGTCCGATGCCTCGACTCTGACGCGATCCCCCGCCTTGAAATGACAGCCGCCCTCACCGCCCACGACAAAGCCTGATCCCCGGGCAACGTCTTCTTTGGCTTCCGGATCGGTCGTTCCCGTCACCGATTTCATTTGAGACGGATCCTGCGATGGGGCCGAGGCTTGCTGCTGCTCGGCCTCCTTCGGCGCCTGCGCCTTGCCGCCTTCCGCCTGCTCCTGCATAAACTGGGTGGGCGGAATCTCCTTTCGCTCCTTCATGCCTTCGCGACCGGTCGACACTTTTGTGCCCTCTTGGCCGGCGCAGACCATATTCGTGTCCTTCGTCACACGCAGACGAACGTCGCCGCTCGATCCCTGAATCGTGTACTCATCCCCTTTGATGCTGGCGATGGTCCCCTCAATGGCCTCGGGGCCCCCGATGCCCGTGACCGTGTCAGGTTGTCCCTGGATCGATCTCGGCTGATCGGGACCTGATCCCGGCATGCTTCCCCCCCGCTGGCGAGGGTCGGCGGAGGGCGCATCGGCCGACACGGATCCCACACAGCCGATGATGGTGAGGATGGCGGAAGCAGTCCACATGGTCGCTCTGGTCGTGCGCTGTATCATGGTTTCTCCTTGTTTTGGTCGATCGCGTTGCCGCAGGGTCGGATGACCTGAGCCTATCAGGAGGCCCTCGCAAATTTCGGACCTCTTTAAGCGGGCCGAAAATCCGCATTCTCCGATCACGCGGGGAGGACATTCTTTCCAGCCGCCGGAACATCGAGTCCTCACGCCTCATGGATTCTCTGTTTAGTCATGCACGGGTCTCTCCCAGTCTGCCTTCTTCCAAATCTCTGCTATGTACACTACGCCCGGCTGTATCGCGGCGGCGAGCAATGACAAAGGATGATTGCTTCATGTTCGTCGCTCAATCACTCACCTCCCTTATCGACGAACACCAAGTCGACATTGTCTTCGGCGGCAGGATGACCAGACCGCAATCGGATCATGCGGTGGGCCTTGCATTCGATCAATTCGGCGGCTGTATCGCGACGGCGAGCGCGGCCAAATTCTTCATCTGTCGTTGGAGAAACGCACGATCGAACAGGTGGCCGACACCGGCAGGTTCCGCTTGGGCACGGCGGTCGATCAAGCCGGGGTTGTTTGCCTGCGATTCGCGGGACGCGGCCGTGTTCCGGCTCAAGCCGGACGACGGCTTTTTGAAGCGGTTCGCGACCGAGACGGCGGAACGCCGGCTCCGTATTCCGAACTACCCCGCGCTCGACAACTGGGGATTCCTGTACGTCTTGGACAGCTACGAGTTCAAGCAACCGGGCCCCGGCACCGTTCGCTTTGCGCCGAACGGAGAGGGAGAACTGTGGTGCGGCGAGCCGTTCAACTTTGCGAACGGGTTGGCCTTCGCTCCGGACGAGTCCGCCCTGTATGTCGTGGAAAGCTCCGCGCGCGCTCGATCAGCCGTATTCCGATCGAGCCCGGCGAAGAACACGCGACCTCCGTGGACGCACGGCGGTGGAAACATTGTGGCACGACGAAGAAGCCGTCTCGCTCTGCCATCCCACCAATTCCGCATTCCGGGAAACGAGGCTGTACACAGCCGGCGCTTCTTCGCCTCCGGCCGGAGGAGACCGCTGAAGCCCATGCACCGTCTGCAATAGCCCGAGCACACAGAGGTGTCGCCATGGATATCGGTTTCGAAACCATCGGGAATGCCACCCTCATCTGTCATGACAGGAGACCGGTGCTGGTCACGGATCCATGGCTTCGCGGCAGCGCGTATTTCGGCAGCTGGGGCCTTTCTCACGAAATTCCGCCGGAGCAGTCGGCTGCGGTCGAATCGTGCCGGTACGCGTGGTTCTCGCACGGCCACCCCGACCACTTAAACGCGGAATCGATGCCGCTGGTGCGCGGGAAGACGATCCTTCTGGCCGATCATGTCGGAGGCCGCGTAGCCGGCGATCTCGCGGACAGGGGATTGAACGTGAGGATCTTGCCGGACCGCAGCTGGCAGCCACTCTCGGATCGGATTCGGGTGCTCAGCATTGCGGATTATAATCAGGACTCGATCCTGCTGATCGACGTCGGCGGAACGCTGGTCGTCGACCTCAACGACGCGAGCAACACGGGATGGGGCCGCTTCGTCAAGAACGAGGTCGCGCGCTATAAGGTGTCGTTCCTGCTCGCGCTGTCGGGGTACGGCGACGCCGACATGATCAATCTCTATCTCGAAGACGGCACGCCGATCGTTCCGGAGGCGGCCCAGCGTAACCCCGTCGGGCGGCAGATCGCATTTCGCCTCGACCGCTTCGGGGCTCGCTACTTCGTGCCGTTCAGCTCAATGCACCGCTACCAGCGGACCGATAGCCTGTGGGCGAGCAAGTACACGACACACCTCGAAGACTATCCCGTCGGGTTCGAGTCGGCGCGCGGCGAATTGTTGCCCGCCTTCATACGGTATGATTGCGCGGGCGAGCGGCTTGAGCAGATCGAGCCGCCTGAGGCGCCGGAGGTCGTGTATCCTCCCGAGAAGTTCGGCGACCACTGGAGCGAACCGCTCGATCACGAAGAGGCCGGACGTATGGCGGCCTACTTTAAAAACATCGAGCACCTCTCCACGTTCCTCGACTTCGTCAACTTCCGCGTCGGCGGGCGCGATAACGTCGTTGAGCTTGTGAAGCGTCGGTTCGATCGCGGTCTCACCTTTGAAGCGCCTCGCCACTCGCTCATGACCGCGGTCGACTACAACGTCTTCGATGATCTTCTCATCGGCAATTTCATGAAAACGACGTTCCATGGGCGCTGGCGTCGTCACAGTCTTCGCCCGGACTTCTCTCCATACGTAGCAAAGTACGCCGACAACGGCAAAGCCAGGAGTTCGGCGGAACTGCACCGGTACTTCGCGGCCTACGCGCGTCGCGCGCCGGCGGAAACGGTCCGCTTTTACGTCTTCGACCACGTCCGCGGTGCGATTGAAACGGGGGCCCGCGACATCTTCCGGTCCTTCATTCCGATGGACTCACCGGGCTATGCTGCTACGAGGCGGCTCGTCCGCAAGTTCGTCAAGCCCGTCTTGGAATAGCCGGTTTCGCCCTGTGGCGACCTTCTGGGGCCCTTCCGGCATGCGCCTCGGGTCTCCCCTAGTAGGGGCGGAGGCCGGCCCCAGCTATAGTGACCGGCGAGCGCACCCAGACGGTCCCTCCCGGGCCCGTCTCTCCAACCCAACGCAAGAAAGGACACCGAAGTAATGAAAATCGCACAAATTGCGCCCTTATGGGAGAGCGTCCCGCCGAGGCTCTACGGCGGCACGGAACGTATCGTGTCTTACATCACCGAGGAACTGGTGCGACAAGGCCACGAGGTCACGCTGTTCGCAAGCGGCGACTCGGTCACGTCCGCGGCCCTGGAAGCAGTCTGCCCCGAAGCTCTTCGGCTCAAGGATACGATCTTTAATCGGGACGCGCCGTTCGTCCTTCTCCAGGAGAAGGCCTTCGGTCTGCTGTCCGAACAATTCGACTTAATTCATTCTCATTTGGACTTCATGGCTTTTCCGCTGACACGCCGGTGCCGGACACCGATTCTGTCGACCATGCACGGCCGGCTCGATCTCCCGGAGCTCCAGCCGGTCTTTCGGGAATTTGCCGAAGTGCCCATCGTCTCCATTTCCGAGGCACAGCGCTCGCCGGTTGCATGGGGCAACTGGAAGGGCACGGTTTACCATGGCCTGCCACGCACTCTCTATTCGTACCATCCGTGGTCGGGAAACTATCTCGCGTTTCTCGGGCGGATGGCGCCGGAAAAACGGCCGGATCACGCCATCGAAGTGGCGAAGCGTGTCGGCATGCCGTTGCGCATCGCCGCCAAGGTAGATCCGCTGGATCGCGACTATTTCCGGGATGTCATCGAGCCGCTGCTCGACCACCCGCTTATCGAATATGTCGGTGAAATTACCGACGCGGAGAAATACGATTTTCTGGGGAATGCCGCGGCGCTCCTGTGTCCCTACGATTGGCCGGAGCCCTTTGGCCTCGTGCTGATCGAGTCGCTGGCCTGCGGCACCCCGGTCTTGGCCTATCGGCGCGGATCGATTCCGGAAATCATCGAAGACGGCGTGACAGGGTTCATTTGCGACGATTTGGCCCACATGGCGTCGGTGGTGGATCAAGTTCCGCGATTGGACCGCCGGCAGTGCCGGCAATCATTCGACGAACGCTTCACCGTCGAACGGATGGTGCACGATTACGTCGCCATCTATGAGCAGATGATCGACGAGCAGATGATGAGCACCGTCCGACCGCGACCGTACATGACTCCGGCGGCGTGACCGTGCGGGTCAGGACGAGGCGCGAAAGCAAGATGCGGAAGGTTCTACTTACCATGACTGTCGCCTTTCTGTAGCACATGCCTGCGACCGCGCGAAGCGTGACCGCCGCCGAGTCGGAACAATTCCGGCTCGGCGCGCCGGTGCTTGGGCTGCTGCTCTGGAGCCGACTGCTGGCGCAGATCGGCGAGAGCCTCGGTACGGTGGCCCTTCTCTGGTTTGTCTACGACGTGTCGGCCTCGGCGCTGAAAATGGTTGCCCTCGGGGTTCTGCAAACGCTGCCGCCGCTGTTTGCCGGCCCCGCGCGCGAGACCGCCGTGTTTCGGAGTAGATTACGGCTCGTCGGCGTCATGGTCGCCCGAGCGTCAACGCTGACCGCCATTCCGACGCTGTACGCGTTCGACCTGCTCAGCTTGAAGCGGCTCTACCTCCTCGTCTTGCTCTCATCTGTGCTTGCGATGTACGGCTCTCCATTGACGGCGGCCTCGGTGCCGACGTCCGCCGCTTCACCGTCGCAACGCCGTGTGCCGGACTCGCTGGTGCAGAGCGCGCCGAGCTTGGGCCTTCTGTTCGGACCGGTATTCGCCGGGATCGGCATCGCGGCGATAGGGGCATTGACTCTGCTCTACATCCACGCGGTGCTTGTCGTGACGGCCGCGGTCGTGTTTCCGGGATTGGCGCCCGTCCGGAGAAAGGCTGCCGCGGAGGGCCGGCCCGGCACGCGCCCCCGATACGCGCAGGAGCTCGCCGAAGGTCTTCGTTCTTTATTGGCGGGGCATCGTCTGTTGTTTGCGCTGCTTGCCGCGGTGGCGTTTTACAGTGCGGCAGCCGCAAGCATCCCGTTCATGCTGCCGGTCTTGGCACAGCATCGCTTGGGAAGCCCCATCGCCATGGGGTGGGTCTGGTCGGGGCTGGGGGCGGGATCACTGCTCGCGTCGACTTGGCTCGCCGCGCAATCGCCGCACGATCGGGGTATTCAGAGTGGATGGCCGGCCCTATTTATCATCGCAGGCGGGTCCGCAATCTGTGTCCTCGCGATGTCCGCCACGTCGCTCTCGTCGACGGTGCTGCTGGTCATCGCCGGCGCGGCGGTCTGGCTATTTACTCCCATCGCGTGGAGCATGGTGGGTCAGGCGACGCCGGCCGCGCTCGTGCGCCAGACGTTGACCGCGCTGAGCGCGTGGGCCATGGCCTCATCCCTGGCCGGCCTGGTGGCGTTCGGCTTCGCTACCGATTTCGTCGGTCCGAACGCGGGAATACTTCTGGCGGGTCTTCTCCTGCTCGGCGCGGGAGCCATGATGACGATATCGACCGTGGCGATGTCCGGCCGGAAAATCCCGATCCGTGCTCATAGTTCCGTCAATGGCCTCATGTCAGGAACTGGTCCCATTGTATCTGTGACCACGCAAAGGAAGGCAGCGGGGGGATTGGCAGATAGAGCGGCCGAGGCGGAGGAGGAGCGATCGTAAATGCCGGAGGAATTGTCGCGGGCCCGACGACCGGAGTGGGCGGTCCACTCTGGGCCCCCGGAATAAAGGCGAGCGCGTGACCGCCCTTATCGAGAAAATACCCGTTTTTAAAGAACCCCACGTGCTTCGACTGATACGTCAACACATGATTCTCGTGGATGAATCCGATATGACGTCCTGCGAGGTTTCGCACAGTCGTCTTTTCCAGCCACCCGACCTGCTGGCCTCGTGAATTGTATACTGGCGCCGGCATGAACCCCCTCTCGCTGAGACACGCACCACCTAGACCTTCCGGGATGCCGCCACGCCCGACGGCAGCGTGCAGGGAGCCGCATAGACCTCTTGTAGCAGTACAAGCGATTCTTGAAACGACATGTAAAGAGTTTCGCGCGCGACCCGTTCCGAGCCACGACGGACGCTATGGAAGGATGCGAGGCGGCATCCCGGGTAGGCGAAGATCCTTGTTCACGTGAAGACTCGGCAATGTTGGAAAGGCGGGACCCTTTGGGAGTCCCGCCGTGCCCTACGGCTATTTTCCGCCCTTGTCGTCCTTCTTTTCATCCTTGGGATCCGACTGAACCACATGTCCTCCCTTCTTCTCCTTGTCTTGGCTGTCCGTCGGAGAGGAAGGTTGTTCGCCGGCATACGCCAGCGACCCGCCGCCGAAAACCAATGCCAATCCCAACACTCCCAATGAGAGCATGCGATTCATAGAACCTCCCGAGGTTGAGGTGAAAGAGTAGGCA
>JBDZUK010000161.1:0-1981 GCA_040255165.1 Nitrospiraceae bacterium | reverse complement strand
GACCGTGACGCTGCCGGAATTGGTCCCGGAAGTCGGACTGGCCGACAACCAAGTCGCATTGTCGGCGGCCGTCCAAGCGAGCGTGCCACCGCCGGTATTCGAAACGGTGATGGTCTTCGCAGCTGGATTGGTTCCCCCAGCGATCCCGCTGAACGATAGACTTGTCGGGCTGAGACCGATGGCCGGCGCCACGGCCTCAGAGGTGACTGTAAGAGTTACCGGCACGGATGTGGTGCTGCCTTTTCTCCCACCCGACGTCGCGATGACAAGGGTTGCCCGATAGTTCCCCGCCGCAAGGCCGGAGGCGTTGACCGACACGGTCAACTGGTCGGTTTCCCTGGCGATCGTGCCGGATCCTGGACTGACGGTCAGCCACGAGGCGTTGGCGTTGGCCGTCCAGCTATCCGTACGGCCTCCTTTCTTGGAGAAGTTGACGATCTGTGGAGCAGGATTGCCGCCACCCTGCAGGGCGGAAAAACCGAGCGACGTCGGGCTCACGGACTGAGCCGAGGCATCGGCTGGCAGCCAGACGTGCAGCGTTGCGAGAAGGACAAGGCCCGCCCACTGAATCATTCGTATCGCCGCCGTTCGATTGATACCGCTTTTGGAGATGCCATTCCGCATACCACGCTCCCAGGTAATGTCGTTAGATTCCCAAGACGGCCTCTGGCCGGTCACATCCGATGGCTGTGGCGCACTGAGCAACGGCCGTACCAGCTTCATCGGAGAAGGAATCGGTCGAGATCGGCAAGAGATGCGCGATGATCCAGCGATGGACGGACGCTTGCGGAAGGCGCGTTCGTAGGGACGCACCTGCGCCGATGGATCCAATCCGTCCATCGGCTGGAGGAGTGCGGGATTTTCCTGGAACGATTTCCTCGTGCAGGCGGGATGGAAGAATTCATTGGAGGGAAGCAAGGACAGGACATCGTTAGACCGCGCAAGAAAGCGGAATCAGTATTCAGAACCATACGCCTCATGTAAAATCGCCGTAAAAGTTTTGGCCGGTTGCGGGTCTTTCAGTTGCTTCCGCTACAATCGACTACCTGATTCGAGGGCACAATCATGGCAACTCTCCAAACGGTCTCTCGGGAGAGCATGGCAGTAGAGATCTCCGGCTCACAGGCAACCATGCCGAGCGTGATCTGGCGCTGGGCAGCTGGTTCCCTCATCGCGCTCCTGCTCGGTTCTTGGTTCGTCTGGTTGGCGGTCTATTTGCAGCACAAAAGCATCGAGGACGACATCAAAGCCGCCTGTCGCAGAGCGATGCCGGAGACGGCGGATCGATGCTTCGACACGGTGGTGATCCAGCGCGGGGGAATCAGGCGATGATCCATTCGCCAGTGTGGCAACGGTGGTCACTCTCCCTCATTATGCTGGCCGCCGTCACGGTTGTGCCGGCCCCTTTCGCCCTCGCTGCTGAGAATGCCGCCGCTTCTCGGTACAAATTCGACGTCGGTGTCGGCACATGGATCAGCGTAGGCGACACGAGGTGGGCGCATGACGCATCCGTGGTCCCGGGCTTCGGGAATCCCACTTCGAAGCTGGTGTACAAGGACGTGGGCACGAACGTCCTCGAGTTGACCGGGAAGCTGACCGTGGGCCCTCGATTTTTCGGACGGCTGAACGTGGGATTTGGAGAGATCGGCGGCGGGAGACTCACGGATGAGGATTTCGCCGCAGGGCAGCAATTGGCGTTACGGACGTTCAGCAATCTTCCCGACAACGGGATGTGGTACTTAAACGCCGACCTAGGGGCGAAGGTCGGCGAGTTTCCGAATCATCGCGGCTTTCTGGAAGTCTTTGCCGGGTACCAATATTGGCATACGAAATATCAGGCGACGGGAGTCGGGGTGCAGGCCTGCAATCCCGCTCTCATTCCCGGTATCTGCCCTACGGATCAACCGGCAAACGGCTCGGTCATCACCAACACCACGAACTGGCATTCCATCCGCCTCGGCGGCACGGCCGAATACCGCCT
>JBDZUK010000095.1:0-9499 GCA_040255165.1 Nitrospiraceae bacterium | reverse complement strand
TAATGTATTTGATGTCATACCTTCGAAGGGGTACCAAAGAAGAGAAGCCGTTATCTTAGCGAGAAAAGGATGGGTTTTCACCAAGCACATCCTTCACAGATGAATCGATCTGCAACTGGATGAGGCTCCGCTTTGCTCAGCGTGACAATTCCGCTTTGATCGCAAGGTGAATTAGCTTTAGCGCTTGAAGATCCCTCAAGATCAGCCGAAAGCTGGCCGGGGTAAATCGCCAATTGTGGACATCAATGTAGTCATCGGAAGAGCAGGCTCGTTGACGGGTTTCTGGCACTTAGTTCGCGCTTATGCCATGCCACGCTGTTCATCCCGTTTGGGACACGCCGGAGTAGACACCTGCTGCGCCGTTTACCTGCTCGCAATCAAACGCATCTACCCTGGGCGGCCAAGCAAAACCGAAATCCTGCCCTTCTAACGTAAGATTTGGGCTGTACGCGGGATCGTTGAGTAGTAACTCACGCCAGCGCTGCTTCATGAATTCCGACTCCTTTTCTAGTCTGCCCTGTTTTTCCGGGGTGTCTTCATAGCCTCTGGTAGCTGACTCGTGATGGTACAATTCGGCGTACGGCGTATAGATATTACGGTAGCCCAATTCCCGGACTTTCAGACAAAAATCGATATCATTATAGGCGACCTTCAGATCCTCCTCGAAGCCGCCGACTTTGACGTACAAATCCTTCCTGATCACCAGGCACGCCGCCGTCACGGCGGACACCGCTTGAATGATTCTGTCACGGCAGAAATAGCCGTGCTGGCCTGCAGGCAGTCCCTTGTGTGAATGTCCCGCAATACCGCCTATGCCAAGAATGACCCCACCATGCTGGAGCGTGTCGTTCGGGTAAAGCAGTCGTGCCCCAACGGCTCCGATCCCCGGACGAACGGCATGGCTGACCATTTCGGATAACCAAGTCCGAGAGATCACTTCGATATCGTTGTTGATGAGTCCCAGCACGTCGCCACGCGCCTGTTTGACGGCGGCGTTGTTGAGGGCAGAAAAATTGAAGGACCGGTCGTCTCGCAGCACGCGAATTCTTTGCTCGCGCCTCTTCAATGATTCCAAATACGCAAGTGTCTTGGCATCATCAGACCCATTGTCCACGATCAGAATTTCGTAGTTGTCATAATCGGTTTTCAAAAGGATGCTTTCGAGGCACTTCTGGATGAGTTCGAGGCCGTTCCGCATCGGAATAATGAGGGTGACCATTGGCGGTGGATCGGGCAACGCATAACGAACCCGGTACATGCCTAAGTGCGGCAACGACTCGACGCGTGCAGCGACACCCTGCCGTCGAAGATGTTCGCTGATGGCCCGCTGTCCGGCCCCTAATGCATAGGGTTTGGCAGTCATTGTAGCCGCCGTACTCCTTGCATGCATCCGCCAGTGGTACAACACACGGGGAATATGTACGATCTCTCGAGGCTCTATGTGCTCGATAAATCGAAGCGCGAGATCATAATCTTGTGCGCCCTCGTAGCCTACTCTAAATCCTCCGATCGCACGCACCACATTCGTTTCATACACCCCCAGATGCGTAATCAAATTATGGGAGTAGAACAAATCGGGGTTCCAATCACACTTGAAATATGGATCGCATCGCTCTCCCGTGGGGTCGATCTTGTCTTCGTCGGAATACACAAGTTTCACCCCGGGGTGACGATTGATCGCCTCCGCGACCCAGAAGAGTGCGTGCTCCGCAAGACGGTCATCATGGTCCAACAGCGCGATATAGTCGCCCTGAGCAATCTCCACCGCGCTGTTTGACGCTGCGGAAATATGGCCGTTCGAGCTCCGGTACACTATTTTGATACGCGAATCCTTTGATGCATACTTCTCTAGAACCTGCCGTACGCGGGGATTCGGCGACGCGTCATCGGCGATGCATAACTCCCATCGGGGATACAACTGACCGCGGACTGATTCAATGGCTTCGATGAGCCATTTCGGCTCCGGGTTATACGTGGGCATGATGACGGAGATCAGCGGCTTGAGAGGCATGGATTCAACCCGCATCCTCGCTGCCGTGCGCATTTTATCGGTCAGCAAGTCGTAACGGCGAACCCATTCATTGTAACGTGATATGTCTTGGCACCTATGTGCATAACTGATGAGTCGATGCTCAACCCCCTTCCATCCTTCCGCACTGAGGACGGTAACGCCTTTTCTCAGTAGAGGCACCAGCCCTCCGCTTCGCCGCCATGCAGCACGTAAGCCATCCAGCGCTTGCGATGCGCGGCGTGTCCTAGTATTCGCTGATCCCCCATGATGGCTATGGCCGCGAAACAGCCCGCGAATGGAGTTGGCCACCATACGAAACGGGGCGGTCACGCGCCAGGATTTTGACCCCAGGAGGGTCCCTATCACTCTGTCGCGCTCGGAGACAGCTTGGGACAGACCTGAAATCACCTTTCCTCGCTCCTCCGCCTCATGAGTCAGGAGAGTTATCTGCTCGCCACGCTCCGCCAGCACCTCGTTCAGCTCCGCGATCTGTCCGTCTCGCTCCACCATGGCCTGCTTCAGGCTAGCGATCTGTCCCTCGCACTCAGCCAGGGTCTGGGCCAGCCTGGCGATCTGGTCATTCTGTTGGAGTGCCTCATGACTCAGCCTAGCAATCTGCCCATCTTTCCTATCCATGTAGCTGAAAGCCGGACGCATTTCGTCGAGGCGACTGCCAAGCCGTGCAAAGGCATCATGCACTTTTTCATCACATACCGACAGTTGATCGCACGCCAGCATCTCGAGGAGCATGTACGCCTCAGAAACCTCCTGGGGGACTTCCGGGGCAAGCTTCAAATCGCTTGGATGGAATTGAGTGTGACGAAGACCGTCCGCGAGAAATTCTTGCACATACTCTTTAATCCCGGGAGACGACTTATCGAAGGGAAGATCCAATGCCTCTGCGATGCGGAATAGTTCCTTCTCCGGTTCCGCCATGAGAAAATCATAATCGACGACCACTCTTGGACTTCCTTCCGAGTCGAGCATGCTGGGAACGACATGACCGAGCCAAAGATACGCGCTCTTTTCTGATTCAAACTCGTCGCGCTTCTTCAAGGAACGAGCAACGCTCAAGGGATGACGTATCGCGATGACGCACCCTACGTCGAGGCCGACATGCGCAAATACATCTTTCCAGAAGGGCAATAGCCTCGAAATACGTGGATCTTTCACTCCGAAGGCAGTGATGTCCTTCACCTTCTGGCGCACGAGTTCCACCGCACGAAGTTTGAATGGGGCCACTTCCTCCCGCTCTAACTCGGTTCTGCGAATGGGCGTCAGGGTGTGCCAGTCATGTCCGAGACAATGAAGAAGGTTCATGTCGAGGCGATTAAAATCAGCGTCTTCCCAGAACCCTTTTTCGTTGTCTGCCATCGGAGGAAGAAGGTGGTCACCGAGATCGACACCCAATACCTGGAGACCTCGCGTAATCGCACTGGTCCCGCTCCGGTGCATGCCCAGGACGACGATGACACGCTTTGTGTGTCCTTGATTCATTCTGCCGCTAGGTTTAGGAGAGCACAATTCATCGCTTCAGTCTCGGCCACACAGTCGAAGTCTATTATTGCCGTAGCGGTATTTTGGGAAATCGGCATCACTTTGAACATGCAAACGTCGAGCACGCGATGGAGATAGACTTCCGTTTCGTGGCGGTTTCCAGTCACTCCTGCATTGAGAAAGTATGAACCCGGATTGAGGCTGCAGGTGAACCTGAATTCAACGCGGACAGTGGTTCCCGGCGCCTGATATGGAATGCCTTGACCAGCGGCGGCCGAAACCGCCCCTCCTAACTCCAAACCCGTGGTCGTTTTTATCAGCATGCCGAAACGAACATTCGTGACGCCCTGGTCGAACTCCACTTTGTAGGTAAAGCAATACCTCTTGCCGCGCAGGAGGCAGTTCACCTTCTTCCCGGATAACGTCAGTATCTCGGGGCACGAAATGTACGCGCCGTAGGATTCGTAAGCCAAGGTACTCTGCGGTTTGAGATTCGGGTCGAAAGAGTCGTCTATGTCCTTTTCCGTCGCATGGTCCTTCGCATGGTCCTTCTCCAATGACCGAGATAAGACCTGCCGTACGCAATGCGGCCCCGCTTCTCGCCAGCCACCGCTCGACGCTCGTATCTCCTCACGGATGGCCGCATGTTTGTCCGGCGGCGCATAGATCAGTCTCTGGTATTTCCCGACGATGATTTTCGGTTTGTCCATCGCCAGCTTTTCGCCCGCGTCGAGCAGGACCGCACGGTCACAGAGTTCCACGACGGTGCCGCCAGAATGGGAAACAAATACGATGGTGACGCCATGCTGTTTCATGGCTTCGATGCGCGAAAAGCATTTGCGCTGAAACAGCTCATCGCCTACGGAGAGCGCTTCATCGACGATCAGCAGTTGGGGGTCCACGTTGATCGCCACGGCAAAAGCCAACCGCACTATCATCCCGCTGGAGTACGTCTTAACCGGCTGATCGATGAACTCACCGATGTCCGCAAAGGCCGCGATATCATCGAACCGCGCGCGGGTTTCTTCCTGGGACAGGCCGAGCACGGCGGCATTCATATACACGTTTTCGCGACCCGTGAATTCGGGATTAAAGCCGGTACCCAACTCCAACAATGCGGCGATACGGCCTTGCGTCTGGATACTGCCGCCGGTCGGATTGAGTGTGCCGCAGATCATTTGCAACAGGGTGGACTTGCCGCTGCCATTGCGTCGAATGATGCCAACGGTCTCCCCCCGCGCAACCTCGAAGGACACGTCCTTGAGGGCCCAAATCTCGCGAAAGTACCGTTTGTGACGGGTGAGCATCTGCATGAGCCGGTCGCGCGGCTTGTCGTAAATGTGATAGCACTTGGACAGGTTCTGAACCCGGATGGCAATGTCGTCATTGACTGTTGGCATGATCCACCACTGGGTCACGGACAGCCCTCAAGGCTATCTTGGCCATCAGTCCGGCCAATATCCTATCCACACATTCCGAGACAGTCGCGATCGATGTGTCGATCGACAGATCAGGTGCCGGAGGCGCTTCGTATGGCGCGTTCACGCCGGTGAACCCGGCGATTTCACCGGCTCTTGCCCGCCTATACATCCCTTTAGGGTCCCGTGCTTCGCATGTCTCTATGGGCGTGTTGACATGAATCTCGAGAAATCGCTCTGGACCTACGATCTGTCGCGCCACGCTTCGGTCTTCGCGATAGGGGGAGATAAACGCCGTGATCACGATCATCCCGGCGTCGTTAAACAAGCGTGCCACCTCCGCGATCCGTCGAACGTTTTCCGAACGGTCTTGACGCGAAAACCGTAAGTCTTTGTTCAAACCATGCCGAACGTTGTCGCCGTCCAAGACATAAGACACGTAGCGAAGATCCAGCAGCTTGCGTTCCAACGCAAAGGCCAAGGTGGATTTTCCTGCAGCGCTCAGGCCGGTCAGCCAAATCGTGATGGGTCTCTGGTCCAGTACAGACCAACGGTCTTCGGCTCGAACGTGTCCCTCATGGTGGACAATCTCGAATGAGACTCCACTGTTTGAGGAGCGGGTGTCCCCGCCGTCGTGTTCACAAGACATCGGCGAATCCCTTGCGAGTTTTTTGAAACCAGGCGAACCCCAGCCATGCAACCAACGCGGACCCCAACAGACTGGCCGATAGAACGGTCATGTCGGGCACGTTGCCCCAGAACAACACGTCTCGGACCTGCTCGATTGCGGGGGTGAGCGGATTTATGACCAAGAGGCCGCGGTACGTTTCCGGAAGAGCATTCACCGGATAAAAAACCGGAGAAAGAAAAAGTAGGACGGTGGTCACCACACCGATAAATTGCGACACATCGCGCAAATAGACCCCTAAGGAAGCCAGCCCCCAGGTGAGTCCCATGACGAAGAGCAGCAACGAGAGTATGACGACCGGAAGGAGCAACACGGTCACGTGCGGCATGCCGAACAGGGCCACGTAGGCGATGAACCACACACAGAGATTGATCGTGGCATGGAACATGGCAGTCCCCAAAGCAACCCACGGAAGAATTTCCAACGGAAAGACCAATTTTTTGACGTAATTGACATTGGATAGGATCAACCCCGGCGCACGATTGACGCACTCCGCGAATAAGTTGAACACGATCAACCCGGAAAACAGCACCAGAGCAAACTCAGATTTTGAATCGTTGCCCAGACTCCACCGCGCCTTAAACACGACGCTGAAAATGAAGGTGTACACGGCCAGCATGAGCACAGGATTGAAAAAGGACCATGCAATGCCCAAGATGGAACCTCGGTAGCGACCAACCACCTCTCGTTGGACCAGCGCCTTGGCCAGGTTCCGGTTACGCCAGAGGCTGGCCAGCATTTCGTTCGGTGAGATGGAGAACTGCTGCATCAGGTCAACGCTTCTTCTGTTTCCTACGTCGAGGCTTGCTGTTCTATGCCAAAACGACGACTTGAGTTCATGAATGTCAGGCGACTCGTCGTCATTAATACACCGTTTCTCTCAGTACACGCATGAGGTAGTGGCCGTAGCCGTTCTTACACAACGGCTGCGCCAGATTCTCCAATTGTTCAGCGGTGATCCATTTCTGCCTATAGGCAATCTCCTCCGGACACGCGACCTTCAACCCTTGACGGTTTTCGAGTGTGGCGATGAACTGGCTCGCCTCAAGCAGCGATTCATGAGTGCCTGTGTCCAGCCATGCGTAACCACGCCCCATGATCTCGACGTTGAGGTTCCCTTGTTCCAGATATAAGCGATTGAGATCCGTGATTTCCAACTCGCCTCTCGATGAGGGCTTGAGGCTTTTGGCCAGCGAAACCACGTTTTGATCATAGAAATAGAGGCCGGTCACGGCGTAATTGGACTTCGGCCGCATCGGCTTTTCCTCTAATGACAGGACTTTGCCGTAGGCGTCGAATTCTGCGACGCCGTAACGCTGCGGGTCATGTACATGGTAGACGAACACGCTTGCGCCCTCGGTGCGAGCCATGGCGTGGTCCAGCAATTGGTGGAAATGATGTCCGTAGAAGATGTTGTCGCCCAACACCAAGGCAGAACAGTCGTTACCGATGAATGAGTCACCAATGATGAACGCCTGCGCCAATCCATCTGGTGACGGCTGCACGGCGTATTGAAGATTCAAGCCCCACTGGTGACCCGTGCCGAGTAATTGCTCGAAACGGGAGATGTCCTGAGGCGTGGAGATAATCAGAATATCCCTAATACCGGACAGCATAAGGGTCGTGAGCGGGTAGTAAATCATCGGCTTGTCAAAGACCGGCAAGAGCTGTTTCGAAATCACAATGGTGGCAGGATGGAGCCTCGTTCCATTGCCGCCTGCCAGGATAATGCCTTTACGGTTCATACCTTCAGAATTCAACTGAGTGCCTTTGATTCATGGTGATCGTGTCAGCGAATACTTGAATACGCCGTTTCGGGGACCGGCGCAATGTTGTCGGAGAGAGCCGTAGATGTGACGTATGCGACGGCGGAACTGAAGACCATTGCTCGCGCGATACTCGATTTCCCAGTCATTCACTTCTGAGATCTACCGCTTGGCTTGGCACTCAGATTTTATTGAGGATGGCGCCCATGACTAGAAAGAAGTTCCCTCCCCACGTTTGTCTGTAGAGCCCGCACCGATGAATCCCGAGGAGTCGAGACATGAGAGGACCCTTTCGTACAGCGGCAAACCGGTCCAATATCTGCCGGTTGTGCCACGTGAGCAGATATTCGACTTTCTTCAATGATGCGATATGCCTGTCCGCACCGTGACTGAACCGATTATTGAGAAGCATCAGAATATTGCTTATTCTGGCCGCCACCGTGCAGCCGGCACCAATGGAATTCCCTTGGTGTTGACGATACCGCACGCTGGGGTACGGATCGTACACAACCGTTCCTCCGCAACCGGTAATTAATTGGTAGCACCACCAATCATGCTTCATGATGTCGACTGCACCGGCCTCCCGCAACAGATTACATGCCGCTCGATTCAACACGATCGTGTGGCCGGCGGCAATGTTTTGTATCAAGGCATTGGCGAAACTCGGCGGCTTGGGCCATAGAGTTACCAGGCCGATCTCTCGGTCGCTTTCATCGACCAGTTGGCTGCGAGAACAATACATGGCGGGACTGCCGGCGGGCACCGCCTTAAGCTTTTCAACCGCCCTGGCCAATTTATCTGCTTCCCAGATATCATCTTGATCGGAATAAGAAAAAAATTCAGCCTCGATGTCGGGATTGCAGGTAAGGGACAGAAAGTTAGAGGCACATCCACGTCCGGGTCCAGTCAGCACCGTGACTCGCTCTCGTCCGACTTGCCGACTGAACTGTTCCACCAATTCGCGGGTGCCGTCCACAGAATCATCGTCAGACACCCACAAGACCCAATTGCGGTGTGTCTGCCTCTTGAACGACTCCAATTGTTCTCGCAAGAAACGCTCGCCGTTCTTGGTAGCAAGGAGTATGGCCACGCATGAATGAACGCCGATGGGAGAGGCTGACTCTGCCTGCCTGCCTGCTTCTCGCCCCGGCTTCGTCCGCTTCCGCTTGGCCGATGCCGAACTCTGTGCGAATTTGACGGTGGGGGGCATACGGGTAACACCCGAAAACGACCCCCTGAGTATATGAACACACCTTCAGCACCGACACCTCGGCACACTCCTAGCTTTTTATCCGTACATCCCCTGAGCATGGGACAAGTACTACGCAACACTCGTTCGTCACGATTGGCGCACCTCGCCATGCCGATACTCCAACTTGAGATCCCAGTGCCAGGCATTGCCTCTCCAGATCCCCTTTGCAATCAGTTCAAGCCGGTTGCGCAGAATGAGCATCTTCCACCATGTCCAGAGAGAGCGGGCTGTCGGTCTGCCAATCGTCCGGCGCCTCGAGTACGGGCGACAGAGTCGTGTTAATCCCTCGAGTTGCCGCCTGGCGGATCAGCAAAAGAAATCATGTTCTCCAGCAACTCATCAACCACTTGGCTCTACATCATCGCTACGATGAAGACCGTCATACGGGTGCCACGTCGCGGACGTCGATCTCGACCGTGGCTGCCTGTTGGATCAGTCGGACGCCGATGAGCAAACGGTGCCGTTTGTCCTTCCGAAACAGGATCCCCTTCACCCCTTGAAGCGGGCCTCGGGTCACTTCGACCGGCATTCCCTCATGGAGATAAGGATGCGCATCATAAGGCAGAACGCTCCTGATCAGCGTTTGAATCGAAGCGATCTCTTCGTCCGGTATCGGCTCAGGACGGCTTCCGTTGCCTAAAATTTCCACGACTCCGGCGACCCTCTGGACCGGAAGTTTCTGCTGCTGCGGCGAGAATCGCACGAAACAATATCCCGAGAACAACGGGACTTCGATTTCCTTTTTCCTATCCTTCCACTGACTGAGCCGTTTGACGGTAGGCAGTAAAGGCTCCATACCTTGGCTCGTCAACCGATCCCGCACGATCTTCTCGTGTCGGGACTTGGTCCGAAGGGCGTACCAACGGG
>JBDZUK010000160.1:0-2008 GCA_040255165.1 Nitrospiraceae bacterium | reverse complement strand
GATATTCGTCGATGTCACCGCGCAGGAGCTTGCCGAACCCTTCCTGATCCCGCGCACGATCGTCCGGTAGCGTGAGATCCGCCGGCATCATGTCCATCAACTGCTCGCGACTGTAGCCCGAGATTTCGCAGAAACGGTCGTTTACCTGGATAAACCGTCCGGTTTGCGCATCGAGCAGGCTTTTTCCGGTCGCCGCGAGGTCAAACATCACGCGAAACCGGGCCTCGCTCTCGCGCAGTGCTTCCTCCGCCCGCTTGCGATCGGTAATCTCTTCCACCACGCATCCGATTCCGTAAATCGCTCCGTCAGCACCCCGAAGAGGGACATAACTCGCGATCCAGTCCCGTTCGATCCCCGGCTGTTTCGGGGTCATGCCGCGCAGTTCGACGTTGATGATCGGATTCCCCGTATCGATGACGCGCCGCCAAATCGTTTCGAGTTTACCGGCGAGATCGGGAAGGACCTCACGTATGGTGCGTCCCAGATGGTCGCGGGCAGGAACGCCGTTGAGCTCCGCCAAGCGTTCGTTCATTCGCACGAAACGAAACTCGCGATCGACCACGCACAGACCGACCGGCACGTTGCGATAGATCAGCTCAAGCTCGGAAAGATGCTGCTGCGCCCGCCACCGGCTTTGCCGGAGGTCTTCTTCGGCCCGCTTACGATCGGTGATGTCCCGATCGATCCCATACGCGCTCACGGGTTTGCCGTCTTCGCCGCACACGATTGTCCCACTGGACTGCACCCAGCGGACTCGTCCCTCCTCATCGGGACAGGTACGGTACTCCACGTCGAATGGGATGCATTCGTCGATGGCCCGCTGAAACGCCGCGTTGGCTCGTTCTCGGTCCTCTGGATGGACGCCTTCCTGCCAGGATTCGATGTTCGTGTGAACGAAGCCCGGAGGCCGGTTGAAGATTTTCCAGACCTGTCCGATTTCACGGACCGCTCCGGTGACCAGATTGAGGTGCCGTGCCGCCATGCCGGCCGCATCGAGGGCGAGACGAAGCACCATGTCGCTCTGCTGCGCCGCCTGCTCGGCCGCAAGCTGTAGATCGTTGATATCGACGCTGGACCCCACGTAGCCCAGGAATTCCCCCTGTGTCCCAAAGCGCGGCAGACCGATCGATTTCATCCACCGATATTCACCGTCGTGGCGGCGGAGCCGGAGCTTCGCCTCGAAGAGCGTCCGCCGCAACGCCGCGTCAAGATAGGTTTGGACGTATTCGTCCCGATCATCGGGGTGAAGGAACCGAGTCCAGCCCGAGCCGCGTACTTGATCGTCGCTCGCGTTCAGGAAACGTAAATAGGCCCGGTTGACGTACTGGCACCCGTCCTCACCATCCACCCAGATCAGCGCAGGCGCGTTGTCGGCTAGAATTTTCAGCCGCTCCTCGTCTTCTGCGTTCGGCAGGAACAGGGCTGGACTCTCCTGCTCCGCCAGGCAGATGGCCTCTTCCTGGTCGATAGCTTCGATCACGCGATAGCCGGCCTGGCGCAACGCGATGGTGCGTTCATGCCGAGTGGCATGGACCTCATCGACGTTCAACACCGTATACAGCGACGGCGCATTCATATGGACGCTCCCCTTGTCGCGTAGTGGTCGATCGACATGTGAACGGTACGCCGGCCGCATTCAGGATCCCCGTCACTCGCGGTCCGCCAAGACCTCCCGGATGGCTTGATAGAGCTCCTCAACCGCCGCTTCCTTGGTGAGCAAGAGAGCCGCGCCGGCCTTAGTCATCGCTTCATGATTTTCTCCGCCCGCGTTGACAGAGAGACCGATGACGACAACCTTGGGATGGCATGTTTTAATTCGCGCCGTCGCGTCAATCCCGTTCAACTTAGGCATGTTGATATCCATCACGACGACGTCCGGCTGCAGCCGATCGACACAGGCCATCGCTTCTTCGCCGTCCAGGGCCTCGCCCACGATTTCCACATCGACATACGTTTCCAGGACGCTGCGAAGCCCCTGTCGGACCATGGCATGATCATCCACCAGCAG
>JBDZUK010000159.1:0-2036 GCA_040255165.1 Nitrospiraceae bacterium | reverse complement strand
TGGTGATCAAGACCTTCGGTCCGGTGCGGCCGTTCGTCAACATCGTGGAAGCGGAAGATACGCATGCTCGCGCGCTGGAAGGGCTCTGCGCGCGCTACGACATTCCGCTTCCTCTCGATGAATGGGAAGCGAAGCTCGCACCTCCGCCGTCGGTGCGCGACGCATGTCGGATTGGCGTCGAGGGTGAAATCGAGAATATCGCGATGTACGACCAGTTCCTGGAGCACACCGATCAGCCCGATGTCCGAGCCGTCTTTCAACGCCTGCAGGCCAGGTCGCGCGAGGCGCATCTTCCCGCCTTCGAGCGGTGTGTCGGACAGGGGCGAAAAGGAGAGCGAGCGCCACGCTCAGGTACGGGACGGTCAGGCAATTCTGGGGGCGGTCCAAAACGATTCCGACGACAGGGGAGGAACCCATGACATCGCTGCTCGAAAAGGGCGGTGGGACGTTTGCCGGCATCAAGATGCTGCTCTGCGAAAATCCGCTCCCACCCCTGGATGAAGCCATCGCTGCCTCGCGCGAAGAACTCGGCAGCAGCAACTACTACACGGAGGCCTATTCTGCGCCGCTCCGTCGGTTGCTGAGCGATCAGCTGGGTGTTCCTGAGCGGCTGATTCATATCAATGCTGGTTCGGAGCTGATCCTCCGCCAACTGTTTACGAGGCTGGGGAAGCGCGTGCATCTGCTGACGCCGACCTACGCTCTGTTCCCCGAAATTGCGGCATCCTTCACGGAGACACGTCTCTTGCCCCACGAAGATTTCACGTTTGACCTGACGAGACTCACCATTCCGGCTGGTACGACACTCGTGACGATCGTGAACCCCAATAATCCCAACGGCGGCACGTTCGACATGTCGCCGCTTCCCGAATTGCTCGCGCGCCATCCGGACACTCACTTCTTGATGGACGAAGCCTTTGTCGGCATGGCTGGCCGTTCGGTGGCCTCGTGGGTCCCCCGCTACCGAAATCTGCTCGTGACACGCACGCTGTCGAAAGCCCACAGCTTGGCCGGCTTTCGCGTGGGCTACGCCATTTTGCCGGAGGCACTGGCCGACGATCTCAATAGGAACAACGATGCCTATCCGTTGGCGCGTCCCAGTGAGGCGGCCGCGATCGCCACCCTGCGACACGAAGACAAGATTCGTTCGCGGGCTGCCTCGTTGCGGGAATGGGCGAAAGACCTTGCGGTGGAATTGGAGAAGCTTGGAGTCAAGACGTTCCCTTCAGAGACCTATTTTTTCCTCGCCGATGTGGCCCCGCACGACGCGGGCGTCGTCACGACCAGACTTCACGAGCGCGACATTCTGATCAAGCCGCTCAACGATCCGATCCTTGGGCCCGGCTACATGCGTGTGACGACGGCTTTGCCGGAGGATAATCGCCGATTTCTCGAGGCCATGAGAGAAGTGTTGGCGGAAATTCGATGACGCCCGAAGCCAAACAAAGTTAGAGATCTCGCGCGATCAGACGAGCCACATTCAGCATGGCGGTGCTCGCAGTGGTCCTCGGCGTAGCTGGACACGTTGCCGTGTCGGCGACATCAGTCCCGAAAGACAGAGAGTTGGCGTTGCCGGCGGATTACAAGTCCTGGCCGGTGTTCTTGAAGGAGGTGCAGAAACCGTCATTGACCTGTCCGCTCTATGCCGGACGTACGGAGGGAGTGACATGCTGACCACGGATATATGTGCGGTTCGGACAGTGTTGGCCGCCGGTGCGGCGGGCGTCGTACTGACCGCAAGTTTGGCATGGGCGGATATGACCGAGCGCGAAACGGCGGCGAGAGATGTGGCTGCGGCGTTTCTGAAGGAGTTGGGGGAGGCATTGACAGCGGAAATCACCAAGGGAGGCCCGACGGCGGCGATCAAGGTGTGCACCGAGCTTGCACCGGAGATTGCCGGCCGATTGTCACGGGAGCATGGCTGGCGGGTGACACGTGTGGGAACGAGAGTGCGTAATCCTTTGCTCGGGATGCCCGACGTCTGGGAGCAGCGAGTGTTGGAGGAGTTTGCCGAGCGCGCTGCGAAAGGGGAGTCG
>JBDZUK010000020.1:45812-49147 GCA_040255165.1 Nitrospiraceae bacterium | reverse complement strand
CGCCCCAAATCACGATGAACGCCAGAAGGAGCGCTACGAGAATTTCCACCATGATCGTCCCTCCGCAGCAGATGACGTTGATGGAGGAGCTTCGCAAAACACGCACCCGTCGTCGGCCACCGTCCGAAGGCCTCCGAGATGCGTGCTCCATGGCCCCTGCCCGGAGAGCTTTCCCGCAGGCACGGAATCAAGCGCTCATGCGACACGTAGACACGAACCTCTTTGCGGGACAACTCTCCGAGTCCCTAGCTTTGAGGCCATCCTCTGTAAAAGTCCGGTACAAGGTGTCGCCGGTGAGACGGTCTGTCCCGACTCGGTCAACCGATACTGCATCCATCTCGGCCCCACCCACGCTGGCACAAACCGTGAAAGTCACAAAGCCAGATTTAACTTGTGACGTTGAGATGGGCACCTCTGCCTCGTGGCTGCACCGCATCCTGTTCGCCACCGATTTCAGCCCCGGCGCCTCACGCGCCCGGGACTATGCCGTCTATCTCGCGAGGACATACGAGGCGGAGCTGCGAGTGATGCACGTATCGGAACGCTACCCCACGCTGTCGGCGGACGCCTATGCGGACCCCTTCCTGCTCGAACCGGTTCGGGCGGAGGTTTCGCGGTTCCTGGATGAGCTCACGCAGCAGTTGAAGCAAGCCGGGGTAAAAACGGCACGCGCGCACGCGATCGGAATCCCCAGTGAAGAGATTCTCAAGGCGGCGAAGGGAGAAGGGGTGGAGTTGATCGTGGTCGGGACGCAGGGGCGAACCGGCCTCGAGCATGTCTTGTTGGGCAGTACGGCCGAACGGGTGGTGAAAAACGCTCCCTGTCCCGTCCTGACGGTCCGCTCCGCTTTGTCGCAGGACAGCTCCCCCGCCCCGATCGCGTTTCGGCGTATCGTGATTCCGCTCGACTTCTCCGATTGTTCGCTGGACGCGCTGGAATTCGCGATTCAGTTGGCGCGCCGCTTCGAAGCGTCGATGACCCTGTTGCACGTATTGGAGTGGGCGTGGCTTCGCCTGCACTTCACCGTCGCGGAGTTGGCCGAAGGCGAAAGCCCGCGCCGGGACATCGAGTCTTGCCTCGCCCAATATGCCGACGTCATCCGAGGTCAAGGCCTGACAGCCGATACGGTGATCCACGGCGGAGGAGCGCCGGCCGATTTCGTCATCGAAACCGCGAACCGGCGGAACGCGGATGTGATCATCATGGGAACGCACGGACGGCGTGGACTCTCGCGCGCGCTGATCGGCAGCGTCGCAGAAGGAGTGCTGCGTCGGGCTTCCTGTCCTGTCATCACGGTCAAAAGTCCGAAGTTCGCTCCAGGCCACCAGCGGGTGCTGGCCGCGGCCGGGCATGTCTCGTAACGCAGCGTCACGCGTCACATTCGGGCACGCCCTCCGCCTGCCGCCGGAGAACGGAAATGATGACATGTCTCGGGCGGGATGGATCGGGCTTTTGATCGCGTCGGTTGCGGCGGGGACCGCGGCACTGCTCGGCTCGATGTACTCGCTCGGCAGCGCGGACCGTGCCGACCAGGACGTGCAGCCGGTGGATTTCAGCCATGAGCTTCACGCCGGGCGCCTGGACATATCCTGCCTCTTCTGCCACCGGCATGCGGCGGAGTCGCGGGTGGCGGGCATCCCGCCGGTGTCCCTGTGCATGGATTGCCATCGATCGATGAATCTCGGAGGCCCGGAAATCGACAAGCTCCTGGCCTACTGGAAAAGCAAGGAGCCGATTCCCTGGCGTCGTCTGCAACGAAGCCCCGACTTTATTTATTTCACGCACGAGATGCACCTGAAGTCAGGGTTGAGCTGCGCGGATTGTCACGGGCGGGTCGAACGGATGCGATTCACTCCGCGCGCCGCCACGAATGAAATGGGTTGGTGCCTGACCTGCCACAAACAGCAAGGCGCCTCGACGGACTGTTTGACGTGCCATCAATGACCTGGGAAGGTCTCTTCACCCCTTTGCTTGCGAGATACGAGCGACGAGATACGAACGACGGTTTTTATGGATGTGCGCCGCCGAACGTTATTGAAGGTGCTCGGGATGGCTGCAGCCGGCGCGGCATTGCCGGGCTGCGAGCGGGAGGTCCACCGCCTCGTGCCGTATCTCCTGCCGGACGATGAAATCGTGCCCGGCGTGGCGAATTGGTACGCCTCCGTCTGCGGAGAATGCGCCGCCGGCTGCGGGATTCTCGTCCGCACCATGGAAGGACGCGCGAAAAAGATCGAAGGCAATCCCGCTCATCCCCTCAACGAGGGCAAAGTCTGCGCGCGCGGACAGGCTGCCGTACAGTCGCTGTACCATCCGGACCGGGTACGGGGTCCGTTGAAACGGGTGGGCGCGCGCGGCGAAGGCCGTTTTGCGGAGATTCCCTGGGAAGAAGGATTGGCCCTGTGGGTCGGCCAGCTTCGAAAGCGTTCCGAGGCGTCGGCGATGATCAGTCGCCCGTTGACCGGGTCCATGCATGGCCTCCTCTCGATCTTCTTCGATCAACTCCGCGGTTCGCTCGTGTACTACGATCCCTCCGACACCCCCTTGGTGCTGGCTTCCATGCGGGCCAGTTTCGGGGAAGAACGGCTTCCGCAGTTCGACGTCGCCCACAGCGATTACGTGCTGTCGTTCGGAGCGCCGTTTTTGGACGAGTGGCTGTCGCCCGTCCACTTTGGAGTCGCCTACGGTAAATTTCGGCAGGGCCGGTCCGGCCTTCGCGGACGGTTCGTGCAGATCGAGCCCCGCCTGTCGCTTACCGCCGCCAACGCTGATCGCTGGATTCCCATCCGTCCGGGAACCGAAGGCCTGCTGGCCCTCGGCATCGGACATATTCTGCTCGGGCGCACGGACACGCGCCTGTCCTCGAACGAGCGACGCGCGTACCGCTCGGTCTATGGCCGGTATCCCGTCGAGCTGGTGGCGAGAATCACCGAGGTGCCTCGCGAGACGATCGTTCACCTGGCCGGAGAGTTTTCCCAAGCCGACGCGCCGCTCGCAATCGGCGGCGGCCTGGCGGCCGAACACACCAATGGGACCGCGGCGTTAGCGGCAGTCAACGGCCTTAACGTTCTGGCCGGCAACCTCGGCAAGGCGGGCGGGTTGCGATGGTCACGGCCGGCTCCGTTCCTCTCCGGATTTCAGGAGCCCGTCATCTCCGGAGAGCAAGCGCTGCTCGACTTGGCCACGGACTTCGAGCAGGGACGGCGCACCCTGCTCCATCTCTACGGCAGTAATCCACTCTTCACCTGTCCGCCCGCCACACGGATCGCAGGGCTCTTCGAGCATGCGGAGTTCATCGTGAGCTTCGGCTCCTTTCTTGATGAATCGGCGCAGATGGC
>JBDZUK010000020.1:9960-45712 GCA_040255165.1 Nitrospiraceae bacterium | reverse complement strand
AGCGGGGACGCGGAGGCGCAGGCTCGACATCGCGACGCACCGCCGGAGTATCGGCCGCCGCTCGTCGCCGGCGATGAGCGCGAGTTTCCGTTTTGGTGTCTCCCCTATCCCTCGCCTGCTCTGCATCGCGACGGAGCCCATCTGCCATGGCTCCAGGAACTGCCCGATCCCCTGACGACGGCAGTCTGGGGCAGTTGGGTGGAGATGAACCCATCGACTGCCCAGCGCAGCGGAATCGCAGAGGGAGAGCTCGTCCTCGTCCGGTCTCCCTTCGGCGCCATCGAAGCTCCCGCGGTGTTCATGCCGGGGATCAGGCCCGACGCCGTCGCCGTGCCGATCGGACAGGGACATGCGGCCTATGGACGATACGCCGCGCATCGCGGCGTCAATCCCGTTACGATCCTGGCGCCCTCGATGGATCCGCTGGCAGGCACGCTGGCGGCCTGCGGCACGCGCGTACGGGTGGAACCGACAGGCCGCATGGGCTTGCCGGTCCTTATCGGCCGATCGATGCAAGACGACGGGCAAGAATTGATTGCGATCGGGCGCCGAAGGTTTGTTTGATTGGCTGACGGCTGAACGCTGACCGCTTCGGAGCTACCTTTCCATGGGTGACACGAGCCGGCACAAACCGTACAAGTGGGAAATGGCGGTCGACCTCGACCGCTGCACGGGCTGCGAGGCCTGCGTCGTCGCCTGCCGCGCGGAAAACAACGTCCGGATTTCCGGCGAAGCGGAGGCGGCGGAAGGTCGGGCGATTTATTGGATTCGCATCGAGCGCCGCTGGGAAGGAACGTATCCGGACGTCAGGGTTCGGTTTCTTCCGGTCCTGTGCCAGCACTGCGGGGAAGCGCCCTGCGAGCCGGTCTGTCCGGTCTACGCTTCCTACCACACCCCGGACGGATTGAATGCGCAGGTCTACAACCGCTGCGTCGGCGTACGCTACTGCGGCAACAACTGTCCTTACGTCGCGCGGCAGTTCAATTGGTTCGATCCCCAGTGGGACGAACCGTTGGCCAACCAGCTCAATCCCGACGTCACCGTCCGAAGCAACGGCGTCATGGAGAAATGCACGTTCTGCGTGCAGCGCATCCGCCAGGGCAAGGAGCACGCGGAAAAGGAAGGACGCCGGGTGAAGGACGGAGACGTCACGCCGGCCTGCGCACAGACCTGCCCGACGTCGGCGCTCGTGTTCGGCGACCGGAACGATCCGGACAGCCGGGTCTCCGCGCTCGCGCGCAGCGACCGTGGGTTTCACCTGCTGGCGGAGCTCGGCACGGAGCCGGCGATCACCTATTTGAAGAAAGTCTGATTTGGTGATTGGGTGACGCGGTGACCTGAAGAAGGTTCACCCATTCACCAAATCACATTTCTTACTTGTAAGGCTCATGTCGACCAACGAGCGATGGGCCCAAATTCCGCAGATCAACCACGATCTGCTGATGCCGTTGAAGCAGACGAGCCGGTCCTACTGGGTAATAGTGGGGCTGCTGGTGCTCGCGACGATGGGTGGCGCGGCGGGGTGGGTGTATCAGATCGAGACGGGCATCGGACAAACCAACCTCCACAAGCCGATCTTTTGGGGCGTGTACATCGGCTCGTTCTTGTACTGGATCGGCGTGAGTCATTCGGGCACGCTGATCTCCAGCCTGCTCCGCCTCAGCGGAGTGGAATGGAGAAGGCCGCTGACCCGCACGGCGGAACTGATGGCGGTGTCCGCCGTTCTCGTGTCCGTCCTCTTCATCTTCGTGCACTTGGGCCGCCCCTGGCGGTTCTATTATTTGATCCCCTACCCCAATCACCGGATGATCTGGCCGAATTTCAGGTCGCCTCTCATGTGGGACGCCGGCGCGTTGTTGGTCGCGGCGGTCGTCAGCCTGATCTATGTGTATCTTCCGATGATTCCCGATTTCGCCCTCATGCGGGAACGCATCGGGGGATGGCGGACACGCCTCTATGCCGGGTTGGCCCTCGGCTGGCGCGGCTCGCAGACTCAATGGCGTTGCTTGAACCGGGCGCTGCACATCATCACTCCTCTGCTGATCATGGTCATGGTCGTCGTCCATTCCATCGTCGGCTGGGATCTCGCCGTGGCCCTCGTCCCGCGCTGGCATTCGACCATTATGGGCCCGTACTTCGTGATCGGCGCGCTCCATTCGGGCCTCGGCATGATCGTCGTGTCCCTGTTCCTGCTGCGCCGGATCGACCATCTGGAGCCCTACATCACGCCGGATCATTTCGACAAGATGGGAAAGTGGCTGCTGGCGACGACCCTGCTCTGGGCCTACATGCATTTTGCCGAAGGCCTCGTCCTCTGGTACGGCAACCTCCCGGATCAGTGGCTTGTGTTTCGCCTGTATCTTGAGGGTCTCTACGCGGCTCCTTATTGGTCCGCGATCGTGCTGGCGTTCGGCGCGCCGCTGTTGGCGCTGAGTGCGCCCTCCATCCGGCGGCAACCGGCGGCATTGGCGTTGGTGGGTCTTTCCATCAATCTCGGCATTTACATCGAGCGGTTGTTGATCGTCATTCCGTCTCTCGGCCATCCCCGCTTCCCGTTCATGTGGAGCGATTACCTGCCATCCTGGATCGAAGTGACGATTCTCGTCGGCGCACTGGCGTTCTTCGTCCTCGGGTATCTGCTCGTGATCAAATTGGTCCCGGTCATCGCGGTATGGGAAGAAAAGGAAGATCGCATCTATGGAGCCCCGACCCAATCACGCGGCGCAGACGCTGGTCGGACTGTTTGAGCCGGGCGCGCCGCTCGGGCCTGCGCTGGAGCGTTGCATGGCGCTCGGAATCCCGGAATCGTCGCTCCGGGTGCTGTCCACGGTGCCGCTTAGCCGTCCCCTCGCGCTGCAAACGATGAGACCAGCGTTGCATCACTGGACCCTCCTGGGCGGCATCATCGGCCTCCTGTCGGGCATGGCGTTGGCCGCCGGCACGGCTCTGCTGTATCCGCTGAACACGGGAAACTTTCCCATCGTCGCACCGCCGGTAATCGGGCTGGTGGCATACGAGTCTATGATGCTGTCCGCCGTATTCCTGACGTTCGTCGCGATGGCCCGCGAGATCCGTCGCGAGCGGCCGGCTCCAAACGTTCCCGAGATCGATGACGGCCTCATCGGCCTCTCGATTGTGCCGACCGGCGACAGTTTCCCGATCGCCGCGCTCCGCAGCGCGCTGCTGGAGGCAGGCGCCATGAAGGTGGTACAAATCCAAACGTAAGACACTCATTCTCACGCGCGTCTGTGAGCAAAGGAGGAGCCGATGGCAGGACGTGTTGAAGGAAGAGTAGCGGTGGTCACCGGGGCCGCACTCGGCATCGGACGAGCGGTCTGTATGCTGCTGGCTCGGGAAGGAGCGAAGGTCGCCGTGACCGACATCCTGGATCGGGAGGGCGAAGAGGCCGTCAAGAGCTTGGAGCAAGCGGGTGGAACCGGCCGCTTTTGGCACCTGGACGTCTCCGATGAATCGCAGGTGCGGAACGTCCTGCAGGGCGTCGCTTCCGCATTGGGAAAGATCGACGTACTCGTCAACAACGCAGGGATTTCAGGGGTCAATAAACCGACGCATGAAATCACGGAGCAGGAGTGGGACAAGCTGATGGCGATCAACGTGAAAGGGGTTTTTTTCTGCACCAAACACGCGATTCCCCATTTGCAGGCGGCCGGGGGCGGCAGCATCATCAATCTATCCTCGATCTACGGCCTCGTCGGCGCCCCGGACAATCCTCCCTATCACGCCTCGAAAGGCGCCGTCCGGCTCATGAGCAAAACCGACGCGCTCCTGTATGCGAAGCACCGCATCAGGGTCAACTCGGTGCATCCCGGGTTCATCTGGACCCCGATGGTGGAACACTATCTCCGGTCGCAGGGGAATTTGGAGGAAGGCCGGCGGAAGCTGGAGGCGCTCCATCCGATCGGGCACGTCGGCGACCCGATGGACATCGCGTATGGGATCCTGTATCTGGCTTCGGACGAATCGAAGTTCGTGACCGGCAGCGAGCTCGTCATCGACGGCGGTTACACGGCCCAGTGAGACAGGCTGTTGAAAAAGCCCGCCAGCTTCGTTCTCGGTCATGACTCTCGCTGCGACGTACCGCCAGAGTACGCCTCGCTCGCGTCGTTCCTTACGGCCTTGCTGCACGGCCTTTTTGAACAGCCTGCCTGAAGTGTTTGGGTTCGCGTCAGCTTACTTAGCGTCGTTCCGCCCAGGCCTCCCACCTGGGCAAGACGAGTTCCTGGAGTAGAATCTTGATGGATGCCGCAACCGGAATCGCGAGCAACAGGCCGAGAAATCCCCCCACGGCCCCGCCGACGAGCACCACGATGATGACCGTCACGGCGCTGAGGTTCGTCGTATGTCCCTCGATCCAAGGCGTCAGCCACCAGCTTTCGAGAAATTGCACGACCAGATACGGCAGGCTCGGCAGCACCGCAATGGAGAGCCAATCCACAGCCTGGCCGCCCGCCGCCACGTCGAGATATTTGAACACGATGGCGAGCGGCCAACCGATGACCGAAACGTAGGGAATAATGGACAGCAATCCCGTTCCGGCGCCGAGCAGAAACCAATAGGGCACGCCCGTGAGCGCCCATCCCGCGGCGTAGAGAATCCCGGTGACGACAGCGATCAGCAGACGGCCGCGGAAAAATCCTGTGACCGCTTCGTCCATCTTGCCCAGAATGTCAAGGGTGACTTCGCGATGGCTGGCCGGGATAAGACGGGTGAGCGCGTCCGTTATGCGGTCGAAGCGCCAGGCAAAAAAGAAGAAATAGATGGGAAGGAGAAGAGCGGTCATGGCGATGTACGTCGTCGTGCCGATGACCGCGCCGATGAACCCGAGCGCATGGCCGGTTCCGGAAAAGATCGGTTGGAGCGCCGATACGGGGTCCTCCTGGAAGCGGGAGGTCCAGGCGATCACTTGATCGGACACGGCTGCAAGCTCGATCCCGTAGCGGCCGCCTATGTTCTCGATGTACTGCGGAGTTTTCCGTGCCAGTGCCTGCGATTGCTGGACCAGAATCGGACCCAGCCACGCCATGAATGCCGCGATGCCGAGCGCCAGCGCCACGAGGAGCAACAAGATCGTCACCACTCGGGGGACACGCCAGCGTACCTCTGCGATGGTGATCAGAGGATGAACCAGGTACGCCAACGCCAGCCCGGCAAGGACCGGCATGAACACGCCGCGGAATTCGTAGACGAACCAGACCAGCAGTCCCGCCGAAACGATCCAGAGGACATCCAGAACAGCCGGGATCTCCCAGAGATGAGGAGACCTTCGCCGTTCTGAGACTTCACTCTGTTGTGATCGGCGTTGAAGATTCGGCATCCCGTTTCTGAGGTTCCTGCGGGGGCCCCACCATCACTGCGATATCCGTGCCCCTTAGTTTTCTCACACTGGCACAGCACCTGCTGCGAGCAAGGCCGGTGCAAGCGTGAACCGCAGAAAGAACCATGGGAAGCTCGGGGACAAGAGGCGTTCGACCTGATGCTCGCAACACCTCCTTGCGGGATCATGGCGAACCATACGGACAACTTGTCCGCCTGGAGACAGCATGTCGCTGCCGAAATCGTCACTGTTGCTCGTGAGCCTGGCCTTTCATGCCTTGGGTTGCTCAGAGGACATGGATAGACAGCCGTCGTACCGGCCCATGGAAGCTCCACGCCTGCATTCACCGGAGGGCAGCGTGCCGACAGAAAGCCGGTCGAGGATCGCTTCTCCCCCACACCGCGACTCGGCAATGCTGGACATGGGACGAACGGTCTACGCGGTGAACTGCGCTCATTGCCACGGGCCGACCGGCACGGGAGACGGCAAGGTCGCCGGCTTCCTGCTCAATCGACCGACAAATCTTCATGCGCCGCATGTTGCGGCCAAACCGGAAGCCGCACTGTATGCCATCGTCTCGGAAGGGATAGCCGTCATGCCGTCGTTCAAGGGAACGCTTTCCGTCGAAGAGCGATGGGCAGTCGTGTACCACGTAAAGAGCTGGACGCAGGAAGAGGCAGGCTAAGAGCCCAAAGGAGAGAATGAAAGAGAACTCGCGATATGGATTCCTCCTTCACCTTCACCTCTGCGAGCGCCGCCGTCGGCCTGTTCAGTCTGCTGCATATCGCGCTCGCCGCCCCGGCGGTCGCCATGATGGTCCTCGCACCCATCGCGGAGGCAGCCGGCATCCGCCGACCATTCTTTACGGACGAGGCTCGCACGCTGACCCGTTTTACGGTTGCGACGTTCGCCGTCAGCTCGGTCCTGGCGGTGTTCATGATCGAATTGTTCGTCGGCCTCTTTCCTCTCACCAATTCATGGATGTTCAACCAGTTCCGTCTCCCTATCTATCTCGGCAGCGGCGCGTTCCTGCTGATGACCGTCTCGCTGCTGGCTTACTTTTTCTGGTGGGATGCCATCCGCGCCAGAAGCGAGCGCCTTCACATTGCGATCGGAGCCGCCGCAGGCGTCTTCGTCTTGATATGGAGCGCCATGCTGGACGGCATGGGCTCGTATATGCTCACGCCGCGTGGCGCGGACGGTGCCTGGGCCGCCCTGCTGAACTTCACCTGGATTCCCCTGATGCTGCATCGCTTCGGCGGCGACCTGGCGGCGGCCGGCTACCTGGCGGCCGGCTACGCGGCGTGGATGGCCGGCCGGCGTTCCGGGCATGCGGACGAACCGTACTACGCGCATTTTTTCGGGATCGCGTTCGGCGTAGGTTTTCTAGGATTGTTGATCCAGCCATTCACGGGACTGCTCTATGCCGTCCAGATCGAGCGGACAGCGCCAGGGGCCTACGAGCAGCTCGTCGCCGGCCGCTATCAAGGCTGGATGTATGTGCAGTTCATGCTCGTAGCCGTTCTGTTTCTCGGCAGCTACGTGGTCCTGGCATCCGAGGCACCGGCAGATAGACATCAGATCTGGCGCGGAAGTTTGGTGATCTTGAGTGCCGTCCTGATGGTGATCTGTGTCGGAGAGCCGAACGTTCGGCGCTTCTTTACGTGGCTCCTGGTCGGCCTGACTCTCTGGAGTTTCGTCTCGCGGCGCCACGCGCTGATCGCCTTCGGACCTGGGACAGTGAATCGTCCGGGCATTCGCCTAACCGCCGCGATGCTGGCCCTGGCTTCGCTGCTGACCTACCTCACGATGGGGATCATCCGGGAGACGGCCCGCCGCCCGGATACGGTGCGGGGCATGATCTCGCTCCAGGATGAAGTGTTAGATCGTTCCAGATTCGAGGTTCGCGGTTCGAAGCCAGAAGGCCCACATTTGTTCGACGTCCCGAGTTTGAAGTACTAGGTCCCAGGAACGGCAACAACGTCGACCTTCGAGCTCCGAACGATTTAACAACATGCCTCTAGAACCTCTGCCGGTCTCGATGTCGTACGGCATGGCGGCCGTGGCGACGGCCGCGATGGCGCATGGCTTGTTCGCCACGTTCATCGTCGGGGCCAATACCATCGCCGCCGGAGTCTACACGGCCGGGTACGTCACGCAACGACCGGAGTACGAGCGGCTCGCCCGCCTCGTCGCATTGATCCTGGTCTTGATGATCGCCGTCGTCTCGTTCCTGGGCGTTGTGCTGATTTTCACGTTGAACCTGTACTGGCCGCGCTTCTGGCACGAGATCTTCAGCACCAAGTTCTGGTTCTTCCTGCTGGAGGCCGGATTTTTTTTGTTGGAGGTCGGCGGCGTCTACGCGTGGTTTTTTTTATGGTCCTGGGCTTCGTCCACCGATTGGCGGCGGACGGCGCATCTCTCGCTTGTGTGGCTTGCCGCCGCCGCCGCCGTCATCGCGATGTGGATGATCGACAATACCGGCTCCTACATGCTTACGCCCGGTTCGTCGGAGACCCTCTGGGACAAGCTGTTTCCCCCGACATTCCTGCACCTGACGACCCATCGCTTCTTCGGAAACTTGACTTGGGCGGGGTTCGGACTGGCCGGTATTTGCGGCATTGCCTGGCTGCGTTCAACGCAGCGCTCGGACAAGGCGCATTACCGTTGGGCCGGCAAGGTATGCTTCGCGGTGGGGTTCGCGTCGCTGCTCGTTATGCCGATCTTCGGATATCAGTACCTGTTGAAAATCCGATATCAGGAACCGCAGATCTTCCATTCACTCATGCTGGGAGACCGGTCATGGCTGTTTGCGCTGGTCTCGCTGCTGCACGGTCTGCTCGTCGTGGTCGGCTCGATTTTCATCGCGAGGACCGTGCTCACGAACGCGCCCGCGGCGTCATCCGCCCGCACGTTTCTGCCCGTTTCGCTCGTGCTGCTCACGGCAGCCGCCCTGGTGTTCGGCCTTCCCTATCGCGTTCAGCACGTGCCGGGGCTCCAGGCGCTGACCGACCGGGAATTCCTGTCCTGGGGCAAGATGCAGCCGCACAAATACCTTGCGGGCGGTGTGCTTGTTGTGTTCGGCTTCGTCAACTGGATCTATTTTCTCCGGTGGTTCGGGACCCGGGAACGGACGGAACCGGCTCCGGAAAGCGGGAGCCCCGCGTCGCTCTGGGTCACGATGGCCGCCCTGTCGATCGTGATGTACCTGGCCATGGGATGGGTGCGGGAAACCGGACGGGCGGCGGACGGCTACCTGGTCTACGGCAAGATCCGAATTCAAGACGAAGCTCACACCTATGGCAAGCCGCCGATGCCGGGACAGGCCGCGCGATGACGCGCGGCCGGAACCTACACTCCTTTCATTGACGGACGTCTCATGAGCACGACGCCGCCCTCGACGGCCAAACCGGCCCTCCAGCACGAACGGCTCGGTCTCTGGGAGGGAAACGAGTTCGTGCTCACGACCGGCGAACGCGACGAGTGCGCACTCTCGCCGGCGATCCGCTGGCACGTGCGAAGCGAGTTCATCGCCGTCCCCCGTCGCTCCGATCACGGTGCCCCGTTTGTATGGATCACCGCCCCCTCCGTCCTGGAACACGTGACGTTGTCTCCCGATGGAGCGTCCGTCTCAGGGGCGCATGGAGACTCAGTCGGCCTGAGGCTCACGCCGCCGCTTTCCACGAACCGGTCTTACTATGATCGCTCCACCAGCGAGTGGTTGTATGGCCGCCCGTTGCGCATGCGCGGGTCTCTGGAGCAGCATGGCCGAGGCGAGCAGCCGGTGTTCGTGGCGCGCGGCATCTGGCCGGAAGATAGCGTGATCCGCCCGGATCGGCTGCCTGTGCGTCCCTTGGACTCCGATCGCGCTCTGGCGAAATTGATCGAGGCCCAACAAGACGCGGTTGCGGATCCGCTCCCCGTTCGGCTGTTGTGGTCGCGCGCTCCCGGCGAAATTGTGCGTTGGGCCGAACAGCCGGTCCTGGCGTTCGTGCTGAACGGCGCGCAGGCCGACGACGACGAGTCACACGCAGGCCATCTCTCCATCGCCACCGGCAGACTGGGATCGCGCGGTGAATGGGCCGATTGGATCGTGAACAACTTCTATCCGCTGGAGGTGATCAGTGAAAAAGGCATTCTGGCCGGGATGGTGCCCATGGACGCGTACCTGGCGGATCTCAACAGCGGGCAGGCGTACTACCGTCCGAGTTACATGACCGTCGCCGTTCTGCGCGACGTACGCGTCGCGTCGGCCTTTCAACACGCGATACAGAACACCTTCCAGCGCTTCTATTCGCAGCCGGACGAGTACCATCATGCCGCCATGAACAGCACCGGGATGCCGATGGACACTCTGCGCGCCGTCGGTTGGAACGTTCCCCGATTGGGACGGACCGGCGGCCTTCTCGCCGTCCTCGCATTTCTGTACGTGTCCGTCGCGACGCGCGACCTGGAAGCGGCCCGCTCGATCTATCACTATTTGATGGAAGAGAAGACCCGCGTGTTTCCCCGCGCGGCGTTCGAAGCCGCGACGCTGGACCTTCTGCGCCTCGTCGAGCGCCGAACCGAATCGCCCCGCCGGCTGACGTCCTACGAACGGATGCTTCAAGACGATGTCGAGGCGGTGCTGTTCGTCCGCATCCCGCAAATCCCATCCAGCCGCCCGTTCGGGACGGCTCCGGTGGCGTCATTCGACCAATACCGGCAGCGCGTGCCGGCCGACCGCTCGGCCTGGGAAACGGTCGCCCTCGAACCGCGGCCCCTCCCGCCGCATCTGCGGAAACCCGGCCGCCCCGGAGACACGGCATGACCATGCCATCCCATCCCGTGCAGACGTCCGCCCCGCCGTCATTCGACGCCGGTCTGGTGTGGGCCACGCTCGTCGAGCTCGGCGAGTCATTTCTTGCTCGCCTCCCGTTCATCCTCATCGCCCTCGTCGTTTTGATCCTGTTCGTCATCGCCGGCCGAATCGCGAAATATGCGCTGTTGGCGGCCGCGCGCAGGACACGGCTCCACGTCACCCTGGCCGATCTCCTGGGCCGGCTGGCCTCGGCCGCATTCATCATCCTGGGCTTCTTCGTGTCGGCCGTCGTCGTCTTTCCTGCATTCAAGCCCGGCGACTTGGTCGCCGGACTCGGCATTACCTCCATCGCCCTCGGCTTCGCCTTTAAGGACATCCTGCAGAACTTCCTGGCAGGAGTGCTGATTCTGTGGCGACAACCGTTTCAGGTCGGCGACCAGATTCGAACCGGTGAGTACGAGGGTACGGTGGAGGAAGTCACCACGCGCTCGACGCGGCTTCGAACCTACGACGGGGAACGCGTGACGGTGCCGAACGGCGACGTCTATACCGGAGCAGTGCTCGTGCGCACCGCTTACGGAAAGCGACGGAGCCGGTTCATCGTCCCGATCGGGTATCCGGACTCCATCGAGAAGGCGCGCGAAGCGATCCATCGAGTGCTGGCGACGACGGACGGCGTACTCGACGATCCTGCCCCCTGGGTCCACGTGACCGAACTGGGACCATCGTCCGTCAATCTCACGGTGTACTTCTGGACGGACGCGCGGCAGAGCCACGTCCTCGAAACCCGCGACCGGGTGGCGACCGGCATCAAGACGGCGCTGGATCGCGAGCACATCGACATCCCCTATCCGCATGCCGTGGTGCTGCTTCAAGACCGGACGGACGGACGCCTCCATGAATAAGAAGAGCCGGGTCTTGTTCGAGGGATGCCCGGCTCTTGTTCCGGCGACGGTGTTGATGTCCTTGGCGCTGTCGGCCGGTCCGGCGTACGGCGGATTCGGCAAACCGGCGCTTCAAGGCGAACGCCTGGGCCTCGCTTCCGGAGACGATTTCGAATTGGTAACCGGACGGTGCGACGGATGTCCGATCTCCCCGGCGGCCCTCTGGTATTTCCAGGATGAATTGATCGCCGTACCCCGACACGCGGGTCGATTCTCTCCGTTCGTCTGGATCGGCGCTCCGGAGATCGTGGAACACGCCACGATCTCCGCGGATCCTGCGTCGCCTCATGGGCTGCGGATGACCCTGGACGGTCGACCGGTCCCGCTTGCGCTCGTGCCGAAACTCGTGACGAATCGATCCTATTACGACGCCACGACGACTGCCTACTTCGCGGGACGTCTCCTCCGTATCCGCGGCACCACCGACACCGAGGAAGGCGAGGGCCTTTTTGTCGCAAGAACCATCTGGCCGGAAGACTTCAGGCTGCGTCCCGAATCCCTCTTCTCTGCGCCGATGGAAGAAGACCGCACGCTGGGGCGCCTGATCACGGGCCAGATGGAAGGTTTGCGCGGCGAGCCGTACCGGCGATTGCTTTGGGAGCGGGAGCTTGACCGGCCCCGCGCATGGGGAGGACGCCCTGTTCTCGCCTTTGTACTGAGCGGAGCACAAGGCGACGACGATGATGCGCATTGGGGTCACCTGGCCGTCGCCACCGGATATGTCGGTGCGGAGGGGGAATGGGAGGATTGGCTGGTTTACAACTTCTATCCTCTCAACAAGGTCAGCGAAAAAGGCATTGAGACGGCGATGGTGCCGATGGACAACTACCTGGCGGACTTGAACCGCGGCCAGGCTTACTATCGACCAAGCTACGTGGCCGTCGCCGTGCTGCGCGAGGACCGCGTGCCGCGGATCGTCGGCGCATCGATCCGGCAGATCATGCACGACACCTACTGTCACCGCGTGACCTACGATCAAGCCACGATGAACAGCACGTCGCTACCGATGGATACTCTGCGCAGACTCGGCTGGCAAATCCCAGACCGCGGGCGTACGGGCTTCGTGAAGGCGCTCGGCGGATTCCTGTACGTCGCCGCGACGCAATGGAGTTTTCAGCTGGCCACGGATCTCTTTCGCGCCCTGATGGAAGAGACGACTCGGATTTTGCCTCGGCCGGCGTTCGAGGCCCTGACCCTGGATCTCCTGCGCCTGGTGCGTGAGCCGCTCGACGACACCAGAAGCCTGACGGCCTTCGAGCAGATGCTGCGGGAGGACACGGACGCCGTGCTGTTCGTCCGCATTCCGCAAATTCCCTCCAGCCGGGCGTTCGGGACCTATCCGGTCGCTTCGTTCGAGGAATTCCTCCACCGAGTGTCGCGCTATCCCGAGGAGTGGGAACGCATGGACGCGCCGCGTCGGGAACCGCCCCTCCACTTGCACAAGTACTGCCTGAGCGCGACCGACACGGCTACTAGCGGGCATCCCGCGGACACTCACGCAGAATAGAACGCCGACTGCCCGCGTAGAGAATGGAGACCGAGCATGCAATGAGGACTGAAGATATCGTATCGATGGCGGAAGAGATTGGAGAACACTCCGCGCCGCATCACGTATTGAGCCGCAGGGAGCAGCAAGAAGCCCATCCCACCCTGGAATCGGCGGACTCGGCGCGACGTTGCAAAGAAACGATCAGGGAACGGCGGGCTTGGTCAGATCATTATTCACCCGGTTATCGTCCGCGTTGACATCGATACCTCCCGCGGCCGGCGGTTTGTTGAGATTGATATATTGCAACGTCCCGAACGGCTGGATCTCCTCGTCGGCGGGCAATTGCCTGCGGTTCCAGCCGCCGCCGAGCGCGCGGATGAGGCCCACCGAAGCTCTCAGCAAATCGGCCTTTATCTGCACCGAATCGATACGCGCCGTGAGCGTGGCGACCTGCGCATAAATCAGTTCAAGGCTGGAGGCCAGCCCACCCTGATAAAGCTCCGTGGTGAGATTTTGCGTTTTGAGCGTGGCCCCGACGGCGGCGTCTTGACGTTCAGCGGCGGCGGTCAGCCGGTTCGTCAGGCTTAAATTATTCTCGACTTCGCGAAAGGCGTTCAGCACCGTCGAACGGTATCGATCCTCCGTCTCGCGATAGGCCGACCAGGCTTGCTGCATTTGAGCCCGGCGATACCCACCCTGGAAGACGGGCAGCGCAACGGTCGAGCCGTACGACCAGAAGCTGTTGGCGAGCTTGATCAGATTGAAGCCGGTATCTTCGAACCCGCCGATGGCCCGGAAGGAGACGTTCGGAAAAAAGGCGGCGCGGGCGATGCCGATAGCGCGGTTCGCCTGCGCCATCTGGCGCTCCATTCCGGCGATGTCGGGTCGACGCTCAAGTAACGTCGATGGGATCGTCTGCGGAATCGTGAACTTCGCGACTCGAAGGTCGTCGACCGGCTTGATCGTGAACCCGGCCGGCGCCATGTTGACGAGGATCGCGATCGATTGTTCCGTCACTTGGCGTTGGGCCTGAGCCTGGGCCAATTGCGTTTCGGTGGTGAACAGGAGGGATTCGACTCGGGCGACGTCGAGAGCCGAGGCGATTGCGCCGGCGAACTGAGTCTTCACGATGTCGAGCGATTTTTTATAGAGGCCGATCGATTGGGAATAGGTAGCAACCTGGGCGTCGTAACCGCGCAGCGCGAAATAGTTCGATGCGATTTCCGCCTGGAGGCTGAGGCGTGCGAGCCCATAGTCGGCGGCGCGTTCTTCGGCTCGGTAGATTTCGACGCGCGTCGCATTGCGGATCGCCGACCAGAAATCGGGTTCCCAGGACGCGATTCCCCCAATGGAAACGCTCGATTCTTGGATCGGGATGTTGGGGGGCCGAAACAGAGCATGTTCCGATTGCTTATTGTCCGACGCGTCAGCCCCCAGACCGATTTGCGGGATGCGGCGCGAGCGGGCCTTCATCATCATGTCGCGGGCCTGGACGAACCGCTCGGCGGCCGCCTGCAGATCCGGATTGGCCGCCATGGCCTCTTCTTCGAGCTTGTTCAGGACCGGATCGTCATACAGTTTCCACCAATCCGGCCGCAGTTCGCCATCCGACGGATTCGCTTCGACGAAAGGACTCGCCCCATGCCATGAGGCGGGAACGACGTATTGAGGCGGCTGATAAGACGGCGCCAGATCGACGTGCGGCAACCAGTCGCCGCAAGCCGACACAGTGAGCGCCAGCAGGAAAAGGACGCCGCCCCATGCGCGGCCGAGCCGAATCGGCGCCGTGCCTGGTTCCATTCGAAAGGGCGCGTCCTTCCACATATCACCAACCGTCACTTTGATGGTGATTCCTTTGACTCGGGACCTTCTGCGGTAACAAGGTCATACCCGTGCGCCGGCGTGACGATGCGCACCTGGTCGCCTTCGAGCAACGCGGCGCTGGGATTGTTTATGATCCGGTCGCTTGTCGAAATCCCTTCTGCCACTTCAACCGCGTTGTCGAGGAGCTTGCTCACGGTGATCGGTTGGAAGTGAACGCGGCCGTCCTCCGTCACCACGGCCACTTGCGTGCCGTGCTCCTGGAAGACCATCGCGGTGGACGGAATGGCGAGCACGGACTTCTCAAGCGTAGCCGTGAGACGGACCGTGGCGTAGGAGCCCGGCCAAAGGGATCTATCCTCGTTGTCAATCGTGAATACCGTGACCGCGGTACGCGTGCTCACATCGAATCCACGGGAGACGGCCAGGAATTTGGCGGTGAAATGACGGTTGGGAAATTGCGGCACCGCCACGTCGGCCGTCAGGCCGGGCCGGAGGAAGGGGCCGAACGACTCCGGCACGTTGACAAACAGGCGCAGCATACTGACGTCGGCGACGGTAAAGAGACTGCTGATCGCGCCAGGGGAACTGATCGTGCCTTCTTTATTGACATAGTCCCCGACGTTGATGTTGCGGACGGTCACCACGCCATCGTAGGGCGCGACAATGGTCTTGAACCGAATCATTGCCTCGAAATTCTTGACGTTCTGCTCCGCCGCTTTGACCTTCGCCGCTTGAGCTTTCGCCTCTGCGACCTGCACCGAGATCGCCTGCTCGGACACCGCATGGTTCTTGCGCATTGCCACGAAGCGTCTGGCGGTCAATTCGGCCAACGCATTCTTGGCTCGTTCCGATTCCAGGTCGGCCTTGGCCTGCGCATATTGGGCATCGAGAGCCGGCGCGTTGATTTCGGCAAGGACATCCCCTTTCTTGACCAGCGCGCCGTAGTCCTTGTACCACATCTTCACATAGCCCGAGACCTGCGCGTAGATCGGCGCCTCAAACCAAGCCTGAACATTGCCGGGAAGGGTGACGGTATCATTCGGGTCCACCGGCTTTGCATAGGTGATGGCCACGGTCGGAACGGCAGCTTCGAGGGTCTCTTTGTACAAGACAGCGGCATTGAGCTTGCTCTCATACATCCGATAGCCCACGTAGAGCACGCACAGCAAGATCGCGGACAGTACGACGCCTCTTCGACGCAGAGTCTTCATATTAGGCACTCTCCTGTCGGCGAGCCGTGCGCCGGTTGTAGATGATGGCGTACACGCACGGCACGAAAAACAGGGTGAATACGGTGGCGACCGCCAAGCCGCCCATGACGGCGCGGCCGAGCGGGGCATTCTGGGAATTCCCCATCGACATCGGCAGCATGCCGATGATCATGGCCGAGGCGGTCATGAGGACCGGACGGATGCGGGCTTTCCCGGCTTCGACGGCCGCTCGCAGTGCCTCGCCGTGCACCGCGAGCCGTTCGCGGGCGTAGGCCACCACGAGAATCGAATTGGCGGTCGCGGTTCCCATCGTCATGATGGCGCCGGTCAACGCGGGCGTGGACAGATTCGTGTGCGTCAGGAACAAGATCCACGCGATGCCGGCGAGCGCACCGGGCAAGGCCGTGATGATAATGAAGGGATCGAGCCAGGATTGGAAATTGACGACGATCAGGAGATAGACCAGCACGATCGCGGCCACGAGTCCGAGCACTAATTCGACATACGCATCGTGCATCGTTTCGGCCTGGCCGCGAATGGTGAGCGCCGCACTGCGCGGCAGCTCTCCCTTCATGCTGTCCGCCGCTTTCTCGACATCCGCCAGCACGCCGCCCAGGTCACGTCCTTCGGCGGACACATAGATGTCGAACAGCGGCATGATGTTCCCGTGCGTGATCACGCCCGGCGTTCCGATCGACGTCAACGTCGCCATGTTGCCGAGCAGTTTCAGATTCGTGTCCGACGCCTCACGATCGTCTCGATTGACCGGCACGGTCAACAGATCTTTGATGCTGGTGAGCTGCGGCTGCGGCGTATAGACATTGATCCGGTAGGACATGCCCGTCTTGCGATCGAGCCAATATTGCTGGTCGACCTGTTGGCTGCCGGCGGTCGTCAAGAGCAGGTTGCCGGCGACATCCTTCTGGGTGAGGTTGAGGCCAAGCCCGAAGGCGCGATTGGTTTCGACGAGCAGGGTGGGCGTGCGCATCGTCTGCTGGATCACCACGTCGCTGGCGCCGGGAATCTCGCGCAGCTTGCCGGCCAGTTTTCGCGCAAACTCGTAGTTGTCGTCGCTGTCAGGGCCGTTGATTTGCACGTCGATCGGCGAGGGCGAGCCGAAGTTCAGAATCTTCGCGGTCAGGTCGGCCGGCTGGAACGTGAATTCAGTGCCCGGGTACCGCTCCATCAAGCCCTTACGGAGAATGCGTCGATACTCCCACACCGGCGACTTTTGATTCTTCAAGGAAATCGTCAGATCGCAATCTTGGGAGCCGATGGTCGGCGTCGGGATGAAGGCGAGGTTATGCGGCCCGACCGGCAGGCCACAATTGCTGACGACGCCTTCGACCTCGCCGGGCAGCATCTGGGCAACGTCCTTCGAGACGAGCGAGGCGATGCGCCCTGAAACCTCCAGGCGCGTCCCGAGGGGCGCCCGCATGTGCATCTGTAAGATCCCCGATCTGATCTCAGGGAAGAAGTCGCGCCCGTTGAAGTAAAATAGGGCCAGAGAACCCAGCGCGAGCGCCAGAGAGAGTTTGACGAAGGCCCCGCGATGGGCGATCACCTGTTCGAGCAGCGCATTGTAGCGGTCACGGAACCGGTCGAAGCGACGTTCGAACCCCTGTTGGAAACGGACGAAGCCAAACGGCTTCCCCGCCTCCGGTGCTCCGCCGTGCCCCGGCCCCTGCGGCCCCTTGTGACCCACGAGCATATACTTCGCCATGGTCGGCAACAGCGTGAACGACAGGACGAAGGAGGCGAGCATCGCGAAGATGATCGCCTCTGCCATCGGCATGAAGAGCCAGCCGGATACCCCGCTAAGCTGGAACAGCGGAAACCAGACGATGGCAATGGCGAGCGTGGCGACGAACGTCGGGAGAACAATCTGCTTGGAGGCGTCGATGATCGCCTCTTCGAGCGGCTTGCCCATGCCGAGGTGAGTGTCGATATTCTCGATGACTACCGTCGCGTTGTCGACGAGGACCCCGACGGCCAGCGCCAATCCACCCAAGGTCATGACATTGATCGACTCCCCGGCCAGATGCAGGCCGATGAGCGAGGTCAGGATGGAGAGCGGGATCGTGGCGGCGACGATGACCGTGGACTGCCAGGAGCCAAGCAGCAGCAGCACGATGAGGCCGACCAGCACCGCGGCGGTCACCATTTCGTGCACGACATCCGAAATCGATTCCTTCACGAAGGTCGAGGCGTCGTTGAGGAGTTTGACCTGCACCCCCTCGGGCACGACTTTCTCGATGCGCGGGATCATTTCCTTGATTCCGTTGACTACGTCCAGGGTCGACGCCTCGCTGCTTTTCATCACGACGATGATGACGGCCTGTTTACCCTCCACCAGCACCGTATTCGTTTGAACCCGGCCGGCGAGGCGCACATCGGCGACGTCGCGCATGTGGATGAAGGCGTTGCCCTCCCGCTTGATCGGGATGTCGTTGAAATCCGCAACTTGCAACGGGGTCGCGTTCGTCAGGACGATCCAGTCGGTCTGCTTGATCTTCAGGTCGCCCCCCGGCAGCACCAGATTCTGCCTGCTGAGCGCCTCATGGACGTCCGCCGGGGTCAGGTGACGGGCGAGCAACTTCTGCTGATCGAGATTCACCATGATCTGCATGTCCTGCCCGCCGTAGGGATGCGGCAGGATCGCCCCCTCAATGGTCACGAGCAGCGGTCTGATTCGCATGATGGAGAGGTTATAGAGCTCCGCCTGCGTCAGCGTGTCGGAGGTGACTTGAAGCGTGGCCACCGGCACCGAGGATGGCGCGAGACGCATGACCATGGGCGGGGAAATATCCGGCGGCAGCGCTTTGACCACTGTTTGGGAAATCGCCGCGATATCGGCTTCGGTGCCGCCGCGATCGATTCCATCCTGAAGAAAGATGTTGATGATGCTGCTGCCGTAGTAGGAGTGGCTGTGGATATACTTGATGCCTTCGACCGTCGAGGTGAGGAAGCGTTCGAATATATAGGTGATGCGTCCCTCGACATCCTTCGGCAGCAGGCCGTCGTAGGCCCAGACCACGGAGGTGACGGGAATCAAGATATTCGGAAAGACGTCGGTCGGCGTTTCGAGCACCGACACGGTCCCGAATATCACGATCAGGATTGCCAGAACAACGAAGGTGTACGGCCGCCGCAGGGCAATGAGGACGACCTGGTTCATGCGGACGAGGTGCCCAAAGATGTTTGATCGGTTGTCACTTTGAAACACTGCTAAGCAAAGTGTTTGCCAACCGCTGCATTCCACCTACATACGGGTAGGTGCCTGATTTTCACCGACATATCGTTCGCATCCTCTGACCAGCTGTTTTTCTGTTTCGAACGGCAGCGCGTCAAGAAGCCGATGGCGCGTTTGCGCATCGAGCGCATTGTGCGGAATCTCACATTTCGGCCAGACGCACGAGCCGTGCGATTTTTCACGACTTCGAAATACTTATGTTTTTCGAACCGTCGAAGGGACGTCGCATTTGGTATTGATCTTGCTGGTGAATCTATACCAACCGGGACTCAAGAGAGCAGCACTGGAGCCGGTCGAGCATCGATTCAGGCGCGAGCATCAGGCTCACTGTTGAGGAAAAGGAGTGCTATGGCGGGAATTCGGAATTGTAGTGTGGCGATGGGCATCGTCATTGGGCTCGCATGCACTGTTTGGCCTGGGGAGCCTGTTCAGGCTGAAACCCTCACCATTGGGGCAGCCTACAGTTTGAAGGCGCCGCTCGACGAAATCGTGCCGATATTCGAGAGAGAATATGGTGCCGCGGTGAGCGTGGTATACGGTCCGTCGCAAACACTCCGCCGGCAAATTGAGAAGGGAACTGCCATCGATGTGTTTCTTCCCGATGCGGTCGAGGAGGTCGAGAAACTGCAACGAAAAGGGCTCACGTTGAACGGAGGGCCTCGCGTTTATGCGCAGACCTCTCTCGTGCTCGTCATGGCATCCGCCTCTTCGGCAACGTCGATATCCTTTCGCGATGCGCTGCCGAATCGAGCGACCCGCATTGCCCTCGGCGACCCTAAGACATCGGCGCTGGGAGAAATAACGGATCGGGCGCTGGCCAAGTTGGATCCAGCGTATAAACATGGCTCCCGCCTTCTCCACGCGCAACATACTGAGGAAATAATGAATCTGGTTCGCACGGGGAAGGCCGACGCGGGGATTGTCTACCGCGTGGACGCGATCAACAACGGGCAGGTGCGGATCATTGACGAAACCCCGGCCGGGACCTATACCGCGGTCCAGTTCGGGCAAGCAGTGGTGTGGACCTGTCGCGATGCATCCCTTCGTGCCGCGGAAGACTTTTTTGACTTCATCATGACCCCCCGCATACAGAAGCTCCTGCTCAAATATGGATTTGAATCGGTGCCATCGGTGGCCCACGGGCTCAAGTCCGAAGCAACCGAGCAATGAGTCTTACGTTCACCGCAGCGACATTTCAGGCGTCCGACCTGCATCGCTAAAGTCCCGCTCGCTTCCTCTCCACCGTGCGTACACACCGAGGGTTGAGTTGCTCCGCCGAGGTGTCTTCGGCCGCGCGGTTTCATCGAGTGCCGAATTCTGATCGCCATCAAGCCGCATCCCCATCCTGACTGCAGCGGGGGGAACGGACATGCTGCGCGCCACGAAGTGCCGCAGGATCTCCGCGACGATCCCCCTACTCGACGTAGAGCACCAATTGCAGACCCAGGATGACGAGGCAGATGGGAAAGAACAGATGCACTCGATTCCAGCGCAATCCGCCTTTCACTTCGAGCACGAGGCAGAGCGCGGCCAACACCGCCGTGGCGGCAAACCCCCGGTGCTGCCAATTGACGATATCGGCTCCGGGATGATCGAGATGTTGGTGGTTCATCAGACCGACAGCCCCGGCTACCGCCAAGACCGCAAGCACATAGTTCCAGAGATTCGATTGATCCGGCAAGCCGCGATGTGCGAGTGCCACGACGCCCAACATCATGGGAATGAGCGACAAGAGCTTATGCTGGAGCCATTCTCCAGAGGTGGGCATGGTCCAACTCGCCATAAATCCGTGTCCTTCCATGGGCCATCCCTCAGGGTCGGCCCGGACGAACAAGAACACACCGAGCAGGATCCACGTCCATCCCGCCCCGATTCGCAGCGCGGGATAGCGTCGCGACGTAACGCGGTCGAGGAGCATCAGGGCGCCGATCGCCAGGGTGGCGCCTCCCGCTGCATGATGCATCAGGAGAGAATAGGCGGAATCGCCCTTTCTCATCCGGCCATGGGTATGGGGGCCGTCATCGTGCGCATGCTCCGACTGGCGCTCCACGATCGGCGCGTCACATGCATCGGCTGCTTGCGCCGGTAAAGCGAAGAATGGAGTAAGGCGGCTCAAGCACCAGGCCAAGATACAGAGGACCAACCATGTCCGTTGGAACGTAGTGTCCTTCACAGGCGACGCCATTCGGGGCGGATGCGGAGATACGTTTCAGAAAAGAATTCTTGCACCGACACCCGACATCCTCTGACGCTTCTTCCCCGCCTTGGGTTGTGACGGACTGGTTGGGTCCCCACTCTCGTCTCACGAGAATGTCCGACAACAGGATGATTCTCCGCAAAATGTCCAACGTATCAAACCCATCATAGGTATCTCCCGCCAAAACAATACTTGGATAAGTCGGTGCACACAATGCCCTAGTGTTCACCCCAGTCTGAAGCGAACCCTCTCAGCTTGAATCACTCCTTGCCGCATCTGTACTGTATGACTGTCCAGTCAACACTCCGGCATCCGAAACCTCAGATGCAGTGCAGAGACTGCAAATCCGGTCGTGAAGCTGAATCCTGTTCCTTCGTGACTCATTACATGGTGAAGCGGTGGATTGAGCGTGAGAATTCTGCACACCGAGTCTTCGATGGGCCTAGGAGGCCGCGAGTTTGCCGTGTTGAGTATCGTGGAGGGCTTGTTGGAACGCGGCCACGATGCCCTCCTCGCGGTGCAGCCCCGCAGCCGACTCGAGGCGATTGCCCGCGAGACAAAACTCCCATGTGAGACGCTCACGATGTCCAAGCTCGCCTTTCCTGCCGCCATCCAGGCATTTCGAAAGCTGATCCAGCGCCGCGGCATCGAAGTCATTCATACACACAGCTCACGAGACAGGTGGATGGCAACGATCGCGGCCCACCTGTCTCCGCAACGCCCTGTCGTGATTCTCGGCCGTCACCATTGCGGAGCGATTCGCGACTCCATCCTGAATCGGCTGCTCTACGGACGCTTGAGCCATTGCATCGTCACGACGGGCGGCGCCAGTCTCCGAGACCAATTGATACGGGAGAATGGATTCCATCCTTCACGGGTCGTATCAATTCCTACAGGCGTCGATCTCTCGCGCTTCACGCCCGGGTTGGACGGGAACAGCCTGCGGGCCGAGCTTGGCATTCCAGCGGATGCGTTCGTCGCCGGTACCGTGTCGTTCCTGCGGAACTACAAGGGATTGCACTATTTCATCGAAGCGGCGGCGCTCGTGCTGGCAAAGGACCCCCGGGTCCGCTTTGTGATCACCGGAGACGGGCCGGAGCGGGACAGGTTGTCTGCCCAAATCCGCCAAGCGGGCTTGGCTCAAACCGTTTTAATGGTGGGACACCGGACCGATGTTCCGCATGTCATCGCCGGGATAGACCTCTGCGTTGTGGCTTCCACCGGCACCGAGACGTTGACGCAAGTGATACCCCAGGCGTTTGCAATGGAGAAGCCGGTGCTGGCAACCCGGGTCGGAGGGATTCCCGATATTGTCGCGGATCACGTGACAGGACTGCTGATCCCGCCGCGAAATTCTCGGGCACTCGCAGAGGGCATTTTATGGTGCATCGCCAATCGGAACCGCGCACGCGAGTTAGCCCAGGCCGGACGTCGGCTTGTCGTGGCACGCTACAGTACGCAGTCGACGGTCAATTCCACCGAGCGGCTTTATACAGAGCTGCTTCGTCTCAATAAGACCACCGGGACCTAACGCTCGTTGAGGTCTTGCAAGCCGCCGGACAACTATGCGGTTCTGGACACGCCAACCGCATCATCGCTGGTTTGTTCGGACATCCAATTCACATTGACAGTCATAGCAAAGGGTCGCCGTCGGCCGTATCTCCAGCCGCCCATAAGGGATCGGTTCTTGGCAGCGGAGGCAGAACCCATATTGATTTCGTTCGAGCCGGACCAGCGCCGCTTCGATCTGTTGCAGTTCACGTTCGATCCGTTTCTGCTGCCCCAGCGCCATCTGCTGTTGCTGCATCGCATCCATCCGCGTCAGCCGGCCGATCGGCTGATCCAGGCTGACCGGACGTGCATCTTCTGAAGACGACTCGGAGCGCCGCTTCAGTGCCGCTTGCCTGTCGAGAAGCTGCCCGCGCAGTTTCTCTCGTTGTTCCTCGGTCAACACACTCATGTCACGTATGCTACCTCAACTTGGTCAGGGTCGCCCAGACTCCGTGTCCCAAATGATTGGCCGCGACGTAACTGTGCCGCGCCAAGCGGGCCGCCAAGGGCCAGGTGCCCGGCCGCGAAAGCACGTGCCGCGCGATGCGCGGGATGTTGATGATGTCGAACCCGCCCAGAATCGGGGACAGATCGTCGTCGATCCCATCGGAAACTCCCTTCATGGCCAGACAGGGAATCCCTCGTTCACGGCAAAGAGCGGCGATCGTTTGGCTTTCCATGTCCACGGCGATCGCGCCGCTCGTCTTAGCCAAATCCCGCCGCTCCCCCGGCGTCAACACCGGGCTGGACACCGTGACCAAGGGTCCGGCATGGAATGGAATCTCCCGCTCCTTCAACGCGGATTCGGCGGTCTGGACGAGCGCGGCATCGCCAGACTGCACCACCACATCCCCGACCGCGATGTTCGGACGCAACGCCCCCGCCAATCCGCTGCAGATCATGAGATCCGGCTTTTGCGAGGCCAGAAACCGGTGCACGCGCTCCTTCGCCACGGCGGGTACCATTCCGGACAGGCACAGGCGGATCACGTGGCCGTTCAGGTCCGCGCCCCAGATTTCATCCTTGGCATCCAGCAGCCGAAGCTTCAGCTGCCGACAGACCTCCCGGACTTCCCATTTGACCTCTGCAACCAATCCTATTTTCATCCCGTACCTCCTTGGGCGACATATCCATGTTCCCTGAACCATTGCACAGCTTCCTCTACCGCAACTCGCAGTGGAGTTTGCGGAAGCCCCAACTCTTTGACCGCTTTGCCGCTGTCGTACTGCATGGGGCACCGGGCCATCCGCACGCCATCCAGTGACGCGCGCGGCTCCCGACCGGTGACCCTGCCCATCATCTCGCCGGCTGCGCCGGCCAGGTACGCGACGGCATAGGGAATTTTGACACGGGGAGGTGCTTGACGGCTGGCGTCGGCCAGGAGTGCCAAGAAATCGCCGAGACTGCAATTCTCATGTCCCAGGATATACCGTTCCCCGATGCGCCCCCGTTGAGCCGCCAGCCAATGTCCCACCGCGACATCGCGCACGGCGATCCAATTGAACATCGCGTCCAGGTAGGCCGGAAGCCGGCCGTTCAGGAAATCGACGATCAAGCGGCCCGTGGGCGTAGGACGCCGATCGAGCGAGCCGATCGGCGTTGACGGATTGACGATCGTGATCGGCGCGCCCCGATGAATCAGGCGCCACACCGCCTGCTCGGCCAGGACTTTGGTGCGCTGGTACGTGCTGCGACACGCATCGAGCGGCAAGAAATCAGCTTCCGTGCCGCGTCGGTCACTGGAACAAGCCACTGTGACGGCGCTGGACGTGTACACGATCCGCCCGACTCCTGCATTCACCGCCGCTTCCATGAGTCTGAGCGTGCCGCCCACATTGACATCGTGCATGAATTGGGGATCGGGCACCCACATCCGATAGTCCGCCGCGACATGAAACAGAAGATCCATCCCCCGCACGGCATGTTCCAGTGACGTATGGTCGGTGAGGGTCCCCGGAATAGTCCTTACCTTTAGTCCGGACAGACTATCGAAGTTGCTCGACGGCCTGACCATGACGGAGACGTCCAGGCCCTCGTCGATCAAGACACGCGCCACATGGGCGCCGACGAACCCCGTCGCTCCCGTGACCAATACCGGCACAATCCACTCCTTGTTATTGGGAAGGGCCCAACCTTCTGCAGGAACATGAAGAACCGCCGGACAAGGCTCTCGAACCGGGCAATCAGGACACCAGACGGGCGATGACCTTGAGAAGCTGCGCAGGCTTGGACGACTTGTTGTCCCAACGGTGGGCCGTGCCTGGTGGAATCGTGATGGCATCCCCCCGCTGCAGCACCTGAACTGAACCCAGCAACTCCAGCTGCAGCTTTCCTGAAAATACGACGACAAACAGCTCGGTTTCGTTGGCGTGCAAACGTGAGCCGCTGCTTCCGCCAGGACGCAACGTTATAAACAGCGCCTCCAGCTTGCTGCCGAACCGTGACGCACCTGCGCCCTCGATCTGCGTGCGGGACCATCGGCTTTGGAGTGTCGGACGATTTGAAGCCCGGATCAGGGCCGGCGCCGTCGGCTCCGAATCGGGAAAGAATTGTCCCAACGTGACACCCAAGCCGGACGCGAGCCGATCAAGGGAGGAGATCGAAGGAGAGGCTTGCCCTAATTCGACTTGCGAGATGAAACTGGCCGAAAAGCCGCATTTGTCAGCCAATGTCCGCACGGAGAGCCCCGAACTCGTTCTTAACCGGCGGATCGTGTCGCCGACGGATTGCTCCAATCGCCTTTGCCCCTGCCTGGTCTTGAGGGGTGCCGCTGCTCGCGCACGGCCGCTTCTCGGGTTCTTGCCCACCGAGACCTTTCTTGTGTCCGCGTTCTGGAATATCGGCCAACGCTGTGTACAGTATTGTCGTACAGCATGTCAAGAATGACTGTACCACTCAATATTAGTAGGACGCGGGAGCGACGCGCGGCGGCGATGTGTGCCAGGGTGGCGCATCTGTGGCGGCGCGGTAACTGGTGATAACACCTAGTGATGATTCGACGGATGGGGGGGCAAGAGGGTTTGCCTACTACTCTAAAATCTCGAAGTGCTCCAAGTCACGCAGCGTCAGCTCGGTAGCATTCTCGGGGCCTAAGTTCTCCGCAGGTTTCTCCCATTCCACCAGCACGTACAAGAGCCCGTGTCGCACGTATAAGATGCGCCCGATGGCGCCGCACTTGGCGGGATAATGGTTCACGCGTGCTCGTACACGGCTGCCAGTGCGTAGCTGTCGCAACGACATCGTTCACTCCAACCTGAGATCGTCCCGGCACCATTCGGCAGGGGCCAAATACCGTCCTGCCGAGACTCCCGCGCCATCCTGTCCGTGTGCCTGATCATCTATGATGAAGAGATGCATCTCGACCCGGAGTCGGAGCTCAGCTCATAAACGGAGCGGATCTCTTTGGGCAGACATAAGGTCACCCGGGTTCCCACTCCCGGTGTCGACGACACGTCAAGCGAACCGCCGAGCACCGTGATCCGCTCGCGGATGTTTGGAAGCCCGAATCCTCCCTCTTTGGATGCCGGCGGGTGATCGCCCTCAAATCCGCGGCCGCCGTCCTGCACGGCGATTACCACGTGCTCCCCCCACTCCACTTGAAGCGAGGCGCGGTTCGTCTCGGCATGTTTCACCACATTGAAAAGCAGTTCCTGCACCGCCTGATACGTCAGAATGACGAGATGTTCCTCCAGCGGAACGGGAGTGCCCCGGCACTCGGTCGTCACGACCAGATGATGACGGCGCATCGTTTCGACCACCCAATGCAGTGCGGCCATCAAATCGTGTTTCTCCGTCAACGGCGGCGGGCCGAGTCCGGAGAGAAGCGTGCGCGCGGACTGAACGGCTTCATCAAGGAGTTGCTTCAAATGCCGGCGCACGCCCGCCGCGGACTCGCCGGTCGTTTCGCTGCGAAGACGATCGACATGCATTCTGGCCAACACGAGAAGCTGCGCGAGGTTGTCATGGAGCTCGGTTGCGAGCCGCTTCCGCTCTTGTGCTTCCGCGTGCGTGAGCTGGGACACCAGAGACCGTAACTGTTGCTGACCCTGAATCAGCGCGTACGCATGGGCATGAAGTTGCTCTTCGAGATGTTGCTCTGCCGCGACGTGGGTGGTCACGTCTTGACAGACCAGGAGACGGGCCTTCCTGCCTTGGAACTCAATCGGGTACGAGCGAGCATGGAGATAGCTGACGCCCGTCTCGCCGTTCGGCGACCGCCATAGCCCGTGGTCGATCGCGGCACTCCACGATTCTTGCGTGAGACGTGCTGCAATACCCGCTGCCCGCACCTGGTCCACTTGTTGAGCGAGCAATTGCGAGCGCGGCAGGCCCCGTTCGGCTTCCATCGCCCGGTTGACTTCCAGCACTCGGAAAGAATGCGCGTCGAAGATGCACGTGGGCAACGGATTCTGCTCGAACAGCGTGCGATACCGCCCCTCCGACTCGCCGAGGAGGGCGTCGGCTTTCTGCTGCCTGTGCGTCAGCTCGACGATCAGGAGCGCCACCCCTACAAACAGCGCGAGACGAAGCACGTCCCGGACGTCAGCCGCAACGACCGTCAATGTGGAAGGGACGATAAAGATGAGACTGCCGACGGCGGCGGCCGCGGAGGCAGCCAAGCCGGGTCCGCGGCCACCATACCAGGCGGCAAACATCACGGCTCCGAGCATGACGAAGACGATGCCTTGATGGTAGCGTGTCGCGAAGAGTTGTGTGATCAGGAGAGCGATCGCCGTAGAGAACAGCGCGATGCCGTACCGGCGAAGGAGTTGAATCTGATCGGCGGACAATCCGGGAATAGGTTGCATCGGGCCTCCCTTCTGTGCGCTGGTCATGGGCATGGGCGATGGCTGCAGTCGCGCGGGCGGCCTCATGACGAACTGGATCTTCGCCGTTCGCCCTCACCGATGGCACGTTGACACTTTTTACGCAGTTCCTCATAAAGAATCGGTTTTTCCAGCGAGTCGTTGGCTCCCGCCCGGACGGCGTCCAACAAGGCTTCCCGCCTAGCGGTGGCCGACATGATGATGACCGGTATGCTTGTGTCGGGACAGCGCAGTTTATGCAGCACGGCCATGCCGTCGACGCCCGGCATGTTGAGATCCAACAAGACCAGATGGAACGGCGACCTGGCGGATTCCAGGCGGATGATGGCCAGCGCGGAAGCCCCGTCCGTACATGTGACGATCTCATAGCCGAACGTTTCCAGTCGATCCTTCAAGGCCTCGCACGTATCCCGGTCGTCGTCCACGATCAAAATCCGGTGGGGCTTGTGCGGCTCACTGCTCATGCGCGGCGGCCTCCCATCAGATCAGCAAGGGCGCAGGTGACAAGGCCGCTCACTTCGGAACAGCGCCGGCAGGATAGGCACTGGCCGCCTGCGGATCGAGCACCACCAGCATCCCGCGCATGATCGGATGTAGTTCGCAGTGATAGGCATAGCGCCCGGGGGACAGCGGCGCGATCATGAAACTCGCGTTCGGGGGAACCGCTCCGGACTGAAAGGCGCACAGGCCGTCGGTCGCGCAACCATCGTGACGAACGCTGTGCGGGGAGGCGGTCGGATTCCGCCATCGAACGGGGACGTCGGGAGAGACGGTGGCGACGTGCGGCTCATAATACGGCGCGGTCGTGTCGAACAGGATATCCACCGACACGATCCCCGCGACCGAACTACCGAAATCGCCAAGGGCGACGGCCGGAAATCCGTCCATGCTGAGGACGGCGAACAGTAGGAATATGATGTTCGTCCGTTTCATCGCGCCCTCCTTTCCATTTTTGGATGCCGCTTGGTACCCGACAGCCTACGCGGGGAAGGGATAAGGATTCGATGCCGCCATTGCGGCGAAGATATAAGGAAGCTGTAAAGATGCGCCCCGAGTGGAAGCCGGCTGGAGCCCGGAGTCTATTGAGAGTCGGCTTCGGCGGAGAATCGATATCCCACGCCGGGGTCTGTGATGATGAACGATGGGCGGGCGGGGACCTTCTCGATCTTCCTTCTCAGCTGACCGATGAACACACGAAGGTACTGCGACTCGTTCACGTACGCTTGACCCCACACGGCTTCAAGCAACATGCGATGCGTCAGAACTTTACCCGCATGCTCGATCATGTACTTGAGCAAATCGTACTCCGTCGGCGTCAATTTGACGGGCCGATGGTCCAGCGTCACTTCGCGGCGATCGAAATTCACCCGCATCGATCCGCAGACAAACACGGGCTCGGTGGTCTGTGACCGTGAGGCGCGCCTTAGCAGGGAACGAATCCGCGCCACCAGTTCGTCCGTGCCGAACGGCTTGGTCATGTAGTCGTCCGCTCCGGCCTCGAGGGCCTCGACTTTGCGGCGCTCGTCCCCCACGGCAGACAGCACAATAATGGGGACGCCGGACGACTCGCGGATACGCCTGGTCACATCGACCCCATCGATTCCGGGCAGCAATAGATCCACGATCATCACGTCCGGCCTCCGGTTGGCGAACGTCGCAAGCGCCTCTTCGCCCGTCTCGGCCGTCTCCACCCCGTACCCCTTCGTCTCAAGATTGACGTGCAGCGACCGCCGGATATGAGACTCGTCATCGACGACAAGAATACGCGCTCCCATTATCGCCTCACCTTGTCCGGCCGTGCGCTTCGCCGAGTGCACCGACCGGCGCCGGCGTCGCGACGGGAAGCTCGAAGCGGATCGAGGTTTCCCGCCCGGGAATGGACGACGCCGCAATGCGGCCGCCGTGCGCTTCGATAATCCCCTTGCAGATGGCCAACCCAAGGCCGGTCCCCGGAATCGTTCGGGGAGGCGGAGCGTTCACGCGATAGAACCGCTCGAACACCAGCTCGAGGTCGCCCGTCGGGATCCCCGCGCCTTGATTCATCACGATGACCTCGACCATTTCCTTCTTCATGGCGGCCCGAAGCGAAATCGGCGTGTCGCGCGGCGAGAATTTGACCGCATTGTCCAACAGATTGACGAATACCTGCTGGATAGCGACGCCATCGACGTACACCGGCGGCAAGCCCGGGGGCAGGTCGATGTGCAACGTCCGGCAACCCAGCCGCCGGCCGACACGCCGCACGGCTGCTTCGACCAGTTCCTCCACCACATGCCATTCCCGGTTCGGCGCCAGCACGCCCGCTTCAAGGCGCGACATATCCAAAAGATTGCCCACTAACCGGTCGAGGTAGTCCACCTCATCGTCTATCCCCCTGAGGAATTCCTCGCGGACGTGGTCCGGTTGCCCGGCGGGATTCTCTTGCAGATTGAACAGCATCGACTTAATGGCCGTCAGAGGAGTGCGCAATTCATGGGAGACTGAGGAGAGCAACGAGGATTTGACGGCGTCGCTTTGTTGAAGGGCCCGCATGGCGGTGGCCTGACTCCGTCGAAGCGATCGCTCCACTTGCATGTATTGCCATGTCCGGGCCAAGGCCAGCGCCACAATGAGCACCACCACGATCACTTCCCAGCCGATCAGCGCGCGCACACGCGCCTCGGAATGCCTGGCCAACATCGCGACCGCCTCGTTGGAGACCTGCAGCAGCATCGCGTTGTCCGCCAGGACCGACTCGCGGCGGCCCGCGAATTCAACGGCGGCCCGGGGCGTGCGGAGGAACAGGTCCGCATTGACGACAAACCGTTCCAACAGGCGTTGCTGTTCCAACAGCGCAGCCCGTATTTCACCGCTTGGGGACGGCGGCAGAACGATGGTCTCACCGGGATCAATCATGGCCGCGGTCGTGCCTCCGGAAATGAGCGCATTCAACCGCTGAATGAGCAGACCGCGAGTCTTCTGGTAGGGAACGGAGACCCCATCGGACGCAAGGAGAACCTCTTTCATATATCGTTCGAGCAGCATGCGCTGTTGTCCCGCGATATCAATGACCATCGCACTGGACTGACCCAGATGATGGATCGTGACGGTAAGGGGAACGACGGAGAGAGCGGTGATGGCAAGGAGTCCGAAGATGCCGGCGAACGTCCAGTTGGCACCCCGGAGTCTCCCGGAAACAGATTCCTCGTCTGTCATGGTCACCTTCGACACCGATCTTAACAAGAAGCACGCGCAGACTCTAGGCGCGGAGATCCTGTCCGCTTGAAGGCGTCCCTGCCCGTTTGCCCAGGTCCCGTGTGGACCGGGGCCTACCGGTCGGCGGCGCCCACCGATATAGTGGCAAACGGCGATCGGTCGGCCCACAATATGCACATGTACACAACGCCAGAGGGTGAGGACGGCGGAGCGCGCCGTGAAGATCACGGCGACGGCTGGAGCCCGGCTTTTCTCGCGCCGACTCGCGAGCCGGGCTGGTGTTTGGTCGAAGAGGGATATTCACGCGCCAGAGAGCACGAGATTGAATCTCTCTTTACCGTCGCGAACGGCTACATCGGCACGCGGGGATCCCTCTCGGAGGGCGGCTCCATGACGAATCCGGCCACTTTCGTCGCAGGCGTCTTCGTGAGCAATCCGGAGCCTGATTCCGTGCCCGGCCTGCTCTCCATCCCGGACTGGACCGACCTGCAGGTGTTCGTCGAACGCACGCGACTGTCGTTGGAACAGGGCTGCTTGCTCGGCCACCGGAGGATTCTGGACCTCCGGCAAGGATTGCTATGGCGCGAGTGGCGCCACAGGGACCCTGTGGGGCGGGTAACCCGTCTGTGGTCTCTGCGCCTCGCCTCCCTGGGCGACCGGCACCTCCTGCTCCAGACGACGATCGTCACACCGGAAAACTACGCCGGACGAGTACAGATCGAGGCGCGGCTCGGGCCGCTTCACAACGGCCTGCCGTGGACCGTTCCGCCTTCCATGGATCCGGGTGATTCGAGTGATTCGATCGTGATGCAGACGACCACCGGCCGCGGCGAGACGATCGCGCTGGCAATAGCGGGCGAGGCGGGTGTGGGCCACATGGCGGGGCCTGCGCACGCGGTCGAGCGCCTTGATGAATCGATCCTGGAGCGGTGGACGTGCGAAGTCCCTTTCGGCGAATCGTTGCGCATGACCCGCATCGTGTCGGTCCACTCTTCCCGGGAAACCGAGCGCCCGTCCCTCGCGGCCAGGCGGCGGCTCGCAGAGGCCCGCGAGCAAGGCATCCCGCGCGTCATTCGAATGCATGTGGAGAGATGGAACGATCGGTGGGGAGCGGCCGGCCTCGAGATCCTCGGTGATGACGAAGCTCAACGCGCCTTGCGCTTCGCCGCCTACCATCTCATCAGCGCCGCCAACCCCGAGGACGAGCGGACCTCCGTGGGTGCACGCGCGCTGACGGGGGACTCTTACAAGGGACACGTCTTTTGGGACACGGAAATCTACGTCCTTCCTTTTTATACCTTGACGGATCCCGCGACCGCGCGGGCGTTGCTGATGTACCGCTATCGCACTCTTCCCTCCGCACGGCGCAAGGCGCGGAGGCTCGGGTATGACGGGGCGCTCTACGCCTGGGAATCGACGGATACCGGCGAGGAGACGACTCCCCCCGTCGCCGTCACGCCCGAGGGAGAGGTGGTTCGCATCCTCACCGGGGAGCAGGAGCACCACATCAGCGCGGACGTCGCCTACGCGGTTTGGCAGTATTGGCAGGCCACCGGTGACGAGGCGTTTTTGGTCCAGGCCGGCGCGGAGATGCTCATCGAGTCCGCCCGTTTTTGGGCGAGCCGGGCCCACCTCGAGTCGGACGGGCGCCATCACATCCGCCGGGTGATCGGCCCCGATGAATACCATGAAACGGTGGACGACAACGCCTATACGAACGTGATGGCGCAATGGAACCTTCGGCGAGGGGTCGACGTCGTGCGTCTCCTGCAATCCCGATGGCCGCAGGAGTGGGCGGCAGCCGCCGGTCGCCTCCTCTTTCGAGCCGAGGAACCGGAAGCCTGGCTGCGAACCGCGGACTCGATCGAGACCGGCTTCGATCCGCATACCCGCCTCTTCGAACAGTTCCACGGCTACTTTGGCCTTGAAGAGATCGATTTGCCGAAGCAGCGGCCGCCGGCGATCGACGTGTGGCTCGGTCGCGAGCGGCTGCAGCGGTCGAAACCGATCAAGCAGGCCGATGTGGTGGCGATCAGCGCGCTGCTCTGGGATCAGTTTCCCCGAGAAGTCCACGAGGCGAATTTCCGCTATTACGAACCCCGGACGGCACACGGCAGCTCATTGAGCCCCGCCCTCCATGCGATGGTCGCCGCGCGTTTGGGCGACGCGCCGCTGGCCGAAGCCTATTTCAGACAGGCGGCGGAGATCGATCTGGCGAACAACATGGGGAACGCCGCCGGCGGCGTCCATATCGCGGCGCTGGGCGGGCTTTGGCAGGCCGCCGTCTTCGGAATGGCGGGGATGCGACTCCGAGAGAGCGGGCTTGCCTTTGCTCCCCATGTTCCGGCGACGTGGCGAAGGTTTTCTTTTTCGATTCAGTGGCGCGGGCGCCGGCTCCGCGTAACGGTGGGTCGAGACCCGAGCCATATAGAGGTTCACCTTCTCGCGGACGCGCCGATGGAGGTCGAGCTGATCGATGGACCACGGGCTGTGATCCATCCCGGAACCCGCTTCAGGGCCGAGCGCGATCACCGTCAATGGCGCGCATGGGAGAAAACAGAGGCCTGAGGCAAGCGGCCCCCGCAAGCGCCGGCATCACCATTCAGGATCATCGACGGAAGGGTCCATGCAACCGACATCGCAGACCGGGACAGAGGCGGCCGCTCCTTCGACCATCCTCGTGCCGCTCGACGGCTCGATCCAGGCCACGGCTGCCCTGCCCGTCGCCAAGGGCCTTGCCGACCTGGAGGAGGCGACCCTGCGGATGATTCATGTCGGTACACGGCACTTCCCGCCGCACGAAGTGCTCCGGAACCTGAATCTGACGCCCGATCAGCTCGCCGGTTCCGTGTTGGATCAGCTCTCGGGTCCCGCCGGCGTCGGCATCGTTGATCAAGCACGGGAGCAGCGAAGCAGGGCCATTGTCATGTGCGTCCATACAGGCATGGACAAACCGAAGGGAGCGCTCGGCAGCATCGCCCGTGAAGTCTTGCTGAACGCGGCCTGCCCGGTCGTCCTCGTTCAGCCCGAGCGCGGCCTTCTTCCGTGGCGGCTCCGTCATGTGCTCGTCCCTCATGACGGCACGCCGACGAGTTCGGCCGCCGTCGGCCGTGCCGCTGACCTCGCCCGCCGGGGACAGGCGGAGTTGATCGTGCTTCACGTCGCCACGGAATGCTGTCCCGGGGAGACCGGAACCTTCGCGGCCCCCCGCTATCTCGACCAGCCGCAGCATGAATGGTCCACATGGGCTCAAGAATTCCTCCGCCGGGCGCAGGTTCTCGGGGAAGCGCCCTCGGACGTCCCGATGCGGGTATTTCTCGCACGCGGTGAGGCGGGTCAGGCGATCGTGGATTTCGCGACCCGGGGGAATAGCGATCTCATTGCATTGGCCTGGCGCGGCGTGCTGGAGCCCGACCGTGCAGCGACCGCCCAGATGGTGCTCAAGCACGCGCCCTGCCCCATCATCATTTATCGGGTCGCGCCTCCGGCTTCCGAGGTACCCGAGGCGTCACTCGGACCTGCGCGAGGCTGGTGACCACGGCATCGGCGCCGGCCTCACGCAACGCCTGCGGTTGCCCGCCGCGATCGACGCCGATGACCAGGCCGAATCGGCCCGCGCGCCCCGCCGCGACGCCGGCGATCGCATCCTCCACGACCGCCGCGAGCGGCGGTTCGACGCCGACGCGCCGGGCAGCCTCGAGGAATGCATCGGGAGCCGGCTTGCCCTGGAGCCGCAACCGAGTGATGTCCTTCCCGTCCACCCGCGCGTCGAACAACCGCGAGATCCCGGCCGCCTCGAGCACTGCCTCGCAATTGTTGCTGGACGACACGACCGCGGTCTTGATCCCCTGCGCTCGGAGCATGCGGACGAGCTCGATCGCCGCGTCATACACTTCGACGCCGTCTTCCTGCAGGCGTTGCAGAAAATACGCGTCCTTCAGGTTGCCCAGCGCGCGTATCGTATGCGTGCCGGGTTCGTCTTCCTGGGTGCCGAAAGGCACGGTGATCCCGCGGGACTCGAGGAAGGACGCTGCTCCGTCGTACCGCGGCTTGCCGTCGACATACCGGTGGTAGTCGCTCTCGATGTCGAAGGGAACAAAGGCTTCGCCTCTCGCCGCGGCCCTCCGTTCGAGAAACTCATCGAACAGCCTCTTCCACGCCGCGGCATGGACGCGCGCAGTCTTGGTCAAGACGCCGTCGAGGTCAAGCAACACGGCGCCATACTCCCTCGGGCTGATCGTCACAATGTGCGCGTCCTCAATCATAGAAGTTCAACCGTTCAGTCCTAAATGACCACCCGCGATTCGTGTCGCCCGCTCTCGGTCCGAGCCGGCAAGCCCTTCAGTCAAAACGACAAATACACCCCCGCGCCCACCATCTCGATTTTTTGAGCGAAGAACTGCCCGTACGGCGAAAAGCCGCGGTAGTAATTGACCAGTATCCGGAACCGTCGGTCCGCGCCGGCCTTCGACCACTCCAAGCCGCCGACCACATTGGCATTGATGTCCCACCCGAGCTCCTCGAAGCTCTTGAAATCGGCTCCGAGCACCGGAGTGAGGCGAAGTCGTTGAAAGTGGCCTCTCCATGTCGGCGCGGCCATCGTCGGACCTCGAAGCTCCAGCCCCCATTGCGCGCCGGTCCTGTCCATCGCCGGCTCGCGGTGAAGCAGATAGCTTCCGCCGGCATACAGCCGGGCCCATCCTCCTGGAGCATCAAGGGAGACCAGAGCATCGGCTGCTTCATAGCTCAGATTTACTCGATTAAAGCCGGGATTACCCAGCAGAAACTCATCGCCCAGATGGCTGCTCTGGTGGTACAGCCGTGCGCGAGCCGATACGAGCCCGCTGCGCCAGGAGACGGGAAATCCAATCACATAGTCGGAATTGATCAAGTCGGTGGAGCCGGCATCGAGGTTGAATTGGGCAAAGACCCCGGCTAGAATTCCCACCTGCCAGCCGTCACAGCCGCTCCGTCTTCCGATCAAGCCGAAATTTTCGCCGAACCCGACCGAACCCAAATTGACGGACGTGTTGTCCCTGCGGGCTCGGGTCGCCTGCCAGGCGGCGAAAAACTGAGGCTGCTTCGGATCGGCCAGGAGCGGACGAAAGACGTCGTTTTCGGGAAAG
>JBDZUK010000020.1:0-9860 GCA_040255165.1 Nitrospiraceae bacterium | reverse complement strand
CGGTCGACGGCTCTTCCGCGATCGCCGGAACGACAGAAGCGAGGCAGAGCGTCGTCACGACCGCGCATCGAGCAATCCAGATCCGAGAGAGAGCTTTTTCATGGTCACCTGATGAACCCACGAGTCGCTCGCTGGAGCCGAACTTCCCGAACACAGATTCAAGCCGCCTCTTCAACTCTGGGCATCGAGGCTCGCGCGAAAGCGCAGCAACGAGCCCATGAAGAACAGGGCCCCGATGGCGCCGAGGGCCGCGAACTGGGGCCACACGACGGCGAACCCCGCGCCCCGGTACAAGATGGCCTGGGCCAGCATGACGAAATGCGTCGTCGGCGCCGCCAGCATGACGGCCTGGACGACTTCCGGCATGCTTTCCCGCGGCGTCGATCCCCCGGACAGCATTTGGAGCGGCAGGATCACCAGAATGACCAATAGCCCGAATTGAGGCATCGACCGTGCCACGGTGGCCATGAAAATGCCCAAGGACGTGACGGCGAAAAGGTGGAGCGCGGCGCCGCTCAGGAACAGGAGCATCGATCCTTCGATGGGCACCGAGAGGATTCCCTGCACCACGAACAGGAGGGAGAACGAACAGGCGGCGAGGACGACGAGCCCCATCGCCCACACCTTGCTGCTCATGATCTCCAGCGGCGTGATCGGCATGACGAGCAAATGCTCGATCGTGCCCCGTTCCCGCTCCCTGATGAGCGCCGCGCCGGTCAGTACGACGGCCAGCAAGGTGACGTTGTTGACCAACTGCATCACGGAGCCGAACCAGGTCTGCGTCAGCGAAGGGTTGAAGCGCGCCCGCAGTGCCAGGTCCACGGGTGGAACCGCAGACTCGCGGTAGCGGCGGATGAACTCGGTCACCTCGCCTCGGACGATAGTCTGGATGTAGCCGCTGCCCACGAACGCCTGGCTCATCCTGGTCGCGTCCACGTTGAGTTGGACCGCCGGCGCCCGGCCGGCCAGTACGTCGGGCTGGAACTCCGGCGGAATGTTGAGCGCGAACGTGAACAACCCGGCATCCATGCCCCGATCCATGCCTTCCCGTTGGATCAAGACCGGAGGGAGGAAATGCGGCGGATAGAACGCGCCGACGATCCTTGCGGAGAGCGGCGACCGATCCTCGTCGACGATTGCGATCGGGGCCTTGTTGAGCGTCTCCGGCAAGGCCGTCGCCGCCACGTAGACGCCCAGGGTGAACGTGTAGACGATGAGGATCACGAGCACCAAATCCCTGGCGAGGCTGCGCAACTCCTTGATCCCGAGATGCAGCACGTTGGCGGGGCGCATTCAGGTCTCCTGTTTTTTCAAGAGGACGACGCACAGCGCCATGAGGATCGGCACGGCGAGCGCCAGCGGGACGAAGGCGTTCCCGAGGTCCATAAACCCCAGCCCCTTCGAGAAGGTCCCCCGTGACACGGTCAAGAAATGCGTCGTCGGATACACGCGGCCGATTAGGGCGCCGATCCCTTCCAGCGAGGACACCGGGTCGAGCAGGCCGGAAAACTGCGTCACCGGCACCATGGTCAGGATCGCCGTGCCGAAAATGGCGGCGATCTGGCTGCGCATGAACGAGGAGAACACCAAGCCCATCGCGGTCGCCGCGACGACGTACAGGAGCGCCGCGGCGGTAAACGCGGCCGCGCTGCCGGTGAAGGGCACGTCGAAGACCGTGACCGCGAGCGCCGCGAGCACCACGAAGTTGAGCATGGCCAGCACGACGTACGGGAGCTGCTTGCCGATTAGGAACTCCAGCCTCGTGGCCGGCGTCACGTAGAAGTTCACGATTGAGCCCAGCTCCTTCTCCCGCACCACGGACAGCGCGGTGAGCATCGCGGGGATCAATATCAGAAGAATGGCGATCGTCGCCGGCACCATCGACACGAGGCTCTTGACGTCCGGGTTGTACCGAAAGCGCGTCTCGACGGAGGCCGCCTCGGCCGCCGGCCGTTGGGCCCCGAGTCCTGGCGCCGTGGTGAGCCAGTGGGCGTGCATGCCTCTTACATAGCCCTGCACCGTTTCCGCTCGCTGCGGCATGGCGCCGTCGATCCAGGCCCCGATTTCCACGCGATCGCCGCGGCCCACGTCCCGGGCAAACCCGGGAGGGATCTCCAGCGCCAGACTCAGCTCGCCGCTGCGCATGCGCCGGTCCAGCTCGGCGTAATCCGAGAGAGGCGCCTGCTCGATGAAGTATCGCGACCCGGCGAGGTTGAGCGCGTAATTCCGGCTCATGCCGGTCTGGTCCCGGTCGAGCACGGCGAAGGAGAGATCTTCCACGTCCATGCTGACGCCGTACCCCATGACGAACATCAGCAGGATGCTGCCCCCCAGCGCCAGCGTCGCCCGGATCGGGTCACGGCGCAGTCCCAGGGCCTCGATCCTGGTGTAGCTCAACAGGCGGCGCAGGTCGAAGGAGCGCCTCTTGTCCCGAGCCCCCGCGGCCGGGACCGGAGCTGCAGTGGGAACCGCGCGAGCCGGACCCATGGCGCTCGCCGGTTCCTCCGCGGACGGTTCGCGCGCCACGGCGTCCTCCAGATAGCCGACGAACGCATCCTCCAGGGTCTTGGCTCCACGTCGGGCCGTCAGCGAGCTTGGCGTCCCGCTGACCAGCACCCGGCCCGCGTGCATCAACGAGATGCGGTCGCAGCGCTCGGCCTCGTTCATGAAATGGGTCGAGATGAAGATGGTCACCTTCTCCCGCCGGGCCAAATCGATCATGATCCGCCAGAAGGCGTCGCGGGCGACCGGATCGACGCCGGACGTGGGCTCGTCGAGGATCAGCAACTCCGGACGATGGATCATCGCCACGGCCAGCGACAGGCGCTGGCGACGTCCGAGCGGGAGCGCGTCGGGCAGCGTGTCCACCACGTCGGCCAGGTCGAACCGCTCGACCATGGCCTCGACCCGGCCGTCGATCTCCGCCTCGGGCACATAGAACAGCCTGGCATGCAGCGACAGATTCTGCCGCACCGTGAGCTCCGAGTAGAGCGAGAAGGACTGGGACATGTAGCCGACGCGCCGCCGGCTGCCGAGGTCTTTGGGATCGACGGGCTGCCCGAACAGCCAGGCCCGCCCCTCGCTCGCAGGCAGCAGCCCCGTCAACATCTTCATGGTAGTCGTCTTGCCGGAGCCGTTGGAGCCGAGGAACCCGAAAATTTCGCCGCGCTCGATCCGGAAGGTCACGTGGTCGACCGCCACGAAGTCGCCGAAGCGTTTGGTGAGGTCCTTGGCTTCGATCGCCACGACGCGGGAATCTTCCGGCGCCGGCGGAATCACCACCGCCCGATGCCCTCGCCGCTTTTTCTCGGGCAGCATCGCGATGAACGCCTGTTCGAGCGAGCCGGTCCCGCTCCGGCGGAGCAGCTCCCGGGGGGAGCCCGTGGCCAGCACGCGTCCCGCCTCCATCATCACGAGCCAGTCGAAGCGGGCGGCCTCCTCCATGTACGCCGTCGCGATCAGTACGCTCATGCCGGGCCGCCCGGCTCTGAGATGCCCCAGCAGGTCCCAAAACTGCCGTCGCGACAGCGGATCCACGCCGGTCGTCGGCTCGTCCAAGATCAAGAGGTCCGGGTCGTGGATCAGGGCGCAGCACAGCCCCAGTTTTTGTTTCATGCCGCCGGACAGCTTTCCGGCCGGGCGATCGCGGAAGGGCTTCAAGCCGGTGCCGGCGAGCAAATCGTCGATCCGGGCCTCCCGCTCGGCCTCGTGCAGGCCGAAGAGCCGGCCGAAGAAGTCGATGTTCTCGAACACCGACAGGGTCTGGTACAGATTCTTCCCCAAGCCTTGCGGCATGAAGGCGATGCGCGGCCACATGGCTGCCCGATGCTCCGCATCGGCCATGTCCCCGCCGAGCACCTCTATGCGGCCTGTCTGGATGGCCCGGGCGCCCGACATGAGGGAGAACAACGTGGATTTGCCGACGCCATCCGGCCCGATCACCCCGACCATCCGCCCCGACGGCAGGTCGAGGTCGACGGCATCCAGAGCCGTCGTCTTCCCGTAGCGCAGGCTGACGCCGGCGAGGCGCGCAACCGGCCGAACCTCGGCCATCGCGCTCGCGTCTGGCTCGTCGTTCCTCATTGCGGCAGTTTCTCGTGCAGATGGGCGGGCCATTCGACGTTGGAGCTCAGCCGCACGTACGCCACCCCGGGCAATCCCGTCTTCACGTTGCGGATATGCTTCTTGAGCAGCTCCGGAGAGATTTGCGCCCTGACGCGGAACATGAGCTTTTGTCGTTCGCTCGCCGTCTCCACCGTCTTGGGAGTGAACTGCGCGACGTCGCTGACGAAGGAGACCGATGCCGGGATCACGAACTGGGGGAACGCATCGAGCACCAACCTCGCCTCCGACCCGATGGCGAGCCGGCCGGCCGCCGCGGTGGGCAGGAACAACGTCATGTAGACGTCGCTCAAGTCGAGCATGTTGAGCACTTTGCCGCCGGCCGGGACCACTTCGCCGACCTGCGCGATCCGGTACTGCACGCGACCGTCGCGGGGAGCCTTCAAGGCGCTGTCGTCGATGTCCGCCTGCAGCCGTTCGATCGTCGCCCGCCAGACGTCGATCACGGACTTCGCCTCCAGCACCTGCGTCTCGGCGGCGACGATGGCCGCCTGAACGGCGGCCACCTGCGCGCGCGCCGCGGCGACCGCGGCGTCCGCGTTCTGCACGGCGGACCGTGCCTCGTCCACGTCGAGCGTCGCGACGGCGCGTTCGGACAGCAGCGGCTCGGATCGCGCCAGGCGGTTCTTCGCCAGGTCGAGCTCCGTCTTCCGCTGCGCCACCAGCGCCAGCGCGGCCTCCTTCTCCGCCTCCCGTTGCGTCACCTGGCTGAGGGCCCGTTTCACCGAGTTTTCCGCCTGTCGCAGCTGGGCCTCGGCCTCCCGGCGCTGGGACTCGAGCACGGCCGTATCCATCTGCGCGACGATCTGCCCCGCGGTGACGAAATCCCCCTCCCTCACGAAAATGTCCTTGATGCGACCCGGGATCTTGGCGGCGATGTCGATCTCCACCGCCTCGATGCGGCCGTTCCCGCTCGCGAAGTGTTCGCCCAGCTCCTCCGGCTGTAGATACGACCAGGCCAGACCGATGAGGGCGGCCGCCGCGACCAGGAATCCGCCCCTCCAGAGCCATTTCCTGTTCCACGAAATCGTTCGCCTTCCGGCGACCGACGCCGACGCTCCCGGCGCCCCCTCGGCGTCCCGGGATGACGGCGGAGCATCGGAATGACGCTGCGGGTCAGTTGGAAGCTTCAACGTGTCGCTCCACCCTTCCTGTCGCCGACTCGTGGTCGCGGGATGCGCGTAAGCCGGCTCGCCGCCGGCCTCGCGCGGGCCGGTAGACAACGGGCAGAGGATCTTACTACAGAACTGGGCCGTAGGGTGCTGCGGCGGCGGAGATCCGTCGCCTGCGGGAGCCATCCGGTTGCATGACGGCCGCCCGTCCGCTTCACGATCCGTTACGATGTCTGATCGCTCAGCACGGATATCCCGGGCAACTCTTCGCCTCCGATGAATTTCAGGGACGCCCCTCCGCCGGTCGACACGTGGCTGATCTCCGTCTCCAACACCTCCGCCTTCCGCACCGCAGCCACGGTGTCGCCTCCCCCCACGACCGTGAAGGCGCCGCGCCAATGTGCGAGTGCCATGGCCCGCGCGACGTCGACCGTTCCGTCCGCAAACTCATCGACTTCGAAGGCTCCCAAGGGCCCGTTCCAAAAGATCGTTCCCGTGCCCCGCAGCAGCTCGTGTGCAAAGATGAGCGAGGCGTCGCGACCGATGTCGAAGCCCTTGAAGCCCTCAGGGATGGCTCGATGCACGATCCGGATGCCGTCCCGTTCGTCCCTGTTCCTGGCGATCACGTGGTCCTCCGGCAAGAGAATGTTCTCCCGATGCCGGATCAGCATGTCTTTGGCCCACGGTATGAATTCACGCTCGACGGGCGAGTCGCCCGTCCCCATCCCCTGTGCGGCCAGAAACGTGTACGCGATCCCACCGCCCAGGAGGACGAGATCGGCCTTGGGAATGAGAGTTTTCAGGGCGGACAGCTTGTCCTTGATTTTGATGCCGCCCACCACTACGCGAAAAGGACGCGCCGGGCGATCTCGGACCTGCGTCAAGACCTCCATTTCTTTGTCCACCAAGAAGCCGGCCAGCCGTTCCTCAAAATGTTGAGCGGCTCCATAGGTCGAGGCATGTGCGCGGTGCATCGTGCCGAACGCATCGTTCACGTAAAGGTCAGCCAGCGAGGCGAGTTGCTCCGTAAAAACAGGATCATTCGACTCCTCTCCCTGCTCGAACCGCAGATTCTCCAGCAACAACACTTCGCCGGGCCTCAGGGCGTCGAGCGTCTGCTTCACCGGCTCACCGACGACCGCGGCGGCGAACTTCACCGCGGGGACCTTCAGCATCGCGGCGAGTCGATCAGCAACGGGTTTCAACGACAGCGCCGGCACGACCGTCCCTTTTGGTTTTCCCAGATGCGAGGCAAGGATCACTTTCGCGCCTCGCTGGGACAGGTACTCAACCGTCGGAATGGCGCGCCGGATCCGGTAATCCTCGCGGATCCGCCCGTCTTTGACCGGCACGTTGAAATCCACTCGGACCAAGACACGCCGTTCGGCATAGCGGTCGTCGGGCAGATCGGAGACGGCTTTCTTCATGGCTCCGTCCGCCATTGTCCCGGCCTGCGGCACTCCGACGGGCCTTTCATCGCTGCGAGACCCGTTCCATGTCCAAGACGGCTGCGGTCGTCTTGAGGACCGCGTCCGGATTGAGGGAGAGACTGTCGATGCCTTGCTCAACGAGAAACTTCGCGAACTCGGGATAATCGCTCGGCGCCTGGCCGCAGATGCCGATCTTCCTCCCGTTCCTCTTGGCGGCCGCGATGACCGACGTGATCATCGACTTCACGGCCTGGTTCCGCTCGTCGAAGATATGAGCGACGATCTCGGAATCCCGGTCGACGCCCAAAATGAGTTGTGTGAGGTCGTTGGACCCGATCGAGAATCCGTCAAAGATCTCGGCGAACTGGTCTGCCAGCACGACATTGCTTGGGATTTCGCACATGACGTAGACCTCGAGCCCGTTCTCGCCGCGGGAGAGCCCATGCTTCGCCATCTCGGCCTGGACCAGACGACCTTCTTCGACGGTCCGGCAGAAGGGAATCATGAGTTTCACGTTGGTGAGTCCCATCTCGTCCCGCACCTGTTTCATTGCACGACATTCCAAGGCGAACCCGGCGCGATACCGCGGGTCGTAATACCGCGACGCGCCGCGGAAACCGAGCATCGGGTTTTCTTCGGTCGGTTCGTATTCCTTCCCGCCGATCAGGTTGGCGTACTCGTTCGACTTGAAGTCGCTGAGGCGCACGATGACGTCCTTGGGATAGAACGCCGCCGCGATCATCGCAACGCCCTGCGCCAGCTTGTCGACGAAGAACCCGGGCTTGTCCGCGTAACCCGCAGTCAGCCGGTCGATGTCCGCCTTGACGGCGGACTCTTCCAGACGGTCGTAGTTCAGCAGGGCCAGAGGATGCACCTTTATATAGGTGGAGATGATGAACTCCTCTCTCGCGAGACCGACGCCGTCATTGGGGATGAAGGACAGGCCGAAGGCCTCCTCCGGATTGCCGACGTTCATCATGATCTTGGTCTTGGACCCGCCCAAGCCCTTCAGATCGAGGTGATCCACACGAAACGGCAGCAGGCCCTCATAGATGTAGCCGGTATCTCCCTCCGCACAAGACACCGTCACGGGCTGTCCGTCCCGCAACACCTCGGTTCCCCGCTCCGTCCCGACCACGGCAGGCACACCCAATTCGCGGCTGACGATCGCGGCATGGCAGGTCCGGCCTCCCCGATTGGTGATGATCGCGGCGGCCTTTTTCATGATCGGCTCCCAGTCGGGATCGGTTTTGTCCGTGACAAGCACCTCCCCCTCGTTGAAGCGGTGCAGGTCCGGCACGTTCTTGATGACGCGCACACGGCCCTGATTGATTTTGTCGCCCACACTGCGTCCCGTGACGAGCACGCGCCCTCGCTCCTGCAATCGATAGATCTCGATCCTGTCCGGGCTTTTCCGTGATTGCACGGTCTCGGGCCGCGCCTGGAGAATGAACAGCTCGCCGGTGTGCCCGTCCTTGGCCCACTCCATGTCCATCGGACTCGGCCGGCCCCTCTTGGCGCTGTAATGCTCTTCGATCACGCAGGCCCATCGGGCCAGAGCGACAATTTCTTCGTCGGTGATGGCGAACCGCGCACGGTCATCGGGGGGGACCGGCACATTCTTGACCATCTTGCTGCCGCCGACGTCGTACACGAGCTTGAACTCTTTGGTGCCGAGGATCTTCTGAAGGATCGGGCGGAACCCTTGCTTGAGGGTCGGCTTAAATACGTAGTATTCGTCCGGATTCACGGCGCCCTGCACGACGTTTTCTCCCAGCCCGTAGGACGCGTTGATCAGCACCGCATCGCGAAAGCCGGTCTCCGTATCGATCGAGAACATGACCCCGGACGACGCGAGATCCGACCGCACCATGCGTTGAACGCCGATCGACAGGGCGATCTTGAGATGATCGAATCCCTTGTCCACTCGGTAGGAGATGGCGCGGTCGGTAAAGAGCGAGGCGAAACAGCGCTTGCAGGCGTCCAAGAGCGCATGATGGCCTTGGACGTTCAGGTAGGTCTCCTGCTGGCCGGCAAAGCTGGCATCGGGAAGGTCTTCGGCGGTGGCGCTGCTCCTCACAGCCACATCCACCGGATCGCGATGTCCCTCGCTCAGTCGGTCATAGGCCTCGATGATGGCCTGTTCGAGATCATGCGGAAGGCGTGCGGCAAGAATGGCCTGACGACTCTCCCGTCCCCGCTGGCGAAGATTTTCCACGTCATGCGTATCCAGGCCGTCGAGGATCTGTTTGATTCGTCGGTCCAACCCGGTTTCTCGGAGAAACGCGCGATAAGCCTCTGCGGTGACGGCAAACCCGTTCGGGACCTTCACGCCTCGGGGCGCCAATTCCCGATACATCTCCCCCAGCGAGGCATTCTTCCCCCCGACCAGCGGGATATCCTCGATGCCGATCTCGTTGAACCACCGGATCGAACCCACTTGATGCGCTGTTGATGCCATGGTGCATCACCTCCGTATGGTCGAACGGTCAAGACCGTAATGCCTCTACGGTCTCATCACAGGTCGACCGCTGTCGGGCGGGTTCGATAATCTTCGAGCCCGCCGCTCGCGCATCTTCACCGACGGCCGTTGTTCCGGCAGTTCACCTTGCCATAAATGTTCCAGCCGGATGGGCCGTTTGCAAAGGGAAGAGAATGGAGGAAGGTGCATACAAAGACGTTGGGCCGGACGGAACCAACGCGATGGACGTCCACTCACCAGATCGAGTCTTGAGGTCTTTTGGGACGTGCCGGCAGATGGAGTTGTCCCTTAACGCGCCAGGCCGGCGTTCGCCGTACACCATAGGCCGCGGTGTCAGGGAGACGAGTCGGAGCTAGACGGTCAGCCCGCCTCGTCGTACCAATCGGACCGGGTCAACGGCAGCTGGCTCTGACCGTTCACGGGCTTGGACAAGACGGCCTGATGCACGTTCAAGCGGCCCGTTTTGAACTGATGCGCCGCGCCGGCGAGATACAGTCTCCATGTCCTGTACGTGCGCTCATCCGTGACTGCGACGGCCTTCTCACGCTGCGCATCGAGCCGTCTCCCCCAATGCCGGAGCGTCAGATAATAATGCTCGCGAAGGCTTTCGACGTCCCGCACTTCGAAGCCGCTGCGCTCCGCGGCCGCCAAGGTCTCGTGAATCGGCACGACCTCCGCCTCGGGGAAGACATAGCGGCTGATGAATTCGCCGAA
>JBDZUK010000094.1:7664-10028 GCA_040255165.1 Nitrospiraceae bacterium | reverse complement strand
CAAGTCGATGTTACAAGCTCAGATCGATGCTGCTAACGCTTATGAAGCCCTGTTCGTGCCCGCGCTATTCGGGCAATGGGCTCCGAAAGTCGCGGACGCGGCTCGAATCCAGCCCGGTCAGCGGGTTCTGGATGTTGCCTGCGGTACCGGGATTCTTGCGCGTGAAATCGCCTCACGGATCGAATCAATGGGGCGTGTCGAGGGAATCGACCCGAATCCTGGGATGATTGCGGTCGCTGAGCAGATCGCGCCAGAGATTGCGTGGCGAGAAGGCGTCGCAGAGTCCCTGCCGTTTTCTGATGGATCCTTCGATGTTGTCGTGAGCCAGTTCGGCTTAATGTTCTTCACAGACCGGCACCAGGCCCTACGTGAAATGGGTCGTGTGCTGGTTCCCGGGGGGCGGCTGGCTGTTGCCGTCTTCGATGCTCTCGACAGCATGCCGGCGTACGCATCTGAGGTGGCACTTCTCGAGCGAACGGCAGGTCAACAGGCGGCCGAAGCGTTGCGTGCGCCATTCGTGCTCGGCGATCGGAAAGAGCTCGCCGCGTTGTTTTCGGAGGCTGGGTTGGCCTCTGTGGAGATCGACACCCACCAGGGGACAGCGCGATTCCCCAGCATTCGGACAATGGTCGAAGCCGATCTCACGGGCTGGCTGCCGATGATGGGAATTATCCTGACCGAGGAACAGATCGGCCAGATACTTGCTGAAGCTGGGCAGGCTCTGAGTTCCTACGCTACGGCGGACGGCCGGGCGGAGTTCCAATTATCCGCGCATCTCGTCACGGCGCATAAGGTATAGCCAATGCCAGCCGGGGACCGACGTGGCAGAAGAGTCTGGGCGCATGGGTAGGATTTGGCATCCACTGGACCGCGCAGGTTCCCGTGTTATGTTGCACGGCTAGCGTGCAGCAGACTACTTATTAGTTAGATGGCCCATGCATTGCCGACGGAAAAGAGAATCCATATGAGCTCGGAGACACCTTATCTGCAAACCTCGCAGTCTGAGGACGAGGCCGCCGTCCGCGCCCTTTACACGCAGCTGATGCATGGCTGGAATCAGGGCCGTGCCGAAGCGTTTTCCGCACCATTCACGGAGGACGGCCATCTGGTTGCATTCGACGGCACGCACTTCAAGGGCCGGGAGGAGATCGTCTCATTCCATCAACCACTATTCGATAAGTGGCTTAAGGGGACTCGGCTCGTGGGTGAGGTCGAGAGCGTGCGTTTCCTGAGTCCCCATGTTGCCCTGATGCACGCGCGCGGAGGGACCGTCATGCGAGGCAAATCACGACCTTCTCCGGAGCGGGACTCGATTCAGACGCTTGTCGCTGTCAAGCGCGACAGGGAATGGCGACTCGTCGCATTTCAGAATACGAGGATCAGGCCTATGAGCCGAAACGCTCGGAATGCTTTCCTATGGCTGTTTACTGACTGGCTGTGGAAGGTGGTGGGATCAAAGAAGTAAATGCTCCGTCGCCTCGTCCTTCAAGAGCCATCCCGGCAGCTCACCACGCTCGGGGGGAAGAAAAGGGTCGAGAGTCTTACCGTTGCCCATTACATAATGAGGTGGAGCAGCAGCGGTCACAGGGACGACAGAGCCCAGATGCATTCCAACGGGAGTCATCCGCCTGCTGTCAGAAATCAATCCCCGGTTGATTTTAGCCCTGTCGCCTTCTTTAAAATAGTGAGCATTCCGGAGAGCCATGAATCATGGCAGATTCATCCGTTCGAACCGCGACGCCGGCCGACGCAGACCGTTGCGTGGCAGTGCTCTCGTTGGCGTTCAGCAACGATCCGCCTTGCCGGTGGGCATGGCCTGATCCGAAACAGTATCTTGAGGGATTTCCCCGCTTTGCTTCTGCGTTTGGCGGCGGCGCCCTACGGCTTGGCACAGCCGATTACTACGAGGACTTTTTCGGTGTCGCCCTCTGGTTGTCGCCGGGCACGGTGCCGGACGAAGCGTCTCTGATGCAAGTCTTCGAAGAGACGGTTTCTGACACACTACAAGACGCACTGTTCACGATGTTTGAGCAAATGGAGGCCTTCCATCCGCGAGAGCCCCATTGGCACCTTCCGCTCATCGGCGTCGATCCTGCGCACCAGGGGAGAGGCATCGCCTCAGAGCTGCTTCGCCGGGTGCTGAACGCCTGTGACGAGCAAGAAACCTTGGCCTATCTCGAAGCCACCAGTCCGAGGAACGTCCGCCTCTACGAGCGCCACGGGTTTGAACCACTTGGACTCATTCAAGTCGCCAATTCTCCGCCGATTGTTCCAATGTTGCGGAAGCCAATGAGGCGGAAAGTAGGATCGTGACTGTCTCAATCCCAGGAAAAGCCGCGATTCTGTTGGCGCGCAAGGTGAAGC
>JBDZUK010000094.1:0-7564 GCA_040255165.1 Nitrospiraceae bacterium | reverse complement strand
CCATAATCCATTTACTGACCACCGACCCGCCGTTCCGTGCGCGTGCACACGCGACCACGATTGAGGCACTTGATCTAAAACCACCTCCGACCAGAGGTCCCTATCCGATCTGATCTTTCGGGGCCGAAACACCAAGCGCTACGGCTTCTTCTTGTTCTTGTCCTTCGGAGCTTCCGCAAACAGCAGCCACGCGAGCACGATAAAGCCGATCAGCACGCCCGTGATCGCCAGCCAGGTTCCGAGCTTGTCCATCTTATTCTTTCTCCCCGGAAGTCGACTGTAGCGCGGCAGCCATCGCCTTGTCGAGGCGCTTGACCTTCCCTTGTCCGTCCAGGGTGACGAGCTTCGCGGACCCTTCTACTACCAGGCGCTGGCTGGTCCGCTCACGGATCACATGGGCAAAGGTCAAGGACGCATTGCCGATGTGCGACAGTTTCGTCTCGATCGTCAACGTCTCGCCGTAGCGGGCCGGCGAGCGATAATCGATCTCAGCGTGCACGACCATGAATTGCGTGCCTTCGTTCGCCAGACCCGCGACAGAGAAGCCGCGCTCCTCCAAATACTGTGTCCGCGCCCGCTCGAAGTACTTTAGATAATTGGCGTAGTACACCACCCCGCCGCAGTCGGTGTCTTCGTAGTAGATTTTAATCTCCATAAGAGCAGATGGCTGATGGCCGATGGCTGATGGCAGGAGTAAGCATTGGGGATACAGCCAAGGAAGCAATGAGCTGCTTATTGCAGTGTGTTGCGAAAGGCATTGATGCTCTTCGCCAACTTGTGGCCATCGTCATACAGTTCCTTCTGTTCGTCCTTCGTAATGTAGCTGTTGTCGCAGGCAAGGAAAGATGCGGCTACCACTTCAAATGTTGATCCGATTGCCACTTCTAGATGGTAGTCGAGCGCCTTACTGCTTCCCTTTGCCGAGCCCTCTGCGATATTCAGTGAGATTGAATTGGCGGCTCGGTTCATTTGTGACCGAAGGCCGTAGTCCTCATGGCGCGGAAACTTTGCCGTCGCAGCATAAACCTTTCGAGCATACTCTCTTGCCATGTGCCAAATATCAAAACTCTCAAATCGAAACGGCATGCTTCTGCTTGTCTTGTCCTCCTTTCTCGATCCCAACCATCAGCTATCAGCCATCGGCCATCAGCTCTTATAGATTAAAGGTGGGGAACTTCGGCAGGCCGGCTTCGTTCGCGCCGGTTACTCTGAGGACGATGTCGTAGAGCTGCTGGACGCGTTCGGCTTTGACCGGTTCGAAGCCGTGGCCGAGGACGGCGTGATCGGCCGCGTCGAGAAGGGGCTTCATCTTGGGCCAGTCGCGCAGGAAGGCTTGGCCCATCTGATCGCCGAGGCCGGCCAGCGCTTGGAGTTGGCTCTGCAGCGGGAGTTTGTATTTGCCGTCGAGGTCGTTGAGGTAGCAGGTTTGGCAGGTTTCGCGCAATGCCTGCGGCAACTGGTCCGGCTGTACGTCCCAGGTCTTGATCCGGTGTTGCTTGAACAATTGGTGCTGCGCGAAGGCTTCGAGCGCGCGAACCAGCGCGGTCATGGCCTTCTCGGGATCATGATGGACCATTGCCTGTCGGTGCGCATGCGCCAGGAGGTCCTGGGCGACTGATTCCTTCACGTCCGCCGGATCCAAAACCAACTTTTCCAAGAATCCGGCGTTCGTTTTCACCGCAGGCAGCAGCGGCTTCAACCCGGGCGGCCCGCCCCAGAGCGACGCCATCTCCAGCGCTTTCACGGATGACTTCAGTTTTTCCCACGCCTGGCGGTAGTGGAATCGTTCCCACAAATCATAGCCTTCGGCCAGGTCGGCACACGCACGATAGAGCGGCTTCTGTCCTCCGCTCACCCGGACCTCGAGCTGCCGAAACATCAGGGCGGCCGCGGCCGGCATCCCGCGATTGAACAGCTCGCCAGCTTCCCGCGCCGACAGGGCCGCCGTTTCATCCCAGGGATTGCTCTGCACCCATTCATAGGTCCGATCTTCTATGGATACGGCCTCGTCGCCGCCGCCGTCCCCGGCCACGAGCGAGACCGCCCGCGAACTGAAGGACGATGCGGCGAGAGCCAACGCCGCAGCCGTCGCCGGCGTCGCCCCGGTCAGATCGATCACCAGTTCACCAGGCTGAACCTCCCAGGTCCTCAGCAGCTCGGGAAGCGACTTCGCGAGGGTCCGGTAGCAATCAGGGAACTTGCCCGCGTCCGGCAGCACGATCCAGTCCCACCGTCGCGGCATCTGTTCGATCCTCGGTTGAACCGCCGTCTCCACCAGGGATTTGGCCGAGTCGGTCAGGACAAAGCAGAGCGCGTCCGGCTTAAGCCGGTTCACGCTGTACGCGGCCCTGGCGGCGTCATCCGCCACGGCGATGACCAAGGCTTTTACCGGTGTCTCGTTCGCCATCGCGCCGGACTATAGCATCGGGACTGGGGACGATCAATTCGTGGAGATTCGCGGGGTCTCATCCCGTCGCCGAACCTACCGGTCTTGCGAGAGAACTTCCTGCCTGTCGGAGCAATCATGGAACTTCTCCATACAGCTCTGGAATTCTTCCCGGAAATAACCGGACGGCTGCCAAAGGTTTGAGCGCGGCCCGAGGGACGTGCTTTTCGCAAGCTTGCGTTTTCAAAGGCAGCTGTCCGGAATTCGCCTCTCGTTCTCCCGCGCTGGACGACGGCACCACAATTGCCATGCGGACGCTATCGAGATGCGATATCGATCTTCTATATCAGCCTTGCACTTGATCGTGTCTTTCCTGGCTCTCTCCTCCAGTGTCTGGCCGGTCGCATCGCCTGCTCAGCCGCTGGAGCCAGCGCCCTTACGGCTGACTATTGAAGGAGCCATCCAATATGGGATCGATCACTATCCTTCTGTCCGCGCTTCGCTAGCGCGAGTCAACGCGGCGAAATCCGGAATTGATTTGACCAGGACCGCATACCTGCCGCGCGTGGAGCTGGGCATGCAGCAGCACATCTCGACCTTTAACAAAGTCAACGGTCTGTTCTTCCAAGCTCCCTATACCGCCCCGATCTGGGGCCCCCAGCGACCGGAAATCAGCTACGCAGGTGCGTGGGGGAGCGCGGCGGGCGTGTTGGCAGCCTGGGAGCCCTTCGACTTCGGGCTGCGGGCCGCCAACGTCGAGGCCGCGCGCGCCGCCGAGCGCCAAACTGCGGCCGGTGTGGAATTGACCAAATTGGACGTCGCAATGGGAGTCGGCGACGCCTTTCTCGCGTTGTTGATGACGGAGCAGACCACCGACGCCATGAAGGGCAACGTCGAACGGCGAAAAATCTTCGCGGAGACGGCGGCGGTCCTCGTGAAAAGCGGGCTGCGCCCGGGGGTGGATGCGAGCCGGACGCAGGCGGAATTGGCCATGGCGCGAACCCTCTTGATTCAGGCCCAACAGGCCCAAGACGTGGCGCGAGCCACGCTGGCCGAAGTACTCGGGATGGCAGGCAGGGAGATTACTATTCTTCCGGGTCCGCTTCTGACGCTGCCCAACGACGTCCTTCCCACGGATGCCGCCCCCACTGCCCATCCCCTAGCCGTGGCGCAAAAGGCCACCGCCGACGTGTTTCGATCCAGAGCTGAGGCCTTGGGGCGGGCGTGGGTGCCGAAGATCGATCTGGTCTCCATGTTCTTCGGAAGAGGCAGCGGGTGGGATCCTGTCGGCAACCGTGAATCGGGCGGTTTGGGGAATCTCGACGGGCTGCTCCCTGATGTGCCGAATTACGCGGGCGGCATCATGCTTTCGTTCCAACTCTTCGACTTCGCATCCATCCGATCCAAACAATCCATCGAACGGGAGAACGAGCGGGCCGAGCTGGCTGCTTACGACCAGGTCCTCCAGACCGTGACCGCCAAGCAGGTCAAGGCACGCGCAACCGCGACAGGGGCCCGTCAAATCGCAGACAACACCCCCATCCAGCTGGCAGCCGCGCGCGAAACAGAGATGCAGGCGCGGGCGCGGTATCAAACAGGTTTGGCCACTGTCATCGAAGTGGCGGATGCCCAGCAATTGGTGCTGCAGGCAAGCATCGACGATGCGCTGGCCCGATTGGGCGTGTGGCGGGCGCAATTGGGGCTCGCCGGGGCCGGTGGTGATCTCAGGCCGTTCCTCGACATGGTTCGACGGTTTGGAGGCGAGAGGCGGTAGGTATGTGGCTCATCATGGCCGCCATGAGGCGACCCGTTACCATCGTCGTCGCCATTGTAGCCGTTGCACTGTGCTCCCTGCTGGCCCTGAAGCGCATGCCGGTCGATATTTTTCCCAACTTAGGTCTGCCGGCAATCTACGTGGCCCAGCCTTACTCGGGCATGGATCCCGCACAGATGGAAAGCTACCTCGTCTCGTTCTACGAATACCACTTTCTGTACATCACCGGGATCGAGCACGTCGAGTCAAAGTCCATCCAAGGGGCGGCGCTCATCAAACTCTTCTTTCATCCTGGCACGGACATGAACCAGGCGCTGGCTCAGACGGTGGCCTATGTCAACCGCTCCTGGGCCTTTATGCCTCCTGGAACGGTTCCCCCCTTTATTGTGCGGTTCGACGCGGGCAGCGTTCCCGTCGGCTCCCTGGTGTTTCGAAGCGAAACCCGCAGCGTGGGGGAAATTCAGGATCTCGCGCTCTTTCGGGTGCGACCGATGTTCGCCACCCTACCGGGCGTCTCGGCGCCGCCGCCTTTCGGCGGCAACGCCCGGACCGTCGTCATTCATGTGGACCCCGACCGGATGCGCGCGTATCGGATGTCCCCGGAAGAGATCGTGCAAGCCGTCAACAAAAGCAATGTCATCGTCCCCGCCGGCAACGTCCGTGTCGACGAACTGACGACGATCACCACGGTCAACTCGGTGATTCCGACCATGTCGGGCTTCGGTGACATCCCGATCCGGACGGGAGCCGGCCCGACCGTGTTCTTGCGAGACATCGGGTACGCGGAGAACAGCACCGATATCGTCACCGCGTACGCCCTGATCAACGGGCGGCGGGCCGTATACATACCCGTGACCAAGCGCGCCGATGCCTCCACCCTGGCCGTGGTGAACCGAGTCAAGGAAGCCCTGCCCCGGTTCCAGGCCTTGGTGCCGGACGATATCGCGATCAGTTTCGAGTTCGACCAATCGGTGTACATCAAGAACGCCGTCCGGGCCCTGACCACGGAAGGGGTCTTAGGCGCGGTGTTGACCGGGCTGATGGTCCTGGTGTTTCTTCGCGATTGGCGCAGTGCCGTCATTGTCCTGCTGACCATCCCCTTTGCCCTGTTGTCGGCCGTCGTCGCGCTGTGGGCGGTGGGCCAGACGATCAACATCATGACGCTCGGCGGGCTGGCGCTGGCGGTGGGCATCCTGGTGGATGAGTCCACGGTCGCGATCGAAAGTATCCATGCGCATCTGTCTCGCGGACAAGCCCGCGCACGCGCGGTCGTGGAGTCCGGCCGCGACGTGGCCGTGCCACGGCTGGTCGCCATGCTCAGCGTGTTGGCCGTGTTCATTCCGTCCTTCTTCATGGTCGGCGTGGGGCGCGCATTGTTCGTCCCGCTGGCACTCGCCGTCGGCTTTGCCATGGCGGCCAGCTATCTGCTGGCCAGCACGCTCGTCCCCGTGCTGGCGACCTGGCTGTTGCGGGATGCGCGCCACGGCGAGGAAGCGCCGGATCGGTTCCATCGATTCCAGCACCGTTATGGACGGATGCTGGAGGTCTGCATCAGGCTGCGATGGCTCGTGTTCCCCCTGTACCTCCTGATCGCCGCCGCGCTCATCTGGGGGCTCATGAACCGTCTCGGTATGGAGATCTTTCCCAGCGTCGATACGGGCCTGTTCCAGCTTCGCGTGCGGGCGCCCGACGGGACGAGAATCGAGCGGACCGAGGTGCTCGCGCAAAAAGTACTGGACGCGATCGCAGACGAGGTCGGACCTGACAACGTGGCCATCACGCAAGGGTTCGTGGGGGTCCAGCCGGCCAGTTATCCGGTCAATACAATCCATCTTTGGACCAGTGGACCTCATGAAGCCGTACTCCTCGTTGCGTTGAAACGTGGGAGTGCTCTGTCCGTGGAGCAGGTCAAAGAGCGCTTGCGAGAAAAGCTGCCGACTCTCTTTCCGGGAACCAAATATGTGTTCGAAGCCGGGGATATCATCACGCAGGTGATGAGCATGGGATCTCCGACTGCGATCGAGGTTGCGGTCAGCGGACCCAAGCTGGAGGCCAACCGGGCTTACGCGGAACGCCTGCTTCAGGCCATGGCGGAGATCCCGTCGCTTCGGGACGTCCAGTTCGGGCAACCATTGGAGTACCCCACCATCGAGGTCCTGGTGGACCGGATACGGGCCGGACAATTGGGTTTGTTCATGACCGACGTAGCTCGCTCGCTGGTTTCAGCCACCTCTTCCAGCCGGTTCATTCAACCCATGTTCTGGCGAGATCCGGCTTCCGGCAATGCCTATCAAGTGCAGGTCGAAATCCCGCAGCACCACATGTCCTCGGCCAAGGACATACAGAACGTGCCGGTCATGGCCAACGGCGAGCCCGGGCCTCTCGTGCAGGACTTGGCGCTGGTAGCACCCGGGAAGATGGTGGGTGAGTACGCGCGATACAACATGCAGCGGATGGTCACCGTCATCGCCAATGTGTCGGGCGAAGACCTGGGGCACGCCGCGGACCGTGTTTCAGCGGCTATTGCCAACATGGGTGAGCCTCCACGGGGTGTCACCGTCACTCTGCGTGGACAGGCGGCGCCGATGAGAGAGACCCTGGCCGGTCTGCGGGTTGGCCTCGGTCTTTCCATCGTGGTGATCTTTCTTCTGTTGGCGGCGAACTTCCAATCGATTCGGAATGCGGTCATTGTGATCTCCACCATGCCGGCGGTTCTAGCCGGCGTGTTGGTCGCACTCTGGCTCACCTGGACAACTTTGAACGTCCAATCCTTTCTCGGCGCCATTATGGCGATCGGAGTGGCCGTGGCGAATGCCATCCTGCTGGTGTCCTTCGCCGAGAGCCGGTGGCGGACCGGGCGCTCGGCGGCAGATGCCGCCATCGAGGGCGCACAAGGACGGCTACGCCCGATTCTCATGACGAGCATGGCGATGATTGCCGGCATGATTCCCATGGCCTTGGCGCTTGGAGACGGGGGCGAACAAACCGCGCCCTTGGGGAGGGCTGTGATCGGAGGGTTGGCCGCCGCCACGATCGCGACCTTACTGATCCTGCCGGTGGTCTTTGCTTGGCTGAAACACAAGAGTCGTCCCGTCGCGCCGTCGTTGGACCCTGACGACCCGCAGAGTGCGTATTTTGACCGGTCCCCTCGGCTCGCTTCTTCCCAGGAGTCGGCGCAATGAGACGGTGGTTCCTCATAGGAGGATTGCTGGCGGTGGTCGGGATCTCCAGTTTGGTCTTGGTGTTCGCGCGCAAAGATGGCGGGACGGCAGACAAGCAGCCTCCTGCCGCGACGGTTTCAGTCGGGAAGTCTACGGCGGCTCCCTTGGAGGTAACCGTGGTGCCGGTGTCGGCCAAGCGGCTGGACGAAGCGGTCCGACTGCCCGGTGAACTTCGCCCGTACC
>JBDZUK010000093.1:0-10114 GCA_040255165.1 Nitrospiraceae bacterium | reverse complement strand
GTCGGCGTCGTTCAACTCGGATATTCGCCGCAGCAGGGACTTCGTGTCCCGCACGGCCCCGGGCGCCAATCGCAGAATCGCGTCGGTCAACTCGGTCACCCGTTGGTCCAGCGCCCCGGCCTCCGTCACCTCGTGAACCACGTGAGCCGCTTTCGCCACCGAGGCCGAAAAGGCTTCTCCTGTCAGGCAATACCGGCGGACGAATGATTCCCCCGCCCGGCGCAGGAGCCACGGAGCGATGACGGCCGGGATCAAGCCGAGCTTCACCTCGCTCAGCGCAAAGGACGCGTCCTCGGCGGCCAGCACCACGTCGCAGACGGCGAGCAATCCCACCCCGCCTCCATAGGCAGGCCCTTGCACACGCCCGATCACCGGACAGGGACACTCCTCGATGGCCCGGTACATGGCGTCCAGAAGCTCGGCATCTGAGCGGGCCTGGGTCTCGGACACAGACTGACCCGGGCTCATCCAACGCAAATCCGCCCCCCCGCAGAACACCGGCCCCCCGCCCGTGAGAATCACCGCGCGCAAGGACTCGTCCCGCGCCAGGTCTTCGAAGGCATCGCGCAATTCCTGGATCATGCGGCCGTCGAACGCATTGCGCCGTTCAGGCCGGTTCAACGTGACCCGCGCGACGCCTCGATTGGTCTCAACAAGGAGCGAGGTGTACGTCTTCATCTTTCTCCGCCTAATCTCCGTAACCTTGAGGATGCTGAAAAAGACAGTCCAGCAAGGCCGCAGGGGGCGCGGCGCTCTTGCATCATCCTCGTCACATTCGATACACCGGCGCCCGCGCGTCCCTGATCGGCGCCGTCGTTGCGACGTCCAGACAGAGGCTGATCACGCGCCGGGTGTCCAGAGGGTCGATAATGCCGTCGTCCCAGAGGCGCGCCGTGCTGAAGTACGGATGGCCCTCGCTCTCGTACTGCTGGAGCGTCGTGTCGGTGATCCGGCGTCGCTCCTCGTCCGACAAGGACGCGTGCTCGCGATCCCGCTGTTGCTGCTTCACCGTCACGAGCACCTGCGCCGCCTGCTGCGCTCCCATCACGGAAATCCGCGCGTTCGGCCAGGTGAACAAGAATCGCGGCCCGTACCCGCGCCCGCACATGGCATAGTTCCCGGCACCGTGGGACGCGCCGATGATGACCGTAAATTTCGGGACCTCCGCCGTGGCGACCGCCTGCACCATCTTGGCTCCGTCCTTGATGATGCCTCGCGCCTCGTATTCCTTGCCGACCATGAAGCCGGTGATGTTCTGGAGAAAGATGAGCGGGATCCTGCGCTGCCCGCACAGCTGGACGAAATGCGCGCCCTTCAGCGCGGCCTCCGAGAACAGGACGCCGTGGTTCGCCAGAATCCCCACTTGATGGCCGCACCAATGGGCGAAGCCGCACACGAGCGTCGGACCGTACCGAGCCTTGAACTCGTGAAACTTGCTCCCGTCGACCAGTCTGGCGATCACTTCCCGGGCGTCGCACACCCGCCGGGGATTCGCCGGAATCACACCGTAGAGCTCGTCGGCCGGATACAAGGGCTCTTCGGCTTCGTGGAGGCGCTGCTTGGGTCGCTTGCCGAGCGTGGCGATGATCGACCGGCAGATGTCCAACGCCTCGCGGTCGTCATTGGCAAGGTGATCGCTTACGCCGGAGAGACGCGTGTGGAGGTCGGCGCCTCCCAGTTCCTCCGGCGTGACCTCCTCGCCGATGGCGGCTTTGACCAGCGGCGGTCCTCCCAGATAAATCGTGCCGGTTCCTTTCACGATGACGTTCTCGTCGCACATCGCCGGGACGTACGCGCCCCCGGCCGTGCACATGCCCATCACGACGGCGATCTGGGGGATGCCCAGCGCCGACATCCGCGCCTGGTTGTAAAAGATCCGTCCGAAATGCTCCTTGTCCGCGAAGACCTCGGCCTGCAACGGGAGATAGACGCCCCCCGAATCGACGAGATAGATCGCCGGGAGCCGGTTCTCCAAGGCGATCTCCTGGGCGCGGAGATGCTTCTTGATGGTCAGAGGAAAATACGTTCCGCCTTTGACCGTGGCGTCGTTCGCGGCGATGACGCACGGCCGTCCCGACACATAGCCGATTCCGGTGATTAAACCGGCGGAGGGCACTTGATCGTCGTAGAGGCCGAATGCAGCAAGAGGACTCAGCTCCAACCACGGAGCCCCGGGATCGAGCAACGCGGCGATCCGATCGCGCACCGTGAGCTTGCCGCGCTTTTTGTGCAGGGCGACCGCGTCGGCCGGCCCGCCTGCCTGTGCGTGAGCCAGCTGTTTCCTCCAGTCGGCGACAAGTCCCTCGCTGTGCGCGTAGTTTTCGCGATAGTCTTCGGAGGAGGGCGTCACCGATGCTCTGAGAACCTGCATGTCGTCTCCCTGATTACCTGCGGAGTCCTTTCACGAACTCCACGATCTGCCCCATCGGCGCGCCCGGCCGGAACAGGGCGCGGACCCCGGCTGCCTGCAGTTTCGGCACGTCCTCATCGGGAATGATGCCCCCGCCGAATACCGCGATGTCCTCGGCCTGTTGTTCCTTCAGCAGTTCCATAATCCGGGCAAACAACGTGTTGTGCGCGCCGGAGAGAATGCTGAGGCCGATCGCGTCCACGTCCTCCTGGATCGCCGCGCTCACCACCTGCTCGGGCGTCTGGTGCAGGCCCGTGTAGATGACTTCGATCCCCGCGTCGCGCAGCGCGCGCGCAACCAGCTTCACCCCGCGGTCGTGCCCGTCGAGCCCGACCTTTCCCACCAGCACGCGCATCGGCTTGGCCGCTACTGCCATGCCCGCACCTCTTCGAGGAAGTATTTGCCGGTCCCGTCGCCGCGCACGTACCCGGCCTGCACCAACGGATCGTGCTCGAACAGCAGCAGCCACCGTTCGCGGTAAGCCCGGTCCAGCACCCATCGTTTGGTCTCGAGCGTCTGGATGGGATAGAGGTCGTACCCCATCACGTACGGGAGGGGGAGATGCGACACCGTCGGAATGAGATCCCCAAGAAAGAAGGCGACCTGGCCCTCCGATTCGATCATGACTCCCTGATGATGGCGGGTATGGCCCGCCGTCACGACGGCGGTCACTCCCGGGACCAACTCCGTATCTCCCTGTAAAAACTCCCATCGATTCGTTTCGGCGATCGGCGCGACATTGTCGGGCCGATAACTTGCGCGCGTCCGTTCATTGGCGCCGGCCGCGTCCTCGTACTCTCCCCGTTGGACGAAGTATTGTGCCTTGGGGAAGGTGGGTTGGAAGGCGTCGTTCCGAACCCGGATGGTATTGCCCCCGGCATGGTCGAAATGGAGGTGCGTATTGATGACCATGTGGATGTCCTCGCGACGCAGCCCCAGCCGGTGAAGCGACTGCAGTAACGTGGGATTGCGATCGACGGCAAACCTGTCCTGAAACCTCTCGTCCTCCTTCCCTCCCAGACCCGTGTCCACCAGAATGTTCTTGCCGTGAGCCTTGATGAGCAGGCAGGTGAGGCTTAGAGGGATGCGGTTCGCGTCATCCGCCGGACAGCATCGTTCCCACAGAACTTTGGGCACGACCCCGAACATCGCCCCTCCGTCCAGCCGGAACCAGCCGTCCCGCACGGGGTAGATATCAAACGCGCCGAGTTTCATTTCGTCACCAATCTGTCAGCCTCTCAGCTCTTAACTTTCAGCCCTCGGCATCCAGCGAGTCGAACGGCCGGCCTCACGGCTGATCGCGGATGGCTTACAGAACCACCGGCTCGCGGTACGTCCCGAACACTTCCTTCAGGGCCGCAGAAATCTCGCCCAACGTCGCCTTCGCCTTCACCGCCTCAACCAGATAGGGCATCACGTTTTCACTGCATGCAGCCGCTTCCTGCAGCTCTTCCAACGCCCCGGCCATGCGGAACGGATCGCGCGCCTTCCGGAGGTCCGAGAGACGGGCGATCTGGTCCTGTTCCACCTCGGGCCCGATGCGGAGGATGGGAATGGCCTGGCGCTCCGGTTCGACATAGTCGTTGACGCCCACGACCATGCGCTCCCCGCGTTCCACTTCGCGCTGGTACCGTTGCGAGGCTTCGAGGATTTCCCGCTGCGGATAGCCCTGCTCGATCGCCTTCACCATGCCTCCCATGGCATCAAGCCGATGGAAATAGTCTCGCGCGCCTTCCTCGAGCCGATTCGTGAGAGACTCGACGTAATACGATCCGCCGAGCGGATCCACCGTGTTGGCGACTTCGCTCTCCTGCGCGATGATTTGTTGTGTCCGCAGCGCGAGTTTGACCGCTTCCTCCGTCGGCAAGGCCAGAGTTTCGTCCATGGAATTCGTATGGAGGGACTGGGTCCCGCCCAACACCGCGGCCAGCGCCTGTAGCGCGGTGCGGACGACGTTGTTCATCGGCTGCTGCGCGGTGAGCGAACAGCCGGCCGTCTGGGCATGGCAGCGGAGCTGCACCGACCGGGGATCGCGCGGCTCGTAGCGACGGGTCATTTCGTGCGCCCAGAGCCGCCGCGCCGCCCGGAACTTGGCGATCTCCTCGAAGAAGTCGTTGTGCACGTTGAAGAAGAAGGAGAGCTGCGGCGCGAAGCGGTCGACCGCCAGACCGGCCTTCACCGCCGCATCCACGTAGGTCAAGCCGTCATAGAGTGTGAACGCCAGTTCCTGAACCGCGGTGGAGCCTGCTTCGCGGATGTGATAGCCGCTGATGCTGATCGGATGCCACTTCGGGACGTGGGTCGCGCAGTAGCCGACCGTGTCCGTGATCAGACGCAGCGACGGCTCGGGCGGAAAGAGCCATTCTTTCTGCGCGATGTATTCCTTCAAGATGTCGTTCTGCAGCGTGCCGCCAAGCCTTTCCAGCGGGATGCCGCGCTTCTCGGCCACCGCCAGGTACATCGCAAAGATCGCGGCGGCCGGCCCGTTGATCGTCATGGAGACCGTGACCTCATCCAGTGGAATGGCGTCGAACAACCGCTCCATGTCGCCGAGGCACGAAATCGCGACACCGCAATGCCCGACTTCTCCGTGGGCGCGGGGGTCGTCCGCATCAAGCCCCATCAAGGTGGGCATGTCGAACGCGACGCTGAGACCGGTCTGTCCCTGTTCCAGGAGATATTTGAACCGGCGGTTGGTGTCGTCCGCCATGCCGAAGCCGGCGAACTGGCGCATCGTCCAGAGGCGCCCGCGATACATGGTGGGATAGACGCCGCGCGTAAAAGGAAATTGGCCGGGCTCTCCCAGATCGGACTCGGGCGACCACCCTTTGAGGTCGTCGCTGGTGTACGTCCGATTGATCTCCAACCCCGACAGCGAAGTAAATCGCGGCTTACGCTCTTGCATCGCAGCGCTCCGGCTTGCTTTCTGTGCCCCTTGCCTCCCGGGCCCGGCCCGTCTCCTCATAACTGTAGAAACCGCGCCCGCTCTTGCGTCCCAGCCATCCCGCTTCGACGTACTGCCGAAGCAGCGGGCACGGCCGAAACTTGGGATCACTCAGATCGTGATGCAGCACCTCGCAGATGGCCAGCACCGTATCGAGCCCGATGCGGTCCGCAAGCGCCAATGGTCCCACCGGATGGTTGGCGCCGGTCGTCATCGCCAGGTCGATGTCCTCGGCAGTCCCGACCCCGGCCTCGAGTGCGAAGATCGCCTCGTTGATCATCGGCATCAAAATCCGGTTGACGATGAACCCCGGCGTGTCCAGCGACACCACGGGAATCTTGCCGAGCCGACGAGCCAGACTCACGACAACGTGTACCGTTTCCTCGGAAGTCTCCCGGCCACGCACGACTTCGACGAGGCGCATGACCGGCACGGGATTCATGAAATGCATGCCGATCACCCGATCCGGCCTACCGGAAGCCGCGCCCAGTTTGGTGATGGAGATCGACGAGGTATTGCTGGCGAGCACCGCGTCCGGTTTGCAGATCTTGCCCAACTCGGCAAACGTGTCCCGCTTCAGAGCTTGGTCTTCCGGAACCGCTTCGATCACCAGCTGAGCCTCCCGCAATCGGTCACGCTGCGCCGTCGGCTGGATGAGGCCCACGGCCGCCTCAGCCTGTTCGTGCGAAAGACTCCCTCGTTCGACCGCCTTGCCGAATCCCGAGCGGATGCTTGTCATCGCTTGTTCCAACAACGGCTCGGCCACGTCGACCAGGATCACGCGATAGCCCGCCGTCGCGCACACCTGACAAATGCCCCGCCCCATCTGGCCGGCGCCGACGACTCCAATGGTGGTGATGCCCTCCATAGACACTCCGGGAGACTGGGCGGGACGAGCGCGACTCCGGTCTCGCTAGCCGCGCCCGCCTCGGGCTTCGCGCTCGATGATCATCGCCAAGGCTTCTCCTCCGCCGATACAGAGGGAGGACAGTCCCAGCCGGGCCCCGCGCGCTTCCATCGCGTGGAGAAGCGTGGTCAGGATGCGGGCGCCGGTCGCGCCGATCGGATGGCCCAAGGCCACGGCGCCTCCGTTGACGTTCACCTTATTCGGATCCAAGCCCAATTCCCTGTTGATCGCGAGCGAGACGGCGGAGAAGGCTTCGTTGATCTCGAAGAGGTCGATGTCTTGGATCGACAACCCGGTCTTCTTCAGGACGAGTTTGATCGCTTCGACCGGCGCAATCGTAAACCACTCGGGAGCCAGCGCCGCGCCCGCATAGCCGACGATCCGTGCCATCGGCGTGAGACCGAGCGTCGCGGCCTCATCCTCCGCCATGAGCACGAGCGCGGCGGCGCCGTCGTTGCACGAAGGGGAATTGCCGACGGTCAGCACTCCGCCGTCCCTGAAACAGGGCTTAAGCTCACGCAGGCGGCTCAGATCGACCCGGTTCGGCTCCTCGTCGTCCTTCACCGTTACAGACGCGCCTTTTTTTTGCGGCACTTCCACCGGAACGATTTCCCGCGCGAACGCTCCGGAGGCGATGGCCTCCCTCGCTCGCCCATAGCTCTCCAGCGCGAAGTCGTCGAGCTCGGTCCTGGTCAAACGGTACTTCGCGGCGCACAGCTCGCCGCCGTCGCCCATGTGGAAGTCGTTGTAGACGTCCCACAGGCCGTCCTTGATGAGGCTGTCGGTCAGCTGCCCGTGGCCCAGCCGATAGCCTTGCCGCGCCTTCTCCAACAGGTAGGGCGCGCGCGTCATGTTCTCCATGCCCCCTGCGACGACGATTCGCGCTTCGCCCAGCATGATCGCCTGCGCCGCCATGATCGCGGTTTGGATGCTGCTGCCGCAGACCTTGTTCACCGTCACGGCGCCGACCGAATTCGGAATGCCGGATCCGATCGATGCCTGTCGCGCGGGCGCCTGCCCCAGCCCCGCGGTCAACACACAGCCCATGTATACCTGCTCCACGCGGCCCGGCTGGAGATGGGCGCGCTTCAACGCTTCGGTGATCGCGATGCTGCCGAGCTTGGTTGCGGGCACGGAGCTGAAGGCCCCGTTGAAGCTCCCCATCGGCGTCCGCGCTGCGCTGACGATGACCGCCGGCCGACTCATAGCAATTTCTCCCACTCGCTTCCTTCAAGATATCCCTTCACCTTGCCCATGAAGCGGTCGGCCGTGGCCCCGTCGATGACCCGGTGGTCGAACGAGAGGCTCAAGTAGGCCATCGGCCGGATCGCGATCGCGTCGTTGACGACGATCGCGCGCTTCTGGACCGCGCCGACCCCGAGGATCGCGATTTGCGGCTGGTGGATGATCGGCGTGCTGAAGAGGCTGCCGAACCCACCATGGTTGGTGATCGTCAACGTGCCGTCCTGCACCTCTTCCGGAGCAAGCTTTTTGGTTCTTGCCCGTTCGGCGAGGTCCGCCATTTCCTTGGCGATCTGGAGCAGGCCTTTGCGATCCGCCTGTCGCAGCACGGGAACGAGTAAGCCTTCGTCCAGGGCGACGGCGATTCCCATGTGCACGTCCTTTTTCACGACGATCCCGGCCTCTCCCCAGGAGGAATTGATGATCGGGACGTCCTTGACGGCGCGCGCCACGGCGCTGACGACGAAGGGCAGATACGTCATAGACCGGCCTTCCTTGAATTTCGCGATCCCGGAAAAATCCGCCTCAAAGAACGTCGCCACGTGCGCCGACGTCTGTTTGCTCTTGACCATCCGCTCCGCGATGGTTTTTCGCATCGGGGTGAAGGGAACGATCTCGTCCTGGGACTTCACCTCACCGTCGGCCTGTCGCCCGACATCCGGCGTTCCTTCCTTGGCGAGAAAGGCGAGCACGTCCTTCTTCGTGACCCGGCCCCCTTCACCTGTCCCGGCGACCTGAGACAAATCGACTCCCTTTTCCTTGGCGAGTTGACGAACGGCGGGGGAGTAACGGTCGTCTCCGGAACCGGCGTCCATCTGGCGGACCACCACTCCGCCCACTCGATTGATGACGGCGGGGCTTGGCGCCCCCTCACCATCCAGGCGAGCCAGGAGCGTTCCGACCGGCACTTTTTCCCCTTCGGGCACGAGCACCTCGGTCAGGATACCGGTGCTCGGAGAGGGAATCTCCAGCGCCACCTTGTCCGTTTCCACCTCGAGGAGCGGCTGGTCTTTTTCGATTCGGCCTCCCTTGGGGATCAACCATTTCACGATCGTCCCTTCGGCAATGCTTTCGCCCAACTGAGGCATGATGATATCGGTGGCCATAGTGTACCCAGGTTGAGGCTAAGGCTAAGTTCCGGTCGAGGCTCTGCCTCGACCTCTTCAGGAGTTAATACGCTGCCAACTTCTTTGCCGCGGCGATGACGTCTCCGGCCTTCGGCAGAAAATATTCTTCCAGCGGCGTGCTGAAGGGCACGGGCGTGTCGGGCGCGGCGATGCGCAAGATGGGGCCGTCCAGACAATCGAAACAGTCCTCCGCCAGCATCGCGGCCACTTCCGCGCCGACGCCGCCGGTCTTGTTGTCCTCGTGCAAGACGATCGCTTTGCTGGTTTTCCGCACCGATTCGAACACGGTTTCCTTGTCGAGCGGCACCAACGTCCGCAGATCCACGATGTCCAGTTCGATCCCGTCCTTCGCCAGCGTTTCGGCGGCCTCCAGCGCCACGTGAACCATGGCGCCGTAGGTAATGATGGAAATGTCGCTCCCTGTCCGCTTCACGTCCGCTTTCCCGAGCGGGACGATGAAATCCTCCGCGGGAAGCTGTGCCTTGATCCGGCGGTAGAGAAATTTGTGCTCGAAATAGATGACGGGGTTGGGGTCGCGGATCGCGGCTTTGAGCAGTCCTTTCGCGTCGTAGGGCGTGGACGGGGCGACCAGCTTGAGCCCCGGCGAATGGAAGAACCAGCCTTCGGGACACTCGGAATGGAACGGGCCGCCGTGCACGCCTCCGCCGAAAGGAGCGCGGATGACCATGGGAACCGCCGCGCCCCAGCGATAGTGGTTCTTGGCCGCCACTTCGGTGATCTGGTCGAACGCGCACGAAATAAAATCGGCGAACTGCATCTCCACCACCGGGCGCATCCCCATCATGGCCGCCCCGATGGCCGCGCCGACGAACCCTGATTCCGAGAGCGGGGTGTCGAGGACTCGCCATTCGCCGTATTTCTGAAGAAACCCTTCGGTGATCTTGAAGGCGCCGCCGTAGATGCCGATGTCTTCCCCCATCAAGAAGACGCGTTCATCACGGGCCATTTCTTCGTCCAGCGCCTGCGAGATCGCCTCGAGATACGTCACTTCCTGCCCAGTCTGCACCGCTTGAGTCGTCATGGACGCGCTCCTTCCGAGGCTATTCCGGTCGCTAATAGCTGTCAGCTTTTTCCGCGAACACTCCTTCCAACACCTCCGGCCCCTCGGGCAACGGACTCCGCTCGGCGAACTCCACGCCCGCTTCGATTTCCTTTTTCACCCGCTCTCCGACCTCACGGTAGTACGCCTCGTCGCCGTACTCCAGATGGGTCAAGAGCCGCTCTGCCTTCAGGATCGGGTCTTTCTGCTTCCACTCTTCCAGCAGCTCGCGCGGCACGTACTTGGCCGGGTCATGCTCGGAATGGCCGTGCATGCGCATGGTCTTGAATTCCAGGAACGTGGGCCCCTCGCCGGCCCGGGCTTTCGCGACGGCCCGCTTCGACGCCAGGTACACCGCGGCCACATCGTTGCCGTCCACGATTTCGCCCGGCATGCCGTAGGCCTTGGCCCGTTCCACCACGTC
>JBDZUK010000019.1:47493-50145 GCA_040255165.1 Nitrospiraceae bacterium | reverse complement strand
GTTCCAGAGCGCCGCCTTCGCCACCGGCCTTCCTCCCGATCTCTACGCATTTCACCGCTACACCGGGAATTCCGCGCTCCTCTCCCATCCTCTAGCCTGGCAGTCCCCCCCGACCTTTCCGGGTTAAGCCCGAAGCTTTCCCGAGGGGCTTACCAAACCGCCTACGCTCCCTGTACGCCCAGTAAATCCGAACAACGCTTGCCACCTTCGTATTACCGCGGCTGCTGGCACGAAGTTAGCCGTGGCTGCTTCTGGAGGTACCGTCCGAACGGTTGCCCGTTCCATCTTCCCTCCCGAAAGGGGTTTACAATCCGAAGACCTTCATCCCCCACGCGGCGTCGCTGCGTCAGGCTTTCGCCCATTGCGCAATATTCCTTACTGCTGCCTCCCGTAGGAGTCTGGCCCGTGTCGCAGTGCCAGTGTGGCTGATCGTCCTCTCAGACCAGCTACCCGTCGTTGCCTTGGTGAGCCATTACCTCACCAACAAGCTGATAGGGCATGAGCCCATCCTTGAGCGCGATACCCACGGTATCGCTTTCCTTCCCGAACCGCAGTCCGGGAAGCGTACGCGGTATTAGCCAACCTTTCGGCTGGTTATTCCCCACTCGAGGGTAGGTTACCCATGTATTCCTCACCCGTTCGCCGCTTTACAAGCGTATTGCTACGCCTTCTCGCTCGACTTGCATGTATTAGGCGCGCCGCCAGCGTTCGTTCTGAGCCAGGATCAAACTCTCAAAAAGGTGTTCTTGGAATTGGACCAAGGGCCACCACTTCAATACACCTTACACCTTGCTCAACTTCCTCTATTCAGTTGTCAAAGAACAACACGCGTCATCATCACGCGAGCTGCGCATGATACAAAAAGCGCAGAAGCGTGTCAAGGGGCCCGATCAACAACCCGTTTCTCGGATTTTCCCTCGGGATCGCACCGCGACGCGCAGTCTGGCGCGATCAGCTGGCAGGATCACATCGAACGATGTGCAAGATAACAGTCCGGCATATAGGAGTCAAGAGGGAACTCCGTGTATAATTTCAGACGGCCAACATGAAACCATTTTTTTCTCTCCGCCGCAGAACACTGCTTCAGCTCGCGGGCCTCGGCTCTCTCGCCGGTCTGACCGGCGGCTGCGACGCCGTGGGCTCGGTCTTCGGCCGCATGTTTGCGATGCCGCCGCGTGAAACACGTTATTTCACGCCTAATGAAAAGTTCTACGTCGTCAATTATATGGACTCTCCGTTCAACGTTTCCCGCAATCTCGACCAAGAGCAATGGCGACTCTCCGTCAAAGGGGTCGTCAACAAGCCGATGACTCTTACCTGGCGTGATATTTTGAACCGAGACTCTTACGACCAAGTGTCCACGCTCATGTGCATCGACACCCTCCCCGGCGGCGATAGCCTAGGCAACGCCACTTGGCGGGGCATTTCACTGAAGAAGCTTCTGAAGGAGGCGGAGGCCGACGACGAGCTTGCTCGCGATGTCGTCCTTCGCGGCGCCGACGGCTACGACGACAGCATCCCGTTCAAGCGGGCGATGGAAGACGATGTGATGCTCGCCTACCTGATGAACGGCGAGAAGCTGCCTAAGGACCACGGCTTTCCGCTTCGCCTGATCGTGCCGGGCCTCTATGGAATCAAGAACGTGAAATGGATCATCGAGATTGAGGTGTATCCGGGAGACTATAAGGGCTATTGGCAGCGCAAAGGTTGGACGGATGACGGCACCATTAAGATATTTTCGCGCATCGATTCACCGGGGCACTATCAGGAACTCCGGGGACCCGAACAGACCTTTCGCGGAATTGCTTTTGGCGGGCCAAACTCCATTAGCAAGGTGGAAATAAGCGTCGACGCAGGCAAAACTTGGAACGACGCTCAGATCGAACCGCCGATGTCCCCCTACTCCTGGGTGATCTGGCGCTACAACTGGCGGCCGCCCAAGCGCGGCAAGTACCAGGTGGCCGTCCGCGCCATCGATACCAAAGGCCAACTGCAGATTGCCGAACTGGTGCGCCCTCAGCCGGCCGGTGCAAGTGGGTTGCATACGATTATCGCCGACGTGTCGGCGATTTAGCCGCGACCGCAAGCCTGTTTCAGGCCTTCCCGATCTTCCACGTGCTTTTCGACATACCCCGAGGGCCCCAGGTTGGAATCCCTACCTTTCTTCAACCTGACCGAGCTGCCTCAACTCTCCCGACGTTAACGGCCGCCAGTGACCTGGCCGCAGTTCTCCAAGCTGAACGGGTCCAACCCCAACTCGGACCAGCCGCAACGTCGGATGGCCGACGGCGGCGGTCATGCGACGAACTTGCCGGTTCATTCCCTCGTGTATCGTAAGCTCCAGCCAATACGTCGGCACTTGTTTCCGGAATCGAATCGGGACGGGACGATCGGGCAGTCCGGGATCTTCTGTGAGCAAGCGGACTTTGGCCGGCTTCGTGCGTCTTCCGTCGAGCGCAACTCCCTTCCGCAAGTGGTCTAAAGCCTGGGGGCTCGGACGATGCTCAACCTGTGCCAAATACACCTTTGGGAGCTTGTGCCGCGGATCGGTGATTCGGTGCGCCAGGATACCGTTCGAGGTGAGTATCATCAGTCCCTCGCTGTCCATATCAAGCCGACCGGCCGCATACACACCCGGCACTTTTATAAAAT
>JBDZUK010000019.1:31836-47393 GCA_040255165.1 Nitrospiraceae bacterium | reverse complement strand
ACGAAGCGGATTGGGATTACGAGGGAGACGCTATGAAACGCGCAACCGTTAACACTTCGATGCCATGTGCCGCGAGCTTCGTATTGCTGATATTCCTGCTGGCAACCACCGGCTGCACTATCACAGAGACCGTCTCCGATATCCTGTCCTCCACCACACCTGGCGATTGGTATGACGAAAATGGCTTGCCGCGGGCCGAACGCAAGGTTGATGTGTTTGTCGCAATTAACCTCGAGAATGTCAAAGCAGACCTCGCCCGCGGCCACGGCGAATACCTTGCCGCCGTGGGAACCTTGCTTCAAGTCCCGGCCGAACGGGAACACGAGTTCATGCTCTTAGCACAACAGGAGTATGCAGCAGTGGCTGAGCGGGAAAGAGACGTCGTGACTCATCGTCTTAGGGAGGTTTCAAACCATCTGCGCCACCGACTGTAAGGTTATTGAACTAGCCCCCGGACAAAGCCGGCGAGGCTGGCTACTGAGGATCCTAGAATCCAGTCCCGATGCTGACTCCCCCGAAGCTGCCTCCGCCGCCGCCGGACCCGATACCGACTCCACCGAAGATACCTCCCCACCATGGTCGGTATCCTGGTCGTGCGGCAGACCGATCGTCCCAGACGTGTAGATGTTTGATATCAAGCGTAGGATAGCGATAGTCGCTCTCGTCAAGAGATTGGACCCTTGCCCCTGTCACCTCACCTACCATCGTGACTCGCGTGCCGCGGGCAAACTTTGCCGGGTCAGGCGACGTGCCGTCCACCGCCAGGAACCGGCCTTGCGTCTCGCTGCGTTGAGTTGAAGGTTCCTGGGACTCTTCCAACGGCAATTGGAGGATCTCGAATTGCGTGCCGTCTTTGACGTACCGGGCGTTCAGAATCTCGCCCCCCAAGAGAACCACATGACCCCTGTAAGTATCCGGTGATCCGCTGAGGTCTTTAAACGCGACGGTTCGGTCAACCTGCTGTTCGAGAGCCTCGGGAATGATTTCCCGCGAAGCGCAGCCCGAAATCAGCATCGCGGACGCCACACTCAGTCCCACCGCTTTCCATAGCATGTTCTAACTATATCCAAGAACTTGGGGCAGGTGTAATTGTTGAAGTTTCCTAGTCCCGAGTGCCGTCTAGGGGATTGCCCAGGATAGTTGCAGACCAGCCGATTCGAGGGGCCTGTTACTGACGGGAAGCCTCGCCCCGAGCTTTGAAAAAAGCCACAGCAAGCTTCTGGATCAGGTTGCGGAGTCCACGATGGATGGTATCTGGAATCTGGTCCTTAGGGCCGTACCCGAGGAGCGCATGATTCCATACGGTGCCAAGCACCTTGTTGGAAAGGTAATGCCCGGCATTGCAATCGACGTGATAGGCCACGACGAATTCTTCCCCGACGGTCCACACATCGCAGGTGAGAAAACCCAACTGGTTCGGACGCTCCGTTCCTTGCAAGGCCCGCACAGTCACATCTTCGAACGGCAACCCGTTGAAGCTGGTGCGGAACGCGATGCGAGCCGCGTCAGTCAATGCGGAGGGCTTCAGTCCGATCTTCTCGGCGCTTCCGGCGGTCTGCACTTCGATGGACACGAACTTGGTGATGTCTCGAAACTCTGAGAACGACGACCCACCCTTGGCCGGCTCAGGCTCTCCCCATCCGACGGAAGGGACAAACAGCACCAGCAATATTCCCCATGAAGCCAACCACCTCTTACTGCGAACCATCGGGCCCTCCGCTGTCCTTTTGACGGCCCATTTTCTCCGTTCGGACCTCTCCAAAGCAACAAAGATCGTTAACAGGCACGGCAGACGGCCATAGTGCTTGGCTCCCATGGGCTTTCAGGCACTGTTCCCTGAACAAGTACGGCTCAGCTGGTTTATACTGGGTGGCTCGACGACACCTTACCGAGAAAGGATCCTCCATGGCGGCATCGCGATGTGGACGCGGCAAACTTTTGATCCGGTGGGCCATCTATTCGGCAGTTCTCTGGTATGGATCCCTCGGCGCTTTTGCAGCCGAGACACCAGGCCTGCCGAAAGCCGAAGCGCTGAATCGGGCCAAATTGGCTACCGTCGGCGTTCTCGAGGACACCCAAGATCCACGCACGCCGGATCGTCCTGGCAAGCTCAGCGTCCGCGGCACCGGCTTTCACTGGAGGGACGGTTATATCATTACTGCCCGCCACGCAGTAGAGCGGAATGAGCCTTCCGGGCGGGTCGTCGCCAAACGGATGAGCGTGATCACTGCCGACCTGCATGAGCTTCCCGCCGAGCTGATCGGAGACAGCGCCTACATGGACGTGGTCGTCTACCGGGTTCCGGAGCCCTATCGAGCCGCGCTCACATCCGCCGCCTCCTTTGTCGGCCGGGAAGCGGCCTCGGGCGAATCGGTGTTCACGGTGGGCTACCCGCTGGGCTGGGGGCCGACCTTGGCATTCGGCTGGATCGGCAACACTAACGTGTTCCTTCAGACCGTCGATGCCCGTTTGCTGCAAGCCGACCTCTCGGTCTGCAGCGGGAACTCGGGCGGAGCCATGTTCAACGCCGACGGTGAGGTAGTTGGAGTGATGCACGCCATCATTCAGACCGAAAAGACCTCCGAGGAAGCCCATTGCAGCCGGTTGGCCTTCGCCGTTCCGGCCGCACTCGCCCAACGGATCGTCACGGCGGCGATCGAAGGCAAGCCGCTCGCCTTTTCCAGATTGGGTATCCATATGACTTCCGTCAAAGAAGGCACCAAATGGCGCATCGCTGTGCGTGACGTGGCGGACCCAGCGAAGTCGGCGGGAGTACAAAAGACCGATGTGATTCTGTCCATCGATGACATGGATATCGCCGATGCGGCGCAGCTCAAGAACTACTTGATCGAGCGCACCAAACCGGGGCAGAGGGTCATGCTCAAACTCCGACGGGGTGAAACGAATCTCACCTTGCCGGTGATCCTTGGCGGCGGGTGACGGAAGACATCGACGACGCGGGAAACCAGCAGGTAGGATCACACCGCTCCTTTCTTTGCGGTTGACTTCTCCGCGCGGGGAGGTCACACTTTGCCAGATTTCGCGTTTGCCGGGAGCCGTCCATGCTGTGGAGCGCGGAGGTCCTGGAAGTCAATCCTGCCTGCCATGTGACCGTCCACCACGTCGGACCGGCCAAGAACAAACTTCTGCTCGCCGACAACTTTTACCGGCATCCTCAGCAAGTAGCGGAGCTCGCGCTCAACCTTTTTTATACGGAATCCCGCTCTCTCATCGGCAGTTATCCCGGTTCTCGCGCCATGATTACGCTCGATACGACGCCGCTCATCCAAACGATGGCCAAACTGTGGGGCGAACCTCTGAAGCCGTTCCACGCCGAATACCATCCGGTAATCTTCTCGGCAATTCAGAACCGGGACTATCGGCTCACGCCGTGGCAGCGGCAACCGCATATCGACCAAGGTGTGACGGCGATGGTGTACTTGAATCCGGAGGAAATGTGCAGCGGCGGGACCGGGCTCTATCGACACCGCCCGACCGGCCTATCACGGATTCCGATCGGACTCACGCCCCAGTTGCTCCGCGTGGCCGAGGAGCACGGTTTCTCCGGCTCCAAGGTCCGCTCGCAGAACGGCTACGCCGAGTTCATCAACACCGTCTTCTTTAATCCCCAGTACGCCGTCCCGGACAACCGCTACATCAATGAGGGGAACGACTACTGGGAATTGCTTTACCGCATTGACATGAAACCCAACCGGCTCGTCATCTTCGACGGGCGCATGCCGCACTCCCAATATATCGAGCCCGAGCAGTTCAAAGACTACTTTCGGATGAATCAGATCTTGTACTTCCAAGGCCACGACTAACCAGAGTTGTTCAAACAACTCTCTTGCTTCGTTCTCACTTCACTCAGGCGCTCACCGTACCGCTCGGGGAAAGAGCTGCTCCGAAAAGTTGGGGTGGGTATCGCTACTGAATCAGCATGGCACCGGGACGGGAGGACATTTCAGAGGTCGGAACGTTACTCGACCAGATCCAGCTTGATACGCAGTTCTTTCAGTTGGTCGGAGCCGACCGGTGACGGCGCGTCGGTCATGGGGCATTGCGCCTTCTGTGTCTTGGGAAAGGCCATCACGTCACGGATGGACTCCGCGTTGCCGAGGAGCATCACAAGACGGTCCAGGCCGAACGCGATACCGCCGTGCGGAGGCGCGCCGTACTCCAGCGCGTCGAGCAGGAACCCGAACTTAGCGTCAGCTTCTTCCTTTCCGATACCGAGCAGATCGAAGACTTTGCTTTGCACGTCCCGCCGATGGATACGCATGCTGCCGCCGCCGATCTCGCTTCCGTTCAGCACCATGTCATAGGCCTTGGCCCGCACCTTTAACGGCTCGGAGTCGAAAAAAGGCAGATCCTCGTCCAGCGGAGCAGTGAACGGGTGGTGCATGGCCACATAGCGCTTCTGTTCCAGATCGTACTCGAACATCGGAAAATCAAGCACCCAGAGGGGGCGCCAGGCAGTCTTGTCGATCAGATGCAACTCTTCGCCCAACAAAAGCCTGATACGGCCGAGCACGTCATGGACGACCGACGCGTGATCAGCTCCGAATAAAACGAGATCTTCCGGCTGGGCTTCCGGCAGCGCCGCGAACAGGGCTGCGGGATCGAGAAACTTGGCGATCACCGATTCCAGCTGTCGGTCGGATGCAATCTTCACCCAGGCCAAACCTTTGGCCCCAAAACTTTTCGCGGTCTCTCCGAGCGCGTCGATGCGGCTTCGCGCGATCGAAGCTCCGCCCTTCACGATCATCGCCTTCGCGATTCCACCCTTGGCGACCGCGTCTTTGAACACCTTAAAATCCGACTTGCCGGCGAACGAGCTGACGTCATGCAGCGGCATGTCAAAGCGGAGATCCGGCTTGTCGGACCCGTACCGCCCGACCGCTTCGGCATAACTTAACCTGGGAAACGAAGCGGGCAATACGATGCCGGCCGCTTCCTTGAAGAGCCGCCGGATCATTTCCTCCATGAGAGCCATGATGTGCTCTCGATCGACGAATGACAGCTCGACGTCGATCTGTGTGAATTCCGGCTGCCGGTCGTTCCGCAAATCTTCGTCCCGGAAACAGCGGGCAATTTGATAGTAGCGGTCGGTCCCGCTCACCATCAGGATCTGCTTAAACAACTGCGGCGATTGCGGCAATGCGTAGAAGGACCCGGGATTCACGCGGCTCGGCACCAAATAGTCGCGCGCCCCTTCGGGAGTGCTCTTCGTGAGCATCGGCGTCTCCACCTCGAGAAACCCCTCGGCATTGAGAAAGGCCCGCGCGTGCTGCATGACGGCGTGCCGAAGGCCGAGCAGCCGCTGCATCTTCGGACGACGTAGGTCCAGGTACCGATATTTCAGCCGAATTGCTTCCGTCACGTCCGCATCGTCCTCGATCAGGAACGGAGGCGTTTTTGATTCGTTCAGTATGTCGACCCGATCGGCGAAGATTTCGACGTCGCCGGTAAGGAGATCAGGATTCTTTGATTCTTCGGGTCGCGCGGCCACTACCCCGGCGACCGCGATGACCGATTCGCTCCGGAGCGCGTGGGCCGCCTGATGCACCGCGGCATTGCGCTCGGCGTTGAACACAACCTGGGTGATCCCGGTCCGATCCCGCAAATCGATGAAAATCACGGTGCCGTGATCGCGTCGGCGCTGCACCCATCCGTTCAAGACGACCGACTGGCCCACGTGGGTCACGTTCAATTCGCCGCACCGATGGGTCCTGGCGATCATGCTGCGCTCGCTTTCTTTGATTTCGCCCAACCTGCCTTCCGAACCGCACGACGCGGCCGTCCGTTGATACGCTGACCGGTCCCGCCGGATGACGCCCGATGTTCCAAGAGCTCTCTCAGCGCGTTGGCCTCACGATCGGTCAAAAACCGAAACTCCCCCGGCGCCAAATCGCCGAGACGGAGCGGCCCCATTCGGATACGCGTCAGCTTGAGGACCTGGTGCCGGACCGTTTCCAACATCCGTTTTACCTGGTGCTTGCGCCCTTCATGAATCGTGATTTCCACCCAGGAATTCTGTTCGGCCTTCCTGATTTTTTTTACCGTCGCCGGACCCGTCATGCCGTCGTCCAATCGCACGCCGCGTTCGAGTTGCTTGATTTCCTCGTCCGTCAAGACGCCTTTCACCTTGATGAGATAGGTCTTGGGGACATGGTACCGAGGATGAAGCATCGCTTGAGCCAGATCTCCATGGTTGGTCAACAACATCAGCCCTTCGCTGTCGAAGTCCAACCGGCCGACGGGGAATACCCGCACCGACACCCCATGGAGAAAATTCTTGATCGTCGGCCTGCCGCCCGGGTCATGCAGCGTGGACATGACATGCTTCGGCTTGTTGAGCATCAGATAGACATACGGTTGGGCCGCCTTCAGATGTCGGCCCTCGACCTTCACATGGTCCCGTTCGGGGTCTACTTTTGTGCCGAGCTCGGTGACCACGGCACCGTTCACCGTGACCAAGCCGTTCGCGATCAGCTCTTCGGCTTTCCTGCGCGAGGCAAGCCCGCTGCTCGCGATCAATTTTTGAAGACGGATGTCCATCTCTATTTCTTCGTGAAGCGTATCTCGTATCTCGCCGTTCGCAGGATCGGAAAGGCCTGCGCTTCACGCTTCACGAACGACGCTTCACGCACCATCATTCCCACTCGATGGTGCTGGGCGGCTTGGAGCTGATGTCGTACACGACCCGATTCACGCCCTTCACTTCATTGATGATCCGGTTCGACATCTTGCCCAGCACCTCGTTCGGTATTTTGGCCCAATCGGCCGTCATGCCGTCGAGACTCGTGACGGCCCGAATGGCGACGACATTCTCGTACGTCCGCTGGTCTCCCATGACGCCGACCGTTCGAATCGGCAACAGAACGGCAAACGCCTGCCAGATGCCCCGGTACAGTCCGGCACAGCGTATTTCCTGGTCGACGATCGTTTCCGCCGCACGCAATATGGTCAAGCGCTCTTTCGTCACCGAGCCGAGCACACGGATCGCCAGACCAGGTCCGGGGAACGGCTGCCGCCAGATGATCTCGTCCGGCAATCCCAGCTCTTTGCCCAGCACCCGCACTTCGTCCTTGAACAATTCGCGCAGCGGCTCGATCAGCTTGAGCCGCATCCGCGCCGGCAGTCCGCCGACGTTATGATGCGTCTTGATCGTGGCCGACGGACCCTTGAAGCTGACGCTTTCGATCACGTCGGGATAGAGCGTCCCCTGGACGAGAAACTTGACGCCTCTTAACTTCTTGGCTTCGGTTTCGAAATTCTTGATGAATAACCGCCCGATGATTTTCCGCTTCCGCTCGGGATTGATCACGTTCTTGAGCGCAGAGACAAACTGCGCAGACCGGTCCAAAAACCGAAGATTCAAACGGAGATGCGCGGCGAACGTCTTCTGCACCTGCTCACCCTCGCCGGCCCGCAAGACCCCATTGTCGACAAAGATACAGGTGAGCTGGTCGCCGATGGCCCGATGCGTCAGCGCCGCCGCGACGGAAGAATCCACGCCGCCGCTGAGCGCGCAAATGACGCGCTCTTCCCGGACCTGTTCCCGGATTTGCCGCACGGCGGTGTCCACGTACGACTGCATGGTCCACGTCGGCCTGCAGCCGCAGATCCGATACACGAAGTTTTGCAGGATCGTGGCGCCTTCCGGCGTGTGAGCCACTTCAGGATGGAATTGCAGACAATAAATATGCTTCTTCGGGTCATCGCGCTTCATCGCCGCGACGGGCGAATTCCCCGTGTGCGCGATCGACCGAAAACCTTTCGGCATGCGCTCGATACGGTCGCCGTGGGACATCCAAACGACCGTGGAGCCGCCCTGCCCGACTTTATGGAAGAGATCCGAGCGGTCATCGATCACAAGATCGGCTCGCCCATATTCCCGGTGGGGAGCCTTGGCGACCTCGCCTCCGAGCAGATGCGTCACGAGTTGCATCCCGTAACAGATGCCCAGGATCGGGATGCCCTGGTCGAATAACTCCTTGGCAACGCTCGGCGCTTTTTTCTCGTAGACGCTGGATGGGCCTCCGGACAGGACGATGCCTTTCGGCCGGTAAGCCAACACCGTGGCAATCGGGACGGTGCAAGGGAGAATCTGGGAGTAAACCTGCGCTTCGCGGATGCGGCGCGCAATAAGCTGAGTGTACTGAGACCCGAAGTCGAGAACCAGGATACGATCGTGCCAGAGTTCCATGATGAAAGAGCGTATGGCTGATAGCTAATGGCCTGAAAAGAAATGAGGTAGGTCGCGGAGAGCCGGCATCCGAGGCTTCTGCTATCGGCTATACGCCATCGGCCATTCGCTCCGCTATTCCCAGTCCATCCGGTAGTTCGGCGCTTCTTTGGTAATGATCACGTCGTGGACGTGACTCTCGCGGAGTCCGGCGACAGTTTGCCGAATGAACGTGGCCTTGTCCTGCAAGTCGGGAATGGTCTTGCAGCCGCAATAACCCATGCCTGAGCGCACTCCCCCGACGAGCTGATAAATCACGGCGGCCAACGATCCCTTGTACGGTACGCGGCCCTCAATCCCCTCGGGAACCAGTTTTGGTGCCAGTCGACCACCTTGACCGTAGCGATCGCCGCCGCCGCGCTCCATCGCTCCGATCGATCCCATCCCGCGGTATACCTTGTACGTTCGTGCCTGATACAGGACGGTTTCACCAGGCGATTCTTCGGTTCCCGCCAGGAGGCTGCCGAGCATGACGGCCGAGGCACCTGCCGCCAGCGCTTTCGTGATGTCCCCTGAGAATTTGATTCCGCCATCGGCGATGATCGGCACCCCGGAACCGGCCAGCGCTTTCGCGCAATCGGCAATGGCGGTCAATTGCGGCATCCCCGCACCGGAGACGATGCGCGTCGTGCATATTGAGCCGGGCCCCACGCCTACCTTCACGGCGTCAGCCCCGACTTTGAGCATATCCTTCGCTGCCTCAGCCGTCGCAATGTTGCCTGCGACCACTTCCAGATCGATGTATTTGCGTTTGATCTGCTTGACCATGTCGAGCACGGCTTGAGAATGACCGTGCGCCGTGTCCACGACCACGAGATCGACGCCGGCCTTCGCCAACAACGCGACGCGTTCCTCCGTTTCCGGCCCCACTCCGACCGCCGCCCCGACACGAAGCCGCCCGTGCCCGTCTTTGCAGGCGTGCGGATACTTGATGCGCTTTTCGATATCCTTGATTGTAATCAGCCCTTTCAGCTCGAAGTGCTTGTTGACTACCGGAAGCTTTTCGATCCGGTGTTCGTGCAGGATCTCGCGGGCCTTTTCGAGGCTGGTTCCTTCAGGTGCGGTGATGAGCTTGTCCCGCTTCATCACCTGGGACACTTTCAAATCCATCCGAGTCTCGAACCGTAGATCGCGATTCGTGAGGATGCCGACCAGCTTCCCGTTTTTCGTCACGGGAATGCCGGAAATGCGATACTTGGACATGAGCTGATGGGCGTCACGGATCGTCTGCTCGGGCGCGATCGTGACGGGATCGAGGATCATCCCGCTCTCCGATTTTTTGACACGATCGACCTCGGCTGCCTGGTCGGCCGGCGCCAACACCCGGTGGATGATTCCCATGCCGCCTTCCCGGGCCATGGCAATGGCCAGCCGGGATTCCGTCACGGTATCCATTGCCGCGCTGATCATGGGGATGTTGAGCCGGATTGTCCGGGACACCAATGTCTTCGTGTCCACCTCGCTGGGCAACACCTGAGACTTCGCCGGAATCAGGATGACGTCGTCGTACGTCAGGCCCATGCGCGGGTCTTTGTCCAGCATTGTCCGTCCGACCTCCCCTTAGCCCTTCTGCACTCCTTGCGCTTTCTCCAATTCAGCTACGGCTTCCGCCTCTTCTTGAAGCCGTTCGCTTCCCTCCTCAGCCGGCATGAACTGCTGCACCCGCGTGTTGCCGCTGTCCACCACGAAGACACTCCCCCGGACATCGACGGCGATGCCGTACGGGAAGTTGAATTGGCCGTCGCCGTTCCCGAAGCCGCCCCACTGCGTGATGAAGTTGCCCTCGCGGTCGAATTTCTCGATGCGATGGTTGCCCGTATCCGAGACGTAGACATCGCCGGCCGCGTCCACCGCGATCCCCCACGGCGAGCGCAGTTGCCCCGCTTCCTGCGCCAACGCGCTGCTGGCATGCCCGGGCTCGGAGCTGCCTCCCCACTTGGCGAGCAGCTGCGGGAGCACGTTGGTGCTGGTATCGAATTTCTGGATGCGATGGTTTCCCATATCGACGACATACACGGTGCCGTCGTTCTGATCCACCGCGATGCCGCGGGGGAAGTAAAACTGTCCGTCCCCGTTGCCGAAGCTGCCCCACGACATGATGAATTCGCCGCTCATGTCGAACTTTTGGACCCGGAAATTGGCGCTGTCCACCACATAGATGAAGCCACGCACCCGGTCGATCCCGATGCCCCAAGGCGCATTGAACTGCCCCTCGCCGTTGCCCCGCGACCCGAACTTCATCAAGTAGCCGCCCAGTTTGCCGTCGAACTTCTGCACGCGGTGATTGTTGGTGTCTACGACCCAGACGTCGCCCTTGCCGTCGCACGCAATGCCGGTCGGGTTGTGGAAGTTTGCGTTGGCGGAGCCGAAGTTTCCCCAGAGGATGATAAAATTCCCCGTGCTGTCGAATTTTTGGATCCGGTTGTTGCCGTTGTCCACGACGAACAAGCTGCCCTGCTGGTCGATCGTCAGCCCGTACATCGGCGCCATGAATTCGCCGCCGTGCAACAACGAGGCGCCGCGTCCCGGTTTGCCCCATTTGGAGACGCAGAGGTACCCCGACGTATTGACCAGCACCGAGGTGCTGGCAGGGGTCGACACGTTGTTCCCGACATCCTTGAACCAGACGTAGATGGTTTTCTGCCCGTCGCCGGGGGACAAAATAAACGGGATGGTGGCACCGAATTTGACCGCCGGCGTCACCTCCACCCAGCCGGGTGTGCCGCCCATCGGCGTCATGGGGCTTTCAGAAATAAAATACGCGCCCACTCCCGTGTCGAGGTCCGTCGCCGAGATCGTCACGACCACTTCCGGCGTGTTCGTCATGAACGCGCCGTGATTGATGACGGCGTACGGATTCTGCGGCGCAGTGATGTCGATCAGAACCGGGGTCGCCGTCACTTCCTCGGACAGCGCGCTCTCCGCGTCGTTCTCGAAGACCGCCGACACCGCGTAGTAGTAAGGGATATCGTTGGTGAGGCCGCTGTGCGCGTACGGATTGGTGACCCCCTCGATTTTGGTTGCGCTTTCCTTGGTCAATTTCGGCGACGTGTGGAAGTACAGGTTGTAGGACACGGCTCCCGGGACTTCCATCCAGCTGAGGAACGTCTCCGTATCGCCGGCCTTGACCGCGACACTGCGCGGCGGCGGAGTCTCGCTGACCGCCTGTTCCTTCGGCGCATCCTGCTTGCCGCGGTTCATTTCCTCTTCGGTCGGCACGTACTTCAGGACGCGGTTGTTGCCGCTGTCGACCACGTAGACGCAGCCTTCCTTGTCAACGGCAATGCCGTACGGAAAGTTCAGCTGTCCCTCGGTTTTCCCGCGGTTCCCCCAGGAACACAGGAACGTCCCGTTTCCGTCGAATTTCTGGATGCGGTGGTTGCCGCTGTCGACCACGTACACATTACCGAGCGCATCGCAGGCGACGCCCCACGGCGACTTGAACTGTCCCGGTCCGCTGCCTTCACGTCCCCATTTGGTCAGGAAGCTGCCCCGAGCATCGAATTTCTGAATCCGATGGTTCCCTTCATCGGCTACAAAGATATTGCCGACGAAATCAACCGCCACTCCTCGCGGGAAGAAAAAGGCGCCGTCGAAACTTCCGTCCCGCCCCCACTTGAGCAGCGGCGTGCCGTCCGACTTAAATTTCTGAATGCGCGCGTTGCTCGAGTCCGAGACGTAAATGTTGCCGTCCTGGTCCGAGGTGATGCCCCAGGGCACGTCGAATTTCCCGATGTCCGCGCCGCGCCAGGCAAAACCGAATTTGCCCCATGCCTTCATCGGTCCGCCTTCCGAATCCAGCTTCTGCACGCGGTTGTTGCCGCTGTCCGCCACGTACACATGTCCTTCGGGACTCGTGGTGAGACCGCGCGGATAGTAGAAGCCGCCCTCCTCGGAACTCGGTTCGCCGCCCCAACGCGCCAGGAACTTGCCGTCCTTGTCGAATTTCTGGATCGAATGGTTGTCGGTATCGGCGACGTAGAGGTTGCCGTCCTTGTCGAGCGCAATCCCGGTGGGCGAGCTGAATTCACCGTCGTCCACGCCTTCCTGCCCGATGCTCATGGTCAGCAGGTACGGCGACGGGATCGCCATGACTTCCTGCGATTCCGGACTTTCTCCTTTCGGCGTCACTACGGTGACAACATAGTGGTAGCAGGAGCCATTGGCGAGGTCGTCGTGCACGAACGGCGACACGACCCCTTCCATGCAGGTCGCCTTCTCCTTCTTCACCCCGATGACCGTCTTGAAATCGTCCGGGCCGGCGATGGGGCGGGTCAATTCGGAAAACTTGATCTGCACGCCTTTGGAGGTCAAGAAGTACAGGTTGTAGTACATCGCGTCGGGCACCGGGTCCCACGTGATGGTCACGCGCCCATTCCCCGGCTTTGCCGCCACGTTGGCCGGCGCAGGAGGAAGTTCTTCCTCGTCCGTCACCGAGTCGCCGGCGCCCCATTCATCTTGCGCGCCCTCCACCGACAGCGCCTTGCGATCGAACCGAAACATTTCGTCGAGGAGCCATGCTTTGATCATAGGTGATGCCTCGTGTTGAGAGCCGGAGTTCAGGGAGAAATACGGGTCTTTCAATGACTTGGATCGCGCAGTCTAACAAAGGGCAAAGAACGCCGTCAAGGCGCGGAAACGGCGACGGCATCATGGCTTCCAACGCTGCTTTGAATCCGGCCATGACGCGACGCTGGGCTCGACTCTCCAGTCTGAGAACAAGGCGCAAGAAACCCGCCGACATGACGTTCAGCACGGCAGAAACCGTATTGGACTCCTGAGCGACTGAGGAATTTCGGACACAAGATTGCGGGAAATGTGAGACAGCGTGACAACGATCACTTCACTCGGACGCGTTGCATGAACTGATTTCCGCCTGGCGGGCTTCTTGCTTCACCTTCCACTTGCTTGTAGGATAGCTTTCCACATAATTTCCCTTTCGCATGAATGCAACGAACATCAATCGATCGATCCCGACAATTCTTACTTTCCTGCTCGTGACGGGAACGATCACTCCATTCGCCTACTCTGCAGAGCACGCTCCTCCGGCGGTCGATCATTCCGGTGCCGCCACATCCGCCAAGAGGCTCGACCTGAAACAAGGACACTCCGCGGCTCTCGCGACGCCGCCGACCGGAGCTCCGACATCCTCGACTCTGTTCCATGACGTTCCGTCGATCAACGGCCGGTATGCGGTGGGCCGCACGACGTTGACGCCGTACATCGGGGCGGGATTCGGAGGGGGATTTGGATCGGATCGCGAGCGAGCCTTAAGTCCGGGGGGGCAAACGCAGCTGGATTCCGGCCTTCGCAGTCAGTGGAGTCAGTTTGGGCAGGGATTGGGACCGAACGAATTTCAGATGGGCATCCGCATCCCGTTTTGAGCAAACGAGCACATGCGGCAGCCCGCTGTTACGCCTGCTCGACCGGTTCCGGCATCAGCTCTTCGCTCAGCCGACTTTGCTCCTCGCCCTCGTTCGGCTCCTGATCGGGCGCGAGTTCATCATGGGGCGACGATCCCTCGTTCTCCTGGGCTCGATCCGCTTGGTCCGCCGCCTCTCTTCCCTCCAGGGGGAGCAGGACTTGATCCGACTCTCCCAGTTCCTTGAATTCCCGCAGCGGCGGCAATTCAGAGAGATCGCGCAAGCCGAAGTGCTCGAGGAAGAATTTCGTCGTCCCGTACATGATCGGACGCCCGGGTACTTCCTTGCGACCGACAATCCGCACCAGCTTTCGTTCCAGCAAGGTCCGAAGGACGCCGGAGGTCTCCACGCCTCGAATTTCTTCGATCTCCGCCCGCACGAGAGGCTGCTTGTACGCGATAATCGCCAGCGATTCCAACGCAGACCGGGACAGTTTGGGGGCTGCCTTGGACTTGTCCAACCGCTTCACCCAAGGAGCATACTCCTGCTTCGTCACCATCCGGTAGCCGCCCGCAATCTCGACCAACTGGAGCGCCTTCCCGTCTCGATCGAAGTCCTCCCGTAAGCTCCGCAGCGACGCTTCAATCTCGGCTTTGGGCACAGTCCCAAGCAGAGAGACGAATTTCGAGATCGGAATCGGATCGGCCGACACAAACAGCAGCGCTTCCAGGATGGCCTTGAGCTCCCGTTCTTCCAATTTCTCGGCCTGCCCGTCTATCGCCGGCCCGACACCGTGCCCGTTCGGCTCAGCCGTCTCGCTCCCGTGCCACGCTGCAACGGCTTCCGCCACGGGTCCGGTCTCCTGTTCCATCTCTGCGCTCATGCGTCCCTCCATTCTGAATCATCCAGCTCCGCCGGATCCGGGACGAGTGAGAAGGCGCGTGATACGAGAATCGGGCCGAAATTCTCAGCCTGAAACACGCGCGCCACCCGCTGCCGGATCAGTTCCAACAGCGCCAGGAACGTCACAATCACCACGAGACGATGGCAGGCCCCTTCAAACAACGACGTGAAGGATACGGACTCTTTCCCTTCGAGCGCCTCGATGATCACATTCATCCGTTCACGCACGGTCAAGTGGTCCGGCTCGATCTCGATCAGCCGCTTGCCGGGGTTCCGGTCGAGAATGTTTTGCAAGGCATCGACCAGATCGAAGAGGCTGACGTTCTCCAACAGGGTGTCCTCGGAATCGACCACCACCGGCTCGCACGGCTCTCGCCGATAGGCGTCCCGCCAAAATTTTTCCCGTCCGTCCAACTGTCGGGCCGCTTCTTTGTACTGTTTATACTCAAGCAGGCGACGTACCAGTTCTTCACGCGGGTCCGGTCCCTCTTCGTCATCCGTTTCCGTCTCCTCCGCCGGCAGCAGCATCTTGGATTTGATCTGCAGCAACGTGGCGGCCATGACGAGAAACTCCCCAGCCACGGCCAGATTCAACTCCTTCATCGCATTCACGTACTCCAGGTACTGCTGGGCGATGAGCGCGATGGGGATGTCGTAGATATTGATCTCGTTTTTCCTGATGAGATGAAGGAGAAGATCGAGCGGCCCCTCAAAGTTCTCGATCCGGACCTGATAGGGCAACTCGGTTTGTTGAAGGCTTTCCGACCGATCGCTCACGGGGGTCCTTATACCAGCTTATGGGGGTCCGGGCAAGCCGGAAACTATATATGGGGGAGCCCTGGAGACAGTCTCACCTGGCCCTCACCAGATAGACGAGCAGGAGCGCGCTGAATACCAGCAGCGAGGCCGTGATGACATATTGCACGGTTGGATTTTGCAGCCCCATAGGGGTCTTGTTGGATCGTGCGGTCCGGACGAACGTGGGAGCTTCCTGGAAAAACGCCTTGTCGAAGTCGTCGACTCCGCTGAAGACTGCGTCG
>JBDZUK010000019.1:23493-31826 GCA_040255165.1 Nitrospiraceae bacterium | reverse complement strand
TTTGAACGTCGCGCGCCGGAAAAAGGCATCGCCTTCGAAAGAAGTGAACGTGAAGAAGGCCTGTCCGTCGAACAAGGCTTCGGAATAATCCGCCATCTTTTGAAAGCGGGTGCCGGAAAACCCCGTCCCCTGCTTGAAATAGGTGCGCGAAAGATCCGCCTCCTGCTCGAACGTCACCTCCAGGAATTCGGCGAGTCCGTTGAAGCCGGATTGCGTGAAGCGAGCCGGTCCGTGAAACACCGACCGGTGAAAACGGGTATGCGGACCGAACGCCGTCTTCTCGGCGGTCACACCCATTAAAAACCGCCCCTGCACGAAATAGGCTTCCCGCAAAAACACCGCGCCCGAGAACGTAACGGGCTGTAGAAATATTCCCCGCGAGAGATCGACAATCCGCTCAAAGATCGTGCCGGTGAAGTCCACCGGTCCGGCAAGCACCAGACGGTCTTGCTTGGTCTCATGCACAATGCCGCCTCGGACGATGGAATGCTTGATGAGAAAGATCCCCGGCAGCACGCGCGCTTCTTCGACCTGTGCACGCTTCAGCGCTTCTCTCTGATCGGGTGTCAGCATACCCATTGCGCCGATGCCTTGAACGGGCAAGGCATCGAGCGAGAGCTCGCCCCGTACGATTACCCCGGAGAGATCGACTCCTTTGCCTTGGCGGACCGCCTCCTCCAGCGCCGCAGCGTCCACAGCCAGTGACTCTCGCTCCACTTCTGTGCACTGTGGGCTGAGATGAACCGTATACGTCGAAGGCGATGTGACGATCGGCTCTTTCCGACAACCGGCGTTCGCCTCGACGGCGCAGGCGAGCAGAAGGATCGTCACGGCCGGACCCCAGCCAAGAGCGAGGCGCCACATGGCGAAGTTATACGGGATGACCGCGGAGGCCGCAAGGTAAGAGGGTCGGACGTCCGATCACACTCCGGGCCCGAGAGCGCCTACGATCGATTCGTACTCCTCTTGCGTTAAGCGATGCATGCCGAGGCCGAGGCGACGCGCGAGTTCCGTCTGATCCGGTATGTTCAGCACTTTCTGCAGCAACACATGGCTGTCGGCCGGAGAAACGGCCCAGCGGCGACGCATGGTGATCCGGACGAACCCGAACCGGGCCTCCGTCCGCAGTTCATCTTTCAACAGTTCATCAAGGTCCTCGAAGGATCGCACCGGAGGAAGAAGGTCGAACTCGGCGCAGAGGCCCAGCTTCAGCACGTACACGAGTCCGCGTGACTGGGCGCTCAGGTATTTTTGAAGATTCTCACGAATGAGGCCGGTACACAGGCCCCAAATGCCATGGGCCAGTTGCAGCTCCGCGCTGTCCTGCGAGCTGCGTTCGCGCAGTGCGCGGGCCACGAAAAGGAAATGGCTCATGAGACAGAAGGCGCTGCCGCGCCGGGGTCACCTACACATCGGCGCCACTCCGTTGAGCGGGAGCCTTGCGTAGGGCGTTGCTCCGGGCGGCCGAGGCGGGTCGTCGGTTCCAATAGTTTTCAGTTGTTCCGGTAGTCCTCGGTATCGTCCAACAGGTCGTCCGACTTCTCAAGGTAATCGACGTCCTCGTCATCGTCTTCGAGTGCGAGGTCTTCCTGCATCTCCTCGTCGATCTCGCCCGGCACCTCGAGGTCTTCTCCTAAATCTTCATCAATCTCGGCGGGCTTGGTGGGCGCGGGAGCCGGTTTGGCGGCGGCTCTGGGTTCTTCCTCAACGACGGGTTTCACCGGCTTCTTTGTTGAAGGGGACGGTTTGCCGCCTCGGGGAGACGTCTTTTTCTTGGCCGCCTTCTTTTTCGCCGGTTTCTTCTTCGTCGAGGGCTTCCCGCGCTTGACCGCCGCCCGCTTCTTCGTTGCTTTCTTCGCGGCGGTTTTTTTCGCGGCGGTTTTCTTCGCGGGGCGCTTGCCCTTCGATTTAGCCGCGGCCTTTCTCGTCGCCTTTTTTTTCTTCGCCATCAGCCTGCCTCCTCTTCAATGTTTCCATCACCGCGGATGGAACACCTCATGGAACCTCCATCTAGCATGAACCCATAGGTTGTTGCAACCGCAAGCGGTGATGTTTATGACGTTTTTCAGGAGCGTCCTCGATAGATGCCACGTCAATGTCACCGCCACGAGAGGCCCGGGCAACGGGCAGCAAAGAAGTGGTAAAATGACGGTGTTCCTGGCGGGGGTCGGTGGAATCTTTTCCCGACCAGCTGACTCTATGTGAAAGACGATATGGCTGCTTTCTTTGCAGGGTCGCGATGAAGACGTGGAGCCTGCTCTTACTCTGTGTTGCCTCCTCCGGCCTGTTGGCATGGCCGTCGCCGGCTGCACCCCCATACACCGAAATTGTCATCGAAAGCGGATCGCCTTATTTCGTCCCCGCTATCGCCACCGTGTCGGCCGGTACTCCGGTCCGGTGGGAAAATCCCACGCCGACGCACCACACGGTCACCCACAACGGCTGCATTGAGGACGGCAACCCCTGTGCGTTCGACTCGGGCACGATGGAGCCCAACGGGACGTTTACGATCCCCGGTCTGCCTCCTGGCCGGTATGCCTATCATTGCCGATTGCACCCGATCATGCGAGGGGTCCTGACCGTGACGAATCCCACCATCGCTCCCTCCCAGACCTAGCAAGATCCTTCCGTCCCTGTCCCAACTAGATGGTCTGGCATCCCGGTTTGTCCGTCCCGGACTCCTTGCAGGAACCCAGGCTGCTCGTGTAGGCTGCGCCTTTCACCAGCCATGAAGCTTGCGGCCGCCCCTCAAGAACCCCTCACCCTCACCGACGAAGTGCGGCGGCTCCTCGCTTGGCGCATCCCCGATCTTGTGGCCTATCAGCAGGCGCAGGACGAATGGTGGTTCGCGCCGCTGGACGATCACCTTCCTCTCGTACGCCTGAACCGAACCGGCTTGGAAATGCTGACGGCGATGAACGGCCATACTACGGTCGGCGCATTGCTGGAGAAGTACGGCCAGACTATTTGCGGACCGGACGGCCAGCCGGGACGCTGGCACCTGGAACGATGGGCGACGCCCAATTACTCCCTGTGCTACTTCGGCGCGGAACCGCCCGGCGGACACCGGCACAAAGCCAAATGGGATGTGCTGCTCCAGCAAATTCGCGAAAGCTGGTCCGGTCAGGAAGGCTTCGAAGGAGAAGATCATCTCGAAGCGTTCCACGTTCACGAGTTGAAAGATAGCCCGGGGGACGACGGTCATTTCGACTTGGTCGAGACGACGGTGTCGCATCTCTTTCGGGAGCCGAGCGAAGCCCTCGGCGGGCTGACGTACGGTCGTCTCCTCATGCGGCAGTTGCGCCGGCTCGGCTGGTTCAATCCAAAGCCGAAAGTGATCGTGGAAGTCGGAGGCGGGCTGGGCTACGTGGCGCAAGAGCTGGGACGGGAACTGCTCTCGTTCGAAAAGCAGAACATTCGATACGTCTCACTGGACGTCACGAAGCCGTTCTTAAAACTCCAAGTGTCGCGCGCTCGGGCCGGCGGCTGGGCGGTCGTCGGCACCCAGGCCAACGGTGAATCGCTCCCGTTTTCCGACAACTCCGTCGACCTCGTGATCGACAACGAAAACATGGCCGACATGACGCCGGTCAAACTGAGTCGGAAGGAACTGATGGCCGGCGCGGGGGACACCGCGCAACATCAGGAAGCCTTGGATTGGATCAGACGCCTGCGCTTGAACCTCGGAGCCGAAATCCCGGAGGGCTTGATTTTCAATCTGGGCCCCGTTCGTTTCGTCGCCGAGCTTTGGCGGGTGTTGAAGCCCGGCGGGCGCGCTTTCCTGACGGAATTCGGCGTGGAGGACGGCTGGCCGGCGCCCGTGAAGCTCCCGCACCACACGGAATACGAAGTTCAGTACGGCCACCTTCGCCAAGCCGTACGATGGCTGGGGTTTCAGGAACGCTACCTCCCACTGCCGCAGTTTCTCGGGATCAAACCCGATACAAAGGTGCTTTGTACGGGCGCCGCCTACACGATCCAGCGGTTCTGTCAGGCATTGAATAAGCCATTCAGCGTCCGCGCCTACACGGAGCCGGAACTCAAACAATCCCTCGGTGACATGCTGCCCCGCCTGCAAGGCTGCCATTACCACGACGTGGCCGACCCGGCGTGGTTCGGCCTTATCGATTTCAAAGTGCTGCTTTTGGAAAAACCGGGCGGGGCGCCGAAAGCGAGCTTCACCGAAAACAAGGGCTATAGATGGTATTCCCAGCGGTAACGCAGTCGCGTTTCCCTCCACCTCGGTCGCATCGCTCATCCCTTCGTACCGACCACCTCTTCTTCCTGCAGTGATCCCGTAGGCTCGGCGGGCCCCTTTTGTTGGCGCGGAGGCAGAATAAAGTCGCGAGGCGACCACACGAGCCGTTTCAGCAGACGCCGTGCAAGCTCCATCATTTCCGAGCGGGGGAAATCGTACGCGCGCAGCGCCGTTACCAGCGAGAGGAAAAAGCTCACGCCCAAATTGAGGATGAACATGACGCTCACCCCCGCCATCGCGCGGAGGAACCAGCCCTCCTTGTACCACTCAGCGTCGAGCGAGGCGCTGGCTAGCGCCAGCGTGCCGCTGGACAACGTCACGTGCCGGACGTCGAGCGGAACGCCGAGGAACGCGCCGATCGCGGGGGTCATGCCCAACATCATGCCCAGCGACACGTTGGTGCCCCACCCCGCGATGTTGTCGGAGAGCCCTTTGGCCCATCGCCGCAGGCGTTCCGCCCCGAACACTCGGCTTCCCCACCCGTGTTCGGCCAAGGCAGAGGGAAGCCGGTGGTACACCGCCCAGTTTTCGACCCATCCTCCGGCCAAGCTCGACAGCCACAATATGACACCCGTCAAGGCTGCAAAGATGACGGTGCCGCTGTCCAGGGGACTGAGGGTCTCATAGACGTGCGTGGCATCCTCGATGTTCAGGATCGGCGTCCCCGTCAACAGACGCCATCCGGCGTCGAGGGCATAGGCGGCGGCCGAGACCACCAGCACGTTGCTGACCGCCGCGGCAATCTGGGAGTGAGAAATCCTGGTGATGAACTCCACGATTCCATCAACCCGCGCCGGGCCGCGTTGGTCGCGCATGATCGTCGCCAGGGTCGCGGCGGTCATGGCCGGTTGTTTGGTCGCCAGGATGAGACCGAACGTCTGCATCAACACAAAACTCACCGCGTAGTTCACGCCATAGCCGAGGCCGGCCAAAAACGGCGCCAGGCCGAGCCCGAGGATGAACATTTTGGCGGCGGCGGTGAACGCGGTCAGCACGCCGCCACCTGCGGCGGCAACCCAGATATGCCTGTATTCGCATCGGTCCCGCGCGATATAGTGCTCGCCGGTCGCGCCGGATCGGTCGACGATTTTTCTGTGCAGCAGGCGCGTATTCGTCTCGACAAGGTGCGAGAGGCTGCATTCGTGCAAGCTCCCCTCGATCAGCGCCGCGAGAAACTCATGCACGGCTTTCGCATACCCGACGTCGTCCCGCGCCGTCATGATCTCAACAATGGCGCCCATTCGGCGTAGACACTGCTGCAACACTTCCAGTCCATACACGATGTCGACGCTGACCCCGGCAAGTTCGAGCTGCCGACGGATCCATCGCATTTCCGCCTGGCATCGGGCGGCATCGTCTCGCCAGGAGGCGCCCAAGACGTCCACATCCTGACCGGCCAGCCATTGCGCGGCCAACTGTTCGCTGGTTTGCGCTAAGCGATAAAACGGGGAATCCACGATGGACGAGGGACGCCGGCTTCTCGCGCGCAGCTTTTCGGACAGTCCTTGCGCTTCCACCCGGATCGCCAGGAGCCGGAACCCGTCCGCCACGGCGCGGCGCAGGGTGGCCGCCGAAGGAGCATCCGACGGGGTCAGCGCTTGAAGAATCCGGGTGAACAACTTCGGCGGAATCTGAGAAAACCACTTGACCTCGAGAAAACTCCGATACTGACGCTGCAGCAGGTGGGTCAAATCACGGTCGTTCCGCACCGACGGGAGAAGCCGGCTGATGAGCCGGTCGCCGAATTCGACCAGAAATCCCCGGTCGCAGGGCAGTCCCGACTGCCCGACGAGATTCACGGCGTCCGTTTCGAGGAGAATGCGGCTTACGGCCTCCTGCACGCGCCGGCGGATGTCGGGCACCTGTTCCAGCACGTCCAAGAGAAGTTCCCAATAGAGATAGGCTTCGCGCCACCGCATGCGTGCCTGCAGCAGGTGCAACGTCGGGCTGGTGCCGACACGAGTCCAATGGATCAGCCGGAGCCAGGCATCGAGCCGATCGCCGAGCGATGCGGCGTTCACGAATTCATCCAACCGTGCAGCCAGCGATTGGCGTGTGGAATTGTCCCCACTGCCCGGACCGAAGAAGGCGAGCACCTGCTGCCGGATCTCTCCCGGGCTCCCCACGGGCGGGGCAGCGGGAGCCGGGCCCACGGATGACGACGACTCGTTCATCATGAATGCTTCAATCCTTCAATCCAGAGCCCGCGGCCGGCCGGCTGCCCAGCGAGGCATGCCGCTCCGCCAAATGAAGCAGCACTCCTTCGCGCAGACCGAAATCGCTCACCAGACACTCCCGAACGTCCAACGTCTCCATCACGGTGCGCAAAATCACCGCTCCGGCCGCGATGACGTCCTCGCGACCCTTTTCGAGGCCGGGAAAACCTCTGCGGTCGGCCTTGGTCATGCCGAGGAGCGATTGTTCCATGTCCTGAATGGCCTCAAGTTTCAACACGTAGTTGTGGATCCGGGCGGGCTCGTAGGCCGGCAACCTCTGCGCCATCGCGGCAAGCGAGGTGATCGTCCCGGCGGTACCGACGAACGTGAGACTGTTCGACCGCGGCATGTCCGCAACAGACGCCAGCGTGTCGTTTCGAATCCACTCGCGCGCACGCTGAATCTCGTCCGCAGCAGGCGGATCGTGATGCAGCGCTCGCTCGCTCAGCCGGACCACGCCGAGGTCGATGGAACGGGTGATCGGTGCGCGGCCCAATCGATCCAGGATAAATTCGGTGCTGCCGCCGCCGATGTCGAGGGCCAGTACGTCTGTGATGCCGGTAGGCAAGCCGGAACGGATGCCGAGCATCGTACGCCGCGCCTCTTCTTCGCCGGATAAGAGCTCGACGGCAAACCCCGTGTCTTGTGTGACACGGTCGAGGAATTCCCGTCGATTGTCTGCGTCGCGGACCGCGCTCGTCGCGACGGCGATGCATGCCTCCACGTCATAGCCGTCGATCAGCGTTTTCCATTCCTTCAGCACCGTGAGAACGCGGCTCATGGCGGGCTCGCTCAGCCGTCTCGTCCGGTCTACTCCCTCGCCCAGCCTGAGAATGGTCCTGGCCGAAAAAACCTCCTTTAACGGCCCGTGCAGCGGTACCTCCGCGATCAACAGACGGCAGGTCAAGGTGCCGATATCGACGCCCGCCAGTCGAACCGGCCGCTGATGCGCATGCAGCTCCTTCATACGTCCGCGTCAGTCCTCGCTTCGGGTCTCGCCCATTTCGGCTTCCAACTTGGAACGCTCGCTCCTATACTCCTGCACTTGCCTGACGAGGCGACCGATTTCCGTGTCGGACAGGACCCTGTCAACGGACTCCCCCCGCTCGCGCAATTCCACCGTCCGCTCACCGATGTCGCGATACAAATCGGTCGTCCGCTGGTCGATCTTGCGAATCTCCAACCGAAGTCGGAGCAATTCCGTTTCTTCCAACGCGCGGCTCGCGGCGTGAGCGGTCCCATGCCGCAACGTGGCGAGGCCGGCTCGCAGATCATGCTTCAGCCGCTGCAACAGCCCCATTGTTATACGCCCTCCCATCCCGGCTCGGGCGTCAATATGCGGGTGGCGCCGATCTGGGCGCTAAGCCGTCCGCAGCGGGGTCCCTACACCGGGCGGGGTGCGAGGACGGCCGGGCTGATCGACGAGAGGACCCGCATATTAGCTCACCGAGCCTAAATCCAGCTTCTTTTCCCAGCGCCGCAGCATGGTCTCTCGTAACCCGCGATGCGTCGGCGCTGCAAGTCGTGGATCCTGCTTGAGCAGCCCGAAGGCCTCGTGCCTAGCGGCATGAAGCAAGTCCGCGTCGCGAAGCAGATGAGCGACCCTGAACTCCGGCACTCCCCATTGCCGCAGGCCGAAAAGCTCCCCGGGTCCTCTGATCCGGAGGTCTTCTTCGGCGATCACGAAGCCATCATTGGAACGAACGAGGGCTTCCAGCCGCTCCGTGGCTGTGGAGGCGGGCCTCTCCGCGGTCGTTCCGTTCCGTTCTCTACGCCAGGCGGCCCCTGCGGATGCCATCAGCAAACAATACGATTGCCGGGATCCCCGGCCGACCCGCCCGCGGAGTTGATGAAGCTGT
>JBDZUK010000019.1:0-23393 GCA_040255165.1 Nitrospiraceae bacterium | reverse complement strand
ACAATACGATTGCCGGGATCCCCGGCCGACCCGCCCGCGGAGTTGATGAAGCTGTGCAAGCCCGAATCGTTCGGCATGTTCGATCAGCATGACCGTGGCGTTCGGCACGTCTACCCCGACCTCGATCACCGTCGTCGCGACCAGGACTTGTATCAGCCCGCTCTTGAATTCTTTCATCACGGCGTCCTTCTGGTCCGCCTTAAGCCGCCCGTGGAGGAGACCGACACGGAACTCCTTCAGTTCTGCCGCCTGCAGGCGCTCCGCGGCTTGGATCGCCGCCTTGAGATCGATTTTCTCCGATTCATCGACCAGCGGATAGACGACATACGCCTGACGGCCGTTACGCAACTCGTCCCGCAAGATCTGGTAGGCGCGGCCGCGCTGCGACTCCGCGAACAGCCAGGTCCGCACCGGTTTGCGGCCCGGAGGCATCGCATCAATGGTCGAGACGTCCAGATCCCCGTACACCGTCATCGCCAGCGTGCGCGGGATCGGCGTGGCCGTCAACACGAGCACATCCGGTCGATACCCCTTGTCGATGAGCGTCTTACGTTGGAGCACGCCGAATTTGTGCTGCTCATCAATCACCGCCAACCCGAGTTTCGGGAATGTCACCCCTTTCTGGATCAATGCGTGGGTGCCGATCGCAACGTCGGTCGTTCCGCCCGCCAATTGCTCCAGCTTGGTCTTCCGCAGGCCGGGCCGTTCGCCCCCGCCGATACACATGACCGACAGTCCCAACGCCTCGAGCGGACCGCGGAGATTCGCGTAATGCTGCTCGGCCAAAATTTCGGTCGGAGCCATCAAAGCCGCCTGGTAGCCCGATCCGCATGCCATGACGAGGGCGTGGAGCGCGACGACGGTTTTCCCGGACCCGACGTCGCCTTGAACGAGCCGGTTCATGGGTCGCTGCGAAGCCATGTCGCTCTCTATTTCTCGGATGACGCGTTCCTGAGCCGACGTCAGTTGAAACGACAAGAGTCTCGTCAATCGCCCGAGGAGCGGCGTCGTCGGATCGAATCGTATCCCCTTCACTTCCTCCTTGACGGCCTGCTGCCGACAGGCCAGCGCCAACTGCAGCAGGAACAACTCCTCAAACGCCAACCGTCGGTGAGCCGGAGTCGTTCCCCGTTCAAGCTGCCCGGGATCGCTCCCGGCCGGCGGAAAATGAACATCGCAGATCGCCTGCTGAATCGGCGGCAAGCGATGGCGCGCCCGCAGTTGCACCGGAAGCACTTCTTCCAGTTGCCGCGCGTAGGCATCCACCAACCCTTTCATCAACACGCGCATCTGCCGGGAGGTCCATCCTTTGGTTTCGTGATAGATCGGAACGATCCGTCCCACGTGCAGACCGGCATCAGCCTCGTCACCTATCACCTCGTACTGCGAAACTTCCATGCGCGGATCCGTCCAGCCTTTCTTGCCCACGATCACGCGCCCGGTCAACAAGACCCGCGTCCCAATCGTGAGCAGGGATTCGAGGAAGGACTGATTGAAGAACACGACGTGCAGACGACCGGTGGGATCTTCGACCGTGACGTCGATGATCGACAACCGGCGACGGCGGGCACGCTTGACTTCCATCCCGGCCACGACGCCGCAAATCGACGCCCGACTTCCCGGTACAACTTGCCCGATCGGCGTCATAACGGAGCGGTCCTCGTAGCGCCAGGGCAAGCACCACAGTGCCTCTTCCACCGTCTTGACGCCGAGCCGTTCGAGCACCGCCGTCCGTTTCGGCCCCACCCCTTTCGCAAATCGGATCGGCAGCCTCCACAAAGGTCCGGCCGCCGGAAGTATCCCGGGCTCGCTCCACCAAGCCGACGGATCGGCCGAGACGCGACGAAGAGACCCGAGGATGGTCCGCGCCTTCTTGATCCGAGCCTGTTGTTCGGAGGGAGTCAGTCCATCATGAAAATCGACGAACAAGTCGCGTAGGCTCATCAATTCGGCTTCGATCGCCCGCGGATAGACCCGGTCGGCCAACGCCGTGACGACTTGGGACGACACGAAACTGCTGAGGTTTTTCACCGCGCCGAGATGTGCAAAGGCGTCACGGCTGGCGAATTCAATCGGGCGGGCGACACGGTCCAACCAGTCTTGAAATTTCTCGGGCCGTTCGGCCTGCAGTAGAGAGGCCATAGATAGGGCCGGATCGTAGCACAGGCCCGGGTCCACCTCCAACTTCAGACGCGTGACCAGAATGGCGCAGTCATTTGCGAACTTTATTGGGATACGTTTCTTAAGGTGCTACACTGTGGCTCGTTCGATTCCTCGCGTTGCCTGGATACTCGAAGCCGGCGAGGAATGGACACCGGCGCGTGAATTTCCCGCCCACCGACCCGAACCTGGTGGGACATGTATCGACGAAACATCACCCACGTCCTCGGCTACATCGCCTTAGCCCTCTGCGCCTTTATCGGGTATGAGACCTGGGTCAAACCCAAGGACCTTCCATCGCCGCCCGCGCAGCCGCCGATGGCAACGGAGGATCCCATCCCCCCACCCGGCCTCGAAACGGGCGGCGCCCCGGCAGTCGAATCCCATCAAATGCGCGTCATTGATTCAGTGGCGCCGGAATCCCGTTATGCCGAGGTCCTTCAAGGGATCCGGGCCGAGATAGAAAAAGGAAACGTGGTCGAAGCGGAATCCAAGCTGGCGGGTTTGCCTGACGCCGTGCTGTCCGACAGCCGTGCTCGGCCATACGTGGCGGTGCTCTGGAACAACCTTGGAGTGGAGCAGGAGAGGCAAGTGGGCACGAAACTGTCGGTTGAGGCTTTCAAGAAAGCTGTCTCATACGATCCCAACAACCCGACCTTGAATTTAAACCTGGCACATGCGTATTGGGAGCTGCGGGATCCCGCCATGACCCCTTCCTTTTTGGAAACCATCATCTCGCTGGCTCCGGATGAACCGTTCCCTCATTTGGCGCTTGCGGATCTCTTGCAGGAGCAAGACCAGCTCTCCGAAGCTGCCCGCCATATCGACCGGGCCGCAGAGCGGGCGGCACGGGACCCGGCATTGCGGTCCTATCTTCAGACCGTAAGCAGGAGATTGACCCGTGCCGATGAGGTGGAAGCCCGGTTAACCTCGCACGCCAGCGTTCATTTCACGGTGAAATTCGACGGAAACGAGGATCAAGCCGCCTGGATCGCCGTCCTGGACATCCTCGAAGAAGCCTATCGTGAGATCGGGCAGAAGCTTGGCCATTTTCCGTCAAAACCCATCGTGGTCGTGCTGCACACCGCGGCAAATTTTCAGACGGCGACGGGCAGCCCTCTATGGGCCGATGGCTTGTTCGATCCGGTATTGAACCGCATCCAGATCCCGACGCAGGGCGCGCTTACGGACGGGGCCTGGCTGAAACGGGTACTTCGCCATGAGTTCGTCCATGCGGTGCTGGCGGATGAACAGGGCTCACGCGCGGGCTCCGTTCCAACATGGCTGAACGAGGGATTGGCGATGCAGCTTTCCGGAGACGACTGGCCGGAATTGGGTCGCGTCGAGCACGGGGCCGGTGGAACAAGTCTCATCCCCTTGCCGACGCTGGAGGGAAGTTGGAACAGTCTTTCAACAGCGGCGGCGGGACTGGCATACACGGAGGCGGATTCCGCAGTTCACTACTTGATCGAGCACTACGGCATGCACCGCGTTCAGGAGCTGTTGAGGCTTTTGAAGGCCGGGCAATCAGTAGCGTCGGCCATGGAAGACAAACTGTTCATTTCGTACGATCAGTTCCAGCGCCGCTGGGCTGACAGCTTCACCGGCACTGCGAAAGCCGGCTAAAGGCACCTGTCCTTCGCGCGCGGTCCCTTCGTCGACTCTGTCAAGCGCTCGTTCCCTCGATACCTGATCGACTCCACCGGCGACACGCGGTCACGTCCCGGCCAAGGCGCAAGAAATTGAGCATGCTCTTCTACTTCGGCTGGATCCTCCTCCCCCGGCACGATTCCAGTCAACCTGTCCTCCCAGAGCAGCCGCCGGCCGTCGCGGTCCCACATCCGAATCCGAAAATCGAATTCGTGCGGCACCCGGGCCGCAGGTTCGTCCCGCCCGAAGATCCGATAGCCGATTCGTTCCCATCGGGCAAAGGCCCCGTCCGTTGAAAATTGATCCTCCCATACCAAGCCGCCTGTCTCCGGGTCCACGGCTCTCAGGAGAAAATACGGCCGAGACGCCTCGTGATCCTGATTGGCCGCCCGTGTGACGATGGCTTGACGCGTGCCGCGGTCGACGACGGGCTGCCGGTGACCGGATTCATCCGCACCACCCTGAGGCGTCAGATTCAAATTGCCTTCCCACAAAAACTTCCCGCTCGAAGCCTCGTACACTCGGATGGTGAAATTCGACAGTCCAGTCGCGCCAGCTCCGACCCCGCCGGCAAAGATGCGCTCGCTCGGGACAGGCGAGTCCGCTGCGCCTTCCTCGTTCACGTTCAATTCATACGTCTCGTCTGAGAGGACGTCGCCTGTGACCGGATCGTACGTCTTGACGGTGATCATCGAGACGTCGCCGATTTGATATCCGAATCCCGCCGCCACGATCATCGTGTGCGCTTCTTCCCCCGCTGAAGCCGAAGCCGCGGTCGAACAGGCCAGCGTGACGGTCAAGAGGATGATCCCGACCGGCGGCCTCCTTCTCCTGTGTCGGATGAATCGTCGGGCACGTACGGGGGACAAAACCAAACCGGGAACGGGGTTTTTGAAAGTCAGCGACCGGAGCAAGTTCCAGAACAGGGACAGCAATCCCATAAGCCCTCCTCGCGATGGGCGTCATTCTGGAGATTCGGCCGACTGGAAGAAATTCCCCACTGTGGGAAGAATCCCCCCGGAAAGAGGGGAATACGGCCCTGCGGACGCGGGGCCTAGGTGCAGGATGCGATCAGACGTCGGGACGCGACACTTGCCCGAACAATCGGTAGCGATGGCGAGCGATATACCCGTAGGCCCGCTCAGCCAGTGATCTGATGAACGGCAGCTTCAGCAGAACCAGCAGCAGGCGGCCTCCGCGCAAACCCGGCAGCAGCGGCAGAAACGCCTCGAGACCCCGATCGATTCGGCCGTCCGGTCGCACAAGAAAGGCGACATCAGGCCGCCCCGGGCGGTACTCTGTTCCCAAGGCTTGAGCCGCTTCAGAACTTTGGTACGGAACGAATGTCATCCGGCACGACTCTTTGGAAACCTGCAGACTTTCGATTCCCGCTTTGGCTGCGACGCAGAGGCGGCAGTCGCCGTCATAGACGACCAGGGAGTCCTGCGGTGGCGGCTTTGGAGAGCTCATGGCATCGAGGCTGACCTGACGCTACCATCCGCGCCATGGGTTCGCAAGGCCGCGGTTGTCTGGGGCATGGAGGCTCGCTATAGTGGGGCGGTGAAACAGGTATCCTGGCTGCTCGGGCTCCTGGCTGGTCTCTTGTTGCTGGGAGGGGTGTCCCAAACCATCGCGGCTCCATCCGGAGAACCCCAATCGGTCGTTCGGCCGGTGTTGACCGGATTTCTCTATGGCGGTCCGATCGCCCTCGCCCTCTGGCTCCTGAGCGGACACCGTTGGGCCTTGATGGGATGCGTGATCTACGGAACGATCGGATTGGCGCTGGATATTGCCACGCTGGTACAGGAGTTGACCGGCAAACAAACGCGAGATTTACTCATCCTGCTGACGGCGGGCAGCGGCGCCGTCAACTTCTTGCTTATTACGCTGAGTGGTCGTGCTTTGCTGGATGTCACTTCGGCCGAACGGCCTCCAGCAAGCCACCGTCCCAGTCCTCCGCCTCCTTCCGCATCCTGAGCGGCCGGACCGGTTTGAACCCCGCCTCCTTCAACCACTGCATCGTATCCTTCAGCCGGTAGGTGTTGCCGGTCTCGGTGAATAGAAGCATCGTCACCGCGAACAGTGTCGCCTCTTCCGGATACAGTCCCTCGCGGTCGTGAAGAAACGCGTCCTGGACGATCAAACGCCCGCCCGGCGTGAGGGCGGCGAAGGCGCGGCGGAAGACATCCGTATTTTGCTCCGGGCCATAGATATGCAGCACGTTGGAGTACCAGATGACGTCGTACCGGCCGGGGATCGGTTCCGTCAGAAAATCCACCGGTACATAGGACAGCCGCTTTCCGGATTTGTGCCCTGAGGCGATCTCCTTTGCAACCTCCAACGCCGCCGGCCGGTCGCCGACCAAGGCCCGAAGCGACGGATTCTTTGCGAGAAAGGCCATGGCATAAGTCCCCGGTCCTCCCCCGAGATCGAGCAGGGTCTTCGCTCTACGCAGATTCAACTGCGCCGCAATTTTCGGAGCGATTTCCATGGATCGATAGTGCATGGCCCAGGTGAACTGACGGCGATAGCCAGGGTCTTCCGGCTGATCATGGTCCACCGGTCGGCCGGTCTTCACCGATTCGAGCAGCCGCGACCAATCGGCCCAGTGGTTTTTCATCAGCTCAAGGTAAGCCCCGCGGTATTTGGCGCTCTTGGCGTTCAACTCTCCGGCCGTCAACGCGCTGTTGCGATATTCGTCTCCGCGCTTTTTCAAGAGCCCGACCATGGCCAGGTTCCTGCACAATATTCCCAACCCGCGCTCGCTGACCTCCAAGCGCCGAGCCAGTGCAGGCACCGCCCAGCTCCGGTCTCCGATGGCGGTGAACAGATCCAGCTCCAGCGAGGCGATCAAAATGCGCGGAAGCCGGTAAGCCATCACCGCATCCCGGAATTCCTCGAACGTCTTCAACGGTCGCCCCATCACGGTTTGCCCGCAAATTGGGTTTGACACCAACGTACCAGCTCCTGGATCGCCGGCGCGTCATCGAGATTCACGGCCTTGTCGAACGTGACAGCCACGTACTGATCATTCATATCGGTGCGCTCCTCAAACCCGGCCTGGCGAAGAACCGATCGGAATTTCGCGACCGCGGGCTGCAAGAAATATTTCGCCTGTTTTGCGAGCTCGTCGGTTCCCAAGTCCTCCGTCGTGCCGTCGGAGGTCAAGCTCTTCACGTCCTCCATCGCGATCCCATACTGGCACAACAGCCGGCCCTCGGGCGTGATCTCGAGCACCCACCCGTCGTCGTGCAGCTCCAGACCGAGCGCCCCTCCCGGCCCGAGGTCGAACAATTGGGGGATGGCGCCGGCGAGAGCGGCGCGCGCTTGCGGCCAAGACGAAGCGGGAGTTTCGCTCATGCGGAAGTCTCATTCGAGGTGGAGGACGACATGTCGGCGGCCAGCCGTGCCCGGAGCATTTCCAGGCGCTTGGTGTTTTCCTCCAGTTTCGGGAGCCCGTGCTTGCGGTCCATCCGGACCACGTGCTCCAACAGCTCCGCTGCCTCGCGCAACAGCCCCTGTTCCTCGTAGCATTGCGCCAGCACGTAGCGGGCCCCGCCGGCTCGCAACTCATCGCGGGCGCGTTCGGCGATCGATTGGCTGGTCCGGCAACAGGCGATCGCTTCGTCGTAGCGTTTTTGAACCAGGAACGTCCGTCCCATCATGCGCCAAGCGTCCGCCACGCCGCCCTGGTTCCCCAGCCGCCGCATCAGCACGAGCGACTGCTCATAGTGCTTGATCGCCTGATCGAAGTGCCCGGTTTCGCGGGCGACGAGCCCGAGATCGGAAAACAACACGGCCTTCCCCGCCTCGTCGTGCGTTTTCGTCATGAGGTCGAGTGCTTCCAGGTAGTACGCGCGCGCCCTTTCCCATTCGCCGGCGTCGGCGCGGAGGTTACCGAGGTTCGCCAGGGTCGTCCCGATTCCCCGTTCGTCGCCGAGAATTTTTTGGAGCTCCAGCACTTCTTGATAATAATTGTGCGCCGAATCCCGTCGCCCGCTGACCGCGCAGATGTTCCCGAGATTCCCGAGTGTCGCCGCCAGTGATCGACGGTCGCCGGTCAGTCGGTCGCATTCCAGCGCTTTCGCGTAGCAGGCATAGGCCTCGGTGTAGTGGCCCCGGGCGAAATGCTCGTTGCCTTGGCGATTCAATTCTTCTGACAAGCCGTTCCGCAACATGAGATCAAGCGACGGCTGTCTCGACCGCAGCCCTGGCGCCGGTTAAAATGGACGTCCCATCCCCGACCAGAATAGAGTCGAAGTTGTACTTGAGCAGGCGTCGGAGGCCTTCTTTGGCCTTTCCGAAATCCGCGTACTTCTCCCGGGGCAGGAGGCTGAGCGCGCCGGCCGGCTTGCCGATGAGCGCGTCTCCGACGATGAGGACTCCTCTCCCCTGTTGGATATACAGAGCACACTCCCCGGGAGACTTCTGATCTTTCAACTGAACGACCCAGATCCCGCCAGCCAGCAATTCACCGTCCTTGAAGGTCTTGGTCGGCTTCACATCCATGAGTGGAGCATCGACTTCCGGAACAAAGAGCTGACACTTGAAGCGGCTTTGGGAGGCGACCGCTTCCCTCGCGTGGTCTCGGTTCGTCACGATGATGTAATCAATCCGGCCTCCCTGCTCGACTTCTCGAATATCGGCATCGGTCATGGGAGGCGGATCGACCAAAACGCGATGCTCGCCGACGGTCAGAAACAAGCCGTTAAAGTCGAGCTGCTTTTCTTCGGAGAACCAGGACCACTGCCGAATGCCGGGGAAAAGTTGTTTCATGGGCTTGTTGTCAGGTCGGGCTAGACGTTCGAAGTTACCGCCGGATCCCGGTTGGGCTGTACGTGCACATAGGACCTTGAGCATCGAATGGTGAACGGTTCTTCATAGCGTTGCTACCGCGTCTGTGACGATCTTTGTCACTTTGGCTTCGATGTCGGCTTCGTTGGGGAGGTCGATGATGTCATCTTCCGGAATCGTGATGAACTTGCGGTTCGCCCCTTTGGTGAGCGAGATCAAAAACATGCTGTTCGAGGGAGTCACCGGCATGACGACCTGTACCGTCCCGTCGATTGCCTTCACTAGATCGAGAAACTTCTGCTTTCCTTGTTCGAGGTCGTCCAAAGCTGTGGTCCTTTCCTAGACCGTGAGCAGGGGGGCAGGCTAACAAGGGGCTACAGACATCTCAGCCTATCGCCTCACGTCGTCCCTTTTTCCGCCAACAGTTTCTCCACTTCCGCCACAATCACGTCCGCGCCCGCCAGGTCCATGTTCCCGACGCGCTGCCAGCGAATCACTCCGTGCTGGTCGATCACGTACACGTTCGGGATGAATTTTCCCCCGCCGTACAATTTATCGGTCACCTTTTTCGGATCGAGCAGGTACGGGTAGGTCACTTTGACGGGGAAGGCAGACAAAAACTCCCCCACGTCCTTCTTTGAGTTCCCCGCGGAGTTTACCCCGATAACCGCGACGTCCTTGCCTTGCGTCATCTCATAGACTTTCTGCAAATTCGTGCCCTGCATCATGCAGGGATCGCAGATGTGGAAAAGACCGAGGACGACGACCTTTCCTTTATGGTTATCGAGCGCGACAGGATCCCCCGTGATGGAAGTCAACGAAAAGTTCGGCGCCCTTTCGCCGACTTTGAAAAACCCCGCGGCCAACAAAACATGCGCGGCCGCGACCGGAAAGAGCAGCGCGAAGAGTGCGATCGCTATTCGTTTCATGACACCCTCCTCTATTCAGCAAATGAGGAACACGGAATGTCGGATGGAAAATTCCTCATGCCACACTATTCATTTTCCATTCCCTGCGTTGGTGGCGTTATCCTAGCACGCTGATTTTTGCGTGGGCAACCGGGATGGTACCCGGGCTACTTCCCTATGAAGAAGCGGAAGAAACTGCTTGACGAGCGCCCCACCGATTCAGCGCGGCGCTTCAAACAACCCGAGTTGGAGTTCCTCGGCGCGGGTGAAGGAGATGGGATACTTTTCGGTGAAGCAGGCATTGCAATACTGATCCGGCGCGCCGGGAGCGGACTTCAGCATGCCGTCGAGGCTCAGGTAGGCGAGACTGTCGGCGGTGATGTACTTGCGGATCTCCTCCGTCGTGTGGCTGGAGGCGATCAGTTCCCTCTTCGTCGGAGTATCGATCCCGTAGAAACAAGGGGAGACGATCGGAGGCGAACTGATCCGCATGTGGACTTCCTTCGCGCCCGCATGGCGGATCATCTTCACAATCTTTCGGCTGGTCGTGCCCCGCACGAGCGAATCGTCCACTACGACCACCCGCTTTCCGTGCAGCACCTCGGGCACGGCGTTCAACTTGACCTTCACGCCGAAGTGCCGGATCGACTGCTCGGGCTCGATGAAGGTACGCCCCACATAGTGGTTGCGAATCAAGCCGGTCTCGAACGGGATCCCCGCTCCTTCGGAATAGCCCAGGGCTGCGGGCACCCCGGAGTCCGGAACCGGGATGACGAGATCGGCCGGCACCCACGATTCCTGCGCGAGCTGCCGGCCCAGAGCCTTGCGGGTCGCATACACCGCGTTCGCCCCGAAGATTCTGCTGTCCGGCCGGGCGAAGTACACATATTCGAACACGCACATCGCCGGCTTGGTTTGGACGAACGGCTTGTGACTCTCCACACCCTGGTCGCCGATGACGACCAATTCGCCCGGCTCGATTTCACGAACGTACTCCGCGCCCAAGAGATCAAACGCACAGGTTTCCGAAGCCACGAGCCAACTGTCGCGGAAACGGCCCAAGCACAGCGGGCGGAGGCCGTAGGAATCACGGGCGGCGATGATGCCGTTGTCCGTCATCAGGACCACGGAAAAGGCGCCCCGCACCTGACTCAGCGCATCGACCACCCGCGCCAGCAGCGTGCCGGCCCGCGAATGCGCGATCAGGTGGATGATCACTTCGCTGTCGGACGTGGATTGAAAGATGGCCCCGTAGGCTTCCAATTCATGCCGGAGCATCGTGGCATTGATGAGGTTGCCGTTGTGGGCAAGAGCGAGATTGCCGAGTGCGAAATTGACGGTGAGCGGCTGCACGTTCTTGAGATCGCTCCCGCCGGCGGTGGAGTAGCGGTTGTGGCCGATGGCCATGGATCCCGGCAGCTTTTTGAGACTGCTCTTGTCATAGATGTCGGCAACGAGGCCCATTCCTTTTTTCACGTGGAAATGCTCGCCGTCGCCGGACACGATCCCCGAGGCCTCTTGGCCCCGATGCTGGAGCGCATACAGTCCGAGGTACGTGAGGTTGGCCGCCTCGTGATGGCCGTAGATCCCGAAGACGGCGCACTCGTCGTGAAACTTATCGGGAGTGACAAGTCGAAGCGGTGATGTGACGGGCAGAGTCTTGCGCTTCATATCCCTTACCCTTTAGCCCCTTGCTCCTTCCGCTGTCCTGAGCGCCCGCTCGATTGCATTGGCCCATCGATCATAAAGTACATCGATTCCCGCGTCGATCCGGCAGCCGGCGTCAGGCAGATCGCCCACGACGTCGATCGTGAGCCGCTCGCCGCCTACTCGACCGATCACCTCGGCAGACACGCCGTATTCCGCCGCCAGCGACAGCACTCGGTCTTTCTGCGACGGCTTGACGGAAAGCAACACGCGGGACTGGCTTTCGCCGAACAGCAGCGCGTCCTTTCGGAGCCGGCCGAGAGATAATCGTACCACAGCGCCGAATTTTTGGCCGGGCGCGGACATGCAGCATTCCGCCAAGGCCACCGCGAGGCCTCCGTCCGAACAATCGTGCGCCGACAGAACCAGGCCTTCCCGAATCGATCTTAGCACGCACTCGTGCACCGCTCGTTCGGTCTCAAGACTGAGGAACGGCGGGGATCCTTGCTCCCGGGAATGAACCACTTTGAGATATTCGGTGCCGCCCAGATCTTCTCTGGTCGAGCCCAGAAGAATTATTTCATCCCCCTCGTTTCTGAACCATTGGGCCGTTGCTCGATCGGCGGCTTCGATTAATCCGACCATGCCGAGCATGGGCGTCGGATAAATCGACAGCCCGTTGGTCTCGTTATAGAAGCTCACGTTGCCGCTCACGATCGGCACGCCGAAATGCTCGCAGGCGTCCTTCATCCCCTCGATTGCCAGCACGAATTGCCACATGATGTCCGGCCGCTCGGGATTGCCGAAGTTCAGGCAGTCGGTCAAGCCGATAGGCCGGGCGCCCGAGCAGACCAGATTCCGCGCGGCTTCGGCCACGGCGATCCGCGCGCCTTCGTAGGGATGGAGGACGCAGTAACGGCTGTTGCAGTCGACGGTCATCGCGACTGCCTTGTTTGTGCCCTTGATCCGCACCACGGCTGCATCCGATCCCGGCCGCACGATCGTATTGGTCCGAACCATGTGGTCGTACTGCTCGTAGATCCATCGTTTGCTCGCGATGGTCGGTGATTCGAGCAACGAGAACAATACACCCTCGGCATCCTTCACGTCCGGGATGGCATCGTGGTTCAGATTCGCGAGCATGTCCTGATAGGCCGGCGGGGAGTACGGCCGCTCGTACCGGGGCCCCTCGTCGGCCAACGCCCTGGCCGGTATTTCCGCGACGACCTTGCCTTGATCCTTCACCCGCAGCATGCCGTCTCCGGTCACATGCCCGACGACCGCCACGTCGAGATCCCACTTCCTGCAGATCCGGATGCAGTCGTCTTCTTTGCCGGCCTTCGCGACCATCAGCATGCGCTCCTGGGATTCGGACAGCATCAGCTCGTAAGCCGTCATGCCCGACTCGCGCCGTGGAACATGGGTTAGGTCCAGCTCGATGCCGTTGCCCGCTCGCGATGCCATTTCGCACGAGGAGCTCGTGAGTCCGGCGGCCCCCATGTCCTGAATCCCGACGAGCAGGTCGTTCGCCATCAATTCAAGGCAGGCCTCCAACAGGAGCTTCTCGGTAAACGGATCGCCGACCTGCACCGTCGGCCGCTTCTGCTCCGAGGCGTCGTCGAAGGAATCCGACGCCATGGTCGCTCCGTGGATCCCGTCGCGCCCGGTCTTCGAGCCGAAATAGATGACCGGATTGCCGACCCCGGCCGCCGTGCCCCGAAAAAGTTTCTCCTTCTGCGCGATGCCGAGGCAAAACACATTCACCAGCGGGTTTTGCGAGTAAATGTCGTTGAACACGACCTCGCCGCCGACCGTCGGGACCCCCATGCAGTTGCCGTACGCGCTGATCCCTTCGACGACGCCTTTGAGAAGCCGCCGGTTGTTCGCCGTGTCCAGTCCGCCGAAGCGCAGCGAGTCCAGCAACGCAATCGGTCGCGCGCCCATCGTGAAAATATCGCGCAGAATCCCGCCCACCCCCGTCGCCGCGCCTTGATACGGCTCGATAAACGACGGATGGTTGTGCGACTCCATCTTGAACACCACGCACAGCCCATCCCCGATGTCGACCGCCCCCGCGTTTTCGCCGGGCCCCTGCACCACCCGCGGCCCGGTCGTCGGGAGCTTCCGCAGGTGCACCCGCGACGACTTGTACGAGCAATGCTCCGACCACATGACCGAAAACATGCCCAACTCGGTCACATTCGGCTCGCGCCCCAAGATCTCGACGATCTTCTTGTATTCGGCGTCGGTCAGATTGTGCTGCGCGATGAGGTCTTTGGTGATGATCATTCCGTCACATCCCGCCGACCGGGCTCAGGTCCCCCGCTCGTTGCTTCTTCAACGCGTCCACCATCGACCGTAGAATCAGCCGGCCGTCTTCGTTGCCGAGCACACCCTCGGACGCCCGCTCCGGATGCGGCATCATGCCGAGCACGTTCCCTTCGGCGTTGCGGATCCCGGCGACGTTGTCGAGCGAGCCGTTCGGGTTCGCCTCAGGCGTCACCCGTCCATCCGGCGCGCAGTATCGAAAGACCACCTGTGCGTTCGCCTGGAGTCCGGCCAATGTGACGGGGTCTGTATAGTAATTGCCATCCGCATGGGCGATCGGGATCTTCAGCACTTGCCCTGAGACGCAGGACCCGGTGAACGGCGTCGCCGCGTTCTCGACCTTGATGTAGACGTCCCTGCAAATGAAATGGAGCGACCGGTTGCGGAGCATGGCGCCGGGCAGCAAGCCCGCTTCGAGGAGGATTTGAAACCCGTTGCAGATGCCCAGCACGAGGCCGCCGCTCTTGGCAAACTCCCTCACGGCCCCCATCACCGGGGAAAACCTCGCGATGGCGCCGGTGCGGAGATAGTCGCCGTACGAGAAGCCGCCGGGCAAGATCACGCCGTCCAATCCCGCCAAGGACGTCTCCTTGTGCCACACCATCCTCACCGACTGCCCGAGCACGTCTCGAAACACGTGCTCACAATCGTGATCGCAATTGCTGCCTGGAAAAACGATAACGCCGATGTTCATGATTCCTCAAAGACGTATGGCGTATAGCCAATGCATATAGCGCGAGCCCGACCCGTCCCCTATGCCATACGCTATATGCCAGCAGCTCCTACATCAGTTCGTACCGATATTCCTCGATGATCGTATTCGCCAACAGCTTCTCGCACATCTGTTTCACTTCCGCCTCGGCCTTTCCCTTGTCCTTCTCTTGGAGCTCCAGCTCCATGTATTTTCCCACGCGCACGTTGGCCGCGTTCTTGAATCCGAGTGAGTCCAACGCATGCTCGATAGCCTTTCCCTGCGGGTCCAAGATTCCTTCCTTCAAGGTAACATGGATTTTCGCTCTCACGGTTTCGACTCCTGTCCGGACGATTTGCTCAGACTATTGATGTACCGCCGTATCCAGAGAATCCCTACGACGGTGCCGACCCCTCCGACCGCCAACGCCACAAACGCCCAGCGCCACGGCGACTCCTCCAGATGATAAGCCATCAACCCTACCGTCGCCGCCCATACCAGGACCGCCGCCATCAACCCGTAGTGCAGGAACCAACGGAGGAAGGATTTCAACCCTGCTCCCTCTTACATTCCACCAAGGTTCGGGAAGGATGGCCCGCCCGTCACGCACAGCATTCGCGGACAAACGGCTATCGGCCTTACCGAACGATTGCGATCCGCCCTGCGGACGGCCAGCAGCGTCCGAAGTTCCATTCGGGCAGAGCTCGGGACGGACCGAGTGGCGCAGCCACGTGCTCACAAGGGCGTAATGCGGTCGCGTTGGTAGTGTGGCCCTCCGCGTGACCTCACCCGCAGACCCGTTTCAATACCTCTTGGTACGCCTCTTCGATCTTTCCCAGGTCCTTCCGAAACCGGTCCTTGTCCATCGATTCTCTCGTGGCCATGTCCCAGAACCGGCAGGTGTCGGGCGAAATTTCATCGGCCAGGATCAGGCGGCCGTTGTGCAGGCCGAATTCGAGCTTGAAATCGACCAGAATCATGTTCCTGTCGCGGAAGAACGGCTGGAGCAACTGGTTCACGTGGAGCGCCAGCCGCCTGATCTCCGCCAGCTGGTCCGGGGTGGCGAGCCGCAGAAGGCGCACGTGATCGTCGGTAATCAACGGATCGCCCAACGCATCGTTCTTGTAGTACCACTCGACGAGCGGCGGCTCGATCGGGTCCCCCTCTTTCAATCCCAGCCGTTTGGCCAAGCTGCCCGCAACGATGTTGCGCACGACCACCTCGACGGGCACGATGGCGACCTTCTTCGTCAGCATCTCCCGGTCGCCGACACGTTCGACGAAATGCGTCGGCACTCCTCCTGCTTCGACGAGTTTGAACAACCGCTCGGAGACCCTGTTGTTCACTACGCCCTTCTCGACGATCGTCCCGCGCTTCTGGGCATTGAAGGCCGTGGCGTCGTCCTTGAAGTACTGCAAAACGACGTCGGCTTTGTCTGTGGCGAAAATTTTCTTCGCCTTGCCTTCGTATAACAGCTGCGCCATCACCGCCTCCGCTTTCGTGCGGCTTTACGCATCGTGACTTTCCCGAATACCCTCCGGTAGATCATGTCCAGATGTCTGAGGTAGTACTTGGGGTCGAAACAGGCGCGGATTTCGGCCGGCTTCAGATGCGCGGCGATCACCGGATCCTTGCTTGCCAGCTCCTGGAGGCCGCCGCTGCCCCGCCAGGACGCCATCGCGTTTCGCTGCACCGCCTCGTACGCCGCCTTTCGCTCCATCCCCTTTTCGATCAGGGCCAACAGCAACCGTTGCGAATAGATGAGGCCGCCGGTCAGTTCCAGGTTCCGTTTCATCCGCTCCGGATACAGCACCAAATGTTTGATGAGATCCGTCACGCGGGCGAGCATGTAATCGATCAGCATCGTGCTGTCCGGCAGGATGACACGCTCCACCGAGGAATGGCTGATGTCCCGCTCATGCCACAGCGCCACGTTCTCCATCGCCGCGAGGCTGTTCGCGCGGACGACCCGAGCCAGGCCGCAGAGGTTCTCGGAGACGATGGGGTTGCGCTTGTGCGGCATCGCCGAGGACCCCTTCTGTCCCTCGGAGAAATACTCCTCGGCTTCCAACACTTCGGTGCGCTGCAAATGCCGGATCTCCGTCGCGAACTTTTCGATACTGGCCGCGAGCAGCGCCAGCGCCGTGGCATACGCGGCATGGCGGTCCCGTTGCACCACTTGATTCGACACAGGGTCCGGTTCGAGCCCGAGCTTCGCGCAGACGTACTGTTCGATTTCGGGGCCTTGATGGGCGAAGGTCCCCATCGCACCCGACAATTTGCCGACGGAAATCTCGTTCCGGACCCGACGCAGCCGATCGCGATGCCGGCAGGCCTCCTCGTACCAAATGGCCAGCTTGAAACCGAAGGAAATCGGCTCGCCGTGAATCCCGTGGGACCGGCCGACCATGATCGTCGCTTTGTGCTTCTGCGCGCGATTTTTCAGGACCTCGATCAGCCCATCCAAACCGTCGAGGATCAGGTCCAACGCATCTCTCATCTGAACGGCGAGCGACGTGTCGACGATATCCGACGACGTGAGCCCCATGTGGAGGAACCGCGCCTCGAGCCCGACCGACCCGGAGAGGGATTCGAGAAACGCGATCACGTCATGCTTTGTGATCTGTTCAATCTCCGCGATCCGATCCACGTCGATCCTGGCCCTCTTTCTGATGCGGGCCGATGTCCCGCGCGGGACCTGGCCGGTGCGTTCAAAAGCCGCGCAGGCAGCCAGCTCGACCTCCAGCCAGATTTCATACTTTCTTTTGAGTTCCCAGATGGCCTTCATCTGAGGACGCGTATACCGCTCGATCATGCCTCTTACCCCTCTACCCCTTTACCCCTTCTCCAGATGGGCCGATCCGGCGTAGCTCGTTTCTGTTCCAACTGCGGCTCGGAAGACAGGATGTTGTCGAGGATCCCGTTCACGAACTTCGATGCCTCTTCGTCGCCGAAGCTCTTGGCCAGCTCCACCGACTCGTTCATCGTCACCTTGGCCGGCACGTCGTCCATCCACAGAAGTTCATATACCCCGGCCCGCAGGATATTGCGGTCCACGATCGGCATTCGGCTGACTTTCCAATTGACGGCGTACCGCTGAAGCAGCTTGTCCAATTCCTGCTTGTGCTCGAGCACCCCTTGCACGAGTTGCTCGGTAAAGGCCTTCACGTCTTCCGAGAGGTTGGCCTGCTTCCAAAACTCATCGAGCCAGATGCCCGGTTTTCCATGGATGTCGTACTGAAACAGAATCTGCAGAGCCCGCTCCCGGGCCTGGTGGCGGCTACTCATGGGATGAAGGCTGACAGGCTGACATGTTTACAGGCTAACAAGTCCGGATCATCGCTTCTTCCTGGCTTGCGAACGTGCCGGCCTGTCACCTGTCAGCTTGCGACCCGTCAGTCTACCGGCCATCGGATTCGCGGGCTCGCCGGCCCCTCCTTTCAACATTTTCGTCACCGTGGCCATTTCGATCGCCGACTTGGCCGCCTCGCCGCCGCGGTTGAACTTGTTCGGCTCCGCCCGCTCGATTGCCTGGGCAACAGTGTCCGTCGTCAGCACGCCGAAAATCACCGGCACGTCGCTGTCCAACGCCGCCTGCCCGATCCCGCGGCTGGCCTCGGAGCTGATATAGTCAAAATGAGGCGTGTCGCCCCGAATCACCGCGCCGAGGCAAATCACCGAGTCGAACCGGCCGGACTTCGCCAACGTCCTCGCCACGAGCGGAATCTCGAACGCTCCCGGCACCCGCACCACCTCAATGTCTTCGTCCCTGGCCCCGGCCTTCGTCAACGTCTGCACGCAAGACGACAGCAGCTTGCTCGTGACGAATCGATTGAACTTGGCGACGACGATCCCGAACCGCAATCCGGTCGCATCGTGAGACCCTTTCCGAAGCTTCATCGAAGATTGGTCGACAGGTCGTGATGTGGCAAGGTTATCCGGTCCCGTCGTCAGGCCCCGCCTGCGCCTGAAGACCTGCGGACGTTCAGACCTTCTTCAGAATATGCCCCAGCTTGGCCTTCTTGGTTCTGAGATATCTCACGTTCGCTTCCCGGGGCGGCATCTCGATCGGCACCCGTTCCACCACTTGCAGGCCATAGCCTTCGATGCCGACGATCTTGCGCGGGTTGTTCGTAATCAGCCGAATCTGATGCAATCCGAGCTGGACGAGAATTTGGGCCCCGACTCCATAATCCCGCAGATCCGCTTTGAAGCCGAGCTTCAAGTTGGCCTCCACCGTGTCGCTCCCTTGATCCTGGAGTCCGTACGCCCTGATCTTGTTCAACAAGCCGATGCCTCGGCCTTCCTGGTTCAGATAGAGCAGCACGCCGCGCCCGTCCTTCTGGATGATTTCCATCGCCTTATGGAGCTGATCGCGGCAATCGCAGCGGAGCGACCCGAGCGCATCGGCCGTGAGGCACCCCGAATGCACCCGTACGAGAGTGGGCTCGCCGCTCTCCACGCGGCCCTTCACGAGCGCGATATGCGTCACGTTATCGACTTCGTTCTCGAACGCCACCGCCTCGAATTCCCCGAAGATCGTCGGGAGGCGCGCGCTGGCCATCCGCTTCACGAAGGTTTCGCGGCGCATGCGGTATTCGATCAACGCCTTGATCGTCACTAGTTTCAACTTGTGCTGCCTGGCGAACTTGGTGAGCTCCGGCACGCGGGCCATGGTGCCGTCTTCGTTCATGATCTCGCAGATGACCCCGGCCGGGTACAGGCCGGCAAGCCGCGCCAGATCGACCGAACCTTCCGTCTGTCCGGCGCGCTTCAACACGCCGCCTTTTTGCGCTTTGAGCGGAAAGATGTGGCCGGGTCGCGCAAGATCCGCCGGGGTGGATTTGGGGTCGATCGCCACGTGAATCGTAGTGGCCCGATCCGCAGCCGAGATCCCGGTCGTGATCCCCTTGCGCGCGTCGATGGATACGGTAAAGGCCGTCCCGAACGTGGCGGTGTTTTCCGCCGCCTGCGGCGGCAATTGCAGCTCTTCGACCCGCTCGGGGGTCAGGGCCAGGCAAATCAGTCCGCGCGCATGCTTCGCCATGAAGTTGATCGCGTGAGGCGTGACTTTTTCAGCTGCCATCACGAGATCGCCCTCGTTTTCACGATCCTCGTCGTCCACCAGGATGACGAATTTCCCTTTCCTGATGTCCCGGATCGCGTCCTCGATGGAATCAAACGTACGAGCCATGACACCTTTCGTGAGTGAGGAGTGATGAGTGTCGCGTTGACACGCACGCCGGGTTTGGTGGACTCTTCACTCTAAACTCTCGACTCAACACCCTCGGAAGCCCGCCCCATTAATCCCGTTTCCCGGCAAAGAGTCAACGGGAAAAACGGCCTTCATTCGGCGTCGTACTCGTCCCGCCGCCGCTCCCGGCGAAGGGCGACGGCCACACTGCCGGCCGCCGTCAGCGACAGGGCCGCAAAGAGCCAGAGGCCGGCCGCGAACGTGCCGGTCATATCTTTGAGAAGGCCCAGCCAGACAGGCAACAGAAATCCGCCGAATCCACCGGCGGCCCCGATGATCCCGGACGCGAGGCCGATTTGTTTCGAGTACCGGTCGGACACCACTTGAAACACGACCCCGTTTCCGAACCCCATGACCGCGATTACGGCCAAAAGCAGCGAGACGGCCCACCCCATGGGCGGCAGCTGCCCCAACCCTGCCATCAAACCGGTGATCGCCGCAAAGACCGGCCCAAGCACCTTGATGCCGCCGACCCGGTCCGCCACAAACCCTCCGATCGGCCGGATCACACTTCCCAGCAACCCGCACAACGCGGTCACGGATCCGGCCGTGATGAGATCCAGCCCATACTCGTCGTGCAGAAAGATGGGCAGGATGCTGCACAATCCGACGAAACCGCCGAACGTCACTCCATAGAGAAGACAGAGCCAGTACATGGAGGGTCTGGCCGCGACCCTCGCCAGGACGCTCCACCAGCGTGGATGGGGTTCGCGCCGAGACACGACGCCCCCCGGCTCCACGATCATCCAGAACAGAAGCGCCGTCAGGAGCAGGGGCGCCAACATCAACCCGAACACTCCGTGCCAACCGACGAGAAGGGACAACCTCGGCGCGAAGAACATCGCGAGCACCGTGCCGCTGTTGGCCGATGCGGCGACCCCCATGGCCAGTCCTTGGTGCGCCGGTGGATAGGCCCGGCTGGCGATTGGAAGCGCCACGGCGAAACTGGCCCCGGCAAACCCCAACAGCAGTCCCACCGCGAGGATTTGGGCGTAGTCGGTCGCCGCCAGCCATCCCCAGGTCACCGCCAACATTTCGAAGCCGAGCAGGACCAGCCCGGTCGCCTTGGGCCCGTACCGATCGCTGGACAAACCGACAAACACCCGCAACAGAGCGCCGCCTAACAGCGGGCAGGCCACCATCAACCCCTTTTGGGTCGGGGTCAGGTCGAATTCGGCGGCGATCGAAACGCCGAGGGCGCCGACCAGGAGCCACGCCATGAAGCTGACCTCGAAGTGAAGCCAGGCCCCGATCAGAGACGGCCAATGGCCGCTTCTCAGCCCGGATAGTATGGTTCGCACCATCACCACGAGGTCACTCATCCTCCAAACGAACCGCGCGTGCACGAAGGACTGATCACTATAGGGGACGGTGTTTCATACCTGCAAGCCGGCATGGGCGGTTCCTGCACCTTTGTCCTGCCTCCACGTTCTGATATAGTCGTTTGATCTCAACACGTACGACCAGTGCCGTTCATGCGCAACCACGAGAAGCGACCGACGAGCAGCACCGACCAGACCCCAGACTCCCCCGAACGCGAATCGCTGGAACCGGCCGACCACGAGGTGGCGGCCGAGGTGCTTCCCGCGACGGCGGAATCCGCGGAGTCGCCCGCCGCTGACAAATCCGGCGACGCCTCGCTTGTTCCGGCCACCGCATTACAGCAGTACCTCACCGAAGTCCGCCGCTATCCTTACCTGTCAAAAGAAGAAGAGCTGCGTCTGTTCCATGAATATCAGGTCAAAGGCAGTCGGGACGCGGCGGTCAAGTTGATCCTCGCCAATCTGCGCGTCTCCGTCGCCATCGCCGCCGAATACCTTCATACCGGTGCCGATCATATGGACTTGATCCAGGAAGGCAACGTCGGCCTGATGCAGGCGATTAAGAAGTTCGACGTGAGCAAGAACGTGCGGTTCTACGCGTACGCGGCTTGGTGGGCCCGCGCGTATATACTCCGCTATTTGCTCAATAACTATCGGCTGGTGAAGGTCGGGACCACCCAGGACCAGCGAAAGCTCTTCTACAATCTGAAGAAGGAAAAGGCAAAGTTGGAGCGCGAGGGGTTCGCGCCGGACACGAAACTGCTGGCCGACCGGCTCAACGTCCGCGAACGCGACGTGATCGAAATGGACCAGCGCCTGGGCAGCTGGGAATTATCGCTCGATCAACCCATCGGCGAAGACCAGGAAGCCACGCTGCTCGACATCATTCCCTCCCAGCAGGTCCCGGCCGACGAGCAAATCGCGGACGAGCAACTGCGGCGTTTGTTCCGCCGAAAATTGGCCGAATTCATCAAGACGCTCGACGAGCGGGAGGAAGACATTCTGCGCAACCGCATTTTGTCTGAAAGTCCGCTGACACTGGAGGATTTGGGCGCCAAATATCAGATCACCAAGGAGCGGACGAGACAGCTCGAAGCTCGAATTATCAAGCGGCTGCGCGAGTACATTAAGAAGGAAGTAAAAGATTTCGACCGGCTCCGCGCGTAAACCAGTCTTTTGCCAACCGCGAGACGGAATACCTTTGCATTCAATGGCTTACAAGTCCATCTTGGCGGCGCGCCCAAACCGTCAAGAAAATCTCCGCCGCCCCTTGACTTGCCGTGACCGGGGGCTATCTATACCCCCGAGTTTTGCGATCCGGTGTTCCCCCTGGGGGCTCTAGTTCCTAGATCGTCAATCAACTCCATATTGTTTGTCAGCGAGTTTACTAACCGCAGGAGGAGGTTGTGCTTATGGCCACGGAGACCAAGGAGAAGGAGAAGAAAAGCGTAGCGAAGGGCTTCCAGCCTTTGGGTGATCGCGTGTTCGTCACGTACACCGAGGAAATGGAACGCACGGCCGGCGGCATTTACGTGCCGGATTCCGCGAAGGAGAAACCCCAGCGCGGCATCGTGCAGGCTGTCGGGAAGAAGGTCGAGAACGTCAAGGTCGGCGATCAAGTGCTGTTCGACAAATATTCGGGCAGCAAGCTGCGGATCGAAGACGAAGAATGCCTCATCCTCAAGGAAGAGGACATCCTCGGCATATTCACCAGCTAATCACCACGGGCGACACAATCATCCAAGAGAACGATTAAGGGAGGGAAGCGATGGCAAAGCAATTGTTGTATAGCGAGGCGGCTCGGGCGTCGATCCTGAAAGGGGTCAACCAGCTGGCCGACGCCGTCAAGGCAACTCTCGGCCCGAAGGGCCGCAATGCGATTCTGGACAAGAAGTTCGGGGCGCCGACGATCACCAAGGACGGCGTGACCGTGGCGAAGGAAGTGGAACTCAAGAACCCCTACGAGAACATGGGAGCGCAGCTCGTCCGCGAGGTCGCCAGCAAGACCAGCGACACGGCGGGCGACGGGACCACCACCGCCACCGTGCTGGCCCAGGCGATCTTTCGCGAGGGCGCCAAGAACATCACCGCCGGTGCCAATCCGATGGAAATCAAGCGCGGCATCGACAAGGCGGTCGAAGTCGTGGTCGCCGAGTTGAAGAAGCTCAGCAAGCCCTGCCAGAACAAAACCGAAATTTCCCAGGTCGGCACCATTTCAGCCAACAACGACAAGACCATCGGCGATCTGATCGCCGAAGCGATGGAAAAGGTCGGCAAAGACGGCGTCATCACCGTCGAGGAAGCCAAGTCGATGTCCACCTCCCTCGATGTCGTCGAAGGCATGCAGTTCGACCGCGGGTACATTTCCCCCTATTTCGTCACCAACGCCGAGCGGATGGAATGCTCCGTCGAGGAGCCGCTCATCCTCATCAATGAGAAGAAGGTCAGCAGCATGAAGGACCTGCTCCCGATCCTCGAGCAGGTGGCCAAGATGGGCAAGCCGCTCATCATCATCGCGGAGGAAGTGGAAGGTGAAGCGCTGGCGACCCTCGTGGTCAACAAGCTGCGCGGCACCCTCAACGTGGCGGCCGTCAAGGCGCCGGGCTTCGGCGATCGCCGCAAGGCCATGCTGGAGGACA
>JBDZUK010000158.1:0-2136 GCA_040255165.1 Nitrospiraceae bacterium | reverse complement strand
GTTTGCAGCATGCTCTCTCCTTCATCTCTGAGGCCGCGTATCAATTACTCTTCGCCGTCCGCCAGGCCGCTTTCCACAGTTCCATCGCAACCATGGGCAACAGCGCGGCCAAGGCGAAGAACAACAGCCAGTGTGTGAGATCGAAAGGCGCCACCTTGAAAACCTCACGAGCAGGCGGCCACAGGATAATGGCCGCTTGCAGCATTGCCGCAAGAGCCGCTGCGCCGATAAGATGGCGGTTCGTGAGCGGCCCGATCGTGAAGAGCGACTCCCGGTCGCTCCGGACATTGAACGCGTGGGCGAGCTGAGCCACCACCAGTACCGTGAAAGCGACGGTCCGTGCCCTCTCTAGATCCTTGTCCATGCTATACAGGCAGTACACGAAGGCCAGGATCGTGACCAGGGCCAGGAATAGGCCCTGTCCGAACATCACAAAAATGCGATCACGATCGAGCAGGCGGCTTCCGCGCGGGCGTGGAGGGCGTCGCATGAGACCCGGGTCCTTGGGATCCATCGCCAGAGCCAGAGCCGGGAAGCTGTCTGTGACGAGATTGATCCAGAGAATCTGGACCGGCAGCAACGGCAACGGCAGGGCCATCAGCGAGGCAAACAGCATCACCAGGATCTCGCTGATGTTGCAGGAAAGAAGATAATGCACAGCCTTGCGGATATTCTGGAAGATCGCCCGACCCTCCTCCACGGCTGCCGAGATGGAGGCGAAGTTATCGTCGGTCACGACCATGTCGGACGCTTCTTTCGTCACATCAGTCCCCGTGATCCCCATGGCCACGCCGATGTCCGCCTCCTTGACGGCCGGCGCATCATTAACTCCGTCACCGGTCATGGCCACGACCGCACCGTGTCGCTTCCAAGCTCGCACGACTCGAAGTTTATGTTCCGCTGAGACGCGTGCATAGACCGCGATGTCCGCGACGCGCCTGACGAGTTCCTCGTCGGAAAGCGCATTCAGTTCGGCGCCTGAGATCCCTTCGGTTCCTTGATCCAGGAGACCCAACTCATGAGCGATGGCAACCGCCGTGTCCTTATGGTCGCCGGTGATCATGACAGTCCGGATACCGGCCGCCCGGCATGTCTGCACGGCGGCTTTCGCTTCGGGCCGAATGGGGTCTTTCATCGCCATCAGCCCAAGATAGGTCAGGTCGCGCTCCAACTCCTCAGCGCCGTAGCGAGTCGGCTCCTGTTCCAGCCTCCGCATCGCCACGCCTAGGACGCGCAGGGCTTGGCTGGCGAAACGCTCGTTGGCGGCTAGGATAGTCTGACGTTGCTCCTCAGCGAGGGCTCCCACCGCACCGTCTTTTGTCATGACGGCCGAGCAATCGCCGAGCAATACGTCCGGAGCCCCTTTTACAAAGGCGACAGGGCCCGAAGGAGTCCGCCGGACGACGGTCATTTTTTTCCGTTCCGGATCGAACGGCACTTCCCCGAGCATTGGTGCGTTTGCCTCCAACGCCGCTTTCCGGAACCCAGCCTTCTCCGCGACGACCAGCAGGGCACCCTCGGTCGGGTCCCCCACGACCGACCATCTGTCATTCCGCTGCCGCAGCACGGCGCCATTACACAGCACCGAAGCGCGCAAGAGGGCCGTCAGTCCCGGTCGGTCGGCAGGTATGACTTGTTTTCCGTCCAGGGTAAACTCTCCTGCGGGCTCGTAGCCTTCCCCGGCAACGCCGAATACTTCGCCGTCCTGGTATAGCGCCGTGACCGTCATTTCGTTCTTGGTCAGCGTGCCGGTCTTGTCAGAACAGATCACAGTGGTGGATCCCAGCGTTTCTACGGCGGGCAGCCGGCGAATCAGCGCATGCCGGCGGACCATGCGTGTCACGCCAAGGGCCAGCGTGATCGTCACCACGGCGGGTAGCCCTTCGGGAATGGCGGCGACGGCAAGGCTGATGGCCGTCAGGAACATCTCTCCAAGTGGGACACCGCGAAATGCCCCGAGCAGGAACACCACGGTTACGATGCCCGAGGAGAGCCAGAGCAGTGTGTGCCCGAGCTGCTCCAGCCGGCGCTGGAGCGGCGTTTCCATGCGTTCCCCGTGCGATGCGGCCTGGATCATCGCAGCGATCTTGCCGAGCTCGGTATGCAGCCCGGTGCCCACCACCACGGCTCGAGCTC
>JBDZUK010000092.1:0-10395 GCA_040255165.1 Nitrospiraceae bacterium | reverse complement strand
GAGGCGCTGCGGCAGCGGCACCGGCTTCAGCCTGACCAGGGAGACGACTTCACGATCCGGACCCAGGTCGACATCGGGAAGGTGCAGGAGGGCACGAGCCAAACCTTGACGGTCATGCTCTTCGCCATTGCGTCAGTGTCATTGCTGGTGGGCGGCATCGGAATCATGAATATTCTGCTGGTTTCGGTCACCGAACGGACCAGAGAAATCGGCGTCCGGATGGCGGTGGGCGCCAAGCGCCGGCATATCCTTGCGCAGTTTTTGATCGAGGCGATGACGCTCAGCTTGGTCGGTGGTTTGATCGGGATCGTGCTGGGGGTCGTCGGAGCCAGGCTTACGACGCTGATCGCGGGTTGGCCCACGATCATTTCGGCCCATGCGGTCATGGCCGCCTTCCTGTTCTCGCTCTGCGTCGGTTTGTTTTTCGGTCTGTATCCCGCCAATAAAGCCGCAGGTTTGAATCCCATCGACGCGCTTCGGTACGAATAGTTCCAGATCAACGGCAAACGCCATCCTAGCTTAAAGGAAGGCCTCAGGCCGTTCCGCCGGGCTCGACCATGGAACGAGAGAGAGTGACTTCCACCCTGGGACGTTCCAGATCCTGCCGTTTGTAAAGATGTGTTTCGGTGATGCGGTTATCGTTCAGCCCCAGGGCTTCGCACAGTGCATCCTGCGTAATTTTCAGTCCCCCGTCGACGTCGCGTCGAAGGGGGGAGGTGAAGTAGAACGAGATCGAGAGTGAAAGCGATCCGCTCCGGAAACTGGTCAGTAACGCATGCCGATCGGCCGACTTCGCCATCGCCAACAGGATCTGCTGGCCTACCTCGGTCTTATAGCTGCGCCCGGCTGCGGACAAGAGACGGCGACCGTTGACGGTCGCATACTGATGATTGATGCTCGGAGGAACAGGCAACGTCAGCGAGAGCCGATCCCGCTCGACAATCGACATCAATTTCGGTTGGGAAATCCATACGCCGGTGCGGCGTTTTCGTGCCGGCGCCGACACCGCTTTGAGCTTGGGGCCTGAGGGCGTTGCGGCGGCAGGCCGACCGTCGGAAACATTGCGATAGGAGGTAAGCCGGATAGGGATCTTCGACCGAACGAAACGGGCTGGGCGCCTGCCTCTCGACATGGACCGATCAGAGGAGGTTCAGGATCTTGGCCATGTTTTGCTCGTAGCGGTCTTCCGATCTGGCCAGGTAGCGGCGCCACTCACTGGGATTCCACACTTCCATCCGGTGGTAGAGACCGACCAGGACGATCTCTTGATCCTCGTCTACCGGGACGAGTTTTCTCAGGCGTCCGGGGATGAGAATACGGCCCGTCTTATCGATCTCCGACGTACCCGCTTCCGAGACCACAAAGTGCATGAAGAGGCGGCTTTGGTCTTCATCCAGGCTTGTTTTGGTTCGCTCCAGCACTTTGTCCCATTCTTTCATGGAATAGATCAGCAGCGATTGCTCAGGGCCTTTGAGAAAAACCACGCCCTGACCATCGGTCTCGATCTGTTCCCGGATCGGCGAGGGCACGATAAAGCGACCTTTTTCATCGAGCTTGCAGAGGTATTCGCCTGCGAACATCGGAGTCCCTCTCAAGTCACGAGAACGGCTGTTGGGTACGGTCTCGGATCCATTGCTCGAGATCCGATCGCACAAACCGCCACTCCTTGCCTAGTTTGAAGGCGGGAATTCGGCGATTCTGAATATAGCGGTAAAGCGTCCGAGGGGTAATTTTGAGGAACCGGCACGTCTCGGCTACGGTCAGCAGTTCGCTTTCGGGGGTGGAAGGCATCGCTGAACCGATTGTTCAAGGCAGACATAGTTGTCAGTCGGCTCCGGAATCCGGCCTCATGGTAGGAATCGCGCAGGAAAAAGTCAAGGACATTCCATGACAGTGTATGACATTAGAGGTCGGCAACGTCTGATTCACCCTCTCCATCTCGCGACTCCAGCGCTTCTTCCATGTCCTCTCCGACATCTTCTCCCATTTCTTGCCCCATCCTTTTCATCAGCCGGGCGACGCTTGCGGGATCGTTCTCATCCACCCCTGCCAGATTACTGGGGTCGGCGAGCGACTCCAACCTGGCCTCCTCGGACCTCGGCGCGGCAAACCGCGACATCAGTCGCTCTAATTCTGTGCTCCCGCAATGCCGGCAGGCCTTAAGAGGAGGATGGTTCAAGCTGAGGACTAATTGACTCGTGCGCTTACGGCAGCCGCGGCAGAGATACTCGTAGATCGGCATGGCTTACACTCCCAAAACCGCCAAGGGGGGCGAAGGTCGTTCGAATAAAAAGCGGTCCGGTATCATGGCGGCATCGATCGTGCGCGCCAGGGTGAGGACCAGAACAGGCCCTGAGCCGGCTTTGCGCAGAGTTTTGGCGCATTCGTTGACCGTCGTCCCGGTGGTCAACACATCGTCGACAAGCAACACGCGCCGCCCTCGGATGAGCTCCGGGCGGCGAACCTGGAATGCATGGCGAAGATTATTCAGTCGCGCTTTGCGGGAGAGAGACGTCTGTGCTTCCGTGTGAGTGCGGCGAATCAGGTTGGTGCAGGAAACCGGTCTTCGAAGCCGGCGGCCGAGCGCGTCGGCCAAGAGCAGCGATTGATTGAATTCGCGTTCGCGCAGTCGAGCCGGGTGCAAGGGGACGGGGAGAACCACGTCGGCATCCAAATTCGACGGAAGGGCCTGGAGCATCAATCGAGCGAGCGGTCCGCGCAAGGAAACTTTCCCCCGATACTTGAACAGCCGGATCGCTTCCTGTAACGGGGGAATATAGGGGTAAAGGGTCCAGGCTTCGTCGTAAGCGGGCAGGCGCCGCCGGCATCGATGACAGAGATGGCCGGGGCTGAAAGCGGTCGCCATCGCGGAGACGAAGGGAGCGTGGCAGCGAGCGCACTGAGGGCCATGCAACGGCGTGATGCGACTCCAGCAGGGGTCGCAGAAAAATGGAACGGAATCGGCGTTCAGCGTCACGTCACAGGCCGCGCAACGTTCGGGCAGAAGAAAGCGTATTGCCTGCCGGAAAAGACCGGTCAGCGACCGGCAAGAATGGTGAGGATGCATCGCGGGCGCCATTCCACCGCTCTTCTAGAAAAATACGGCGATTCTGTCAAGGTTGTGGCTGTCTCGATCGTTGTGATATAGGAGGGCGGCCCGCGCGGTGTGTCCGACGGCGGCGAACCATCATCCCTCTCGACAAGAACATGGTCAGGCTCGTTCGGGTTTCGAAAACCTACTCGAGAGGGGGCGCCGTTGTTCAGGCCCTCAACGCTCTGTCGCTGGACGTCGCCCGGGGCGATTTCTGCGCCTTTGTCGGTCCGAGCGGCTGCGGCAAAAGTACCTTGCTGCACTTGATCGCCGGCTTGGATGTACCCACGATGGGCGAGATTTGGCTCGATGGACGATCGACCGCCGGATTCACCAGCGCGGACTGGACAAAAGTCAGGCGGGAATTGATCGGGATTGTGTTCCAGGCGTTCCACCTCGTACCGGGACTGACCGCTGCTGAGAATGTCGCGCTGCCCTTGTTGCTCAAAGGAGAACGCGGGGCGTCGGTCGGCGCAAGGGTCGAAGAGGCCTTGAATCTGGTGGGAATGCAGCCGCGGCGCGACCATCGTCCGGGCGAATTGTCCGGCGGAGAGCAGCAACGCGTGGCCATCGCCCGTGCACTGGTGCATCGACCACGGATCATTTTAGCCGATGAGCCGACCGGGAATTTGGACTCACGTCAAGGGGCGGACATCATTGACCTGCTGCGCTCCTTTCCCCGCTCGTTCGGACACACGGTCCTGCTCGTCACGCACAGCGCGGCCGCTGCGCAGGCGGCGGACTACATCTGGACCATGCAGGACGGGCGGCTCGTGCAGCGAAGCCTGACCCCCGTCCGGGCCGAGGCATGACGATGGACCTGTCGATCACGATCGCGGGCGTGCGATTTCCGACTTGCTTCATGAACGCCGCCGGGGCCTTGTGTGTGACCAAGGAGGAATTACTCGCTCTCGGCCGGTCGCGCGCCGGCGCGATCGTCACGAAATCCATGACGGTCGAACCGCGCCAAGGCAATCCCGAACCCCGTTACATGGGCTTCCCCGGAGGCTCCATCAACTCGATGGGGCTTCCCAACCTGGGATACAAAGCCTATGCGGAGATGATTCCGGAGTTGCGCCGATTCGGAAAGCCGGTCGTCGCCAGTGTGGCCGGTTTAGCAGAAGACGACTTTCCCATGATCGCCCAGACGATCAACCATGCCGGTCCGGATTTGATCGAGGTCAATCTGTCGTGCCCCAACATTCCGGGGAAGCCGCAGATCGGCTACGATCCGGAAGCCTCGGAGCGGTTGCTCAAACGGGTCCGCAAAGTCATCACTGTCCCGATGGGCGTCAAGCTGCCTCCCTATTTCGATCCGGCGCATCATGAGGCCATGGGGCGTGTGATCGGCCGATGCGGGGTGGATTTCCTCAACCTGATCAACTCGGTCGGCAACGGGCTGGTGGTTGATCCGGAACGGGAAAGCGTCGTCATCAAGCCGAAAGGCGGATTCGGCGGGCTGGGCGGAACGCTCATCAAACCGGTCGCTCTCGCCAACGTCCGGGCGTTCTGGCGCATCTTTCAAGGGAATATTCCCATCATCGGCACGGGCGGGGTGGTGAACGGAACGGACGCGTTCGAGCATTTGCTCTGCGGGGCGTCGGCCGTGCAGGTCGGGACCGTGTTGGTCGAGGAGGGGTTGGACGTCTTTGTCCGGCTTGAAAAGGAATTGGGGTCGCTGCTCGCCCAAAAAGGCTATGGGTCGCCGGAGGCCTGCAGAGGGAAGCTCAAAGAGCTGTAAGGTTACTTCACGCGATACGCGCGGGGCAACAAGCCTTGCGTCAATGCTTGGCGCAACAACTGCGCGACGTTCCGCGCATTCAGCCGGCGCATCAAATTAAACCGATGAACCTCAACCGTGCGGACGCTGATGGCGAGCTCGGTTGCGATTTCCCGGTTCGTGCGTCCCAAGGCCACGAGCCGCAGGATGTGCCGCTGGCGAGGCGTCAAGACGGCCGCGGCTTTGGAATCCTTGTCCGGTTTCACGGCATCTTTCGATGCTATGCGGTGCGCTCTCATCATCGCCTCGTCCGAACTGCAGGGAAAGTCTAACAGACCTGGGAAACCCTGTAAACGAATCTACTAAAGTACGCGAAGCCCGGAGCCGGTTCATCGGGCCTTCCTCATCCGGCAAGGAAGCGTAACGCCGTGCTCACCTTTCTTCCCTTGTTCCGCGCGCTTGCCAGGGCGCATCTGGTCCAACGGCCGATGCGCACCGTGCTGACCATTTTCGGCGTGGCCCTCGGCGTCGCGGCTTCGGTCGCCATTAAGACGGCGAACGTCGACGTGCTCCGCTCCTTCGAGCACGCGGTCAACACCGTGGCCGGGACTGCGACGCTGGAAGTGTCGGGAGGAGAGTTGGGACTGGATGAGCAGATTATCCGTGTCGTGCGAAAAGTGCCCGGCGTGTGGTCGGCGTCTCCTGTGATCGATCGCGGCGCGGCGATTGCGGATGGCCCGCATCGGGGCGAAGCCATGACCGTGCTGGGCATCGATCTGCTTGAAGGAGCGGAGTTACGCGGGTTCCAAGTTCGCCGGCAAGAGACCGCGTCTCCGATGGAGGATTTTCTGGCGGATGACGCGCTGTTCCTCGGGCGTGCGCTGGCAGAGAGTTGGGGTCTTTCGGTCGGAAGTTCAGTTCCCGTCATGACAGGAAATACCGTCCGGAGGCTTCGCGTGGCGGGTCTCATCGAAGGGAGCCGTCCGTCGGTATGGGATCGGCTGGCTGTCATGGACATCGCCGCGGCCCAAATAGTCTTCGATGCGGTGGGACGGCTGGATCGGATTGACTTGGTGACGAAAGAAGGTGTGCGGGTGGAGGAGGTTCAGGAGTCCGTCCAGAGAGTCCTGCCGCCCCCGCTGACGGTCCGGCGACCCGCCCAGCGGTCCAAGCAGATCGAAGACATGGTCGGCGCGTTTCAGCTCAACCTCGCGGTGCTGAGCTGGGTCGGCCTGGTGGTCGGCATGTTTCTGATCTACAACACCGTGTCGTTTTCCGTGGCGCAGCGCCGGAGGGAAATCGGAATCTTTCGGGCCATCGGAATGTCGGAGTGGCTCGTGGTCCGGTTATTCCTGGCGGAAGCCCTGGTGTTCGGTGTGACCGGGGGATTGCTGGGAAGTCTGGGAGGGCTCGCGTTGGCGCAGACACTGGTCAGGCTGATCAGCCGGACGATCTCCGATCTGTACGTGCCGGTCTCCACGGTGTTTTCGTCCGGAGGCCGCTGGGCGACGATGGTTCTCTTGGGGATGGGAGTGGGCGGCTTGGTTTCCGTCATCGGCGCGCTTGGTCCCAGCCTGGACGCGGGCCGCACCGTCCCGGTGCGCGCGTTGGCTCCGGGTGATTATGAAGCGGTGCGTCGACTCCGCGTGGGTCCTTTGGCGTGGGCCGGCGTCTTGCTGTGCTGCGCCGCGGGGCTCTTTGCGCTGGGAAGGCCGGTCGCCGGTCTTCCCCTCTTCGGCTATGTCGCCACATTATGCCTGCTGGCGGGGTTGTCCTGTCTCGCGCCTTTCTGTCTGACCTGGTTCAGCCGAGCCGGCCGGCGGGCGCGCGGGGCGGATGCGGGTGGTATGCGGGGAGTGATGGGCGGAATGGCGATCGAGCACGCGACCAGGAATCCTGGACGGAACGGCGTCACTGTGTCCGCTCTCATGGTGGGCCTGTCCATCATGATCGGCGTCGTCATCATGGTCCGTAGTTTCCGCCATACGGTCGAACTTTGGATCAACGATACGGTCGTCGCGGATGTGGTCGTGGCGCCGTCGACTTGGTTGAGCGGCACGGACCCCGGCAGCGTCGGTCGATCGCTGCCGCCCTCGTGGCTTTCCGTGCTCTCGGCTGTACCCGGAGTGGCGGAAGTCGACACCTATCGCGACGTGCGATTGGACGTCGGCGGTCGGCAGGTCGCCATTGTGGCCCGTGACCTTCGGCTGCACGCCAAGCGAAGCCGGTATCTCGTGCGGGAAGGGGAATCGACCGAGCACTTGCGTCGAGCGGCGGATGTCGGCGGCGTGCTCATCTCCGAAATCCTGGCAGACCGGCTGGGTGTGCGCGAGGATCAGTCGCTGGACATCATGACGCCCGACGGGATCCGCACATTTCCCATTGTTGCGGTGTTCTACGATTATGCAACCGACGGAGGAAAGCTCGTCATGGACCGATCGCTGTATCAGTCGCTGTGGCATGACGATCGGGTGACAGTCTATCCACTGTATCTGGTCCCCGGAGCGGAGGTGGACGAGGTGAGGCAAGCCATCGCGGCCAGGCTGGCGATCGCCGATCGCCAAGCCGTCCCACCGGTCATGATCAGTAATGCCGAGCTGCGCAAAGAAATTTTGGACATCTTCGACCGGACGTTTTTGCTGACCTATGTGCTGGAAGCCATCGCCGTGGTGATCGCCATGCTGGGCATCGTCAATACGTTGGTCACCTCGGTGCTGGAAAGGCGACGCGAGTTCGGCACCCTGCGGGCGATCGGCGGGAGCCCACACCAGATCGAGCAACTCGTGCTCTGGGAAGCCGCGTACTTGGGGGTCGTTGGAATTGTCTTGGGGCTCGCGGGCGGGGGACTGCTCTCCCTGTTGCTCATCAAAGTGATCAATAAACAATCATTCGGCTGGACGATTCAGCTCAACGTGCCGATCGACGCGCTGCTCCAAGCAGTCGTTCTCGCGGCGGCCGCGACACTGATTGCCGGCTACTTTCCTGCGCGCTGGGCGGCTCGTCAGCCGGTAATCGAGGGATTAAGAGAGGAATGAGACGAACGGTGATCGACTTCAATCTTGAAGCCCAAGTCTTCGATCATGCCCCACACTTCCGGCGCGGGGGCGCCCGGGGTCGTCAAGTAGCCGTTCACGAAGACGGAATCGGCCGGATAGAGGGCCAGTGGCTGGAGGCTGCGGAGGTTGTGCTCACGGCCGCCCGCGATGCGGATTTCGGTCCGGGGGTGCAGAAAGCGGAAGAGGCAGAGCACTTTGAGGCACCGCTGCGGAGTTAGATCGTCGCAATGCTCGAGCGGAGTGCCTGCGACCGGGTGCAGGGTGTTCAGGGGAATGGAATCCGGCCTGACTTCGCGCAGCGCCATGGCCAGGTCGACGATATCGTCGTCCTTTTCTCCCATGCCGACGATCCCTCCGGAACAAATCTCCAGCCCAGCCGCTCGCGCGTTGCTGATCGTTGCCAGGCGATCCCGGAACGTATGGGTGGTGCAGATGGAAGCGTGATAGGCCTCGCTGGTGTTCAGGTTGTGGTTCACCCGGTCCACGCCGGCGGCTTTCAGCCGTTTGGCCTGCTGCTCGTTCATCAAGCCGAGTGAGCAGCATATTTGGATCGGGATCTCTTTCTTAATGGACCGAACGGCTCCGGCGATCTCGTCGATCTCGCGGTCCAACGGACTCCGGCCGCTGATCACGATGCAGTAGCGCTGCGCCTTCGAGGCCGCGGCACGGCGCGCACCTTCGATCATGTTCCGTTGCGGCAAGAGGTTATAGCGTTCGATCGGGGCGTTGGACACCGCCGATTGCGAACAGTAGTGACAATCTTCCTGACAGGCGCCGCTCTTGGCATTCTGAAGCATCTGGAGACGGACGGTGTTGCCGAAATACCGGCGACGCACTTGGAAGGCGGCGTCCAGCAGGCCAAGCACGTCCTCGTCCGGTGTGTCGAGCACGCGCAAACAGTCTTCCCGCGAGAGCGGTTCATCGAGGAGGGCTTGGTCGGCATAGGTCTGGAAGCGGGTCATGCTCAATCTCCTAACAAATCTACGGCATCGTCGTAATGGTTGGAGTTCCGGGAGCGGGTCAGTGAGCAACCGGCGAAAAACTACACGGTTTCGAAGGGAGAAGCAATCCCTTGATAGGGAATGGCGCGTACCGAGGGCAGACCGTCGTCGTGATCTGCGGATGACTGGCGGGATTCGAGCCATGGGAGGGCCACGAACGTGTTCCACTGACCACACCGCCGACAGCGTCCGGACCATTCCCTGGATTCCAGCTGGCAATGGGTGCAGAGGTAGGGCACGATGACGCGTTTCTTAAATCCCAAGGCCTTCTTCAGCTCGATGACGGCTTGCTGCATGTGCTGCTTGCGCAGAAATAAATTGGCCATGATCTTGTGATAGTCCACCAATTGATCCTGGGGACCTTCAATGGTGGACAGGACGTCGAACGCTTCGTCCACCATCTCCAAACGGTAGTACAGTTTGCCGAGATAGAACTGGAGCACGGGATTGTGAGGATCCTGCTGGACCGCCTCTTGATAGACGCGGATGATTTCGCTCGGCTCGCCCAGCTCCAAATAGAGCTCTTCGAGGCGATGAAGAATGATGATGCTCTTGGTCTTCGCGTAGACCTTCTTGAGGATCTCGACGGCCTGTTTGGTCTTGGCCTCCCGGATGAGAATTTCTCCGAGTCCGATATAAGCCGGCAAAAATCCCCGGTCTTTCTTGATGGCCCCGCGGAAGTATCGCCGCGCTTTGTCGGGATGCCCCCGCTCCAACAATTGCCGGCCGACTTCGTACATGCAACCCACCAACAAATTGGCCTCCGCCCGCCGTTCCGGATCGGGCAGCTTCGCTTTCAATAGGCGATGTTGGATTTCCAGTGCGTCGCTCCACTTTTCCAGCCGAAGCAGCAAATCCCGCTTGCGTATGAGGGCCGTCAAATTATCCGGCTCGATCGTGAGAATTTTGTGCAGGCCTTCGAGTGAGTCCTCGTACCGTTTGGCACCCTCCAGATCCCGGGCCAGTTCCAGGAGCACTTCGATGTTGCGGTCGTCGATGCGATGGGCGTGCTGGTGGAGGCGAATCGCCTCCGCGTAGTTCGCCTCGGAGCGATAGATGTTGCCCAGCCATAGAAGAGAATCGGTCCGGTTCGGGTCCATCGCCAACGCTTTTTCGAAAAGCCCGATGGCTTCGGCGGTGCGTTTCGACATGAACGCGTGAGTGCCTTCCCGGTGAAGCGCGTCCACTTTCTCCTTGCGCCGGATCAGGCGATTGCTGCGCCACGTGACGATGACGTGGGCGGTTTCTTTGACCCCGACCAGCAGTGCGACGAGGACGGCGCCGACCGCCATCGAGAAGAGCACGAGGGTCACGGGGTTCAGATCAAATTCCACCGACGGGCTTGTGCGCACCGAGATGGTCCCCGGATTCAGCTCGCGAAAGTAGCTGTAGACGAAGACGCCGGCGCTGACGAGGAAGATGGTCAGGAGCAGTCGAAACATGTCACGCCCGTTTCTTGGCCCGCACTTTGCGCGGCGCGGGGCGCGCGGCCGCAGGGAGCAGCGCGCGGCCTTCCGCCGGCAGCTT